>DATHAQ010000052.1:0-91306 GCA_035296565.1 Thermoleophilaceae bacterium
CCCGGCCGCGTTCGACCAAGTGGTGAGCCGCGCGATGGCGAAGAACCCCGACGACCGCTACCAGTCGGCGGGGGACCTCGGCGATGCCGCCATGGTCGCGGCCGGCGAGCTGCGCCAGGCCGGAGCGGAGTCCGTCGTCGCCACGGGGCCTGCGGCGCCCGTCGGCCCCCAGAGCCCGCAGGCCCCCGCCACGCCTGCGCAGGCAGCACAGGCCGAAGTCGGAGCGCCCCGCGAAGAGCGCAAGTCCCGCGGCGGCGAAGTTCTCCCGTTCGCGATCGCCGTCGGCATCCTGGTGGTGCTGGTGGTACTCGTGCTCATCGCTCTGAGCGCGATCTCGAAGCTCTGATCGGCTGCTTGCTAGGGCACCGAGCACGATCTAGGGTGGACCTCATGGAGGCGCCGCGTGGGTGACGCGAGGGAGCACCTGACGAAACTGGAGGTTGGCTCGCTGTTTGCGGGCTACCGAATCGACGGGCTGCTCGCCCGCGGCGGAATGGGCGTGGTCTACCGGGCGACCGACGTGGACCTGGACCGCACGGTGGCGCTCAAGATCATCGCGCCCGAGCACACCCAGAACGAGGATGCGGTCGCCCGGTTCAAGTCCGAGGCGCGGCTCGCGGCGTCGCTCGAGCACCCGAACATCGTGCCCATCCACCGCGGCGGGGAGTTCGAAGGCGTCCTCTATCTGGCGATGCGCCTGGTTCCGGGCACGAACCTCCGCGAGGTCATCGACCGCGGTCCCCTGCCGGTTGAGCGGACCGAGCGGATCATCGCCCAGGTCGCCGATGCCCTCGACGCCGCGCATGCCCGCGGGCTGGTCCATCGCGACGTCAAGCCGGCCAACATCCTCGTCGCCGGCGAGGGCAAGAACGAGCACATCTACCTCACCGACTTCGGGCTCACCAAGCGCCTTGGATCGGGAGGCAGCCTGACACGGACCGGCACGTGGGTGGGGACCCCGGACTATGTCGCGCCCGAGCAGGTCCAGGGCGGCAACGTCGACGGCCGCACCGACATCTACTCCCTGGGCTGCGTGCTCTACGAGATGCTGACCGGCACCGTCGCCTTCCCGAGGGACAACGACGTCGCCAAGCTGTGGGCGCACGTCAGCGATGCGCCCCCGCCGCCGAGCATGCAGCGTCCCGAGCTCGTGAGCTCCTTCGACGAGATCGTGGCGCGCGCGACCGCCAAGAACCCCGACCAGCGGTTCACCCAGCCCTCGGAGCTAGCCGCCGCGGTGAGCCTCGCCGTCGCCGAGCAGGTGCCCCAGGCCTCCGGGGAGGCCGCCGAGCCCACGGCCGGCGACATGCCGGAGACGCGCCTGGGAGCGGCCGCGGCTCCCCCGACGGCCGCCGGGTCGGGCGTGCCGGCTGCGTCGGCCGGCCATGAGATGTTCGTCGGGGACCCCACACACGCGCCCTCCCAGCAGCAGCCCGGCGCGGGGGCCCCTCCATCGCCACCCCCGTCCGGGGACCCGCCGGGTCAGGGGGCGGGCGACGGCTCCGGCAGCCCGGGGTGGCTTGCCAGGCACCGCGCGGCCGTGGCGGGAGGCGCCGTCGCCTTGGTCTGCGCCCTCGCTGCGATCGCCTTGATCGCCGGGTCCGGCGGCGACTCGAAGAAGAAGGCTGCCAGCGAGCTGCCGATGAAGTTGACCGCGGTGCCCACGAACCGCGTGACCGGTCGTGGCAGCGCGGACGTACGGCTCGAGGGCGATGTAGCGACGGTCTCGATCCGCACGACCGGTCTGCTCAACCGCGCTCCCCACCTGATGCACATCCACGGCGGCGCCAAGGGGCAATGCCCCACGGCGTCGGCGGCGCAGTTGCACAACGGCAACCGGGCCATCAGCACCACCGACGGCGGGTCGTTCTACGGACATGCCCGCGCCGCGCTGACCACTCACGGCGACACCACCGCGAACAGCATTCTCGCCTTCGACCGCTTCCCGGCCGATGGGCGCATCACCTACAAGCGCACGTTCCGGCTCACCCCGAAGGCGGCGGGCTTCGTCCGCAGGAACAACGCCGTCATCGTCATCCACGGCATCGACTACAACCACAACGGCATACAGGACGGAACACTCGACCGCAGCGAGCTCAACCCGCAGGTGCAGGGCGAGACCACCGCGCCGGCGCTCTGCGGCCCTGTGGTGGCGCGAGACACAAGGGCGCAGGGCCCGGGACGCCGGCACGTCTTCACGGCCTCGCTGGGCATCCACGGCGCCGCTCCCCGCCGGCTGTGCACCCTATGAGGGCCATGCGCGTGATTCGAACCGTGCTGGCGCTGGCGGCGCTGGTGCTGCTCCTCGCCCCGTCGGCAACGGCGAAGCTGCACGTGAAGGGGAACCTGCTCGTGGACAACCACCGGATCGTCCAGCTGCTGGGCGTCAACCGGTCGGGAACCGAGTACATGTGCAAGGAGGGTTTCGGCGACGTCTTCGACGGTCCCAGCGACCAGGGCTCGGTCAGCGCCATGAAGACCTGGCGGATCAACACGGTGCGCGTGCCCCTCAACGAGAGCTGCTGGCTCGGCGTCGGCAAGCTGCGCAGGCACGCGCGGGCCTATCGCCGGGCGATCGTCCGCTACGTGCGGTTGCTGCGGCGCAACGGCCTCTACGTGATTCTCGACGAGCACTTCAGCGCCCCGGGCCGCCGCATCGCCCGCGACCTGTTGGCGATGCCCACGCTCACCACGGTCAGATTCTGGCGCTCGGTCGCCCGCCGCTACCGGCGCAGCAACGGGGTGCTGTTCGACCTCTACAACGAGCCGCACGACGTCAGCTGGCGGTGCTGGCTTCAAGGCTGCCGCGTGTCGCGCCGCCGGGCGAACCCCAGCGGCAGGACGTACCCGGCCTACCGTGCGGTCGGTATGCGGCGCCTGCTCGGTGCCGTGCGTGGGACCGGCGCCCGGCAGATCGTGATGCTGGGCGGGCTCAAGTACTCGCGTGACCTGTCGCACTGGCTGCGCTACCGCCCGCGCGACCGCGCAAGGCAGCTGGTGGCCTCGATGCACACCTACGGCCCGGCCACCGCCCCGCTGGCGGCGGTCTGCTTCGGCGCCTGCCGCGACACCCTGATCCAGGTCAAGCGCCGCGTTCCGGTCGTCGCCGGCGAGATCGGCGAGTACGACTGCGCCCACGGCTACATCGACGACTTCATGGGCTTCGCCGACAGCAACGGGATCTCTTACCTCGCGTGGGCCTGGGACGCCGTCGCGCCCGGCAGCTGGCAGTGCGACACCGGGCCGGCGCTGATCAACAACTACAACGGCGCGCCCACGAACTACGGCGTGGGCTTCCGCGACCACGTCCTGTCGCGCTGATCAGAGCGCGGCCAGCAACTTCGGCGCCACCTGCTTCTTGCGGCTCATGACGCCAGGCAGCTCGACCGTGCCCTCGCGCGTCGGCTGACCGAAGGCGCGCTCGATCAGCCCGCGGTCGCCGGCGGCCACCAGGTCGGTGCCCTTGCTGAGTATGTCGGTGACCATCAACGCGAACAGCAGGTGACCGCCGGACTCGCGCTTGACCTCGATCGCCTCGACCAGCTCCTCGCGCCGCTCGAGCAGGGACTTGCCGACGGTCTCGATCTGGGCGATGCAGACCGTTTGGCCGCCAGCCACCACGTACTCCTTGGAGTCGCGGCTCACGATCTGCTCGGCCGCGAGCTCCGATACGTCGCTGGTCTCCTCGAACATCTGGCGCCCGAACTCCGTCGCGCTCAGGGCCAGCACCCGCTCTAGGTACGCGATCACGTCGTGGTCGCGCTGGGTGGTCGTGGGCGAGTTCAGGATGACGGTGTCGGAGAGGATCGCCCCGAGCAGGAGGGTCGCCGTCGGGCGACTGGGCTCGAGCCCGTTCTGGCGGAAGCGCTCGATGACCAGGGTGGCGGTGGAGCCGACCGGGTCGAAGGTCGCGGTGACGGGCACGTGGGTCTCGATCGAGCCGATGTGGTGGTGGTCGAGGATCTCGACGATGTAGGCCTGGTCGGCGCCCGGAACGCTCTGAGCCAGCTCGGCGTGGTCGACGAGGAGAACCCGCCGGCGCTCGGGGTCCACCAGGTGGGAGCGGGTCACGAGCCCCAGGGGCCGGCGATCCCCGTCCACGACCACAGCGGCGCCGTAGTGCACCTCCTTGATCTGGTCGGAGACGTCGGCCAGCAGGTCGTCGGGGCCGACCGTTAGGAGGTCGCCCTCCATCAGGGCCTCACACGGAGCCGCGAGGGTGATCATGCGCGCGGAGACGAACGAGTCCAACGGCGAGACCACGACCGTGGTCCCCCGCTGGGCGGCCAGGCCGAGGATCTCCTCCGGGGGCCGCTTGCCGTTGGGGCTGACGAGGACCGCCGCCCCGGCGTCGATCACGTGGCGCTGCGCGTCGACGCGGTCGCCGACCACGACCACGTCGCCCGGCCTGATCGGCGTCGGGCCGGGTCCGGTGGCGGAGCTGCTCACCCAGATCCGGCCGCTCAGCCTCTGACGCTCACCGGCGACCCGCTCGCCGTCGAGCACCTCGAGTATCGCATCGACGGTCGCGTCCGAGTCGCCGAGGCTCTCGGGCTCCCGCGACTCGTGGATGTACCGGTTGGCCAGCGCGCGCATCGTCAGCACACCCGCGACGACTCCGTCGTCGTCGACGACCGGCATCAGATCGAGCTGGTCGCGCGCCATCGCGAGCCCCACCTCACGCACCGGCTTGCGGCGGTGTGCCACCGAGCAGCCCTCGGCCATCACGTCTCTGGCCCGCAGCATCACGTGCGGGAGGAACTCCGGTGCCGGGATGCCACTCCGCTCCAGCACCCACTCGGTCTGGGCGTTCAGCTCGCCCAGCCGTACGGGCAGGTAGTCGTTCTCGGGGTCCAGCCGGCCCTTGAGCTCGGCATAGCCGACCGCCGCCGCGATCGAGTCCGTATCCGGGTTTCGGTGCCCCGTGACATAGATCAGTGACACGGTGGCAGAGTAGCCCTGGACAAATATCCTAAAAGTCAACCGGGTTTCATGTGTTAGCGTCCCCGGGGTGATACCCGAGACCTCCGCGGGCGACTGCTCACACAGCTCGAGCTGGCCGGCGTGGCCTCCAGCGTGGCCGCGCACTCCCACCTGTGGGAGGCGCTCGTGCGCCACGACGCCGACCAGCGCGTATTCGAGGAGCTGCTGACCGACGAGCACCTGTCCGTGTGGCTGATCTGCTGGATGGAAGGCCAGGACACGGGGTTCCACGACCACGACGGCTCGGCAGGCTCGGTGTCGGTGGTCCGGGGGCGACTGCGGGAAGAGCGGTTGCGCATCGGAGGGCCGCCCGCCGCGCTGGAGCTCGCCGCCGGCGACGACTTCGGCTTCTCGGCCACGGACATCCACCGGGTCATCCACGCCGGCGGGGAGCCGTCGGTGTCGATACACACGTACTCCCCGCCGCTGCTCGGCATGGGGTCCTATGTCGTGGAGCCCACCGGCGCGCTGCGCCGCCACGCCCTGCGGGCGCACGAGGAGCTGCGCCCGCTCGCACCCGCCGCCTGAGGCGCCCGTGCAGGCGGACCTGCACCAGCACCTGCTCGGCGAGCCCCTGCTGGAGGCACTGTCCTCGCGGACCGTCCCCCCACTGACCCGACGCGAGGGGCCGGCCTGGGTCCTCGAGGTGCCGGGGGAGCCGCCCCACTCGGTGGACCCCGCGGCGGAGGACCCGGCCCGGCGCGCGGCGCTGCTCGAGGCTGACGGCCTGGACCGGGCGGCAGTCGCGCTCTCGTGCCTGCTCGGGGTCGAGGGCCTGCCCGGCGACGAGGCCGAGCACCTGCTCGCTGCCCACGAAGAGGGCCTGGCGGGACTACCCGAGCGTTTCGGCCGCTGGGCCTCTGTGTCCCTGCTCGAGCCCTCGCCGGCCGCCGTCGAGGCACAGCTCCGCGCGGGCGCGGTGGGATTGACCCTGCCCGCCGGCGCGCTGTCCACGCCGGCGCGGGTCGAGTCGCTCGCGCCGCTGCTGGAGCCGCTGGCCCACTGCGATCGCCCGCTGTTCGTCCACCCCGGGCCGTGTCCCTGGGAGGACCCGCCCGCGCGCGCCGACGGCGAGGGCTGGTGGCCCGCCCTGACCCGCTACGTCGCCGAGATGAACGCGGTCTGGCACGCGTTCGTGAACGTGGGCCCCGAGCCGCTCCCGTCCGCCCCGGTGGTGTTCGCGCTGCTGGCCGGCCTGGCCCCCCTTCACCTCGAGCGGCTGGCCATCCGCGGCGGGCCCAGCGAGCGCGCGCTGGACCCGCGCTTCCTCTACGAAGTCTCCTCCTACGGCCCTCGCTCGATCGAGGCGGTCGGACGCGTGGTCGGGGCCGGCCGGCTCGTCTTCGGCTCCGACCGCCCGGTGGACTCACCGGCACCGCCCGCGGCCTCGCCCTGGACCCGCCTGGCCGCGCGCAACGCCGCCGCGCTGCTCGCCTCACGCGCCCCTCGCTGAGCGGGGATACTCGGCTATCGATGCCGAGTGACCAGATCGTGCGCAGGCCGCTCCGGGTCCGGGAGCGCTCCAGCCGGCCGCTCGACCAGCGGCTCTCGATGCGCTTCCCGTCGCTCGCAGCCGCCTCCTTTCGCCTGTTGGGGAAGCTGCCGCCGAGCTCTCGCCTGCGCCAGGCCTCCCTCCGGCGAGGGATCCGGCTCGGCCTGGAGGCGTACAACCGCCGCGACCTGGCCGCGGTGGTGATGGGCTTCCATCCCGACCTCGAGTACTACCCCTACCGCGAGTTCGTCGAGGCCGGGCTGGCGAAGCCGTGCTACCGCGGGCCTGCGGGCTATCGCGAGTACATCGAGAGCACCTACGACGTGTGGGGGGCCGAGGTCCGGCTGCACCCCACGGAGCTGATCGACCTGGGCGACCGGCTGGTCGTGCTCGCCGAGATGCCGATGCGCGCTCAGTCGAGTGGTGTGGCGCTGGACGAGTCCTACGGCAGCGTCTGGACGCTGAAGGACGGCCGGGTGGTCCGCGTGCAGGACTTCCTCCGCCATGACGAGGCGCTGGAGGCCGCGGGACTGAGCGACCAGGAGAGGAGCGCCGGAGATCGCCGAGGGTGACGCTCAGATCGTTCGCAGCGTCTTCGTGGCTTCGGGCGACGGTGACATCGGCGCCTGGTTCCGCGCCGTCGACCCCGACGTCCGAGTCCTCCCACGGTCCGCCGAGCCGGACGCCGCGGACGAGTACCGGGGGCTCGACGAGCTCATGGAGTACCTCGTCAACTGGTACGGACAGTGGGAGGAGTACGAGGTCGAGCCGGTGAGCATCGAGGAGGCCGGCGAGCACGTCTTGGCGGTGGTGCGCGAGCGCGGCCGCCTCGAGGGCTCGGGGCTGGAGGTCGAGGAGGACTTCAGCCATTCGTTCCTGCTGCGCGACGGCAAGGTCGTCGAGTGGCGCATGTACGACAGCCACGCCGAAGCGCGCGAAGCCCTGGGCCTGTCTCCCTAGCTCCCCCTCGACGGCCCCGATCGGACGGGACGGCTCAGGCCACACGCACGAGCGAGCGCGCGCGCTCGGCCATGTGGCCGACGCCCAGCCGTTCGAAGGTGGCCACGGCGCGCTCGATCGCTTCGCGAGCGGCGTCCGGCCGCTCGTCCGCGGCGACGCGCGCGGTGAGAACGTCGCACCAGCCGGCGTCGAGGGGCCGGCCGAGCTCCTCCCACAGCGCGCGCGACTCGGCCAGCGCAGCCACCGCCGTGTCCGCGTCGGGCGCGCAGGCCCCCTTGGCCTGCAGCGACGCTGCGCGCGCCGCCGGGTATGGCAGCCGCTGCGCCAGCGCGGCCGCCTCCTCGGCCACCTCGCCCGCCCGCTCGGATTGCCCGGCGAGCATCAGGTTGACGGCACGTGCGGAGGTCGCCTGGATCGACTGCGCCACCAGCCCCGCCCGCTCGCACACCTCGAGCGCCTGGCCGAGTGCCTCCAACGCGCCGGGCAGGTCTCCGGAGTCGCGCAGGCTGAGGGCGAGCCCGAACAGCGCCCAGTAGGCGACCTCCGACCAGCCGGTCTCGTGGGCGATGGCAAGCGCCCGGCGATAGGTCTCCGCCGCTTGGACGAACTCGCCGGAGCGCCAGCGCAGGAGGCCCCTCAGCGCGTAGGGATAGGCCAGGCTGCGGGCGAGCCCCTCGCGCTCGGCCAGCTCGAGGCTCGCCTCGGTCAGAGCGGCCACCTCCTCCCAGTCTGCGCGGTAGGCGGCCAGCAGCGCGAGCGCGGACTGCAGCTCGGCTTCGGCGGTCAGGTCGCCCACACGGCGGGCGAGCTCGCGCGCCTCGCTGTAGGCCTCGGCCGCGCCGACGTAGTCGGCCTCGGACATGTCGAGGTGCGAGCCGAGGGCGATCAGCGCCTTGATCGTGTTGTTGGGTCCCGACGAGCGCGCGATCTCCACCGAGCGCTCCAGGTTCTCGCGTGCCTTGACGCCGTCTCCCATGCGGCCGAAGACCCGCCCGAAGACCTCGTGGGCCCGGCTCGCCGCGCCCGCCTCCTCCAGGCGCTCGGCCAGCCGCAGCGCCTTCTCGGCGGCATAGATGGCGAGCATGTTGTCGCCGGTGTACATGTAGAGGGTCGCCGCCTCCTCGTAGAGCAGCACGAGCTCGCGGGCCGGGGGCCCGTCCTTGAGCAGGCCGATACCCCGCTGGTAGCGCTCGATGGCCTCCTTGACCGCCCCCTTCTGCCACAGCGCCGCGCCGACCTTGCGGTTGAGGTCGCCCAGCCGCGCCAGGTCCTCCTGCGCGCCGCTGTCCTCGATGCATTCCTCCCACGCCTCGATCGCGACGTCGACGCGGCCCAGCAAGAGCGCGACATCGCCCTGCTTCTCGCGAAGGCGCGCACGGGTGGCGGGGTCGGCGACCCCGAGCGCGTAGGCGGCGGCATAGTGGTCGAAGGCCTCGGCGTTGGAGTACAGCGCCGCGGAGCGGTCGCCGGCGGTCTCCAGGACCTCGAGCGCCTTGCCCTCCAGCCGGCCGCGGAGCGGCTCCTCGAGGTGCGATTCCTGCGCCAGCCCTGCGGCGCGCCCGTAGTGCTCGGCGAGCAGGCCCACGACTTCGTCGGCGCGGTCGCCGGCGTGCTCCTCGATGAAGAGGGCGGTCTCGTAGTGACGCCGCGCACGCACGGCCTTGGGCAGCATGCCGTAGGCCACGTCGCGGATGAGCACGTGCTTGAAGGCCAGCTCGCGCTCGCCGCCCAGCCGGGCCGGGCCCGTCGAGCTCACCAGGAAGTCCTTGTCCTCCAGCGAGCTCAGCGCTTGGCCGAGGTCGCCGCCCTCCTGCTGGGCGACCGAGGCGAGCGAGCCGGGCCAGAACGTGCGCCCGCTCACCGCTGCGTGCTGGATCAGGTGCCGCTCGAACGACGGCAGCGAGTCGAGCCGCGCCGCGAGCACGCCCTGGACGCTGTCCGGCAGCTCGCCGCCCTCTCCCTCCTCGCCCGCGAGTCGCACCATCTCCTCCGCGAACAGCGGGTTGCCCTCCGAGCGCTCGGCCACCAGCGCCGCCGCCTCGCCGCCGCCCGGCAGCAGTGCCGCCACCAGAACGCGCGCCTCGTCGCGGGTGAGCGGCTCGAGGCCGAGCGAGGTGGCGTTGCGACGGCCGCTGCCCCAGTCCGAGCGGCGCTCGAACAGCGCGTCGCGAGTAAGGCAGAGCACCAAGAGCGGCGCGCGCACGCGCTGTGCGAGGTGGTCGATGAGGTCCAGCATGCCGTCGTCGGCCCAGTGAATGTCCTCGAAGGCGATGACCAGCGGGCGCTCGCTCGCGATGGCCTCCATCAGGGCGCGCGTCGCCGCGAAGAAGCTGTCGCGCAGGCGCTGCGGATCCTCCTCGTCGTCCGCTTCGGGGTCGCGCGGCGGCCCCATGCCGAGGAGGCGGGCGACGGTTGCGGCCTGCCGCTTGGCCTCGCCGGGGTCGCTGCGGCCATCGAGTCGCCGCTCGACGCCCTCGGTCAGCTTCTGCCGCGCCGCCTCGGCTGCGTCGGCGTCGTCGATCCCGAACTCCTCGCGCAGGATCTCGCCCAGCGCCCAGTAGACGACGGCCGACCCGTAGGCCGGACAGCTTCCCACGCGCACCACGGGGCTGTCGGGGGCGTCGGCCAGCCGCCGCCGGACCTCCGTGAGCAGGCGCGACTTGCCGACCCCGGCCTCGCCGACGACCGTGGCCAGGTGAGCGCGGCGCTCGCGCGCCACGCGCTGGGCGAGCGACTCGAGCAGGTCGAGCTCGTGCGTTCGGCCCACCAGCGGCGAGCGGGCGTCGGCCGCGCGGCGGCGAGGATGAGCCTCGGCCGCGCCGGTCGCCTCCCACGCGGGCACTGGCTCGGCCTTGCCCTTGAGCGTCAGCGGCGGCAGCTCGCGGTACTCGATCGCGCCCGCGGTGGCGCGCACGGTGCGCTCGCCGACCGTGACGCTGCCGCGCTCGGCGGCCGATTGGAGCCGCGAGGCCACGTTCACCACGTCGCCGACCACGGTGTAGGCGTCGCCCACCGCGCCGGCCACGACCTCCCCGGTGTTCACACCCACGCGCAGCGAGAAGGTCGCGCCGTGGGTCTCGGCCAGCCGCTCGTTGATCCCTGCCATCGCCTCCTGCATGCCGAGGCCCGCACGGACCGCCCGCTCGGCATCGTCCTCGTGGGCGACGGGCGCTCCGAACAGGGCCATCACGTTGTCGCCGATGTACTTGTCCACCGTGCCGCCGAAGCGCTCGACCTCCTCGCCGAGACGCCGGAGCGCCTGGTCGACCAACGCCTTGACGCGCTCGGGATCCATGCGCTCGCTGGCGGCGGTGTAGCCCGACAGGTCGGCGAACAGCACGGTGACCTGGCGACGCTCCTCGGGCGGCACGTCGGCGGGGCGTGCCGGCAGGGCGGCCGTGGCCGGCGCGGCCGCCCCACCCAGCGCGGTGCCGCACTCCATGCAGAAGCGCGCCTGCGGCGGGGCGCTGGCCCCGCAGGAAGGGCAGGTCTGCTCGAGAGGGCCGCCGCACTCCATGCAGAAACGCGCCGAGCCCGGGTTTTCGGCGCCACAGCGCTGACAGGCGATGGGCTCCACCGGGCCACCGTAATCGATACTGGGCAGGTGGCGGACGAGCTGATCCAGAAGACCCGGCGGATCGCCGAGGCCTAAGGCCCGCCCCGCCCCGAGCGACCGCGCGCGGCCGTAGAGGCCTTGCACCCTCCTGGCGGCCCCTACGGGGTGCTGGGCTCGAACGAGAGGCTCGCGCCGGCCTTCGGAGCGTTCTCGACCTCGGCGTGGTCCGGCCCGAAAGCGGCCACGCCGATGGAAGCGACGGCGAGGACGATCGCGGTCATCTTCCTGGGTTCGAGTGCGGTTGACCTCATGGGCTCATTCTCGGTTCGGGCCGTCGCCCGTACAGGCACCCCGGGGTGAGAATCGGCCCACCCAGCGCCTGCGCAGCCGCCGAAGACGGGGACGAGCATTGCGAGCAGGACCGGCCGAAGTGACTCATGGCGCGACGCTAAGCGCGCACGCTCACGTTTCGCTCACGAACCGCTCAGGCGGAGACTTCTTCTGCCGAGCGCTGCTTGCCCTCGTCCTCGACCGAGCCGTCGCTGGCCTCGGACTCGGGGGGCAGCTCGCCGCCACGCTCGGTGCCGGCGATCAGCTCGTCGGGCGCCTTCTCCGCGGGCACGAAGCCGGACTTCATGCCGAAGTAGACCGCCTGCGGGTGGTGGGCGATGATCGCCACCGTCGACTGCTCGGGCATCACGGCATGACCGTCGGAGAGGTACATGCCGATCTCGTCGAGCCCCAGCAGGCGCCAGACCTTCTCGTGCTCGGACTGCTCGGGCACCGCCGGGTAGCCCCACGAGTAGCGGCGGCCCTGGTCGGCGTCGATCCCCAGGTCGCGGCGCACCTCGGCGTGCAGCCATTCGGCCAGGCCCTCGGCGGACTGCACGCCCAGGCCGTGGGTGTAGAGCTGCTCGGCGAACTCGCCCTCCTCCTCCAGGCGCGCCATCAGCTCGGTCACCTCGGGGCCGACGGTCACCCCCTGCAGCGCGACCACGTCGCGCTCGCCCGAGTCCAGTGGGCGGTAGAAGTCCGACAGGGCGATGCGGTCGTGCTTGGGCTGACGCGGGAAGACCAGGCGCTCGATCTCCTTGTCCTGGTCCTCGGGGTCGAAGATCACGAGCTCGTTGCCGTCGGCGTTGCAGGGGAAGTACCCGAGACGGGCGCGGGGGCGCAGGTAGTCCTGCTCGCGCCACATGCGCTCGAGGCGCGGGGCGAAGCCTTCCTCCTCGCCGTCGCCGTCCACCAGCTTGCGCCACTCCTCGCCCTTCTTGCCGCGCCCGCCCCAGTGCAGCTTGAACAGCACGTGACGGTCGAGGTACGGGTAGACGTCGTCGAGGTCGACGTCGATCTCGCGGGCGCCCCAGAAGGGCGGCTCGGGGACCGGTGTGTCGGTGCGGGCCTTGGAGCGCACGCTGTCGTCGGTCACCGGGGGTGAGTCGTCCACGACCTCCGGTTTCTCGCGCAGTTGCTTGGCCGCAGCGCGGGTCTTCTCGACCAGCTCGGCACGGGTCTCCTCGTCGACCAGCGCGTCCATCGTGTCGAGGCCCTGGAAGGCGTCCTTGCAGTAGAAGACGCCGGGCTCGTAGACCTCGTCGGACTCCTTGCCCTTCGGGTAGAGGATGCGCCGGCCGAAGTCGCGGTTGATGGCCGCGCCGCCGATCAGCACCGGGAACTCGTGCCCGCGCTCGTGCAGCTCGCCTACGCAGGCCGGCATCTGCTTCGAGGTGGAGACCAGCAGGGCGGAGAGGCCGATGGCGTCGGCCTCGTGCTCCTCGGCGGCGCCGATGATCGTGTCGATGGGAACCTGCTTGCCGAGGTCGACGACCGTGTAGCCGTTGTTGGTGAGGATGGTGTTCACCAGCGACTTGCCGATGTCGTGCACGTCGCCGAACACGGTGGCGATCACGACCGTCCCCTTGGTGTGGTCAGCGGTGCGCTCGAGGTAGTTCTCGAGCTGCGCCACGGCGCGCTTCATGACGGTGGCGGACTGCAGCACGAAGGGCAGGATCAGCTCGCCGGCGCCGAACTTGTCGCCCACCTCCTTCATGGCGGGCAGAAGCACCTGGTTCAGCGTGGGGACGGCGCCGATCTTCTCGACCGACTTGTCGATCCAGTCCTCCACGCCCTCCTTCTTACGGCGCAGGATGTGGAAGTGCAGCGCCTCCTCGGGCTCCATGCCCTCGGTGGCGTCCGCGGCCGTGACCTCCTCCTCCTCGCCCTTGCTCTCGAAGTGCGCGATGAACTTCTCCAGCGCGTCCTCGGACTCGTTGAGGACCAGCGCGTCGGTCAGCTTGCGGTCCTCCTCGGGGATTTCGCCGTAGGGCGTGATGTGGTTCGGGTTGACCATCGCCAGGTCCAGCCCGGCCTCCACGCAGTGGTGCAGGAAAACAGAGTTCAGCGCGGCGCGGGCGGGCGGCGAGACCCCGAAGCTCACGTTGGAGACGCCCAGCGAGGTCTTGACGCCGGGCAGCTCGGCCTTGATGCGGCGGATGCCCTCGATGGTCTCGACCGCACTCGGGCGCCACTCCTCGTCGCCCGTGGTGAGCGTGAAGGTCAGGGCGTCGAAGATCAGCGCCTCGGGGTCGAGGCCGTGCTCGTCGCAGGCGATCTCCTTGATGCGCGTGGCGATCTCGACCTTGCGGTCCGCGGTCTTGGCCATGCCGACCTCGTCGATGGTCAGCGCGATCAGCGCCGCCCCGTGGGCCTTGGCCAGGGGGATGACCGTGTCGGCCTTGTCCCGGCCGGCCTCGAGGTTGATGGAGTTGACGATCGCGCGGCCGGGGATCTGCTCCAGGGCCTTCTCGATCACGTCGGGCTCGGTCGAATCGACCTGGATCGGCGCAGGCTGGGTCAGCGACACGCGCTTGGCCACCTCGCGCATCTGCTCGTCCTCATCCTGGCGCTCGGTGAGCGCCACGCACAGGTCGAGCACGTGGGCGCCACCGGTCACCTGGTCCTCGGCTACGGTCACGAGGCCGTCGTAGTCGTCGGCCAGCAGCATCTCCTTGGCCTTGCGCGAGCCCTGGGAGTTGACGCGCTCTCCGACCAGGGTCGGGCGTGGCTCCTGGACCAGCGGGGCCGCGGTCATCATGCTGGAGACCATCGGCTCGCCCGGCTCGGGGCGCTCGCCGACCTCTCTGCCGCCGACCTTGTCGACGATCGCGCGGATGTGGTCGGGGGTGGTACCACAGCAGCCCCCGACGATGCCGACGCCGTAGCGCTCCACGAAGTCGGCCAGGGTGGCCGACAGGGGTTCGGGCTCTTCGGGGAAGATCGTCTCGCCGTCGGGGCCCTGCAGAGGCAGCCCGGCGTTGGGAATGCAGTGGACGGGCAGCGGCGAGGCGTCGCCGAGGAAGCGGATCGCGTCGCGCATGTCCTCCGGCCCGGTCGAGCAGTTGAGGCCGACCGCCTGGACGTCGAGCGCGGTGAGGGTGGCCAGCACCGCCTGGACGTCGGTGCCGAGCAGCATCTTGCCGCCCTGCGGGAGAAGCGAGACGCTGATCTGCAGCGGAAGCGTCTTGCCGGTCTCCTTGAACGCCTCACGGGCGCCGAAGATCGCCGCCTTGACCTCCAGGATGTCCTGGGCGGTCTCGATGATGATGAGGTCGGCGCCGCCTTCGGTCAGGCCACGGGCCTGCTCCTCGAAGACGGTGACCAGCTCGCGGAAGGTGATCTTGCCCAGCGTGGGATCGTCGGAGGCGGGCAGGTGCCCGGTGGGGCCGATGGAACCGGCCACGAAGCGGTCACCGCCGGCGGCCTTTCGGGCGATCTCGGCGGCCTTCTGGTTGATCTCCAGTGTGTGGTCGTCGAGGCCCCACTCCTCGAGCTTGAGGCGGCTGGCCTGGAAGGTGTCCGTCTCGAGCACCTCGGCGCCCGCGTCCAGCATGGAGGTGTGCACGCCCTCGATCACGTCGGGGCGGTTGAGCACGAGCGCCTCGTGGCACTTGCCCTCCAGGCCCCCGTAGTCCTCCTGGGTGAGGTCGAACTGCTCGAGGGTCGCGCCCATGCCGCCGTCGAAGACGACGACGCGCTCCCTGATCGCGCTCAGGTAGTCCCGCTCGGCCACAGGCAGAGGCTAGCGCAACCTTGACAGAGTTGTGGCAAGGTTGGCCCCCTCGAGCGACTCCGCCACTTGCGCTAGCGCAGGCGGCGCCGGGCCCAGCGGGCCGCACCCAAGGCCAGACGCAGCCCGCTGCGGACCAGCTGATCGGGCCCGGGCTGGGCCGGCGGCCGCAGACGAGGCTGGATCGCTCGGCTCCGCTCCGGCTCGGGCGCGGGCTCGGGCTCGGGCGGCGCCGCCTTGCTGCCGTTGCCGCTCGCCTTCGCCTTGCCCTTGACCAGCCCGCGCGGCGCGGGGGGCGCCCCGACGCGGATGACGCCCTTCTCCACGAGAAGGTCGAAGTCGGCGACCGAGAAGCCGCCGCGGTGGGAGGGGACGTGCTCGGCGAAGTCCTTGACGCGGAAGCCGAGCCCCGGCAGAGCGGCCGCCAGCTTGCGGCGCTCGGCCGGCGCCGCCTCCTCCTTGGCCACCAGGATCCCGCGGACCTGGGCCACCAGCTCGGGTGGCATCCAGCGGGCGTCGGCGGCAGCTTGGGGCTCGCGAGCGGCCCACTGGCCCTCGAGCCGCCGGGCGAAGGCCTTGGGGCGCTCGGCGAACAGCCTCATGCCGAGCGGCACCGCGGCCAGGCGCAGGCCGCCGCGGCGGGTGGACAGCGCCGCCTGCACGAGCTCGGCGTGTCCGGCCTCGAGCTCGTCCGCGTGCTCACGCACGGTCTCGGTCAGGACCGCCAGGTCGTTGTGGTCTCCGAGCACGTCGCTCAGCTCGCTGGCCTCCTCGACCGCTCCCGACAGCTGCTCGGAGGCCACCGGCTTGAGGATCCGCAGCGCGTACCAGAGGTCCTTGACCCGCTTACGCCACGCGTGCCAGGAGTCGTCGTCGCCCTTCTTGAGCGCGGTCTGCATCGCGCCGCGCCCGCCGCGGTGGATGCGCCGCAGGCCGGCCGCCGCCTCGTCGAAGCCCTCCTCCTCCAGCGGCCACTTCTCGAGCCGGGCGCGCACCGCGGCGAGTTCCTCGGCCGCCCGCGCCGCCTCGGTCTCGAGGTCGGCGCCGCGACTCAGCTCGTCGCGGCGCTGCTCCAACAGCTTGCGCAGCCGCCTTACGGCCGCGGCCGGCAGGACCGAGCGCGGGTCGGCTTCCAGCTTCTCGAGGGTGTCCAGCATCACCTGCGCGTCGCGGGCGCCCGCCAGCCGCTGGGCCGCATCGCGCATGACGGCGTTCTCGCGCTTGCGCACGTCGTTGCCCAGATCCGAGCGCAGCAGGCGCAGAGCCGAGCGCGACTTCTTGATGCTCTTGCGCGCCTCGTGGACCGCCTCGTCGTTGAGCGGCTCGGCGCGCAGGTTCGCCAGCGCGGAGTCGAGCTCCTCGGCGACGATGCGCCGGACGCCGCTGGCCATGCCCTCGCGGTCTTCGAGCTTGTAGGCCATCGCGCCCGGAGTTTGCCAACTGCGCGCCGCGCGACACGGCGCACCCGCGGGAGGGATTCGTCAGCTGCCTGACGGCTTGCGCAGGAGGGAGTGCGCATCCGCGCGCCGGGGCCGTCGCCGGTCATCGCGCTGAGAACCGGTCGCTACGCGCGTGACGGCGCAGCTCGCGGGCGCTGCGCGGCCGCAGCCTCAGCAGCGGCTCGAGCAGCGCGCCCTGGTTGTAGACCACCATGCGCACGCGCCGGTGCGAGGCGATCCAGCGGTACAGCCGGCGAACGAAGCGGGGGTCGTCCCGCCCCCACAGCGCCCACTCGCCGAAGGCGAACGGCTTGGCGCGCCAGCGGCGGTCGCGGTAGAACCGGCCGAGACACGGGAAGTTCGGCGAGTTGGCGAAGAAGTCGGTGCCCACCCAGTCGACGTAGCGCCCGCCCGGCCAGTAGGCGCCCGGGCCGTTGCCGCGGCGATGGGGCAGGCCGGCGCAGAACGGCACCCACAGCAGCGCGACGCGCGGGCGCGGCAGTTCGGCTGCCTCGGTGCGCAGCGGCGGCAGGCCAAGGCGCCGCAGACGTCCGTCGATCTCCTGCACCGCTCCTCCGCGCACCACGAGCGCGATGCGGCGCCAGGCCGCGCGGAAGCTGCGCGTGGAGTGCGCGCGCGTGCGTGGGCGACCATTGCCGCCGAAGGCCGAGTAGGGGTTGTTGAAGTTGTTCATCTCGGCCATCACCCGGAGGTAGGCGGGGCGTCCGAAGCGGGCGAGCATGTCGTTGAGCGCCACCAGGTAGCGGTCGCCGGCCCCGCGGGCGATCTGCCCTGGCGTCACCACCGAGCCGCCGTCGCCGCCCCGGGCCGTGCTCAGGTGGAACATCGGTCGCGCGCCGCGGCTCGCCGCCACGCCGAGGAGGTTGCGCTCCCAGTCGAGGTCGCGCGCCGCAGCGCTGCGCCAGGGCGGTGTGAAGAAGAACTGGTACACGGCCGGGGCGCGTCCGGACCTGCGCGCGAAGCGGTCGATATGTGCGCCGGTGTAGCCGCCAGTGCCTCCGTGGAAGACCTTGCCTCGCGGTGGGAGCAGCGTCTCGGCGCTCGCCGGGGCGGCGAGGGTCAACGCCAGAGCGGCGGCGAGGATGGCCGGAGAGAGCTTCACTCCCTCTTTGTCGTCAGGAGATACTCGCCCCATGAGGGTTCTGCTCTCCTCGACGCGGGGCTCCGGCCACTTCGCCCCGCTGCTGCCTTTCGCGCGCGCGTTTCTCCGCGCGGGTCACGAGGTGCTGGCGGCCGGGCCACCCGACCTGAAGGGCGCCGTCGACGCGGCCGGCCTCGAGTACTGGGCCTTCGACCCTCCGCCCGACGAGGAGCTCGGTCCGGTCTGGGCGCGCGTGCCCACGCTGTCGCCGGAGGAGGCCAACCGGGTGGTCATCGGCGAGATCTTCGGCCGGCTGAACTCCTCGTCGGCCCTGCCCCGGCTGAAGCAGGCCTGCGAGAAGTGGGCCCCCGACGTCGTGCTCCGCGAGAGCGCGGAGTTCGGCTCGGCGATCGCGGCGGAGCTGCACGGCGTGGCGCACGCCCGCGTGGCCACGGGCCTCTCGTCGACCGAGGCGATGACGCTTTCCTTCGCCGGGCCGGCGCTGGACGCGCTCCGCAAGGAGGCCGGGCTGCCGCCCGACCTGGACGCCGGCGTGCTGCGCCGGTCGCCCTTCCTGACGATGTTCCCCGCCGCGCTGGAGGACCCCGGCGTGCCCGCCCAGCCGCACACGCTCCGCTTCGCCGACCCGGAGTGGCACGACGGTGCAGCGGAGCTGCCGGACTGGTGGGAGGGCGCGGCCGGGCCGCTGGTCTATGTGAGCTTCGGCAGCGTGGCCGGGGCCATGGAGATGGCAGCGGAGGCCTACCGCGCGGCGATCGACGCCATGGCAGGGGTCGACGCGCGCGTGCTGCTGACCGTCGGCCGCGAGGCCGACCCGGACGCGTTCGCCCCCGTGCCGCCCAACGTGCACTTGGAGCCCTGGGTGCCGCAGACCGACGTCCTCGCTCACGCCGCGGTGGTGGTGTGCCACGGCGGCTCGGGCACGACCCTGGGCGCGCTCGCCGCGGGGCTCCCGCAGGTGCTGGTGCCGCTGTTCGCCGACCAGCCGCTCAACGCCGGCCGCGTCGCCGCAGCGGGCGCCGGGCTTTCGGTGACGACTGAGGCCGGGGCCATCCGCTCCGCAGTCGAGGAGGTGCTCGTCGAGAGCCGCTTCCGCGAGAGGGCGGGCGAGATCGCCGCCGAGATGAGCGCCCAGCCTCCCGCCGACGAGGCCGTCGCCGAGCTGGAGCGGTTGGCCGCCTAGGCCCCTGCCTTGCGGGCCGAGCCGGCCAGGTGCACGGGCGCGGCGTGCAGGGCGCGCTTGCGTAGGTCGCGCCACGTCAATCCTTCGGCAAGGAGCGCGGGCATGCCCATGGCCAGCGCGGTGGCGATCTCCACGGCCTGCAGGATGATCCCGTACGCCAGCGCCTCGCCCGGGCTGACGCCGTAGGCCGTCAGCACGCCCACGCAGGCCGCCTGGAAGACGCCGAGGTTGGACGGCGTCGCCGGCAGGGCGGCGGTCACGTTGACGGCGAACAGCACCGCCGCCGCAGCGCCGACGCCGGCCTGCGCGTCGAGGCCGAGTGCGACGAGGAGCAGATAGCAGGACACCCACTGCACCACCCAGGCCGTGAGCTGGGCCGAGGCGGCCCAGGCGCCGAGCCGGGGACGGCGGAAGACCTGCAGGCCGGTGCGCATCCGCACCGCCACGCGCCGCGCGGCCGCAACCCACTGTTGGACGCGCTGCGACCGCGAGGGGCGCCCGCGGCGAAGGAGGGCGGGCACGGCGAGCAGGACCACGAGCACCAGGACCGGCCCCAGCGTGACCGCGAGCAGCGCATCCTCGTTGCCCCGGAACAGCCCGACCGTGGCGAACATGACAACGCCGAGGATCACCAGCGCGAGCAGGTTGAGCACGGTCTGGGAGACCAGCGTGCCCAGCACGAGCGGAAAGCGTTCGCGCATCCGGCCGAGTCTCCGGGCCACGATGAACGCGCGCGAGGGCTCGCCGAGGCGCGCGGGCAGCGTGGCCGACATCAGCACGCCGACCATCGTGGCCCGCGCCGTGTCCCGCCGGCGCACCTGGGTGCCTGGCAGCGCGGCACGCAGGATCGCGTTCCAGGCCTCGGCGCGAATCAGCATCGAGGCGCACATCGCGGCGAACGCGGCGAGCACCCAGACCGGCGTCGCGGCCAGGAGCGCGGAGACGATCGAGGACACCCCGATGCGGTCCACGGCCAGAGCCGCCAGGCCCAAGCCGGCGGCGAGGCCGAGGGGCGCGATCGCGCGGCGGGCAAGTCGTCCGGCGCGCTGGCCTCGCGTCAGCTTCGGGCCCGGCTCGAGCGAGGGCAGCCGGCGCGGAGGCGAGGGCTCGACGTCTTCGGCGGCGCGCACCCCCAGCTTCGCCGCCGCGCGCGCCGCGCGTCCCTCGGGGCGGGGCTGGTCCAGGGCGTACTCGTAGGTCTCGGCCACCTGGGCGGCGACGTTCGGCCAGGCGAAGCGCTCGGCGGATCTGCGGGCGGCGGACGCCAGCTCCCGCCGGCGGGACGGGTGTTCGGCCAGGTCCCGCAGGGCCTCTCCGAGCGCGGCGGCGTCGCCGGCCGGGACGAGCATGCCGTCCTGGCCGTCGCTGACGACGTCGCGGTAGCCGGCGATGTCCGAGGCCACCACCGGCGTGCCCGAGGCGAAGGCCTCGGTCAGCACCATCCCGAAGCTCTCGCCTCCGACCGACGGCGCGCAGAGCACGTCGGCCTCGCCGAGCAGCCGGAACTTCGCCTCGTCGGTCACGCGTCCCAGCACGCGCACGCCGTCGTGCTCGAGCAGCAGCGGCTCCACCTCCTCGCTGGTGGCCCCGGCCACGGTGAGCCGCGCATCCACACCGGCGCCGCGCAGCGCCTCGAAGGCGCGCAACAGGACCGGCAGCCCCTTGCGCTCCTCGGCGCGTCCCACGAACAGCAGCTCCAGGCGCTCACCGCTTTCCCCCACCGGGTGGGCGGCGGCCAGGTCGACGCCGTTGGGGATCAGCCGGTAGTGCCCGCCGTAGAAGCGCTCGGCGGTCCAGCGCGCGGCCTCGGAGACCGCGATCCGGGCCGACAGCTTGCGGTACATACGCCGCGCTCCGAGGACGTCGGCGGCCAGGTGGCCGAGGAGAGCGTTGCTCGAGTAGGTGTGGAAGGTGGCCACCACGGGCACCGGCGCGACCTCCACCGCGTGCCAGCCGAACAGCGCCGCGTTGGGCTCGTGGACGTGCACCAGGTCATAGCCGCCCTGGCGCAGCTCTCGGCCCAGGCGGTGACAGGCCACGGGGTTGACCACGAGGTTCGAGACCGCGCCGTTGAAGGGCAGGCCGACGGTGCGCCCGATAGCGACGGCGTAGTCGGGCAGGGGGAGCCGCTCCGGCTCGGCGCCGCGGTGAAGTACACGAGCCCGACGATCGGGGGGATCGAAGGGAGTCAGCAGACGCGCATCGTGGCCTTGGGCGATCAGCTCCTGCGCCAGGGCCTCGATGTGGCGGCCAACCCCACCGGGGTACGTGTACGAGTAAGGGGAGACGAGCCCTACGCGCACGAGACTCCATCCTAGACTCAAGACGTGCGGCAGTTCGTGAAGTTCACCTTCCTCAAGGTCGACCCGGCCTGGCGGCGCCTCCCGGCCGAGGAGCGCGCCCAGGGCAAGCAGGAGCTGGCCGCTGCGCTCAACGACTTCGCCGCCGACCACTTCCTGCGCACCTACTCGCTCGTGGGCACCCGCGGCGACAGCGACCTGATGATCCGGGCGATCTCGCCGTCGCTCGACGCGATTCACGAGCTGCACGTCCTGCTCAACCAGAGCGGGCTCATGCGCTGGGCGGAGATTTCCCACTCCTTTCTGGCGATGACCAAGGAGTCGGTCTACTCGCCCGAGCCCACGCCGCTCGAGCCGCGTCCAGGGGCCGACTCGAAGTACCTGATCGTCTATCCGATGTGGAAGAAGCGCGAGTGGTACCAGCTGCCGCCCGAGGAGCGGATGCGGATAATGCGGGGCCACATCGAGGTGGGCAAGCGCCATGGGGCCATCGACATCAACACCGCCTACTCCTACGGCCTCGACGACCAGGAGTTCGTGGTCTCCTTCGACGCCGACGAGCCGGGCGATTTCCTGGACCTCGTCCACGAGCTGCGAGGGACGGAGTCGAGCGCCTACACCGAATCCGAGACTCCCATCTTCACCTGCATCACGGCGTCGCCCGAGCGCGCATTGGACGCGCTGGACGGCGAGAGCGTGAGGACGGTCGCCTGATGCCCCGCTACGTGGTCGAGCGGAGCTTCGAGCCGATCACCGACGACGAGATGCAGGCGGTGGTGGCGTCAGCCGCGGCGGCCGAGCGCGAGCACTTCCCCGAGATCGAATGGGAGCACACTCACGTCTGCCACGGCGCCGACGGAGGTATCAAGGCGTTCTGCGTCTACACGGCGCCGAGCGCCCAGATCCTGTACGACCACGCCCAGACCATCGACGCCCCGTCGACCCACCGCGTCTACGAGCTGGTGGGCGACATCGACCCTCGAAAAGTGACCACAGGAGCCTCCTGATGCCCAGATACGTGATCGAGCGCGACTTCGGAAAGGTGACCGAGGACGAGATGCAGGAGGTGGCGGCGCGGTCGAAGGTCACCGGCAGCGAGCACTTCTCGGACATCACCTGGGAGCACAGCCACGTGTGCAGCGACGACGGGGGCGCGATCAAGAGCTTCTGCGTCTACTCCGCCCCGAGCACCGGGCGGCTGCAGGAGCACGCGGACCAGGTCGGCGGCCATGTGGTCACCCGCATCTACGAGATCGTCGGCGACATCACCCCGGAGGACGTCAAGGTCTGACGCCCTCGGGGGCGTCCATGACGGCGTGGAAGAGGGCCTGGTAGGCGATGGCCCGCTTGAGCGCCAGCGTGCGCCGGCGCTCGTCGCCCTCGGGGAGCAGCATCCGCGCCCGGGTGTAGAAGTCGACGGCCTCCGAGTAGGCAAGCCCCTCGGTGGCCTGCTCCGCGGCGCGGGTCGCGTACTCCAGAGCGTGCTCGCGGTCCGATACCGGGCGTGCCTCGCACAGGTGATGCGCGATCTCCAGCAGGGCGCCATCGCCGCGTGAGGACTCCAGCACGTCCGCCAGACGCGCGTGTATGCGGCGCCGGTGGGCGCGGGTGAGCCGCTCCAGGAGCGTGCGGCGCACCAACGCGTGAGAGAACGAGAAGGACTCCTGGTCCGCCTCCTCGACCTCCAGCAGGATGTCCGCCGCCAGCGCCTCGTCGAGCGCGGTCGCCAGGTCCTCGCCCTGCAGGTCGCTCACCTGCTCGAGCGGGTCGAGCGGGAACTCGGTGCCGATGACCGACGCGACGGTGAGCAGCCGCACGCACGGGTCGCTGAGCCGCCCGAGGCGCAGGTTGACCACCTCGCGCACCCTGTCCGGCACCTGCTCGCGGGCCAGCGACAGCGCGCTCACCTCGCCGCTGGAGTCCTCGAGGTGACGGACTACCTCCTGCACGAAGAGGGGGTTGCCGGCCGTCTCCTCGCTGATCGCGTGCACGACCTCGGGGCCCAGCTCGCGGCCGCTGACCTCCTCGGAGAGCGCGGCGATGTGCTCGCCCGTTAGCCCGGTCAGGGCCACGCGCTCGACGAAGTGGCCCTGTGACAGCCGTTGGATCATCTCGGCGTGGGCGTCGGCCGCGGCGCCCTCGCCGGGCCGCTGGGCCGCCACGACGAGCAGCCGGGCCGTGGGACGGGACTCGAGCAGATGCTGGAGCAGGACGGCCGTGGACCGGTCGGCCCAGTGCAGGTCGTCGATGACCAGCAGCACCGGCGCCTCTTGGGCCAGCTCGTCGAGCAGCCCCGCGACCGCCTCGAACAGTCGGTAGCGGCGGCTCTCGGGCGCGCCGTCCTCCCGGGCCTCGCGTTCGCTGCCGGCGTCCAGGCTCGGCGCCACCGGCGCCAGGTCCGCCGCCCGTGGCTGGATGCGCCGCTCCAGCTCCGCCGGCGATGCGACGGCCAGGAAGTGCCCGAGTGCCTCCACGAAGTGCTGGTGGGGCATCAGCAGGTCCTCGTTGGCCGAGCCGTGCAGGACGACGGCCCCGTCCTCGCCCGCCCGCGCGGCGAGCTCCTGTGTGAGGCGGCTCTTGCCGATCCCCGCCTCGCCGGTAACGAGGGCCAGGCGCGCCCCGGACTCCTGTGCCTCGGACCACGCCCGCAGCAGCTCGTCGAGCTCCGCCCCGCGGCCGACCAGGTCGCACTGACCCCGGCGGCGCAGCCGCGGAGGCAAGGGGAAGGGGAGGCCGGGAGCCCACTCCCCGGCCGCCGGCTCGGCTGCCGGAGGCGCCACAACCGGAGGCGGCGGTACGTCCGCCGCCTCTTGAGCGGGTGCCCCTTCGCGGATCCGCTCGACCAGCCGGCGCGTCTCGGCTGACGCGGAGATGCCGAGCTCCTTGCGCAGCTTGTCGCGCAGGCGCGAGTAGGCGACGAGCGCGCCGCCGCGGTCTCCGGACCGGCCGAGGCGCTCGATCAGTGCCCGCTGGGCGTCCTCGGCGAGCGGGTCCAGCGCCACCCGCTGGCGCGTGAGCGTGATCGCACGGCTCAGGTCCATCGGCTCGGCGCGGGCCGCCATGGCCTCCAGCAGCTCGGAGAGGCGCAGGCGGTGCTCGTCGCGGAACTCGTAGACCCAGTCGTCCTCCAGCCCGGCCAGCACCTCTCCCCGACACAGGGCCAGGGCCTCGTCGAGGTGGCCATGGGCGAAGTGCTCCTCGAAGGCCGCCGCGTCCACCCAGACGTCCGGCTCTCCCTTCAGCCCGACCCGGTCCCGGGTGGCCACGAGCGCCTCCGCGTCCTCGTCGCCCAGCGCCTTGCGTAGCGCCCAGAGCCCGTTGCGCAAGCTGGCGCGGGCGCTGGAGTCCAGGACCTCGGGCCAGAAGCGCGCCGCGAGGTCGCCGCGCGGGTGGTTCCCGGGGTTCAGCGCGAGCCACGCGAGCAATGAGCGGGCTCGCCACGACCCGGTGAGCTCGACGGGCCGGCCGGAGCTCTCCACCACGAGCTCCCCGAGCACGTGGACGCGAAGCATGCGCCAAAGGTACTGCCCGGCGCGTCCAATATCGACGCACCTTTCACGGGCGCTGTGACGGTCGCTGGGACGGTCGGCCTGGACACTGCTCGAAACCGACCAGAAAGGACAAGGCAATGACCACCACTACCACCGAGATCGACGAGCTGAAGGCCAAGCACCGCGCCACCTGGGACTCCGGGGACTACGCGGCGGTGGCCCGGGATCTGGTCTCCGAGGTGGCGGACGTCGCTGTCGCAGCGGCCGATCCCCGCCCCGGCGAAAAGGTGCTCGACGTCGCCACCGGCTCGGGCAACGCCGCCATCCCCGCGGCGCAGGCCGGTGCCGAGGTGACGGGGCTCGACCTCGCCCCGACCCTGCTCGACGTGGCCCGCGACCGTGCCGAGAGCGCGGGCGTGGACGTCGAGTGGGTGGAGGGCGACGCGGAGGCCCTGCCCTACGACGACGGCAGCTACGACACCGTGCTGTCGGTGATCGGCGTCCAGTTCGCGCCACAGCACCAGGTGGCGGCGAACGAGATCGCCCGCGTGACCCGAGCGGGTGGGAAGATCGTTCTCTCCTCGTGGACCCCGCGCGGCTTCATCGGTCAGTTCTTCAAGACGATGAGCCCGCACATTCCCAAGCCGCCGGCCGGCGCGTCCCCGCCTCCCCTCTGGGGCGACGGCGACCACCTGCGCGGACTGTTCGAGGGCAGCGGCGTGGAGTTCGATCTGGAGACCCACTCGGTGGTCTTCGAGAACGACTCGCCGGCCGGGTTCATCGACTACATGACAGAGAACTACGGCCCGCTGCTAAAGGCCCGCGAGCTACTGGAGCCGCGGGGCGACTGGGAGGCGTTGCGAGGGGACCTGGTCGCGCTGGCCGAGCGCTCGAACCTGGCTGCGGACAGCTTCCTGACGCAGTCGGAGTACCTCCTGGCCCGCGGTCGCGAGGGCTAGGCCGGTGAGCCGCGGCGGCGACGGGTACGACGCCGTCGTGGTGGGCGGCCGCTGCGCGGGCTCCGTGCTCGCGCTGCGGCTCGCCCCGGCCGGGGCCCGCGTCGCGGTCGTGGACCGCGACCCGATCGGCGGCGACACCCTGTCGACCCACGCGACCACTACGAGTTCTCCTACCAATTCGGCGTGCTGCCGCAGCCGGCTTGCACGTGATCCACGCTAGCCCTCGATGCGCGGCGCCACCTCGGCGGCGAAGAGCTCCAGCTGCCGCGCCTCCTCTCCGAGCGGCCAGAGATAGACGAGTTGACACCCGGCCCGCGCGTACTGGGAGAGCAGCTCGGCGCAGTGCTCCGCCGGGCCGACGCAAAGTTGGTCGCGCAGCTCGCCCGGGTCCCGCTTCAGCAGAGGAGCAAGAACCTCGCGGAGCACACGCTCACGCTCCTCGTGATCCTCCGTGACCCAGGCCCACATGGTCGCGAGGGCGTTCGGAAACCCGTCACCGCTGCGGCCTTGCGCCAAGAGCTGCTGGTCGAGCAACCCGCGCGTGGTGGCGAAGCGCCCAGGCGTGGTGTTGTACGCCGAGGCGAGCCAGCCGTCGCCCAGGCGCGCTACCCGCCGGAGCCCGGCCTCCGAGCCCCAGCTGCCGATCCAAAGGGGTATGCCGGAGTCCCGGAGTGGCGAGGGCTGCAAGGCGGCGTCGGGTAGCGGGTAGTAGCGAGTGAGCTCCGGAGACGGCGCCCGGCCCAGTAGCCCACGGAGCACGGCGACGGACTCGTCGAAGCGCTTCCAGCGCTCCTCGTAGGGCATCCCGATGGCCTCGTAGTCGCGCTTGGACGAGCCGGGGCCAAGCCCAGCGACGAGCCGCCCGTCCGACAGGACATCGAGCGCCACGAGCGTCTTGGCCAGCGGCACCGGCCCACGCAGGGCGGCCAGGGAGACCGTCGTCGCGATCGTGAGCCCGCCCGCGCGCTCCATCGTCGCGGCCAGAGCGGTGAGCCCGTCGAGCCAGGGGGTCGAGAAGAGGAAGTGGTCGTTTGCGGACACCGCCGCGAAGCCTCCGTCGCGCGCTGCGTCCACGGCCGCCTGGAGGCGGGCGAGCGAAAGCCCCTCGGATCCGAACTCCATGAGGGGCAGGTGGACACCTAGCTCCACTCGGGGCGCTACCAGCCTGCGTCCACTCGAACGCCGCTCAAGGCCTCTCACGCCAAACACGCGCCAACGCTACTGCGCCGACATGCCTGTACAGGCGCAAGGCGGCACGTGAACCAGGTGCCCGAGCGAGCTCGGGCGGGATCCGGGAGACTCTGAGCGCAAGAGGAGCGTGGAGACGCGATTGAGCAACAACGGCAAGAGCAGGTTCGACGTCGTGGTAGTAGGGGGACGCTGCGCGGGCTCCGTGCTCGGCCTGCGCCTCGCGCGGGCGGGCGCTCGGGTGGCGATGGTGGATCGAGACGAGCTGGGCAGCGACACCCTCTCCACGCACACCATCTTCCCGAACACCATCTCCCGGCTCGAAGGGCTCGGGGTGCTCGCTCCCCTGATCGAGCGGCACGACGTGCCCTCGCTGCGCTACCGGATCAGGGTCCTCGGCCACGAGTTCGCCGGCGGCTTCTCTCCGATCGGCGGCTTCGACCGCGCGATCGCCCCCCGCCGGGTGGCCCTCGACCGGGTTCTCGCCGAGGCCGCGCTCGACGCGGGGGTCCAGGGACGCTTCGGGGAGAAGGTCGCCGGCCTCATCGGCAGCGGCGAGGCCGACGATCCGGTCCGAGGGGTGACGCTCGCGAGCGGGGAGACCATCGAGGCCGACTGGACGGTCGGGGCCGATGGCCGGTCCTCCACGGTCGCGGCCAAGCTCGGACTCGAGCGAACGAGAACGCGCTCGAGCGACTTGTCGATGCTGCTCTCCTACTGGCGCGGGCTTCCGGAGACCGACATGGTCAGCTTCGACATCCACGAGCGCCATGGGCTGACGCTGATCCCGTGTGAGGACGGGCTGCAAGCGCTCTTGACCAGCGGTCCGCCGGACCACACGCGTGGCGGGCCCGCCGCTCGCGAGCGCGCCTACCTGTCGGCGTTGCGCGAGTTCCCCACGACGCTCGACCCTGAGGCGATCGACCAGGCCGAGCGGATAACACCGGTGCGCTCCGCTCCGGAGACGATGCTCCGAGGCTTCTTCCGCCGGCCGAGCGGGCCCGGCTGGGCGTTGATCGGAGACGCGGGCCACTTCAAGCACCCCGCGACCGCCCAAGGGATCTCCGACGCGGTCGAGCACGCGATCTACGTCTCGGACGCGCTCATGGGCGGTGACGCGAGCCTGGACGACTACGAGGCGTGGCGCGACGAGCGCGCCGCCGGCCACTACGAGTTCTCGTTCCAGTTCGGGATGCAGCCGCAACCCGAGGTCGCCGGGCCCATCTTCGCCGGCATCGCCTCCGAGCCCGAGACAGCTCAGGACTTCCGCGACGCGATGTCGCGGCTGGTTCGTCCCGACCGACGGGTGTTCTCACGGGAGAACCTCGGGCGTTGGCTCGCCGCAGCCCCGGCAAAGCCCAAGACCGTGGCAAGCACCCCCACCTGACTGCCTAGCCCACCTTCTCGCGCGCGGCCTCCAGCAGCTCCTCGGTCCGCGTGAGCTTCACGCGTGGGCGGCCTTCGGCCTCCCCCGCGGCGCGCTCGGCGCGGTCGATCGCCTCCCAGCCCGAGTAGGTCACGTGATCGGGCTTGCGCTCGTTCAGGAGCTGCTCGAGCGAGTCGGGGTCGGGGTCAGGGGGATTCAGCAGGCGGCCGGCGGCGGCGTCCTCCAGCAGCGCGTCGACCGTCTCCTGGGCGTCGCGCTTGTTGGTGCCGATGATCCCGCTCGGGCCGCGCTTGATCCAGCCGACGACGTACTCGCCGCCGTCGCCGATGCGACCGCCCTGGTTGGGGACTACCCCGCGGCGGTCGTCGAACGGCACCCCCTTCAGGGGCACCCCGCGGTAACCGATCGAACGGAACACGAGGCCGCAGGGGATCGTGTCGGTGATGTCGGTGGGCTCGGGCCGGACCACGCCGTCGTCGCCACGGTGCAGCTCGTTGCGGACGATCCGCACGCCCTCGACGCGCTCCGAGCCGAGGATCTCCACCGGCGAGACCAGGAAGCGCAGGTCGATGCGGCGCTCGCTGCCCTGCGGCTCGTCAGTCGAGTAGCCGGTCAGGATCTCCACGTTCTTGCGGGCCGTCTTGCTGCCGTCGGCCTCCAGCGACTCGGCCGAATGCTCGTCGAGCTCGCAGTCGCGAGGGTCGACGAACACGTCGGCGTCGGTCAGCTCGCGCAGCTCAAGGAGCTCGGGATTGGTGAAGGCGGCCTGGGCCGGTCCGCGGCGTCCGAGCACGATCACCTCGCGTACGCGCGACTCGCGCAATGCCTCGAGCGCGTGGTCGGCGCAGTCGGTCTTGGCCAGCTCCTCGGGATCGGTGGTGAGCATCCGGGTGACGTCCATAGCGACGTTTCCGTTGCCGACCACCACCGCGGTCTCCACCGACAGGTCGAACTCGAGGTCGTGATACTCCGGGTGGCCGTTGTACCAGGCGACGAGGTCCGTGGCCGAGTGTGAGCCCTTCAGATCCTCGCCCGGGATGCCCATGCGCCGGTCGGTCTGGGCACCGGTGGCGTAGACGATCGCGTGGTAGCGGTCGGCCAGCTCGTCGTGGGTCACGTCGTCCCCGAAGTTCACGTTCCCGAAGAAGCGGAACCCCGGCAGGGCCGCCGTCTTCTCGTACACGCGCGAGACCGCCTTGATGTTCGGGTGGTCGGGGGCGACGCCGCCGCGGACCAGCCCCCAGGGGGTGGGCAAGCGGTCGAAGACGTCCACGTGGACCTCGAGGTCCTTCGCCTTGAGCAGGTGCCCGGCGGCGTAGAAGCCCGCGGGCCCGGAGCCCACGATGGCCACCCGCAGGGGGTTGTCGACGCTCCCGATCGGCATCTCGTCCGAGGCTAGGCCATGATGATCCGGTGCAGCGCCAAGCAGTGATCGATATGGGCTCGAACTCCTTCCGGCTGGTGGTCTACGGCTTCGAGGAGGGCAGCTGGTGGGCTCTCACCGACGAGATCCGCGAGGCGGTGCGGGTGAGCGAGGGGCTGGGCGACGACGGCGAGCTCCAGCCCGAGCCCATGGACCGCGCCCTGCACACCGCCGCCGTGTTCGCGGCGTTCTGCGAGGCCTCGGGGATCGAGGAGGTCGACGCCGTGGCGACCAGCGCCATCCGCGAGGCACCCAACCGCGACCAGCTGTTGAACGACATCACCGGCCAGACCGGGCTGGAGCTGCGGGTGATCTCCGGTGAGGACGAGGCCCGCTACGGCTGGCTGGCGATGGTCAACTCGACCACGGTCGAAGACGGGTACGGCATCGAGATCGGCGGCGGCAGCGCCCAGCTCATGAAGATCAGCGGACGCGAGCTCGACGAGGCCCGCTCGCTCCCGCTGGGCTCGGTGCGCCTCAGCGAGGCGTTCCTGCCCTCCGGCAAGGCATCGAAGAAGGAGCGCAAGGGGGTGGGCCGCCACGTGGCCGGGGAGCTCGAGGGCATCGAGTGGTGGCCGAAGAAGGGCGGGCGGCTGGTCGGGATCGGCGGCACCATCCGCAACCTCGCCGCGGCGGTGCTGAAGCAGCTCGACACTCCCGACCTCGAGGTGCAGGGCTTCGTGCTCACGCGCAAGGCGCTGGAGGAGCTGATCGAGGAGCTGGCCGACAAGCCGGCGTCCAAGCGCGACTCGATTCCCGGCATCAAGCCCGACCGCGCCGACGTGATCCTCGGCGGCACGATCGCCCTCGCCACGATGATGGACGAGGGCGGCTTCGACGAGATCGAGGTCTCGGAGGCCGGCCTGCGGGAGGGGATCTTCTTCGAGCGGCTGCTCGAGGGCTCCGACCCGCCGCTGTTCGAGGACGTGCGCCGCGACTCGGTGGTCAACCTCGCGCACCGCTACCGCACCGACGACGCCCACGTCAGCCACGTGGCCAAGCTCTCGCTCGAGCTGTTCGACTCGCTGGGCGAGGCCGGCCTGCACGAGTACGGCGAGGCCGAGCGCGAGCTGCTGTGGGCCGCCTGCGAGCTGCATGACATCGGGGTGGCGATCGACTACGACGATCACCACCACCACTCGGCCTACCTGATCCTCAACTCGGGCCTCGCCGGCTACACCAGCCGCGAGCAGGTGATGATCGCGATCGTCGCGCGCTACCACCGCAAGGGCGATCCCGACGCGTCGTCGCTCGGCGACCTGGCCCAGAAGGGCGACAAGGGCCGACTGAAGCTGCTGAGCGGGATCATCCGGCTGGCCGAGCAGTTGGAGCGCAGCCGCGACCAGTCGGTGAAGTCGGTGGACGTGAGCGCCCCGGACGGCAAGGTGGTGCTGCGCCCGCAGATCGGACGGGGCGATCCCTCGGTGCCCTTGTGGTCCGCCCGGCGCAGCTCGGACCTGCTGGCCGACGCCCTCGACCGCGAGATCGAGATCTAGCTCAGGTAGGTGGTCAGCTTGCCCAGCTGAGGCGAGCTGATCTCCACCGTGTCGCCCGGCTGCAGGTAGCTGCGGGGCTTTCGCAGGCTGCCCACACCGGCGGGGGTGCCGGTGGCGACCAGGTCACCCGAAACGAGCGTCATCAGCGAAGAGAGGTGGGACACCAGGGCCGGGATCGAGTGCACCAGGTCGGCGGTCGTGGCCGACTGGCGCAGCTCGCCGTTGAGCCGCAGCTCTATGCCGATCCGGTCGGGAGGGCCCGCTTCGTCCCGCGGGATCAGGCGGGGTCCGCAGGGTGCTGCGCCGTCGAAGACCTTGCCGGGGATCCACTGCGGGGTCGCGAACTGGCGGTCGCGCGCGGAGAGGTCGTTGAGCAGGAGGTAGCCCTCGATGTGGTCGAGCGCATTCTCCTCGGCGACGTCCTTCGCCTCCGTGCCGATCACGAAGGCCACCTCGGCCTCGTAGTCGACCTTCCCCGTCGGCAGCTTCACCGTGGCGCCGTCGCCCACGAGCGCGTTCGGGAACTTCGCGAAGAAGGTGGGCGTGGCGGGGAGCTCGGCGCCCTGCTCCTCGGCGTGCGAGCGGTAGTTGAGCCCGATGCAAATGATCTTGTCGGGCTTGGCGATAGGCGGTCCCGGGAGCACGCCCGTACCCTTGCAGGAGTGGCCGGCGAGTCGAAGATCCCCAAGGGCCGGGTGCGCCGAGCCGCCAAGGTCGGCCGCCTGGCCGGCGGCCAGACGGCCCGCCAGTACGCCACCAAGGCGGCGAACCTCACGCGCGACGAGCAGGCCCGCCGGGAGGCCGCCCAGCGGCGCCAGATGGAGGCGGCCGAGCAGATCTTCGAGGTGCTGGGCCAGATGAAGGGTGCTGCGATGAAGGTCGGGCAGGTGGCCTCGTTCATCGACACCGGCGGCCTCCCGCCGGAGTTCCAGGAGCGGCTGCAGGAGAAGCTCGCCGAGCTGCGCGACGCCGCCCCGCGCGTGCCCTTCAAGGACATGAAGAAGCTGATCGAGTCAGAGCTCGACGCGCCGCTCGAGGAGGTGTTCTCCGAGTTCGAGGAGGAGGCCGTGGCCGCGGCCTCGATCGGGCAGGTCTACCGCGCCCGGCTGGCCGACGACGGCCGTGAGGTGGCGGTCAAGGTCCAGTACCCGGGCGTCGCCTCAGCGGTGCGTGCGGATCTTCAGAACATGGGACTGATCATGCGCGTGGCCAAGCGCATCGCGCCCGGGATGGATGCCAAGGCGATGGCGGCGGAGATCCGCGAGCGGCTGTCCGACGAGCTGGATTACGAGCACGAGGCCCAGAACCAGCGCGCCTTCGCACGCGCGTGGAGAGGGCACCCCTTCATCTACGTGCCCGACGTGGTCACCTCGCTCTCGGCCGAGAAGGTGCTGGTGAGCGAGTGGGTGGACGGAACCGGCTTCGAGGACGTGCGCCAGATGGACGAGGCCACCCGCGACCGCTTCGGCGAGATCATCTTCCGCTTCTTCTTCGGCTCGCTCTACCGCCACGGTCACTTCTCGGGCGACCCGCATCCCGGCAACTACAAGCTGATGCCCGACGGCCGGGTCGCCTTCCTGGACTTCGGGATGACCAAGAAGCTCAGCCCCGAGCACGTGGCCGACGAGGTCAAGGCGCTCGAGCTGGCGATGGACGACGACGCCGAGGGCCTGCTCGCCCACATGACCTACATGGGCTTCTACAAGCCCGAGGACGACAAGGTCGAGGCCGGCGCGGTGCTGGCGCACGTGCAGGACATGGTCGCCTGGTACCTCGAGGACGAGGAGATCACCCTCGACAGCGAGACCGCGGGCCGGATCCTGATCGACTTCGGCGACCCCCGCTCGCGCCACTGGGAGCTGATGAGGCGCGGCACCGCGCCGCCGGAGTCGATGCTCGGCGCGCGCATGCAGGCGCTCACGCTTGGCGTGCTGGGCCAGCTGGGGTGCACGGCGAACTGGCACCGCATCGCCCGCGAGTGGCTGTTCGGCGACGACCCGAGCACGCCGCTGGGAGAGCAGGAGACCGACTACTTCGGGCGCGGCCGGCGCACGGCGGCCTAGGCACCGTGCCCCGCCCCAGCGCCGGCAGCCGCACGCAGCCCGTCGAGGAGAGCGAGGAGGCCCTCGCCGTCCTGCGCCGGGATCCCGTCATGGCGGCGATGCTCGAGCGCTTCGGGCCGCTGGACGACGTCCTGCGCCGCCGCGGGCGCCGGCCGACCGAGGCCTACGGGGCGCTGCTGCGGGCGATCGTGGGGCAGCAGCTCTCGACCAAGGCGGCCCGCTCGATCTACGGGCGCTTGGAGGACATGTTCGGCGGCCACGCGCCCACCCCGGCCGAGCTCCTGGCCGCGGACCCCGAGAAAATCCGGTCGGTCGGGCTGTCGCGCCCGAAGGTCGCCTACCTCCGCGACCTGGCCGAGCACGTGGAGGACGGCCGCCTGGAGCTGGACCGGCTGGCCGAGCTGCCCGACGAGGAGGTCATCGCCCAGCTGACGGCGGTCAAGGGCCTGGGCGAGTGGACCGCCCACATGTTCCTGATCTTCCACCTCGGCCGGCCCGACGTGCTGCCGGTGGGCGACCTGGGCATCCGCAACGCCGCTGCCCTCGCCTACGAGCTGGAAGGCCCACCCAAGCCGGCGGAGCTGGCCGACCTGGCCGAGGGCTGGCGCCCGCACCGCTCGCTGGCGTCGCTCTACCTCTGGCGCTCACTGGACAACACGCCCGACTGAGGCGCCACCGGGCACACGGCTCCCCCTCGAAAAATCCCTCAGGGAGCTGACGAATTCGCCGGAGGGGTGACCCACTCCGCGCCAGGGAGGCCCGCCCGCTAGGCAGGCAAGCCGACCGAGGACGCCGGCTCGCGACGGCTCAGGAGCCGCAGGAGGCGTCCTCGTCCGCGATGCGGAACGAGGAGCCGCAGCCGCACGAGGCGACGACGTTCGGGTTGTTGACCTCGAAGCCGGCGCCCATGAGGCTCTCGGTGTAGTCGACGGTCGAGCCGTCGACGTAGCGCATGCTCGCCGGGTCGACGATCAGGCGTATGCCCTCGTAGTCGAAGACGTGGTCGTCTTCCTTCCGGTTGTCCAGGGCGAGGGCGTACTGGAAGCCCGAGCAGCCGCCGCCGCGAACGCCAACGCGCAGGCCGACGTCCCCGGCCTCCTGCCCGTTGATGAACCCACGGACCTTCTCCGCGGCTATATCGGTGAGGGTGACCACTCACTCGATTGTAGCCCGTGGCTATCTTTTCTGAAGCATGCCGTCCGCCGACGACCTCAAGGAGCGCATCGAGACCGCCCTGCCCGGCTCCTCCGCCCAGGTGGAGGACCTCACGGGCGGAGGTGACCACTTCCGGGCGGAGGTGACCTCCGAACGCTTCGAGGGCCTCAGCCGCATCGAGCAGCACCGCTTGGTCTACGACGTCTTCGGCGCCGAGGTCGGCGGGCCCATCCACGCACTTTCCATCAAGACCTCGACCCCTCCGGGAGGAACGCAGTGACCGACGAGGAGATTCGCGACTTCATCGCCAACGCCATAGACGAGAACCCGGTGATGCTCTTCATGAAGGGCACCCCGCAGCAGCCCGCGTGCGGCTTCTCCGCGCGCACCGCGGGGGCGCTGAACGCGCTCGGCGTCCAGTACTCGGCCCTGGACATCTTGCCCGACCCGCGCATCCGCCAGGAGCTCTCGGGCCTCTCGGGCTGGCCGACCATCCCTCAGCTGTTCGTCGAGGGGGAGCTGGTCGGCGGGGCCGACATCGTGGCCGAGATGTACGAGTCGGGCGAGTTGGCCGAGAAGCTCGGGGCCGACCAGCCCTCCGAGCCCGAGGCCGCCGTGGCCGAGACCACCCCCGAGCGCAAGGCGCCCCCGATGCAGCTGGAGAACCGGCTGGACTAGCGGTGGGAGCCGCCGCCGCCCCGGCCGCGGCGCTGCTCGATGAGCCGGCGCCCGCGGGCGCCGGCTGCGCGCGCGTGGGCCTTGTAGCGCTCCTTCTCCTCGTCGGAGAGCGACTGCCAGCGCTCGTAGGCGGCCAGGACTATCGGATAGGCGCGCCGGATCGCGCGAGCCATCTGCTGCGAGCGGGGCGAGGCCATCAGGCCGCGGTCTTCGCTTCCCGTGCGCGGTCGAGGTAGTCGATGTACTCGAGGATGCGGTGGGAGTCGTGCACCACGTCCTCGCCGTTGATCAGCACGGGGACCCAGCGCTGCCCGGTCAGCTCGTATACCTCTGGCCGCTGGCGCTTGAGGAACGGCACGCGCACCTCGGAGAAATTGATGCCCGAGCGCTTCAGCCGGCGGGCGACGACCCCACAGCGGCACACGCGGTCGGTGGGTGCCTTGCAGCGGTAGAGGATCGCCATTTCCCTGCAGCTTAGGGACCGGCTGGAGCGTTTCGCCCCAGCAACTGGCTGGCCGCGCGCCCGGCACGGCCGGCCGCCCCGAGCGCGGCTCCCATCAGCCGGTACTGGACCTGCTGTGAGCGCCTGGTGCGAGCGATCCGGTCGTGCTCGCGCTCCAGGTGCCAGGCCACCGTGGCCTCCAGGGTCTCCTCGTGCGGGCGAGAACGCCACATGAGCTCGCGCTTGGCCTTCGTGGCCCGGTAGGTCCACCAATGGCGCGCGGCTGCGAGCTCGATCGGGTGCAGCGGCGGGCGCCGGGCGGCGCCCAGCGCCTGGGCACCCACGGTGGCGAGCGCCCCGGGGATGCGCACCGGCGGCGCCACGCCCGAGATCCGGCCGAGGTCGGCGAAGAAGCGGTCGAAGGTGAAGTTGCGCCCGCCGAGGACGTAGCGCTCGGCGATGCCGCCCAGCTCGTCAGCCAGCAGGTGCCCGGCGACCACGTCGCGAACGTCGACCATGCAGAACGCCCCTCCCGAGTACATGGGGACGCGGCCCAGCAGGAAGTTGCGGACGATGCGGGTGGAGGTTATGTGCACGTCGCCCGCGCCGAAGGTCACAGCCGGGTTCACGCACACCAGCGGCAGGCCGCGAGCGGCCAGCCGCATCGCCTCGACCTCGGCCTCGTGCACCGAGTTCACGTAGGGGATGTCGAGGTGGCCGGCCGTGAACAGCTGGCTCTCGTCGGCGGTCCCGCCCGGCGGGGCCGGTCCCAGGGCGGCGGCGCTGGAGGTGAAGACCACCCGCTCGACCTCCGCGCGCAGACACTCCCCCAAAACCGTCTTGGCCCCGCCCACGTTGACCTCGAACATGCGCTCGGCGTCGTCCTCGCGGATCGAGGTCACGCCCGCGGCGTGGAAGACTCGATCCACGCCCTTCAGCGCGCGGCGGACCGAGCGGCGGTCGGTGACGTCGCAGCGCACGCGCTCGCACTCGATCCCGTCCAGGCCCTCGAGCGGCGAACGCTCGCGCACGGTGACCCGCAGGTTGTCGCCGCGCTCCACCAGGGCGCGCGCCAAGTGCGACCCGATGAATCCGGTCGCTCCGGTCAGGAGGGTCTTGGGCAACTACAGGTGAGCGCGCTGGCGGTGGGCACCCTCGAAGTGGCGCTGGCAGTCGAGGCAGCGGACGGCCTCGGGGACCGCCGCCAAACGGGCGGCGGCGATCTGCTGCCCGCAGGCCAGGCAGACGCCGTAGGTGCCGTTGGCCAGCGCCCGGCGCGCCTCGGTGATCCGAGCCTCCTCCTCGAGCCACAGGAGGCGGGTGCCGGCATCGATCTCCCGGTCGTGCAGGTCCCCTGCGAGGTCGGCGGGGTGGTTGACCACGTCGGCGTTGTCGGAGCCGGCCACGGGGCCGACGGCATCCCGCATCCGCGTCAGCTCCTGCAGGCGCGCGTCGAGGCGGGCCTCGATCTGCTGCCTGTCTTGACCGGTCATCGCTCTCCTCCCAGCGACGGAGCACAGGCCGGGCGCCGGCCCGGCCGAGCACCGCTCGCTTGGTTCCGTAGCCGCGATCGTACTCCCCTGCACAGTAGGCTGCGGGCCGATGTCCGTCGCCGTCGTCACGGACACCACGTCCTACCTGCCGCACGAGCTGATCGAGCGTCACGGGATCGAGGTGGTGGACCTCTACATCGTGTTCGAGGGGGAGCGCACCGAGCGGGAGTCCTCGATCACCGACTACCCCGCGTTCTTCGAGGCGCTCCGCAGGACGGACGCGCTGCCGACCACCTCGCAGCCGTCGGTGGGCGACTTCATGTCGGTCTACGACCCGCTGCTGGCGGACGGGGACGAGATCGTCTCGATCCACATCTCGGCGGGGCTGTCGGGCACAGCCGACTCCGCGCGGCAGGCCGCCCAGTCGCTGGAGGGCGGCGACCGCATCAAGGTGATCGACTCCACCACGGCGGCGGGCGGCCTCGGCATCCTTGTTCTCACAGCGGCCCGCGCTGCCGCAGAGGGCGCGAACGCGGAGCAGATCGAGGGCCTCGTCACCGAAGCCCGTGAGGACCTGAAGATGTGGTTCGCGATCGACACGCTCGAGTTCCTCAAGCGCGGCGGGCGGATCGGTGCGGCCAGCGCGTGGATCGGCTCGACGCTCAAGGTCAAGCCCATCCTCACCGTAGAGTCGGAGATGACTCCGGTGGAGCGCGTACGGACCTCGAAGCGCATGTTCGAGCGCATGGTCGACTACGCGCGCCAGCGCCACGAGTCCGGGCGCGACGGGTGGGTCGTGCAGCACATCGCCGCGCCCGAGCAGGCCGCCGAGCTCGAGGCCCGCTGCCGCGAGATCTTCGGCAACGACCCGCTCTTCGTCAGCGAGATCGGCCCCGTGCTCAGCGCCCACACCGGACCGGGGCTGCTGGGGGTCGGGTCGATCTCGGAACGCTTCGTCAGCTGATGGCCGACCTCTCGATCCGCGAGGTCGTCCGGCTGGTGATGATCATCGTGTGCGTCGCGCTGGCGCTGTACCTGGTGTACCTGCTGCGCAGGCCCATCGGCTGGCTGCTGGCCGCTCTCTTTTTGACGATTGCGCTCTCCGGCCCCGTGAACGTCCTGTCGCAGCGCATGAAGCGAGGGTTCGCCATCGCGCTGGTGTACTTCGGGCTTCTGCTCGTCCCGTTCCTCCTCGCCGCGGTCATCGTGCCCCCGCTCGTCACGGAAGTGAGCAAGCTCGCCGACAACGCGCCGCGCTATGCGAGCGACGTGACCGACTTCGTCGAGAAGAACAAGCGGCTGCAGAAGCTCAACAAGGACTACGACATCACCGGCAAGCTGCAGGACCAGGCCGGGCAGATCCCGGAGAAGCTCGGCGACGCGGCCACCACGGTCAGGGACGTCGGGATCGGGCTGGTCAACTCGATCTTCGCCGTCGTGACCATCCTCATCCTCACCGCCTTCATGCTGGGCAGCGGGCGAAGATGGGTGGACGCCGGGCTGCACCAGTTACCCGAGGACCGGGCTATCTCCATACGCCGGGTACTCGACCGCTCCAGCAAGGCCATCGCCTCCTACGTGGCCGGCGCCATCTTCCAGGCGGCGATGGCCGGCGTCCTCTCCTTCCTGGTGCTCAAGCTGCTCGGGGTGAACTTCGCCGCCCCCCTGGCGGTCCTGATCTTCTTCCTCGACCTGATCCCGCTGGTGGGCGCGACGATCGGCGCGGTGCTGGTGGGCGTTGTCACGCTGTTCGACGACTTCCCAACGGTCACGATCATCTGGATCGTGTGGTCGATCGTCTACCAGCAGCTGGAGAACAACCTGGTCCAGCCACAGATCCAGAAGCGAGCAGTGAACGTCCACCCGTTCGTGATCATCGTCGCGGTGCTCTTCGGCGCGCAGCTGCTCGGCGTGCTCGGGGCTATCGTCGCGGTGCCGGTAGCGGCCACCATTCACATCGCCGTGCGGGAGTACTCGGTGGTGAAGCGCCTGCTGACCCCCGAGGACCAGCCGACGATCGCCACCGCCGGTACTCCGCCGACGGCTAGCGGCGCCTGAACAGCGAGATGGTGGCGGCAACGCCGCCACCGATGAGGAAGCCCGCCGCCGCCGCGCCGATCAGTGCGGGTGTGCGGTTCTCCGACAGCTGACGGCGCCAGTCGGTCAGCACGGCGACCTTCGTGCGCAGGTCGTTGACCGAGAAGCCCAGCTCACCGCGGGTGGTCTCGATGTCTGCGCGGATCTCCTGTGAGCTGCGCTCGGGCATCAGCTTCCCTTCTCTATCTGCTCGAGGCGGTCACTCGAGCGGCCCAGTTGGTCGCGCTCGATCGCCTGGTGTTCGAACTGGGCCTTGGTGAGCTTGGCCTCCTCGATCGCCATGTCCGGCGTGGGCGGCGCGCCCTTCTTGAAGAAGCGGTACGCGACGAGTCCCGCGATGGCACCCAGGATCACCAGTAGGCCGAAGACGATGAAGAAACCCAGCCAGCCGTTGTCGAAGTCGAGCAGGTCGTTGACGAAGAAGCCGAGGCCGATCAGCAGGATGAACACCGCGAAGAACAGGAACGTGCCCGCGGCGGCCGCGATGCCCGCGCCCTTGCCGAGGTTGCTGACCTTCTCGCTGACCTCGGCCTTGGCGAGGTCGATCTCCTGGCGGACGAGCAGCGAGGCCTTCTCGGAGACCTCCTGGACGATCTCGCCCAGCGACTTGTCGGCGTCGCGTCCGTTCACTCGCTCGGCCCCAGGGCCCTGAGGGCGACCGCGAGGGCGAGCCCGCCGGCGAACGCCGCGCCCACGAACAGCTCGGGGCGCTCGGCGAAGGCGTCGGACTCCGTGTGCGACTGGCCGTCGAGCGGCGACTCGCCGCGCGGGGGCGAGTCGGGGCCGCCCTCGGGCTCGACCACCTGCTCCGGCGTCGCGGCCTGGGTGGGATCGGCTTCACCGGCCGCCGCTTCGGCGCGGTTGACCTCGTCGCCGGGCTGTCCTGGGGTGGCGGCCTCCATCAGTCGACCGGCGGGTCCTCGCCGGTGACACGGGTCCAGATCTCGATGGCGATCCGGTTGGCGACGATGGAGGTCAGGGCGCCCAGGCCGGCGAGCAGGCCGCTCCAGGCGAGGCGCTTTACCAAGTCGTTGTCCATGGGCGCCGGATTCAACCAGACACGGCCGCGGGGTCACCGGATGCGGTCTCGAGTCCTCCGCAGATGGTGTCCACTACCAGGCCCTTCGCGTGCTCAAACTCTTCCTCGGTACGCGGGAGGACATCGAAGATCCACGCGGTGAGGAGCTGCTCGATCGCGCCGTAGAAGCACATCGCGGCGAACTCGGCGGGGATATCGGCCTTGAACAGGCCCTCCGCGCGAGCAGTCTCCACGATTGCCGCTATCCCCTGATAGGCCTCGCGGATCTTCTCCAGGTGCAGCCGGCCGAAGGAGTTGGCCGCGCGGGTGACCTCGACGATGATCACCTTCATCAGCTCCGGCTCGTGGCGGTAGGAGTCGATGATGAAGCCGGCGACCGCGTAGAGCTTGTCCCGCGCGGGCATCTCCTGACGGTCGATCTCGGCGATCGCGTCGAGCATGATCTGCCAGCGCTCCAGGAAGAGCGTGTTGAGGATCTCCTCCTTGGAGTCGAAGTAGTGGTAGACGAGCCCGTAGGCGACGCCGGCCTCGTCCGCCACGTCGGAGACGCGGCAGTGGTGGAACCCGCGCTGGGCGAAGACCTGTATCCCGGCGTCGAGGATCATGCGGCGCTTGTCCGCCGCCCGGCCGTCGGGGCTCATGCGGGCACCTCCTCCGGCCAGCGGTAGGCCGCCGGGACGCGGTTGGCCAGACTCGGCAGCTGCTCGCGGATCTCCTCCTGGCGCTCGACGTCGAGCTCGGCGGCCACGAAGCCCTCGCCCCCCTCGGCCCGGGCCAGGACCGCGCCCCAGGGGTCGACGATCATCGAGCCGCCGTAGCTCTCCTTGTCGCCGGCCGGCCCCACCTGGTCGGCGGCGACCACGAAGGCCTGGTTCTCGATCGCCCGGGCGCGCAGCAGGACCTCCCAGTGTCCGGCCTCTCCGGTGACCCGCGTGAACGCCGAGGGCACGGAGATGACGCGCGCGCCCCGTACCGCGAGGATGCGGTAGAGCTCCGGGAAGCGAAGGTCGAAGCACACGGTCAGGCCGAGCTCGAGCCCGCCGGCCAGCTCGGAGAGCACGATCTCGTGGCCGGGCTCCTCGCTCGCGGACTCGCGATAGCTCTGGCCGCCGACGGTCACGTCGAACATGTGGATCTTGCGGTAGACGGCATGGACCTCGCCGTCGGGCCCGACGTGCGCCGAGGTGTTGGAGAGCTTGCTGTGGCCCTCGCGGCGCTCGGCGATGGAGCCGGCGACGATGTCGATGCCCAGTTCGCGGGCGGTCTCGCGGGCCCAGCCGATGGTGGGGCCGCCCTGGAGCGGCTCGGCGCCGGCCTCGAGCGCCTCGAGCTCGCCCATGACGTTGACCTTCTCGGGCAGCACGACGAGGTCCGCGCCGTCGGCGGCGGCCTCTCGGGTCAGGCGATCGGCACGCTCGAGGTTGCGAGCGAGGTCTCCGCCTGAGTTCAGCTGAACTGCTGCTGCGCGCATCGGCTCCCTCGTGAGCGGCGGAGCACAGGCCGGGCGTTGGCCGGCCGAGCACCGCCCGCTCGACATTTTGACTGACCAGTCAATCTGAGTCTATCGGGAGGCCCCGCGGTGGGACAGGGGCCGACTGGACGATCGACGTCGTGGTCTGACCGTAGGGAGCAAAGCGGTCGATCACGTCCTCCAGGTGCTCGACGTCGCGCACATGCAGCCGCATGACATAGCAGTCGTCCCCGGTGATGCGGTGCGCCTCGGAGACCTCGGGTGTGCGCTGGGCGAGCTCGGCCACCTTCTTCAGCTCGCGCGGCGCCGGGCGGATGCGCAGCACCGCCCCCAGCCCGAAGCCCAGCGCCCGCGGGTCAAGGTCGGCGTGGTAGCCGCGGATCACGCCGCCCTCCTCGAGGCGGGCGAGGCGCTCGGCGACAGCGGGCGCGCTCAGCCCTATGCGGCGGCCCAGCTCAGCCAGGCTCAGGCGTGCGTCGCGCTGCAGCTCGGCCAACAGCCGTCGGTTGGAGTCGTCGACGGTGAGAACGCCGTTTCGCCGTCGATCATTAGTTGTTTCGGTCTTCATTCCTTCGTTGAGGATTATCCCACACGCGTCTACCCGGGCAACCTTCTGAGGGGTGCCTCCTCAGCTGCTCTTCGTCGTCAGCGCGGTCTTCCACTACCTGGGGCCCGCCTTCGCCGTGCTCCTGTTCGCGCGCGTGGACGTGTTGGGCGTGGCCTGGCTGCGGATCGCCTCGGCGGCCGTCCTGTTCGCGGCCTGGCGGCGTCCGGGCCGGTTGGTCGCGCGGCTGCGCGGCGAGAGGCGCGCGACGCTGCTGGCCTGGGGCGCGGTGCTCGCGGCGATGAACTGCTGCTTCTACGGGGCAATAGACCGTCTGCCCCTGGGCACCGTGGCGGCCATCGAGTTCCTGCCCGTGATCGCCCTGGCCGCGCTCGGCTCGCGGAGCCCGCGCAACGCGGCGGCACTGCTCCTCGCAGGCGGCGGCGTGTACCTCGTGACCGATGTGCGGTTCGAGGGCGGCGGCCTGGGGTTCGCGCTCGCCTTCGCCAACGCGGGGCTGTTCGCGGCCTACATCGTGCTCAGCCACCGCGTGGCCCAGCGCGGCGCCGGGGTGGACTCCCTGGGCGCCGCCATGCTGATCGCCGCCGTCGCGGTGAGCCCCCTCGCCGGCGCAGAGGCCCTGCCCGCCCTGTCGGACCCTCTCGCCCTCGCGGCCGGCGTGGGCGTGGGCCTGTCGTCATCGGTGATCCCCTACGTGACCGACCAGCTGGCGATGGCCAAGCTGTCGCGTGCGGCCTACGCGCTCATGGTCTCGCTGCTGCCGGCGACCGCCACGGTCATCGGGGTGGTGGTGCTGGCCCAGGTCCCCTCGCCAGCCGAGGTAGCTGGTGTCGCGCTGGTGGTGGCCGGCGTGGCCCTGCGCCGCGAGCGGCCCGAGGCCCGACCGATCTCCGCGGAAAGCATCGTCGAGGAGCCCAGCGCCGCGATCTGACCCGCCGAGGCTCTAGCTTCGCCCAGGTGCGACCGGACGCCTGCACCTTCCGCCGCAGGCGGCTGGTCGCCCTCGCCGTCCTGGGATCGGTCGTAGCGGCCATCGCCCTGCTCGTGGGCTCGGGCCAGCCGCCCGAGCGCGCCGCGCACAAGCCGGCGGCCGCTCACCCCAAGCGCCGCGCGCCTGTGCCGGTGCTGATGTACCACGGGGTGGAGCCGCCGGTCCCGGGCGGGCTGCCCTACCTCGTCGTCCGCCCGGCGGCCTTCAGGGCCCAGATGGAGGCGCTCGCCGAGGCCGGCGGCCACGGGGTGACGATGGCGCAGGTGGAGGCCGCCTGGCAAAGGGGAATGCCGCTGCCGCCCAAGCCGGTGGTAATCACCTTCGACGACGGCTACCGCGGACAGGCCGACAACGCGCTGCCCGTACTGCAACGACACGGCTGGCCCGGCGTGCTCTACATGTGCATCGCAAACTTCCGCCCTCCTTCCGGGCTCAGGGAAGATGACGTCCGAAAGCTGCTGCGCGCGGACTGGGAGCTCGGCGCCCACACCTTCAGCCACCTCGACCTGCGCACGCTCAACGCTGCCGAGCTGCGCCACGAGGTCGGTGAGTCGCGGCGCTGGCTGGAGCGCCGCTTCGGAGTGCCGGTGACCAGCTTCGCCTACCCCGCCGGGAAGTACGGGCCGGCCGCGCTGAAGGAGCTGCGCAGGGCGCGCTTCCACAGCGCCGTCACCGTCGCGCCCGGCCTGGCCCGCCCCGGGCGGCCCCTGGAGCTGAACCGCATCCGGGTGTCGTCGACCACCACGGCCTCGGTGCTGATGAAGGAGCTGAAGCAGCTGGGATGGCGGTGACCGGCCTTCCCGCCCGCGGCGAGCGCGTACGCGCGCTGGGGCTTCCGCTGCCCCCGCAACGGATGCCGCTCCGCCAGGGCGCGCGGCCGCTCAAGCGCTGGCGCTACGTAGGCGTGTACGGGGCCGAGCTGATGCTGTGCGTCGGCGAGGCCCGGGTCGGCCCGCTACCCCAGCGCTGGTGGGCGGTCGCCCTCCCCGACGGGACAGTGCACGAGCACACCGGCGCCGGACGGGGCGGCGTGAGGCTCGAGCCCGGCCGCGCGGAGGTCGACTCCGCCGCGCTGCGGCTGTCGCTCTCCTTCGCCGAGGGCCACGGGGTCGAGACCGCCTCGCCGAGCGGCCGCAGTTGGATCTGGACTCGCAAGCAGGGCGGCGTCGCGGTCACGGGCACGGCCGAGGTCGACGGCCGGCGCTTCGAGATCACATCCGAGGGGGTCGTCGACGAGAGCGCCGGCTACCACGAGCGCCACACCTCCTGGCGCTGGTCGGCCGGCGTCGGGCGGGCGGCGGGCGGCGAGCGCGTGGCCTGGAACCTCGTCGAGGGAGTGCACGACGCCGCCCGCGACAGCGAGCGCACGGTCTGGGTGGAGGGAGAGCCGCACGAGGTGGAGCCCGTCCCCTTCGCCCCCGACCTGTCAGCGGTCGGGGAGCTGCGCTTCCGGGAGTGGTCGGCGCGCGAGGACCACACCAACCTGCTGGTCTTCCGCAGCGACTACCGCCAGCCCTTCGGCACGTTCACCGGCCGCCTGCCCGGCGGGCCCGAGCTCAGCGAGGGCTACGGCGTGATGGAGTCACACGACGTGCGCTGGTGAAGCGCCCTCACTGACGGCCGCGGTCCCGGCCCGGTCCGCCGCGCAGGCGGTCTCGGCCCGGCCCGCCGATCAGCACATCCCTACCCCGGCCGCCGGAGAGGCGGTCGTTGCCTCGGTCCCCCCTGAGCCGGTCGTTGCCGCTGTCGCCGCCGACCCTGTCGTTCCCGCTTCCGCCTGACGCCCGGTCGTTGCCGCTCTGGCCCCGGAGCCGGTCGCGCCCGCTTCCGCCCGCGAGCCGGTCGCGAGAGGGTCCGCCACTCACGCGGTCGTTGCCGCTGTCGCCGGCCACGCGATCCCGGCCGCTGTCACCGTTCATCCGGTCCTTGCCGCTCGCACCGCTGAGGCGGTCGTTGCCGCCGTCCCCGTTGATGCGGTCGTTGCCGCTCCGCCCCGTGAGGCGGTCGTTGCCGGTTCCGCCGCGCAGGCGGTCGCCGCCGCTGCCGCCGCCGACCCTGTCACGACCGGAGCCGCCGGTGGCGCCGTCACGGCCGCTGCCTCCCGACACGCGATCGGCCCCGTTCTGGCCGAATAGCCGGTCGCTGCCGGACTCGCCGAAGATCTGGTCGTCGCCGTCGCCGCCGAACACGACGTCGTTGCCGCGGCCGCAGCGGACGATGTCGTTGCCCGGGCCGGCGTCGACGCGGTCGTCGCCGTCGCCGCACAGGATCACGTCGTCGCCGGGAGTCCCGCGAATGACGTCGTCACCCGCCGTTCCCCTGATGGTGTTGGTCCGCGGGTTGTCGACCAGCAGCTCGACGTTCTGATCCTGCGCCGCTCCCTCTCCGGTCCCGTCGCCTCCCTGCGGATCGTTGAAGGCGACCGCGTGGCTGAGCGAGCCCATCTGGGAGCTGCCGAAGCCCGAGGCGCTGGTGCCCGACGCGGGGATCGGAAGCGGCGCGGCGAAGTCGGTGAGCGTGCCGAACAGCGACAGGGTCCCGTCGCGGTTGTCCATGAGCTCGATCAGCCGGCTCTGCTGCGGCCAGTCCGCCGCACCCGCCGAGGTGTTGATCTCCCACCAGTTCGCGCGCGCCGGGCAGCCCTCGGCGGTGCCGCAGGCGAGCACCTTGTTCTCGTGCGTGTGGCCCGCGACGTAGGCGACCACGCTCGGGTGCTCGTTCAGCAGCGTGGCGAGCCCCTTGGCCCCCGGGCGGTCCTGCCCCTGGTGAAGCGGGGCCGACGACCGGGGGTCGAGATCGCAGCCGGGGTTGACGTCGTGGCCGTGCGCGTCGTTCGTGGTGCACGGCGACGCGGCCTCGTCGACGGTGTTCGAGTCCAGGCTCCGGATCGGGTGGTGGCCGAAGACCACCACCAGCTTGTTCTGGGCCTCCGCCCGCGCGATCTCGGACTCGAGCCACCTGAACTGGGGGTGGTCGATGTTGCCGTTCGCGGAGTCCTGCACCGTCCCCCCGTCGGAGACCGTGTCGACCGAGATGAAGCGGATGCCCGGCTTGAGGTCGCGGGCGAAGTAGGTCGCCGAGCCGCCCGAGGCCGCGTTCTCCGCGGGCTCGACGTAGGCGAAGCCGTGGTCATCGGGCTGGATGCCGGAGGAATAGACCTGCTTGAGCTGGCGCCGGTCGACGAACTGGCGCCTGGTGTCCGGCGGCACCGGGACGCCGGCCGCCAGGTCGACCGGGTTGTGCAGGAAGTTCGGGTTGGGGCTCTCGTCGGTGCCGAAGGGCAGGCTGGACGTGCTCTGCACGATCTTGCGGCAGCCGATGGCGACCTGCTCGAACAGGGCCGAGGCGTCCTCGTTGCCCTGCACCAAGCCGTCGTGGTTGCCGTTGGTGACGAAGGTCGGCACCAGGGTGGAGCCACGGCGCAGGCCCACCGGAGCGAAGGCCAGGGACTGGGCCCGGTCCATCAGGCCCGGGTAGCGCGGCCAGGCCGAGTACTGGCCGGCGGGCTGGTCGGGGTCGTAGTAGTCGGTCTTGACCCCCACGTCGTCGTAGTCCTGGACGCCCGTGTACCGCGGGGCCTCCCCGGCCGCGCCGCCGGGGTAGCGGCTGGCCAGCTGTGTCTGGTCGAGCGCAGTGCACGAGGTCCCGCCGAAGTTGCCGGTGCCGCTGTTGAAGTTCTCCGGCACGGAGCGACCTTCGATCAGGTCGCGCACCCACGCCGTCTCGTTCAGCTGCTGGTTGTCGGAGTTGTCGCCGGTGACCAGGCCGAAGTCCATCGCCGCACGGCGGCCGCCGGCCTGCTGGTGCGGACTCTGGCCCGTGAACTGGTTGAGCTGGCGGAACGAGAAGTCGATCGCCCAGGGGTGCAGCCCCTCGTGGGGACGAAAGGCCGCCGAAGCGCCCGGATCGGTGAACTCGACCCGTGCGGGCGACTCCTCGTCGGCGAGCTGGAAGTCGGTCAGCTGGGCGAAGTAGGAGAGCGATCCGCGGCGGCTCTGACGCCCGGCGAGAGCGGAGGCCGTCGGCAGCGGACGCACCACCCGCGGCGCGCCCGGCCCTTCGACCAGCGTGTTGAAGTCCGACCCGGGCGCGATCGGAGGCCCGCTGGCGATCGTGTGCTGCTCGGTGGTGTGCCCGAGGGGGTGGGCGTAGGAGATCCCGGCCGTGGTGGCCAGCGCGCATGCTGCCAGCGCGAGCGCCGTCCTTGTCTTCCCTCCCGCTCCGAGCATCCCCCTCCTCGATGCAGTGCCGTGGCAAGGTAGCACCGTGACCAGGCAGCTTGCGGCACGTATCGGACTCGCGTACCTGGCCTTGTCGAGCGCCTACGTGGCGCTCTGGATCCTGCTGGCGCCGCGGGGTTTCTACGACACCTTCCCTACCGGCCCGGCCGAATGGGTCTCGCCGATCCCGCCCTTCAACGAGCACCTGCTGCGCGACTTCGGCGCGGCCGGGCTGGGCCTCGCGGTGTTGGCGCTGCTGGCCGCGGTGTGGCTTGAGCGGCGCCTGGTGCAGGCCACCGCGATCGTCTTCATCGTCTCTGCGCTGCCCCACTTCGCCTACCACCTGACCACCACCGACCGCCTCTCGACCGCCGACAACCTGCAGAGCCTGAGCGGGCTGTTCCTCCCCGTGCTGGTGGCCGGCGGCGTGCTGTGGCTCAGCCGGGGCGGGCTTCGCGCTGGCGGGCCATCTGCGCCACCAGCTCCTTCGAGTGGAGCGCCCCGATGAGGTCGCGCAGCGGCTCGACCCCGGCCTCGAGCAGCGCCACCACTCGGTCGGGGTCCTCTCCCGCCAGGCGCTCGGAGATCAGCTCGACCTCCTCCTGGGCGAGCGCCTCGACCGCCTGCTTGTAGCGCAGGGTGTCGTAGACCGTGAAGCCGATCGCCTCCTCGTAGCCGCCGGCGCGGAAGCGCGAGATCGCCTCGAGGATCTGCTGGTCGAGGCCGGCGTAGCCGCGCGAGTTCGGGCTGAGTATGCCGAGCTCCTCCAGGCGGGCCAGTGCCTCGCGCGGGATCTCGTAGCTCCGGGAGGCCTCGGCCCGCGACACCCGCGCGCCCTCGCCGGTCCGGGCCCGCTCCAAGATGCGGTCCTCGAGCTCCACGAGGGTCTGCGCGCGCTCGGGATCCTCGTCGAGCACGGCCTTGATGGCCTTCAGGGGCATGAAGCGCTCCTCCTGGAGCTGCTTGATGAGGCGGATGCGCTCGACGAACTCCGGCGAGTAGTAGGCCATGTTGCGCGACGTCTTGACGGGCTCGGGCAGCAGGCCCTCGCGCAGGTAGTGCTTGATCGTGCCCGCGCTCACTCCGCTGGCAACAGCCAGCTCGCTCATGCGCAATAGCGAAGGAGCGGAGGCCGAACGTTGGTCCGCCGAGCGTTGGTCGCTCGCTCGGGTCGGGCTGTTGTCCGTGCTCACCCCAGGAAGCTCCCCGCGGCCTCCTCGGCCGGCCCGGCCACCGCACCGGCCTCCTCGAGGCCGAGGATCTCCTCGGTCGAGTAGCCGGCCGCCTCGAGCACCTCGCGTGTGTGCTCGCCGAGGCCGGGGCCGGGGCCCTCGGGCTCCCCCGGCGTGCGGCTGAGCTTCACCGGCACGCCGAGCTGGCGGACCTCCTTCGCCGCGCCGGGCTGGGCCAGCGAGACCACCATCTCGCGCGCGCGGGTGAGCTCGGAGCCCAGCGCCTCGTCGAGCTCGAGCACCGGCTCGAGGCAGCAGTCGTGCTCGGAGGCGAACGCCTGCCACTCGTCGCGGGTGCGCTCCATGAACACCCGCTCCACCTCGGCCCGCGTCTCGGACTCGGGCCCGTCGAACTGCCGCTCGAGCAGGTCCTCGCGCCCGACGCCCCGGCACCACGCCTGCCAGAACTTGGGCTCCAGCGCGCCGAGCGTGACCCAGCCGTCGGCACAGGGATAGGGCCGGTAGCAGACCAGCGAGCCCGCGAGCTCCAGGCCGCCGCGGCGCGGCGTCTCTCCGTCGCAGAGGTGGCGGCCGGCCACCAGCGCGAGCCACGACATCGCGCCGTCGTGCATCGAGACGTCCACGAACTGCCCCTCGCCGGAGCGGTCGCGCTCGCGCAGGGCGGCGAGGATCCCGAACGCCCCCATCAGCGCGCCGCCGCCCACGTCGGCGATCTGACCCGCGGCCTGGATCGGCGGCCCGTCCCTCTCGCCCGTCAGCCCCAGGATGCCGTTGAGGCCGAGGTAGTTCATGTCGTGGCCGGAGCGGTCGCGATAGGGACCGTCCTGGCCGTAGCCGGTTATGGCGCAGTAGACGAGTCCCGGGTTCTCCTCGCGCAGCGCCTCGTAGCCCACCCCCAGGCGGTCCAGCACGCCGGGCCGGAAGGACTCGAGCAGCACGTCGTGGTCGCGCACCAGGCGCTTGAGCACCTCCCGACCCTGCTCGGTCTTGAGGTTCACCCGCGCGGAGCGCTTGCCGCGGTTCAGCGCCAGGAACAGCGAGGAGGCGGCCGACCGCTCCACTCCCTCGTAGCGCGGCTCGGCCCAGCGCACGTAGTCGCCCATGCCGGTGTCCTCGACCTTGAGCACCTCGGCGCCCAGGTCGGCCATGAGCAGCGAGCAGAAGCCGCCGGGAAGCAGGCGCGAGAGGTCGAGCACCCTGACGTCGCTCAGCGCGCCGCTCACTCCACCACCACCGGGCAGCTGACCGTGTTGGCGATGAAGCAGCGCTCGTGCGCGGCCTCGTGTAGGCGGCCGACGGTGGCGTCGCCCGGCTCGCTCTCGAACTCGACGCGCGGCCGCAGCACCACCCGCGTGAAGCATCTCTCGTCCATCTCGCCCTCCGCGTGGTCGGAGTACGCCGTGACCCGCAGGCGCTCGCGCCGGGCTAGGTTGAGGAACCAGAGCATGTGGCAGGCCGACAGCGAGCCCACCAGCATCTGCTCGGGGTCGGCCTTGACGGGGTCACCGTCGTGCGAGGACGACAGCAGGCCCTGCTCGCCCAGCCGCACGGTGTGCGCGCGCAGGTCGTCGCGGTCCCCGTGCCAGGTGACCTGGGCACGGTGGGTGCTCACGCGCTCACCCTCCCCGCGACCCCCAGCAGCTCGCGGGCCTCGGCCACGGTGGCAGGGCGGCGGCCGACGTCCTCGGTCATCTGTCTCGCCTTGGCGATCAGCTCGCCGTTCGAGCGGGCCATCTCGCCGTCGGGCAGGTAGAAGTTGTCCTCCAGGCCGACGCGCACGTTGCCGCCGAGCGTCAGCGCGGCCGCCACGAGCATCCACTGCCGGCGCGAGACGCCGATCACGCCCCAGTTGTTGCGGCCCTCGGGGCCGCCGGGCACCTGCTCCGCCATGTGGGCGAGGTTGCGCGCGTTGGGCCTGACGCCGCCGGTCACCCCCATCACACAGGAGATCTGCAGCGGCTCGGACAGGATCCCCATGTCGAGGAGCGGGTCCAGGTTGGCCACGTGGCCGGTGTCGAAGCACTCGTGCTCGGCCTTGATGCCGAGCTCGTTCATCGCCGTGAGGAACTCGATGATGGTGTCGAACGAGTTCTCGAACACGGCCTTGAAGACGAAGTCCTTGCGCGAGCGCGAGTACTTCGCGTAGTTCATCGAGCTCATGTTCAGCGCGGCGACGTCGGGCCGCAGCTCGCGCAGGTACTCGATGCGCTTCTCGATCGGGACCCCGATGGCCCCGGTCGAGTAGTTGATGATCACCTCGTCCACCTCGGCCCGAATGGCCTCGGTGATGTTGCGGAAGTCCTCGACCTCATAGCTGGGCACGCCGTCGGGCGTGCGCGCGTGGATGTGGATCATCGAGCCGCCCTCGTCCACGATTCGCCGCGCCTCGCTCGCGTACTCCTCCGGTGTGTAGGGGATGGCCGGGCACTGGTCGCGATTGGCCACCGCTCCCGAGATCGAGCAGGTGATGATGACCGGGTCCTCGAAGCGGCTCATGGGCGCCTCAGCGGGGGAACGTCGAGACCGTTCTCCGAGCACTCGATCAGGGTCTGCACTCGCTTCAACCTGGTCTCCTCCTTCTTGGCGCTCGTCACCCAGTGGACCGAGGTACGCCGGTACCACGGGGGTCTGCTCTCGAAGTACTCCCGGGCCGGTGGCGTCAGCGCCGCGTCGAGCTCGGGAGGCAGGCCCTCCGGCTGCTGTCCCTCGAAGCTGTAGACGCCGGTCTTGGCGTCGGTGCGACCCTCGAAGGCGCGCCGGCCGGCATCGGTCATCAGGCCCTCGGCCTCGAGCCGGGTCATCTTCTCGACGTTGACCTTGCTCCAGTTGCTGCCCTTGCGCCGCGGCGTGAAGCGCTGACGATGGCGCTCGTCGTCGATGCGGTTGAGCTTGCCGTCGATCCAGCCGAAGCACAGCGCCTGGTCGACGGCCTGCGACCAGGTCATCGTCTGCTTGCCGGTCGCCTTCTTCCAGAAGCCCACGTGGACCTCGTCCGCGGTGTCGTGGTGGGCCTCGAGCCACTCGCGGAAGTGCTCCGCCCCGTCGAAGAAGATCGGCTCCGAGGAGGTCACCCCGGGCTCCCGGCCGATCCCGGACGGAGCTGCGCGGTCACCCCGCGACAAAGGCCATCAGTGTCCTGAGCGCTCTTCCGGGAGCGAGAGGTGATCGCCATCCTTCTCAGACCGGCATCACCCCGTGCCGCTTCCAGGGGCGCTCCACCCGCTTGGTCTCCGCCATCTCGAGGGCCTTGATCACCGTCGGCCGCGTCTCGCGCGGGTCGATGATGTCGTCGACCATCGCGTTGCCGGCAGCGATGTACGGGTCGATGCGCTCGCGCATGGCCTCGATCATCTCGGCGCGCGTGGCGTCGGGGTCCTCGGAGGCCTCGATCTGCTTGCGGAAGATGATGTTGACCGCTCCCTCGGGGCCCATCACCGAGATCTCGGCGCTGGGCCAGGCGACGATCAGGTCGGGCTCGTAGGCCTTGCCGCACATGACGTAGTAGCCGGCGCCGTAGGCCTTGCGCACGACCACGGTGGCCTTCGGCACGGTCGCGCGCGAAACCGCGTAGAGCATCTTGGCCCCGTGGCGGATGATCCCCGCCTGCTCGGTCTTCGTGCCGACCATGAAGCCCGGCACGTCCTGTAGGAACAGCAGGGGGATCGAGAAGGCGTCGCAGAGGTTGATGAAGCGCGCGGCCTTGTCGGCGGAGTCGTTCTCGAGAATGCCGCCGAGGTGCTTGGGCTGGTTGGCGACGATGCCCACCGGCCGGCCGCCCATGCGCGCCAGGCAGGTGATGATCGTGCGCGCGAAGCGGGGCTTGAGGTCGAACCAGTGCCCGTCGTCGACGATGCGCCCGATCACGTCGTACATGTCGTAGGGCTTGCGCGGCGACTCGGGCAGGATGTCGAGTAGCTCCTCGTCCATCCGGTCGACGGGGTCCGCGCTCTCGCGCAACGGCGGCTTCTCCTCGCAATTGGCCGGGAAGAAGGACAGGTAGTCCTTGATTGCCGCGACGCACTCCTCGTCGGACTTCACCTCGAGGTCGCCGACACCCGAGATCCTCGTGTGCACCTTCGAGCCGCCCAGCTCCTCCTGGGTGACGTCCTCGCCGGTCACCGCCTTGGTCAGGTGCGGCCCGGCCAGCGCCATCGAGCCCCGGCCCTTGACCATCGGCACGAAGTCGGCCAAGCCCGGGATGTACGCGGTGCCCGCGGCGCAGGGGCCCATCAGCGCGGCCACCTGCGGGATGACGCCGCTCATCGTCACCTCCTCGCGGAACAGGAAGCCCGACCCGGCGAACAGTGAGCCGGTCGCCTCCTGGATGCGGGCACCGGCGGAGTCGAGCAGCCACAGCATCGGGATCCGCTTGGAGAGGGCAAGCTCGCGCAGGCGGGTGACCTTCAGCTCGCCGGTCATGCCCATCGAGCCGGCCATGACCGTGAAGTCGTAGGCCGCGACCGCCACCAGACGCCCGTCGACCTTGCCGTACGCGGTGATGACGCCGTCGGCCGGCGCCTCCCTGCCCTCCAGCGCGCGCTGGGAGAAGTGCGGCCGACCGTGGATGCCCAGCTCGCTGAACTCGCCGCCGTCGTAGAGCAGTGCCAGCCGCTCGCGCGCGGTCAGCTTGTCCTGTGCGTGCTGGCGCTCGATCTTCTCCGGGCCGCCCCCCTCGCGGGCCTTCTCGCGGCGCTCGTGCAGGTCGTCGACCAGCTCGCGCAGCGGCGGCCGCGCGACGAGCTGTCCCGCCGCGGCCTTGGGCTCAGTGGTGGACATGGGCCTCCTCGGAGATCGCGTGCAGGAGCGGCTCGAGCACATCGAGCGCGACCGCGGCGGCCGCGCCGCGCTCGTCGGGATCGTCCGGCGCCTCGAAGGCCGCCACCTCGACGCCGATCAGCTCGCACTCTCCGGCCACGGCCTCCAACACGTCGAGCAGCCGAGCGGGCGTGAGCCCGCCCGCGGCGGGGAACTGGGCCGGGAACAGATCGGGGTCGAGCACGTCGAGGTCGAGGTGCACGAACACCGGCGCCCGCTCGAGGGCGTTGCTGACCGCCACGAGCGTCTCGACTGTGCTGGCCCCGATCATCGTCACCCCGTTGCGCTCGAGCGCGGCGCGCTCGGCGTCGTCGAGGTCGCGGACGCCGGCGAGCACCACCCGCTCGGGGTCGACCGCCTCAACTCCGAGTCCGGCGTCCCACAGACCGCACGCGCCGGCCAGGGCCATGCCGCCGAGGTAGCCACTCGGGGTGGTGTCGGGAGTGTTGAAGTCGCCGTGAGCGTCGAGCCACAGCACGTGCGCGTCGGGGCGGTGGCGCAACGCGGTGGGGAGCGTGGTCAGGGCCACCGAGCACTCCGGGGCCAGGATCGCCGGGATGGCGCCGGCGTCGAGGGCGTCGTCGACCTGCCCTCCGGCCTCCAGGAGGCAGCCGCGCGAGCGCTCCAGGTCCTCGTCGAAGCGCCGCGCCCGCGGGTCGCCGGGCGTCCCGATGGCGCGCGGCTCGCGCCCGAGCCGCTTGGCCACCAGAGGCGCCAGCGCGTCGACGCCGGCCGCGGCCCGCGGCGTGCGGTCGCTCGTGCGGCAGCGCAGGGCGACCGGGCTCACCGGCCGGTCCACTTCGGCTCCCTCTTCTCGAAGAAGGCGGACACGCCCTCCTGGATGTCGTCGGTCGTGAACGCGAGCGAGAGCTGCGAGCGCAGGAAGTCCAGCGCCTCCTCGAAGGGCATGTCCAGCTGGCGGTACATCGCGTCCTTGCCGAGCCGCATCATCACCGGCGACTTCGCCGCGAGCCTCTGCGCCCAGTCGGCCACCGCGGCGTCGAACTCGGCGGCCGGCACGACCTTGTTCACGATGCCCGCGTCGCGAGCCTCCTCGGCACTGAGCCGCTCCCCGAGCAGCAGCAGCTCGTTGGTCTTCTTGCGCGGCACGTTGCGGTAGATCAGCGCCATGATCATGAAGGGAAAGATCCCGACGCTGATCTCGGGCGTGCCGAAGCCGGCGGTGTCCTTGGCCACGACCAGGTCGCAGGCGAGCGCGATGCCCAGTGAGCCCGCGAGAACGTGGCCGTTTGCGGCGCAGATGGTGGGCTTGCCGAGCTGGCCGATCAACTCGAACAGCTGCGGGAAGCGCTCGGTGGCGAAGTGCTTGTGGACCAGCGGGACGTCGGCCGCGAACTGATCGAGGCTTCCGCCGGCGCTGAAGACCTTCTCGTGCGAGGAGGTGAGAACGACGCAGCGCACGCTCTCGTCGTCTCGCGCCATCTCGAAGGCCTCGATGAGCTCCTCGAGCAGCTCGTTGGAGAGCGCGTTGCGCGTCTCGGGCGAGTCGAGGGTGATGGTCGCCACGCCGTCGGCGACCTCGTAGAGGATGTTGCTGTCGGCCATGGTGGTCAGTAGGAAGTCCTACTACTCACTCTGTCAGATCGCGGCGACCGCCTCCTCGACGGGCGTGTCGCCCTGCACGACGACGAAGGTCTTGCCGATGGTGTTGTCGGCGCGGAGCGCCGCGGCCAGGACGGCCGCCACGTCGGCCCGCGGCACCTGGTCGCGCTCCACGTCCGGCCCCGCGCTCACCTTCCCGGTCGACGGATCGTCGGTCAGCAAGCCGGGACGCACGATCGTGTGGTCGAGCCCCGCAGCCTCCAGCGCGACATCGGCGTCGTGCTTGGCCTGGAGGTAGGGGCGCATCTGCTCCGACCCGCTGTCGGGGTCGTCGGCGCCGATGGAGCTCACCATCACGTAGCGCCGGATCCCCTGCTCGCGCGCCGCCTCGATGAGCTTCTCCGCGCCGCCGTAGTCCACGGTGCGTTTCCGGTCTCGACCGCTGCCCGGACCGGCGCCGGCCGCGAACACCACGGCGTCGGCGCCCTCCACGTGGCCGGAGATGTCTTCCTCGGCCTCCAGGTCGCAGATCTCGGGCTCGGCCCCGATCGCCTCCAGGTCGGCGGCGTGGTCGGGGTTGCGGATCAGCCCACGGGCGCGGTCACCGCGCTCGACCAGCCGCTCCGTGAGCAGCCGGGCGATCTTCCCGTGCCCTCCGGCGATGGCGACGACCACGGGATCAACACTAGGCCGCCACGGGCTCGGGTGCTCCCTCGAAGCGCTTGTGCTTGCCGAGCGCCTTCCCGAGCCGGTACACCACCGGCACCAGGAGCTTGCGCACCGGCGCGGGGATCTCGACCATGTCGAACTCCGAGCGGTAGCGGGTGAGGAGGAAGGCCACGTCGAAGAGTCCCGGGCGCTTGCCCCCGTTTCGGGCCATCGAGTCGAAGATGCTGGTCAGGAAGTACTCGACGTTGTGGGGTGGCCAGAGCTCGCCGGTCCCGCGCAGCGGCTCGTCGCCCGCGTTCCAGAACCTGTGGACCTGCCCGGGAGCCCAGGTGACCGTCTCACCGGCGCCGACGAAATGCTCCACGCCGTCCGGCCCCATCCATCCGAGCCTGCCCTCGCGCACCGTGATCGCCTCGTGCTGGAGCTTGTGCACGTGCATGGGCGGCCCGTCTCCGGGCGCCACCACGTTGTCGCCGACGAGAACCGGGCCACGCTCATCGTGCTTGACGCCCGTGAACGTGAGCTTCTCGCCGCTGCCATTGCCGATCGTATGTGGGTGTGTGTAGAGTTCGATAGAGCAAGACTCTAATGAACATCGCCCAACTGTCAAGCAGCCCGTGACCTACGACTCCCCCCTGCGCCGCGAACAGGCGGCGGAGACCCGGCACAGGGTGGTCGTCGCCGCGCGCGCCCTCTTCGCCGAGCGGGGCTCCCAGGCGACCACGATCGCCGATATCGCCGGCGAGGCGGGCGTATCTCCCCAGACCGTGTACGGGACGTTCGGCGGCAAACCGGGCCTGGTGGCCGCGCTCGTGGACCTGATCGACCGCGACAGCGACGTCCCCGCCCTGGCGGAGCGCCTCCTGCAGAGCAGCGACCCGCGGGAGGTGCTCGAGCTGGCGGTGAGGATCCCGCGCTCGGTGGTGGAGAGCTCCGGGGACCTGATCATTGCGCTGGCCGGCGCCGCGCCGACCGACGAGGCGGCCGCGGCGGCGCTGGCCGAGGGCCGCAAGCGCCATGATGCCGGCCTCCGCCGAGCCGTCGAGCGCCTCGCCGAGCTGGGAGCGCTCCGGGACGGCGTCGACATCGCCGAGGCGGCGGCCGTATTCGCCACGCTCACCAGCGACGAGACCTTCAGGCTGCTCGGCGCACGCCACGGCTGGGACCTCGACGCGTGTGAGAAGTGGATGCGCGAGACCCTCGCCTCGCTCTACATGCGCTGAGGACGGCTACCCAGCACTGCCGCGAAGGAGGCCACAGGCACAGCCGCAGCCGCACGCCTCTCGGCAAGACGCTCAGGCGGCTGAGGCATTTTCCGAGGGGCGGGACGTCCTCCGGCCTGCTCCCCGGGCGGCAGCTCCGGCCGGACGCCTGGCCGTGGAAAGTAGGAAGCACTACTATCCACTTTCATGACCAGCCCCGCCACGCCGGCGGTTGACGCCGCGGCCTCCGATGACGTCCTCAAGCCCGACCACTCGGCCCACCGCAAGCACTTCATCTTCACCGAGGAGCACGACCAGCTGCGGGAGTCGATCGGCAACTTCGTCACGAAGGAGCTCGCCCCGCACGCCGAGCGCTGGGAGGAGGAGACCTTCGACGACTGGGTCTTCCCGCGCATGGGCGAGCTGGGCTTCCTGGGCCTCTCCTACCCCGAGGAGTACGGCGGCCAGGGCGGCGACTACTACGCCAACCTGATCCTCGCCGAGGAGATGCCGAAGTCCAACTCGGGCGGCCTGGCGATGGGTATCGCGGTGCATACGGACATGGCCACGCCGCCGATACACCTCTTCGGGACCGAGCAGCAGAAGCGGGACTACCTCGTCCCCTCCATCAAGGGCGAGAAGATCTCCTGCCTGGGCATCACCGAGCCCGATGCCGGCTCCGACGTGAGCGCCATCAAGACCCGCGCCGTGCGCGACGGCGACGAGTGGGTCATCAACGGCTCGAAGACGTACATCACCAACGGCCACCGCGCCGACTACATCGTTCTGGTCACCAAGACCGATCCCGACGCCGGCTACGACGGCTTCACGCTGTTCCTCGTCGACATGGACCTGCCGGGCGTGATTCGCGAGAAGAAGCTGGAGAAGCTCGGCATGCACGCCAGCGACACGGCGCTGCTGGCATTCCAGGATGTGCGCGTCCCCGACGAGGCGCGCCTGGGCGAGGAGGGCAAGGGCTTCTACCACATCATGTGGGAGCTCCAGGGCGAGCGGCTGATCGGCGCGGCGGGCTGCGTGGCCGGCGCCCAGCACTGCTTCGACCGCACGCTGCAGTACGCGCACGAGCGCAAGGCCTTCGGGCGCTCGATCGGACACTTCCAGGTGATCCGCCACAAGTTCGCCGAGATGGCGACGAAGATCGAGTCGGCCCGCCAGCTGGTCTACACGACGGCGTGGCGCCACCAGAACGGCGAGTACCCGGTGCGCGAGATATCGATGGCCAAGCTGTACGCCGCGCGGATCGCCGTCGAGGTGGCCGACGAGTGCATCCAGGTCCACGGCGGCGCGGGCTACATGAAGGAGTACGGCGTCGAGCGCGTGTGGCGCGACATGCGCCTGAACCGGATCGGCGCGGGTACCGACGAGATCATGCTGGACGTGATCGGTCGCTCATACGGCCTCTAGTGGGCGACCGGCTCGACCACGTCCGCTCCTACTACGAGGCGCTGAACACCGGGGACGCCGAGCGCGTCGCCGCGCACTTCAGCGACGACGCGACGCACTATTACACCCGCCTCGGCCCGCACGAGAGCGCCCGGACGATCGGGGAGCACACTCACTGGGCGGTCGAGAACATCGAGGGCCAGTGGCACATCGAGGACGCGATCGAGGACGATGGGCGCGTGGTTATCGAGTGGACGATGACCTGGCGTGACCCGCGAAGCGGCGAGCGGCGCCTGGACCGCGGGACGGAGTGGTTCGAGTTCGAGGACGGCCTCATCCGCGAGGTGCGCGCCTACCATCACGGCGGTCGCAAGAACCCGAGTGGCGACCTGCTCGGCTTCGACCACGCCGGACGCGGGCACACCACGCTGTGAGCGCGCACGCCGCGGTGCCGCAGGCCCGTAGGCCGCTCCCGCCCTTCACCCCCGAGCACGAGGAGCTGCGGGAGTCGGTGCGCCGTTTCGTGGCCAACGAGCTGCGCCCGCACGCCATGCAGTGGGAGGACGCCGAGTGGTTTCCCGACGAGGTCTTCGCCAAGCTGGCCGCGGTCGGGTTCCTCGGCCTGAAGTACCCCGAGGAGCTAGGCGGGGAGGGGGGCGACTACCTGCACGATGCCGTGCTCTCCGAGGAGCTGTCGCGCTGCGGCTCGGGCGGCGTGGCCGCTGGTATAGGCGCCCACGTCGGGATCGCCACGCCGCCGGTCTGGAAGTTCGGCACCGAGGACCAGAAGCAGCGCTTCCTGGCGCCTGCCATCCGCGGCGAGCGGATCGCCGCCCTGGGGATAACCGAACCCGGAGCCGGCTCCGACGTGGCGGGCATCCTCACGAAGGCCGAGCCGGTGGACGGCGGCTGGATCGTCAACGGGTCCAAGACCTTCATCACCAACGGCGTGCGGGCCGACTTCGTGGTGACTGCGGTCAAGACCACCGGCGAGGGTGGTCACCACGGGATCTCGTTCCTCGTCATCGAGCGCGAGTTCGAGGGCTTCGAGGTCTCGAAGAAGCTCGAGAAGATGGGCTGGCGCGCGTCCGACACGGCCGAGCTCTCGTTCGCCGACGTCTTCGTGCCGCGGGAGAACCTGCTCGGCGAGGAGAACGGCGGCTTCTACCTGATCATGGCCAACTTCCAGTGGGAGCGGCTGCTGATGGCGCTTGGGGCGGTCGGCTCGATGGAGGCGGTTATCGACCTCACCATCGACTACGCGCGCGAGCGCAACGCCTTCGGCCGGCCCATCTCGAAGTTCCAGGCCATCCGCCACAAGGTGGCCGAGATGGCCCTGAAGCTCGAGACGGCCCGCGCGATCACCTACCACGCCCTCCGACTGTTCGTGGAGACCGGCGACGCGGTCAAGGAGGTCACCATGGCGAAGCTCCAGTCACAACGCGCCGCCTTCGAGGTCGCCGACGAGGCGCTGCAGATCCACGGCGGCGCCGGCTACATGAAGGAGTACGAGATCGAGCGTGTGGCCCGCGACACCCGCCTCGGCCCCATCGGCGGCGGGACCGACGAGATCATGAAGGAGATCCTGGGCAAGCAGCTGGGGCTCTAGCGCGTTCGCACCAGGCGCCCGCGCGCCGCTCGAGCCTAGATAGCCTGCCGCCCCTCTAGATCACGAAGGAGGCGGTGTGGGAGTACTGGACGGCAAGGCGGCGATCGTTACCGGATCGGCGCGCGGCATCGGCCGCGCGACGGCGGAGCTGCTCTCCGAGCAGGGCGCGAAGGTCCTCGTCAACGACCTCGACGGCGACGTGGCCGAGCAGGCGGCGAGCGACATCCGAGGGGACACGGCGGTCTACAGCGGCGACCTCACCAAGGAGGGCGCGTGCGAGGAGCTCGTCCAGAAGGCCGCCGACGAGTTCGGCCAGATCGACATCATCGTCAACAACGCCGGCTATACCTGGGACGGGCCGATCCACAAGATGTCCGACCAGCAATTCCAGGCCATGCTGGACATCCACAACGTGGTGCCCTTCCGCGTCCTACGCGCCGCGGCGCCGCACCTCCGCGAGCCCGCCAAGAAGGAGAAGGAGGAGGGCCGCGAGGTCTTCCGCAAGGTAGTGAACATCTCGTCGGTCTCCGGGACCATGGGCAATGCCGGACAGGCCAACTACTCGTCGGGCAAGTCCGGCGTCGTGGGCCTCACCAAGACGCTGGCCAAGGAGTGGGGCCAGTTCAAGATCAATGTCAACGCCGTGGCCTTCGGCTTCGTCGAGACGCGCCTGACCGCCGCCAAGGAGGAGGCCGAGTCGATCGAGAAGGACGGGGAGAAGATCCAGCTGGGCATCCCCGAGCAGATGCGCCAGATGGCTTCGATGCTGATCCCGCTCGGCCGGCCGGCCACGCCCGAGGAGGCCGCCGGTGGCGTCTTCTTCCTCTGCTCGCCCTGGTCGAACTACGTCCACGGCCAGGTGTTGAACGTCACCGGTGGTCAGTTCACCGGCATGACGAGCTAGGGCCGCGCACCGAGGACGGCCCCGCTGAAGTAGTCGCCCGCCGGCGAGGCGAGGAAGGCCGCGAGCCAGGCGGTCTCCTCTGGTCCCCCGGCGGAGATGGCGTTGAGCTTGACGCCGAAGCGCGCCCACTCGATCGAGAGCACCCGCGCGAGGTTCTCCAGCCCGGCGCGGACGGCGGGCGCCTCCGGGGTCACCGTCACGACCTTCCCACCGCGGGAGTCCGGGATCATGGCTCTGGTCGCCACGGCGTGGGTCATGAGCCACGTCCCCTCCATGCCCAGGCGCGGATCCTCGCCGGGGCTGCAGTTGACCAGGACGTCGATCCGCCGGTGCTGCTCGAGCACGTCGTGGACGAAGGAGTCGACCTCGTGCTCGTCCTCGGAGGCGTCGCAGGCCACCACCCGGGCACCCAGCGCGGCCAGCTCCCGCTCGATCGCGGGCCCGGAGCCGCTCAGTACGGCTACCCGGCCTTCAAGCAGACCCGGGGCGAAGACGCGCGAGCTCATGGCGCCGGCAATCTAACGGGCCTCCGCGCCTGCCCAGCGCCAGGGGAACCCCCCAGCCGAGCATGGGCCACATCGGCCAGAAGTAGTCGGCTCCGGTAACCGCCCAGATCACGGTCAGCAGCGCGATCACGCCAACGTAGGCCCTCAACTCGGCCGCTCGCGGGCGCTGCGGGCGGGGCTGCCGCCGGGGCAGGTCGGCGGTCAGCCGGCCGAGCTCGTCGTGCGTGCGGGCCTCGAGCGCCCAGGCCACGCGCTGCTCGAGCTCCGCCAGGTCCAGGCGCCCTTCGGCGGCGTGGCCACGCAGGGCATCCACCACGGCGTCGCGCTCGGCATCCGACGCCCTCATCAGAAGAACTGCCCGTGGAAGCCGAACGGGATCGCGTGCGGGGCCTCGGCGCGGGCCAGCTCCTCGAGTGTGCCCGCGTCGAGAACCGCCAGGAACGAGCGCCCCTTCTCGGCGTCGAGCACGAGGGACAGGAGCACGCCGTCGTCCTCGGCGTCGGCCCCGACACGTCGCACGAACACCGGCTCGCCCGGGTAGCAGCCTTCCTGCTCCCAGCGCAGCGTCTCGCCCGACTGCACGTCGAGCTTGACGACGCGGTCCAGCCAGTCGCCCGAGCCGGCGCCGTACACGTAGCGGTACGGGCGCCCGTTGCGGCGTCCGTAGTCGATGCGCGGGAGCTCGAGCGGCTCGTCGGACAGGCGCTCGCCAGTCACCGGGCCGCCGCTCAGCGGGACCCGGTAACGCGTGGGGTAGGAATGCGGCGGCGGCGTCGTGCCGGCCCTCAGCTTGCTCAGCTCCAGCGCCCGGATGACCGAGGGATCCTCGTAGGCGCAGAGGTCGACCACCACCTCGTCCCCCCGCTCGTAGGCGTTGATGTGGTGGAAGCAGAAGAAGGCCTCGCCCTCGCCGGTGGCCACGTGCTCGCCGCTGTGGCGGTCCACCACGTGGAAGGTCGTGCCCCGCTCGGGCTTCCAGCTCATGTTGTGCATGAAGCTGCCGCCCTTGCGGATCATGCGCAGCGGGTCCACCACCGCGGGCCACGCCACCAACAGGAGGTGGTGCTCGGTCATGGCCATCGAGTGGATGTAGGACGGCTCGCGGCCGGCCGGGATCTTGGCGATCAGTCGCCGCGTGGAGCTACCGCCCGGAACGGCGAAGATCTTGTACGCGTTGCGAGCCGAGAACTCGACGACGTAGGAGATCAGCTCGTCGGCCACCCTGTCGTGGTGGGGATGGGCGCTGCCCACCGCGCCGCCCACGCGGTCGTCCCACTTCACCGGGCCGACCGTGTTGAGGGTGTCGCGGTCGAACTCCATCGGCACCGGCATCTCGGTCATGGCGATGTAGCGGTCGCCGATCCGGGAGAGGTTCACGTTGGCGTTGTCGTTGTCCGGGGCCGAGAACGCGGCGGTCATGCGGCCGAACAGCGACCGGCAGGGATCCTGTCCGAAGCCCCAGGCCTCGAAGCGGCCCTTGCGGGCGGACTTCAGCGCCTCGGACCGCAGGAAGCGGCTGGCGTAGCCCACCTTCCCCTCGCCGATGCGAAAGGCGTTGAGCATGGCCAGCCCGTCGAACCAGTGGCGCAGGGGGACCCCGCCGACGTCGAGCAGCGCGGGGGTGACCCGCGTCAGGTCGCCGCTGAGCCAGGGGGGAATTGCGCCCTGCACGGGCAGCGAGTCGACGTGCACCTCCTCTTCGAGGGTCTGGAACCCGAGGGTGTGGTTGGCCTGTCGCTCCGCCGCCTGCGTCGCCATTCTGTCCTCCGCCGATCGAGGATTGACCGTCAAGATAGTACCATCCAGTCTGGACTGTCACAAGGACCCATGCGCCTCACGCCCGTTTCCTACATCGTTCTCGGCCTGATCGAGCTGGCCGGCGGCGAGGCCACGCCGTACAGCCTCAAGCAGCTCGTCCCGCTGACCGTCGGCCACTTCTGGACGGTGCAGCACGCACAGCTCTATTCCGAGCCCGAGCGTCTGGCCGGCGCCGGGCTACTGGAGGAGGAGCGCGAGGAGGGCGGGCGCCGGCGCCGGATCTATCGCCTGACGGACGCGGGCAGGGCAGCGCTCGACAGCTGGCGGGCAGAGCCGACCGACGAGTTGGTGGAGCTGCGCGCCCCCGGCGTCCTGCAGCTGTTCTTCGGCGCCGACCCGGCGGAGCTTGCGCCGCTGCAGGCGGAGGCCTACCAGCGTGAGCTGGCCGAGCTCGAGTCGATCCGCGAGGGCGACGACGGCACGGGCCCGCGCGGTCCGTGGCTAGCTCTGGAGGCCGGGATCCGGGCGAGCACGGCCGCAGTCGAGTTCTGGGACGACCTCGCCCGCCGCCACCCGCGCCGGTAGGTTCGGCGCATGGCCACCGCCGCCGAGCCCCTGCCGGCCGAGCTGCCGCTGCCGGGCGGCCGCCCGGGCGCGACGGTGCGCGTCCATCCGCTGCTCACCGCCACGGTCAGCGCTCCGCCCGCCAGCGTCCATCGGGAGGAGGGCCGACTCGCCGGCTGGAAGGCTCTGGGGCTGACCCTGCCGGCCGCCGATCGCCTGCGGCTGCCGGTGCCGGCGTTCCTCGTCGAGCATCCGGGCGCGGGACTGATGTTGGTGGACACCGGCTTTCACCCCTCGGTGGCGGTGGATCCCAGCCAGGGCTTCGGGCGCCTCGCCGGCGTGGTCTTCAAGGACGCCGAGATGGACGCCGAGCAGGCGGTCCCGGCCCAGATGCGCGGCCTGGGCCTGGAGGCCGACAACGTGCGGACGGTCGTGATGACCCACCTGCACGCCGACCACGCGAGCGGCATCTCCCAGTTCCCAGGCGCCACCTTCGTGCTCAGCGAGGCCGAGTGGCGGGCCGCCGCCGCGGGCGGCGCCCGCCAGGGCTACCAGCACCACCACTTCGACCACGCGTTCGACTACCGGCTGCTCGACTACGACGCGCCGGAGGCCGACTCGTTCGCCACTTTCGGGCGCAGCCTCGACCTGTTCGGTGACGGCAGCGTGCGCCTTGTCTCGACGCCGGGCCACACCGTCGGCCACCAGTCCGTGGTGCTCAGGCTCACCGGGCGGGAGCTGCTGCTCACCGGCGACGCGGCCTACACGATGCGCACCATCGCCGAGTCCGCGCTCCCCCACCGGATGGACGACGAGCACTTCTTCAGGCGTTCGCTGCGCGAGATCCAGCTCTACGTCGAGCGGACTCCCACCGCGGTGGTCGTCCCCGGCCATGACCTGGCCCGCTGGGAGGAGCTGGAAGACATCTACACCTGAGCCGGGCTAGCCCCCCGAGGTGTAGCCGACGAGCTCTCCGCGGCCCCCCGCGCCATCGGTGTGCACGCTGAGGACCGGGCCCACGCCGCGCGCGTAGAACTTCAGCTCCTCGACCCTGGGCTCGGTGGGCACGAGGTCACGGGTCATGAGCACGTCCCTCCCGTAGAAGCCGGCCGGCACCTCGACTCGCTCCTCGCCGACGGTGACCACGGCCCCCTTGTCCTTGGCCTCGCCCTTGAGGTACTCCTGGCGGTAGGACATTCCCGGCTCGGGGTCGGCGGGCATGGCTACACCCGCCTCGGCTCCTCCCACGCCGGCCTCGAACGAGCCCGCCGTCGATGACACCTTGCCCTTCTCGTACTCCTTGGTGTCCTCGCCGAGGTACCAGACGGTGCCGGACTTGTCCTGGGCGTACCAGTCGTCGGTGACCTCCACCGGCCTTCCCTTCTGGGTAGCGGTGTCGCGTACCACCCGTGCCTCGACCCCGTTGGCGATCTTCTTGGTCTTGTCTGTGACCTCGACGACGACCTTCTGGCTGGAACCGTCGGTCTCCGTCTCGCGGTAGACCCACCTGCTACCCGGCTTCATCGGCCAGTACGGGTTGTCGATGTCGGTCGTGAAATCGCCCGGATCGAGCTTGGCCTTCTCGCTTCCCTGTGGAAGAGTCGACCCGCAACCGGCGAATGCGAGCGCGAGGACTGTGGCTGTGAGCGATCTCTTCATGCGACAGGTCTATGAGACCGCGATGAGAGGCCGCTGAGATGCTTTCAGCCGCCGGAGAGCGCGTCGCGCAGTCGCTCGGACTCCTCGGAAGCAGTGACGTGGATCGCCGCGGGCTCGCGGGCCCAGGCGATCAAGTTGAGCGCCTGGAGACGGTCCAGGGCGTATTGGAAGCCCATTGCCTGCCGGCGGTTTCGGTAGCGGCGCGACACGTCGAAGGCCCAGCCCGTGGTGTGCAGCGAGTAGTTGGAGGTCGCCTCGGGGTTGCGGCCGACCAGCAGCTCCTGGTACTTCGCGTCGCGCACCGTGCTGGTGACGGTGAGGGGCGCGCGTACCCGCGAGGCCTCGCGGGTCAGGCGGGCCATGTAGACGGCCAGCGCGTAGGCGCCCGGGCGCAGGGCCTGGTAATTGGCCCGCCCGGCCTCGAGCCGCGGGGCCAGCTCGCCCATGCGGGGGTCGCGCCGCAGGCCGTTGGCGGACAGGTCGCCTGAGAAGGGACGGAGGTCCCCCCCGTCGAGCGCGGCCTCGACGTCGTCCGGCGAGCTGAAGCGGTCGCTGTCCTCCGCGGGGTGGAGCACCTCCTCGGCGGAGGCCTTCGCCGTCTGGAGCTCCGCCCGGCGGCCCAGCTCGCCCGGGTCGTGGCGGTGCAGGCGCATGATTTCCCGCGCGGCCAGCACCCGCCACAGATAGTTTGCCGAGCCGTCGCCCAGCGTGCTGAAGAACGCGAACGTGCGCCGGTGGCTGGCGGGGGTGGAGCCGAAGTAGAGCTCGGCGTAGGGAATGCGTCCCGACCCGTGCAGTTCCAGGGCGCGCTGCAGGTTCCCGATGCCCATGTGGTAGCCGACGAAGGCCAGGTCCTCGCGACCCAGGCGCTCGCGCGCGAAGCTCAGGTAACGGCCCGCGCCGGCCAGCGCCTTGCGCGGGTCAAAGCGCTCGTCCACCCGCCGGCGCCGTGCCTCGAGGCGCCGGACCCGGCGCGTGTCCCCGCGGCGGGCGGCCCTGGCGATGGCCCGCGTGAGACGCGTGCTCTGCCGGACGTCGACCTTCATGTCGAGCAGTCCGACACCCGTGCCCGCCAGGATCTGCGTGAGTCCCACCGCCGACTCGAGGTCCCGGCCGGCCACGGCGTCGGGGCGACCCGCGCTCTCCAGGAACACGAGCGCCTCGAGGATGTCGGGGTTCAGGTCGCTGCGCCGGGCCTCGGCCTCGATCAGCGGGCGGTACGCCGCCACCCGTTCGGCGGTGTTCTCGGCGCCGTCGGGGCTCTTGTCGTAGACCACGTGGGAGAAGCCCGCGGCGGCGCGGCGCTCGAACTCGCCGCGGCGGCCGGGCGAGTAGGCGAACGGGTCCTGGGCCCGGGGGTCGAAGCTCTCGAACGAGGGCGCTGAGACCTCGCGCAAGACCAGCACCGCCGCCCCGGCCGCGAGGAGACAGGCGATCGCGATGAGGAGGGGCCGGCGCCTCACCGTGGGGAGGGTGGCAGGCAGGCGTTCTCAGCTTTTCCTCAGCGAGTTTTCAGGTGCCTGAGGACAATGAGCTCGTGCGCGTACTGGTGGTCGAGGACGACCTGCGAATGGCCGCCGCGATCCGGCGCGGCCTGCGCAGCGAGGGCCTGGCTACCGACGTGGCCACGGGCGGCCTCCAAGCGCTGGGCATGGCGTCCGCGGGCGAGTACGACGCGGTGGTGCTCGATGTGATGCTCCCCGACCTCGACGGCTTCGAGACCTGCCGGCGCCTTCGCGCCGATGGCGTCTGGCTGCCGGTGATCATGCTCACCGCACGCGACTCGGTGGAGGACCGCGTACGGGGTCTCGACCAGGGCGCCGACGACTACCTGACCAAGCCGTTCTCGCTGGCCGAGCTGTCGGCTCGGCTGCGGGCGCTCGTGCGCCGTGGCGGGGCCGAGCGCCCTGCTGTGCTCTCGGTCGGAGACCTGCGCCTCGACCCGGCCGAGCGGCGGGTGTGGCGCGGCGACAGGGAGGTCGAGCTCTCGGCGCGCGAGCACGCCCTCCTGGAGACCTTCATGCGGCGCCCCGGCCAGGTGCTCAGCCAGTCCCAGCTGCTGGAGTCGGCCTGGGACATGGGCGTCGAGCAGCGCTCGAACGTCGTCGAGGTCTACGTGCGCTACCTGCGCGAGAAGCTCGACCGGCCCTTCGGAGTGCGCTCGCTCGAGACGGTGCGCGGCCTGGGCTACAGGCTGCGAAAGGACGGCGGCGCGTGATGAGCCGCTTGCCCATCCGTGTCCGTCTCACTGCCGCCTTCGCGCTCGCGACCGCGGTGGTCCTCGTGGGCGCAGGCCTGTTCGTCTACGCGCAGCTCAGGAGCGACCTCGACGAGTCGATCGACGAAGGCCTGCGCGCGCGTCAACCGGTGACCGAGCCCGAGAGCGGCTTCGCGCGCGTGCTGGGCCCCGGCGAGCGCAGCGGGATCCTCAGCCCGGCCGAGCGCAGACGGGCAGCCCGCGAGCCGGTGCTCTTCGAGCGCGAGGTGAAGGGCGTCGAGGGCACGGCGCGAGTGCTGGCGCGCCCCGGGCGGGCGGGCACCGTCGTCGTCTCGGCGCGATCACTGGACGACCGCGACGAGACCCTCACGGGCCTCGCGGCTGCATTCGCCCTGGGGGGACCGCTGGCGATCGTGCTGGCCTCGCTGCTCGGCTACGGCCTGGCCGCCGGCGCGATGCGGCCGGTGGAGGCGATGCGCCGCCGCGCGGCCGAGGTCTCGCTTCTCGACACCCAGGAGCGGCTGCCGCTTCCCGCTGCCCGCGACGAGCTGCAGGCGCTGGGCCGGACCCTGAACGAGATGCTCGACCGCCTGCGCGCATCGTTCGAGCGCGAGCGCCGGTTCGTCGCTGACGCCAGCCACGAGCTGCGGACCCCGGTGGCGGTGGTCAAGGCCGAGCTGGAGGCCGCGCTGCGCGCCGACGACCTCGGGCCCAGGGCGCGCGAGTCGCTGGTGGCCGCGGTGGAGGAATGCGACAGCCTGGCTCAGCTCGCCGAGGACCTGCTGGTGCTCGCCCGCTCGGCCGACGGCGAGCTGCCGGTTCGGCGGGAGCGCCTCGACGCCGGGGAGCTGCTCGACGGGGTGCGCGAGCGCTTCGCCGACCGCGCCACCGAGCGGGGGCGGGAGATCCGGGTGGATGCCGCTCCGGGCGTGGTGCTCGACGCCGACAAGCTCAGGCTGCGTCAGGCGCTGGGAAACCTCGTCGACAACGCCCTGCGCCATGGCGCCGGCGAGGTGGTGCTGACGGCCCGAAGCCACGCGGGGGTTGCCGAGCTGGAGGTCAGCGACTCCGGCCCGGGCTTCGGGGCGATGGGGGACGGGGCGTTCGAGCGCTTCGTGCGCGGTGATGCCGCTCGCACCGACGGTGGTGCGGGGCTGGGCCTGGCGATCGTGCGCGCGGTGGCCGAGGCCCACGGCGGCAGCGCATGCGTCGCGAATGGGGCCTCGGTCAGCCTCACCCTGCCCTCTCAGGGTCGTCTCAGCCGGCCCGCCTAGCTTTCCCCGGTGAAGGCAAACCGCGATGAGGAGACGGTCATGGAGAGGCTGAAGAAACCGCTGGTGGTGGCGCTCGGCCTGGTGGCGCTGGCGGCCGGCGGCGCCGGAGCGGCGCAGGCGATCGGCGGTGGCGACGAGGGCGACGGCGCTGAGCGCGATGGGGCCGAGCGCAACGAGAAGGCCGACGGCGGCAACCTGGGCGGCAGCGCGTTCCAGCGTGCCGAGCGCGCCGCCCTGTCAGCCGCCGGGGGCGGCAAGGTCGTGGAGGCCGAGAAGGGCGACGACTCCGACGGCGCCTATGAGGTGGCCGTGCGCAACAGCGACGGCAGCGTGGTCGAGTACCACCTCGACGGCGCCTTCCGGGTCATCGGGTCCGAGAAGGAATAACCCCGGAGGGCGGGCCGGCTACCGGGCGGTCGAGCCTCGCGGCCCGTCGGCCCTCAACCGGGCGCCACGGGGCGGCGGCGTGTGTTGCGGGCGGCTCGGCGCGCCGCTCGCGCCGCGCGCACGGCGCTCCGGCGACCGTTGCTGCGAAGCGGGCCGTAGAGCCCCTTCACACGGTCGAACACGGCGTTCGCGGCGGACAGCGACTGCTCCTTGGTGGGCTCGTCGACCTGGTCGAAGCGCACGGGGTCGCCGAACTGCACGGTGACCTTGGGAAACTGCCCCTTCTTCCAGTTGCGCGCGCGCTCGGAGCCGGCGATGGCCGCCGGCACCACCGGCGCCCCCGACTCGAGCGCCAGTCGGCCGATGCCGGGCTTGGCCTCGCCCAGGTCGCCCGAGCGCGAGCGGCCGCCCTCGCAGTACATGACCACGACGTCGCCGCGCGCGAGCACGGCATGGGCGGTCCTGAACGCCTCCTCGTCCTGGTGGCCCCGCCGCACGGGGAACACCCCGCCGTGCGTGTAGATCCACTGCATCGGCCTCTCGAACAGCTGGGACTTGGCCATGAAGTGCACCTTACGCCGGAGGTAGACCGCGATGAAGAAGTGGTCGAGGAAGGAGAAGTGGTTGGGCGCGATGATCGCCGGCCCGTCCGCGGGAACCTTGTCGGTATCGATCGAGCGCGCGCGGAAGAACAGCGCAAGGTACGGCGTCAGCACGAACCGGACCAGCTCGTAGACCCAGTCGGGCCGGCGGCTGCGCGTGCGCGCATGGAAGCGGTCAAAGTGCTCGGCCGGACGGGCGTCCTTGTAGACCTGCTCCTTCACGTGATTACCGGTTTACCCGCCTCCGAGCCTTTGGTTACCTCGAACACGAGGCGATAGTGCTCGAGCAGCCGGCGCTCGAAGCAGACGCTGTTCGCGCTGACCCCCGACGTGAAGGCCAGCCGGAACCCCGAGCTGGTCAGCCAGCGGGGCACGAGCCGGGCCTTGAGCAGGGTCTTGCGCACGCCGGGGGCCGCGAAGCGGGCGCGCCACTGTCTGATGGTCTCCAGGTAGTCGATTCGGCCGCTCTCACTCGAGAGCAGGCGAAAGTCCGGCTCCGCGTTGCGGACGATCTGCTCCTGGCCGAAGGGCAGCAGCGAGCCGGGGAACTGGTGGCTCATGAGCGCGAGGTACCAGGCGTCGGAGTCGCGCGGGGCGTCGATGTCCACCTCCTCCAGCGGGATCATGTTCGGCCCGAAGACCATCGTCTGCAGGTAGAGACGCCCGCCCTCGGGCAGCAGCCCGGCGAGGTTGCCGAACAGCCGGCGGTAGATGGCGTCCTGGCGGCCCCCTTCGTGGTCCTCGGGCGAGCAGAAGTGCTCGAAGGCCCCGAGACTGGCCACCGCGTCGAAGGAGCCAAAGGTGTCCCGCTCGACCGCAAGCGCGTCCTGCAAGTGGACGTCGAGGCCGTGCCGCCGGCAGGCCGCGGCCTGGGCCGAGGACAGGGTCACGCCGACACCCTGCCCGCCCCGGCGGCGGATGAAGTCGAGCAACGGCCCCCAGCCGCAGCCGAGGTCGAGCACCCGCCGGCCGGGGCCGATCCCGATCTGCTCGGCCACGTACTCGTGCTTTCGCCGCTGGGCCTCCTCGAGGCTCAGCGAGAAGTCACCGTCGTACTTGGCCCCGCTGAAGTCGGCCAGCTCGCCCAGGCTCAGCCGAAAGATCCGGTCGATCAGCGAGTAGGTGAACTCGAGGTCCTTGCGGTCGGCCACGGCGCCCTCGCCTAGGCCTTTCCACTCGCGCGCCGCAAGGCCTCGTGCCAGCCGTCGACCAAGCTCCCGCGCGTACCGTCGGCCATGCTCGGCTCGTAGCGCGCCCCCTCGCGCCACATCGAGCGCACGTCCTTCTCGCTCCAGACGCCGGTCGCCACGCCGGCCAGGAAGGCGGCCCCCATCGCCGTGGTCTCGGAGACCTCCGGCACCACGACGGGCACGCCCAGCAGGTCGGCCTGGAACTGCATGAGCCAGCGGTTGGCGGTGGCGCCACCGTCGGCGCGCAGCTCCTCGAGCGGCTCGCCGCTCGCCTTCTCCATCGCCCGCACGGCGTCCAGGGTCTGGTAGGCGATAGCCTCGAGCGCCGCGCGCGCGAGGTGCGCCCGCCCCGCGCCGCGGGTGAGCCCGGTGATCGTCCCGCGGGCGTACGAGTCCCAGTAGGGCGACCCGAGCCCCACGAAGGCCGGCACCAGGTAGACGCCGTCGTTGGAGTCCAACGAGGCGGCGAGCTCCTCGGTCTCGTCGGCGCGCTCGATCACGCCGAGGGCGTCGCGCAACCACTGGACCGCGGCGCCGGTGACGAAGATGGAGGCCTCCACCGCGTACGCTGCCCGAGTCCCGGCCGCAATCGTGGTCAGCAGGCCGGCATGCGGCTTGGGGGGCTCGGCGCCTGCGTGCTGGAGCACGAAGGAGCCGGTGCCGTAGGTGTTCTTGCCCAGGCCCGCCTCGTGGCAGGCCTGCCCGTAGAGGGCCGCCTGCTGGTCGCCGGCCATGCCGGCGAGAGGAACGCTGCCGCCGAACTCGGCCGTCTCGCCCACCACCGAGGCGCTCTCGTGCGGCTCGGGCAGCGACTGGGGGTCGACGTGCAGGATCTCGCACAGCTCGGGGTCCCAGCGGCGCTCGCGAATGTCGAACAGCAGCGTCCGCGATGCGTTAGTGAAGTCGGTCACGTGCTCGCCGCAGAGCCGGTGCGCGAGCCAGGAGTCGATCGTCCCGAAGCAGGCGTCGGCGTGGCCCTCCTTGACCAGCCACTCGATCTTCGTGCCCGAGAAATAGGGGTCGAGCACCAGGCCCGTCCGCTCGCGGAAGAGCGGCTCGCGGCCCTCCTCCTTCAGCTCGTCGCAGCGGTCGGAGGTGCGGCGGTCCTGCCAGACGAGCGCGCGGTGGACAGGCTCGCCGGAGTCGGGGTCCCAGGCCACCACGGTCTCGCGCTGGTTGGTGATCCCGATCGCCCGCGGCTGCTCGCCCCCGAGCGCCTCCCTCGCCACCTCGCGCGTGACCTCCCAGATCTCGTTGGCGTCGTGCTCGACCCAGCCGGGCTCGGGGAAGTGCTGCTCGAACTCGCGGTAGGCGCGGCCGGTGGGGCGGCCCTCGTCGTCGAAGGCGATGCAGGTCGTGCCGGTCGTGCCCTGGTCGATGGCGAGGATCACGCGGGGCGCCAAGCTATCGGAGGAGCGGGGCCCGACCGTTGATGGGTCGAGCACCGCGTGATCGAGGGGTTATCGTGCGCGCCCGTGCCAAGCGTCGAAGCTCACATCACGGGGACGGTCTGGAAGGTCGAGTGCGAGCTCGGCCAGGACGTCGAGGAGGGCGACACTCTCGTCATCCTCGAGTCCATGAAGATGGAGATGCCGGTGGAGGCCGAGGACGACGGGAAAGTCTCGGAGATCTCGTGCTCCGAGGGCCAGTCGGTCTCCGAGGGCGACACGCTGATCGTGCTCGAGTGACAGCCCAGGAGCGCAGCCCGAGCGTTGGTCGGGCGAGCACCGGAGCTTCCTCCTCGGAGCTCGCGTCGGGGAAGCTGCTCCTCGACGCACCCGCCGAGCACGTCGTCCGGCTGACCATCTCCAACCCCGATCGCCGTGGTGCGCTCGACCACGAGATCCTCGACACGCTGGCCGAGACCGTCGGCACCACGGACGCCCGCTGCCTGGTCGTCACGGGCACCGACCCGATGTTCTCCGCCGGCTACGACCTCGGCAACCTCGAGGGCCGCGAGTTCGAGCGCGACGCCGAGCGCCTCGTGGCCCATCCCTTCCACTCGGCGATCGAGGCGCTGGAGGCCTACGAGTATCCGGTGATCGCCCAGATCAACGGCCACGCCATCGGCGGCGGGTTGGAGCTGGCCCTGACCGCCGACATCCGCATCGCGGCCCGCGGCGTCAAGCTCGGCATGCCCCCCGCCAAGCTCGGGCTCATCTACTCGCACACCGGGCTCAAGAAGTTCCTGGAGGTGTGCGGCGTGGCCCACACCTCGGAGCTGTTCTACACCGGGCGCAACGTCGACTCCGATCGCGGCGCAGAGATCGGGCTGGTCAACCACGTGGTGGAGGCCGACCAGCTGGAGGAGCGCACGGTGTCGATGGCGGCGGAGATAGGCGCCAACGCCCCGCTGTCGCAGACGGGCAACAAGCGCATCCTGCGGGCGCTGCGCGCCGGCCCGCTCACGGCCGAGCAGGAGCGTGAGCTCGTCGAGCTGCGCGAGTCGTGCTTTCGCTCGGAGGACTTCCGGGAGGGCGTGCGTGCCTTCGGCGAGAAGCGCGCCCCCGAGTGGAAGGCCCGCTAGATCCTCGAGCGGGCGGTGCTCGGCCGGCCAACGCCCGGCCTGCGCTCCTGCGCTGGACCCTCGAGCGGGCGGTGCTCGGCCGGCCAGCGCCCGGCCCGCGTTCCTGCGCTAGACCCTCGAGCGGGCGGTGCTCGGCCGGCCAACGCCCGGCCGGCCAACGCCCGGCCTGCGCTCCTCCGATAGAGCAATTGGGGGCTTACCCGCCCTTGGCGGCCTGGCGGTCGGTCCACTCGCCGACCGAGCCGAGCACGAAGCCGACCGATTGCAGGGCCCGCCCCACCAGCGAGGTGTCGTAGGGCTTCATCGCGGTGTCGGGGTCGCCGCCCAGCTCCGCAGCCGCCGCCCGCGCCTCGCGCTCGACCTCCTCCATGCGGTGCTGCCAGCCGGCGCAGAAGTCGCGCGCCCGGGCGTCGCCGCGCGTCTCGGCGACGCGCCGCAGGTAGGCGAGCAGCCCGACCAGGTATGCGATCTCGCTCAGCGCGAACCGCGCAGCGCGGTCGGTCTCCAGGAAGCGGTTGCGCACCTCGGCGCGCACGGTGCCGATCGAGCTTCCGAGCCCCTGGGCGGCGGGCTTGCCGTGCAGGCCGTAGGCCGCCGCATGGGTCTCGAGCTGGCGCAGGAGCTCGCGGGCGGACTCTGCCCCGTCCCGGAACGCGCCCGTCTGCGCGGCGGGAAGGTGGTCGGCGAGCTGGTCGTAGTGGGTCGCAAGGGAGCGGGAGAAGGCGAACAGCTCGCGCAGGCCGCGGTGCTCGGTGGGATGGAGAGAGGGCATGCCTGAGGTCTAGCGCACGGTCTCCGTCCGGGGTCGAACCTACCTTGGGCGCTGGTGCCACCGCTCATCAGTCCCAGCGAGGCCCTCGCCCTCGGGGAGATCGAGAACCACGGCGAGATCGAAGCGCTTGTGGAACGCGCCTGGCAGGCCCGCGAGGAGCGCTTCGGTGACTCAACGGACATGTGCTCGCTGGTCAACGCCAAATCCGGCGGCTGCGCCGAGGACTGCGGCTTCTGCGCGCAGTCGCGCTACGCCGAGGCCGACACGCCCATGCACGCGATGATGAGCCCGGAGCAGATACTTGAGCACGCCCAGGCCGCCGAGGCCGCCGGGGCGCACCGCTTCTGCATGGTCACCCAGGGCCAGGGCCTGTCCAAGCGCGACTTCGGCAACGTGCTCGAGGGCGCGAAGCTGGTGGCCCAGCACACCAACCTCAAGCGCTGCGCCTCGGTCGGCCACCTCTCCGCCGAGCGCGCCAAGTCGTTGCGCGAAGCCGGCATCCAGCGCGTCCACCACAACGTCGAGACCGCCGAGAGCTACTACCCGGAGGTCTCAACCACCGTGCGCTACGAGGGCCGGCTGCGCACGATCGACGCGGTCCGCGAAGCCGGGCTGGAGACCTGCGTGGGCGGCATCCTCAACCTGGGCGAGACGCGAGAGCAGCGCGTGGAGATGGCCTTCGAGCTCGCGAAGATCGACCCCACCAGCGTCCCGATCAACCTGCTCAACCCGCGCGCGGGCACCAAGTTCGGCGACCGCGACCATATGGACCCATGGGACGCCGTGAAGTGGATCGCGATCTTCCGGCTGATCATCCCCGGGGCCCTCTTCCGTCTCTGCGGCGGACGGGTGGAGAACCTGGGCGAGCTGCAGCCCCTCGCCGTCAAGGCGGGCCTCAACGGCGTGATGATGGGCAACTTCCTCACCACCCTCGGCTCCGAGCCCGAGGACGACCGCGCGATGTTCGAGGAGCTCGGTCTCAACGTGGCCCGCCAGGAGGACAACGGGTCCAACCCGCGTCCCGACAACCGCTCGGGCTGGCTCGAGGGCGAGGCCCCTAGGACCCCCGTCGACGACCTGATCGACAGCCAGGACGAGGCGAACTTCTGGAACCCCGAGCGGCAGCTGCGGCGGATCCCCAAGCGGAAGGTCCAGCCCCGGCCGGAGATCGTGCGCGTCGAGCCGGAGGGTCGCGAGGCCGCGTGATCGACGAGATCGACCGCCGGCTGGATGAGATCCGCGACCGCGGGCTCATGCGCCGGATGCGGCTGATCTCCGGACCGCAGGGCCCGCGCGTGCTGCTCGACGGCCAGCCCGTCCTGCTGCTGTGCTCGAACAACTACCTCGGGCTGGCCGACCATCCGCGCGTGCGCGAGGCCGCGGCGGAGGCCGCGCTGCGCTACGGCGCCGGCGCCGGGGCCTCGCGACTCGTGTCGGGGACGATGCGCATCCACCGGCGTCTCGAGGAGCGCTTGGCCGACTTCGAGGGCTCGGAGGCCGCGCTGCTCTTCGGCTCGGGCTACCTGGCCAACCTCGGCGTGATCTCGGCGCTGGCGCGCCCCGAGGACGTGGTCTTCTCCGACCGCCTCAATCACGCGAGCATCATCGACGGCTGCCGGCTGTCGGGCGCCGAGAGCTTCGTCTACGACCACCTCGACGCCGACCAGCTCGCCTGGGGGCTGCGGCAGGCCGGCGAGCGGGGCAAGGTCATCGTCACCGACGGGGTCTTCTCCATGGACGGCGACGTCGCTCCGCTGGTGGAGATCGCCGAGCTGGCGCAGCGCTTCGGCGCGCTCCTGGTGGTCGACGAGGCGCACGGACTGGGCACCACCGGCCCCGACGGGCGCGGCGCGGCCGCCGCCGCGGGAGTCGAGGAGGCGGTCGACGTGACCATCGGAACGCTGGGCAAGGCCCTCGGCTCCTACGGGGCCTACGTGTGCTGCGAGAGGCGCATGACGCGCTACCTCGTGAACACCGCCCGCTCCCTCATCTTCTCCACCGCCTTGCCGCCTCCCGCGGTGGGCGCCGCCATGGCCGGGCTCGAGCTGCTGCGCGAGCAGCCGCGACGCGTGGAGAAGCTTCAGCGAAATGCCCGCGTGCTGCGCGAGGCGCTCCGGGCTGAAGGGCTCACCGCTCCGGGGGAGGACACGCCGATCGTGCCTCTCGTCATCGGTGGCCCCGACGCCGCGGTGGGTGCCGCGGAGAAGGCCCTGTCGGAGGGGGTCTTCGCCCAGTCCATCAGGCCGCCGACCGTGCCCGAGGGAACCTCGCGGCTACGGCTGTCGGTGATGGCCTCGCACACCAAGTCCGAGCTGCGCGAGGCGGCCCGGACCCTCGCGGCGGCCGTGCCGAAGCTGCCGGCCGCCGCCGCCCCGCCGCGGTCGGGCATCTTCGACCACCTCGCCGACGCCGCCTGAGCTGGCCGGGCTCTTCGTAGCCGGCACCGACACGGACGTCGGCAAGAGCGTCCTGGCGGCTTCGATCTGCGCGACGCTGGTCGTCCGCGGTGAGCGGGTGGTCGCGTTCAAGCCGGTCGTTACCGGCCTCGACGACGAGCCCGGCGAGTGGCCGCCCGACCACGAGCTGCTGGCCTCGGTCACCGGACAGCGCCCGGAGGACGTCTCCCCCTACCGCTTCGGGCTTGCCGCCGCGCCGCACCTGGCGGGCGACGTCGATCCCGAGGGGCTGGTGCCGCCGCCCGGGGAGCCGTTGGTGGTGGAGGGCGTCGGCGGCCTCCTGGTGCCCCTCGCCGAGGACTTCTCGGTCCGCGACCTCTGCGTCCGGCTCGGCCTCCCGCTGGTGGTGGCAGCCCAGCCGGGCCTGGGCACGATCAATCACACGCTGCTCACGCTGGAGGCCGCGCGCCGCGCGGGGCTGGAGGTGCTGGCGGTGGTGCTCACGCCCTGGCCCGACCAGCCGGACGTGATCGAGCGCTCCAACCGCGAGACGATCGAGCGCCTGGGCGCCGTCCCCGTGCACGGGCTGCCTCCCACCACGTCCGAGGGCCTCGCCGAGGCGGGCTCGCTCCTCCCGCTGGACGCGTGGCTTCGTCACACTCCCCCGCGATGAGCACCGAGGAGACGCCCGCCAACCAGACGCCGCCGGAGTACGCCTCGCGCGAGGACATGCCGGAGATGCTCAAGCGCCTGCAGGAGCGCAAGGCCAAGCAGAAGGAGCGCAGCAAGGTCTACCGGGCGGGCAGCGTCGTGGTCGGGATCGTCCTGGTCCTCGCCGGGATCGTGCTCAGCGGCCCCGGCGTCCCCGGCCCCGGCTTCGTCGTGATCCTGCTCGGGCTCGGCCTCCTGGCCCTCGAGTTCCAGCCTGCCGAGCGCCTGCTGGAACGGGTGATCATCTGGTCCGACAAGGCCAAGGCCCGGGCCCAGCGCGCCTCGACGGCCGAGAAGGTCACGGCCGCGGTGATCGCCGTGGCGGCGATCACGGGCTTCGTGCTCTGGGCGGTCCTCTACGACATCCCGCTGCTGCCGGTCCTCTGAGCGGAGAGGCGGGCGGCCCGCTCGGGGACTCGTCAGCCGGCTGACGCCTCTCCGGAGCGCGTCCGTGATGCGCGCCCGCCCCCGGCACGGCCCGCACCGGCCTAGGTCGGCGCGGCTTGCTGCTTCTTCTGGCGCTCGGCCTCGCGCAGCTCGATGCGGCGGATCTTGCCCGTCAGCGTCTTGGGCAGGTCGTCGACGAACTCGACCTCGCGCGGATAGGCGTAGGCCGAGTGGCGCTCGCGTACGAACCGCTTGATCTCGTCGGCCACCTGGTCGCTGGGCTCGTTGCCCGCAGCAAGCACGACGAACGCCTTGACCAGGTCGCCGCGCAGGGGGTCTGGTGAGGCCACCGCCGCGGCCTCCTTGACCGCCGGGTGCTCGACGCAGGCCGACTCCACCTCGAACGGCCCGATGCGGTAGCCGGCGGAGATGATCACGTCGTCGGCGCGGCCGGCGTACCAGACGTAGCCGTCCTCGTCGAGCTGGGCGGCGTCCTTGGTGTGGAACCACTGGCCCCCGAAGTCCGCATCGGTGTCCTCGGGCCGGTTCCAGTAGCCGATCGGGTAGTGCGGGTTCGATCGGGCCCGCAGGCAGATCTCCCCGCGCTCGCCCACCGGCACCTCGTGCTCGTCCTCGTCGAGGATCTTGACCTCCCAGCCCGGCATCGGCCGCCCCATCGAGCCCTCGCGGACCTCGATCCCCGGGAAGTTGCCGCACAGCGGGTAGCTCTCGGTGAGCCCGTAGTAGTCGAGCACGGTGAGCCCGTACTGGTTGCGAAACCAGCGGATGACCTCCGGGTTCAGCGGCTCGCCGGCCGAGCACACGACGCGCAGCTCGGGCAGCGGGTACCTCGTGCTCGCGTCCTCCACCGCGGTCATCGCGCGCAGCGCGGTGGGCGTGGTGAACATGTTCTGCACCCCGTGCTTGGACAGGAACCGCAGCTGCTCGTGGGGGTCGAAGCCGCCCTTGCGCGCGTAGACGAGCGCCACGCAGCCGTAGCGCCACGGCCCCAGCAACGGACAGATGCCCGCCGCCCAGGCCCATTCGCCCATGCCGTGGAACAGCTCGCCGTCGCGCACGTCGTGGCAGAACTCGAATTCCTCGTGACCCAACAGGTAGCGGTGCGCGTGCAGGATGCCCTTCGCCTTGCCCGTGGTGCCCGAGGAGTAGTAGAGCTGCGCCGGGTCCTCGGACGAGGTGTCGGCGATCTCGTAGTCGGCCGAGGCGCCCTCCATCTTCTCCTCGAGGCCGTCGCCCATCACCAGCACGGTCTCGACGATCCCCTCCGGGATGCGGCCGACGTTCTCGGTGTCCGTCACCAGGACCTTGGCACCTGAGTCGCGCAGGCGATGCTCGATGCCCTCGTCGCCGTAGAGGACCGACATCGACAGGAGGATGGCGCCGCGCTTGTAGGTGCCGATGAAGACCGCGGCGGTCTCGGGCAGCGAGGGCAGCAGCGTGGCCACGCGGTCCTCGCGCTCGACCCCCTCGGATTCCAGGACGTTGGCGAACTTGTTGGACAGGTCCTGCAGCTCGCCGAACGTCACGCGCCGCTCGTCGCCGTTGTAGTCCTCCCAGACCATCGCGAGGCGGTCGGGGTCGTGCTTGTCGCACACGTCGTGGGCGATGTTGTAGCGCTCCGGCACGTCCCACGAGTGGTTGCGAACCATGTCCTCGTAGGGCCCCAACTCGTACTTGCGAAAGCTCATATCTCCTCCTCTTTGGGCCACCGTACTCGCTCGGAGGGGTGGCGACAATCGCCGGATGCGGGTGTCACCGGTCGCCGGCTGCGTAATCGACGATCGACTTGTCGATGAGCCACTCCACCGGCGCCTTGTCGTCGGTGTAGACCCGGCCGCCGCGCAGGCGTGGCCCCACGCGGAACGAGGCGTGCAGTGCGGTCCGGCGCAGCCCCGGTGGGACGTCGGCATCGCGCAGGCGCTTGACCGAGAGCGGTCGCCGCGACGCCACGATGAGCGTATTGGTGGGCTCGATCGGGTCGCGCATCAGGTGCGTGAAGACCTCGCCCATGGTCGCGCTGAGCACCTTCTCGAGCTCGTCCTGGCCCTCGGGGTGCCCGGCGTTGACCACCAGGACGCCGTCGGGCGCCAGGCGGTCGCGGGCCAGCTCGAAGAACTCGCGCGTGGTCAGGTAGAAGGGGATGTAGGGCTGGCGATAGGCGTCCACGGAGATGACGTCGTAGCGTGCGTCGATCCGGCGCAGGAAGGGCCGGGCGTCCTCGTGGAAGAGGCGCAGCCGGGGATTGTTCATGTCGAAGTAGCGGCGGCCGATCTCCGACAGCTCGGGGTCGATCTCCACACCGTCCACGCGCGTGCGCGGGAAGAAGCGCTCGTAGGCGCGCGAGGTGGTGCCCGCCGCGTTGCCGAGGATGGCCACACGCGCAGGCGCGCGCGAGCGCCCCGCAAAAGGGAGCACCAGGTGCCCGTCCCAGACGTCACCGGTCAGCACCGTGTCGGGGGCATAGACCGAGTGCTGGGCCTGGCCCTCGTTGAGCTCGAGGTAGCGCTTGCCCGTCGGGCTCTCGATCACGCGGGCGTACTGGTACTCGGTGTCCGTCTCGTAGATGACCCGGCCTTTGTCGGTCTCCGCCTTCAGCGCGCCCACGGGCAGAGCCATGAGCACGACGATCGCCGCCGGGGCGAGCGCGTAACGGCGCACGGGCCGCAGCCCGAGCACGGCCATGATCGCGATGGCCAGCGCGAAGACCAGGAAGGTACGCCGGGTGCCGATCAGAGGGATGAACAGCAGTGCCGAGAGCAGCGTTCCCACCAGCGAGCCGGCCGTGGACAGCGCGTACAGGCGCCCCGCCACGGTGCCCGCCTCCTCCACGCTGGAGACCGCGAGGCGGATCGCGTAGGGCGAGACCGCGCCGAGCAGCAGCACGGGCACCGCCACCAGCACGAGCACGGCGATCAGCGAGCCGAAGAAGGCGCCGGCGGAGATCGTGTCCAGGGCGTCGACCGCCAGGCCCAGCAGCGGATCGGCCGCGAAGGGCACCAGCGCGAGCAGCACGGCGGCTGTCAGGCTCAGCAGGCACAGGCCCCGCATGTCTGGCCGACGGTCGGCCATGCGGCCGCCGAGCCAGTAGCCCACCGACAGGGCCACGAGCACCACGCCGATGGTGTTGGCCCACACCACGGTGGACGCGCCGAAGTAGGGACTGAGCAGCCGAACCGCCGCGATCTCGGCGCCTAGCGAGCCCGTCCCCACCACGAAGACGAGCAAGGAAAGGGGCGGCATTCTGACCGGGAGCGTAGCTACGGTCGCGCCGTGGAATCCGAGCACGCAGCGCTCGTCCGCGATGACCGCGCGTGCCTCTGGCACCCCTTCACCCAGCAGCAGGGCTGGGCGGCCGAGGAGCCGCTCATCGTCGACCGGGCCCGGGGCTGCGAGCTGGTCGACACCGAAGGCCGGCGCTACCTCGACGGGGTCTCCTCGCTGTGGTGCAACGTGCACGGCCACCGCCACCCGCGCATCGACTCCGCCGTGCGCGACCAGCTCTCGCGCGTGGCCCACTCCACGATGCTCGGGCTCAGCCATCCCGCGGCCATCCGGCTGGCGCGCAAGCTGGTCGACCTCTCCCCGCCGGGCCTGACACGGGTCTTCTACTCCGACAGCGGGTCCACGGCCACCGAGATCGCGCTGAAGATGGCATTCCAGTGGTGGCGCCAGCGCGGCGACGAGCGGCGCGACAAGTTCATCGCCCTGCGCGACGCCTACCACGGCGACACCGTCGGCTCGGTCTCGGTCGGCGGGATCGAGCTGTTCCACTCGCTCTACCGCCCGCTGCTGTTCGACACGCTCCTGGCCGAGCCCGGCGACGCCGGCGACATGGAGCGGCTCCTGGCCGAGCACGGCCACGAGGTGGCGGCGGTCATCGTCGAGCCGCTGGTGCAGGGCGCGGCCGGGATGCTCACCCACCCGCCGGGCTATCTGCGCGCGGTGCGCGAGCTCTGTGACCGCCACGGGGTGCTCCTGATCTGCGACGAGGTCGCCGTGGGCTTCGGCCGCACCGGCAGGATGTTCGCCTGCGAGCACGAGGACGTGGCCCCGGACTTCCTCTGCCTCGCCAAGGGCATCACCGGCGGCTACCTGCCGCTGGCCGCCACGCTGGCAACCGAGCGCATCTACGAGGGCTTCCTCGGCCACCACGAGGACCTGCGCACCTTCTTCCACGGCCACACCTACACGGGCAACCCGCTGGCCTGCGCCGCGGCGCTGGCCTGCCTCGAGGTCTTCGAGGAGGAGCGCACGCTCGAGCGACTGGCGCCGAAGATCGGCCTGCTGTCGCGCCTGCTCGAGTCGGTCAGCGATCTCCCCGCCGTGCGCGAGATCCGCCAGGTGGGGCTGATGGTGGGGATCGAGATCGAGGGCTACGAGCTCAGCGACCGCATCGGCCACCAGGTCACCCTCGAGGCCCGTCGCCGGGGGGCGATCGTTCGCCCGCTCGGCGACGTGGTGATCCTCATGCCGCCGCTGTCGATGTCCGAGCAGGACCTGCGCCGCCTCCTGGCCGTTACCGCCGAGGCCATCGCCGCGGCCACCGGCGCCCGGTCGCTCGCCGCGGCGGCTTGACGGTCAGGCCGCTCGCCGAGCCCGACCGCGCGGGCTGGGTGCCGCTGTGGGAGGACTACAACTCCTTCTACCGCCACCGCGCGGAGCCGGAGGTCACCGAGCTCACGTTCACGCGGCTGTGCGCGGGCGAGGAGATGTTCGGGCTGGTGGCCGAGCACGACGGCCGGGTGGCGGGCTTCGCCCATTGTTTGCTTCATCCCTCCACCTGGACCACCGCGAGCTACTGCTACCTGGAGGACCTGTTCGTCGACCGAGGCGCCCGCGGGACAGACCTGGGAACCGCGCTGATCGAGGCGGTGTCGACCGAGGCGAACGCCCGCGGCGCGGTCCGGGTCTACTGGCACACCCAGGAGTACAACGGCGCGGCGCGCTCGCTGTACGACCAGGTGGCCCGCCGCACCTCGTTCATCAAGTACGAGCGCTGAGTTCGAGAGAGCGCGCCTGGCGCGGGCGCCCCGGTCGCTGTGGTGGCTTTGCCACCCGCGCCGGTCAGCCGTCGAACTTCTCGAAGTCCCTCTTGCGCGCCCCGCAGACCGGGCAGAACCAATCGTCGGGGATGTCCTCGAAGGCCGTGCCTGCGGGGATGCCCCCGTCCGGGTCCCCCTCCTCGGGGTCGTAGATGAACCCGCAGGAGCTGCAGATCCACTGTTGCTGGGTCGCGGTCTCGCTCACGGCGGCGGAAGGGTACCGCCTCGCCCCGCCGCTACGCTCGCCCGATGCGCACCGACCGTCCAGGCCCCGGTGAGGAGCTGAACCAGGGTGAGGTCGCAGACGCCCGCGAGGCCGCCTCGCTGATCCTCCTGCGCGACGGTTTCGAAGGACCCGAGGTGCTCCTCGTCCAGCGCAACCCTGAGCAGCGATTCATGGGCGGCGCCTGGGTCTTCCCCGGGGGCTCGCTCGGCGAGGGCGACGCCGATGAGGGCGACGCCGCCCGCCGCGAGCTGCTCGAGGAGGCCGGCCTGCGCCTGCCCCCCGACGCCGAGCTGGCGCGCTGGTCGCGCTGGATCACGCCTGCCCAGGTCAAGGTTCGCTTCGACACCCACTTCTTCGTGGCGCGCGCCCCCGAGGGTGCCCAGCCCGAGGTCGACGGGACCGAGTGCGTGGACTTCCGCTGGCTGCGCCCCCGGGAGGCCCTCGACGCCGGGGCGCGCGAGGAGCTGCTGCTCGTCTTTCCCACGATCAAGCACCTGGAGCAGCTGGCCGAGCACGCCTCGGTGGAGGGGGCGCTGGAGTCCGCACGCCGCCGCAAGGTCATGCCGGTGGAGCCGCGCGTGGTGCTCGAGGGCGGCGTGGCGCAGGTGCTCATGCCGGGCGAGGAGGGCTACGAGGAAGCGGGCGCGGGATGACCCTTGGGGTTCAGGTGGGCCTGCTGCTGGCCCTCCTGACCGCCTTCACCTCAATCGTCGGCTTCCTCTACAAGCACCGCGGCGCGGTCGAGTCGCCGCCGGTGGAGGCGCGGCGGCCGATCAGCACGTCCATCGCGCTCTTCCGCTCCCCCTGGTACGCGCTGGGCATCGCGGTCGCGACAGGCTCGTGGGGATTTCACGTCGCCGCGCTCTCGCTGGCGCCGATCTCGCTGGTGCAGACGGTGATCGCCGGCGGCCTTGTACTGCTGACCGTTGTGGCCGACCGCCTGTTCGGCTTCACCGTGACCCGGCGCGAGTGGATCGGCGTGGCGCTGACCGCCGCCGGGCTGGCCTTCCTCGCCGCGACGCTCGAGGGCACCGCCAGCCAGGCCCACAACGACTACGAGCCGGGGACGCTGATCCTCTACGCCGGGCTGGCGGCGGGAGGGGGGCTGACCGTCGCTCGGCTCGCCGGCGACAGCGCACGCGGCGGAGCGCTGCTGGGCGCGGCCGCGGGGCTCATCTGGGGCGCCTCCGACGTCTCGATCAAGGCGCTTTCGGGCCGGCTCGACGACGGCGCGCTGGCCGTGCTCGTCCACCCGCTCGCCCTGTTCATCCTCGTGGCGTCGCTGATCGGCCTGGCGGTCTCGGCCCGCAGCCTCCAGGTCGGCGACGCGGTGCCGGTCATCGCGGTGACCAGCGCAGCGGCCAACGTCGTCACGATCGCCGCGGGGCCGATCGTCTTCGGTGAGCCGCTTCCCGATGATCCATTCGCCCTGGTGCTGCGGCTGACCGCCTTCGTGCTGGTCATCACCGCAGCGGCCCTGACCCCCCCGCCGGTCAGGGCGGTGGAGCTGCAGGCGGCTTAGTAGCGGAGAGGCCGGCCGGGCGTCTGGCCGGCCGGGCACCGCGCGCTCGAACTACAAGGCCGCGTGGTAGAGGCGCTCGTAGTCCTCCTCGGAGGGCTCGCGGGGGTTCATCAGCGACAGGCCGTCGCCCATTGCGCCCTCCACGAGGGCCGGGATGCCGTCCTCGGGAACGCCCACCTGCGAGAGGCGGGTGGGCAGGCCGAGGCCCTCCACCAGCCCCGTCACGTGGGAGGCGAGGTTGTCGCCGACCGTCGCGGCCGAGCCGCCGCTCTCCACCCCCAGCGCCTCGCAGACGTCGCGGTAGCGGTCGGCCACGTCGTCGCCCGCCTCGGCGTTGAAGCGGATCACGTGGGGGAGGTTGATCGCGTTGGCCACGCCGTGCGGTACGGCGAACTGCGCGCCGCAGGGGTGCGACATGGCATGGGCGGAGCCCAGCTCGATGGCGATGGCCATCGAGGCGGCCACGAGCATGTTGCCCCGCGCCTCCTCGTCGCTCGGCCCGTCCTCGACCGCCCGCCGCAGGTTCTCGCGGATGAGCCGCAGCGCCCCCAACGAGCGGCTCTCCTGGAAGGGATTCCACTCGAGCGCCACGTAGCTCTCGATGGCGTGGGTCAGGGCGTCCATGCCGGTGGCCGCGGCGATCTTCGGGGGCAGCGTCCTGGTGGCCTCGGGGTCGAGGATGGCCAGCCGGGGGAAGAGCGGGAAGTCTGCGATCTCGAGCTTCACCTTGCGCTCGGGGTCCTTGACGATCGCCCCCATCGAGACCTCGGAGCCGGTGCCCGCCGTTGTCGGGATGCCGCCCAGCGGGGCGATCGGGAGCGGCGCGCCCATGCCGTCGTCCTCGCGGTCCATGAGAAAGAAGCCCTCCTTCTCCGCCGCGTTGCCGCCCTGGCTGAAGACCGTGTCGGCGATCTTGGCCGTGTCGAGCACCGAGCCGCCGCCCACCGCCAGGAAGGAGTCCGCCCCGGCCTCGCGCGCCTCGGCGGCGCAGCGGTCGACCACATCGGTCGAGGAGTCCTGCGGCACGTCGTCGAACACGCCGGCCACCTCGAGGCCGCCGTCGGCCACGCCGGCCTCCACGCGGTCGACCAGACCCGTCTCGCGGATCACCTTGTCGGTCACCACCCAGACGCGGTGCGAGCCCTCCTTGCCCATCTCGAAGCCGGTGCCCGAGAGCAGGTCCCGGCCGGCCACCACGCGGGTGGACGACGCGTACTGGAAGAAGTCCTTGAAGCCCGCCATATGGCGGGCCCCCAGCGCCTCGCCGACGTCACTCATGGCTGGGTGCTCGCCCCACCGATGCTGGGGCTGCGCTCCTCGCCATCACGACGCCTCGATCAGGTCCTGCCGACCCGCCTCCTCGAGCATGGCGCGGTACTTGGGGAACACCGGCTTCACCAGGGGCACCAGCTTGAGGATCTTCGCCACGGGCCCCTTGGCCTTCATCTGGCCGCGGGCCAGGGCGACGGTCACGTTGACCTTGCCCAGCCAGAATCGGTGCGCGGTGTCGGCGTCCATCGACATGACCACCTCGGGATCCATGTCGGTATCGCCGAAGTCCACCCGGCCGTCCTCTCCCTCCTTGAGCTGAACGGTGATGACGGAGTCCGGGTCGCGGTAGGCGTACTGGACCACCGTGTTCGCCTTACGGAACTTGGGCGCGAGCTCTTCGTCCTCGGCCAGGTCCTGGAACAGCTTCCCGATGAAGCTGTAGACCTCGTCGGCGTCCTTGAAGTAGGCCAAGCTGATTCTCCTTTCAGTTGCCGGGACGAGGGAACGTCGTTCCCACCATGCGGTCCCAGAGGGCGTCGGGCAACAGCGCCCGCTGTGTCAGGAAGACCCGAGCGGAGGGGGTCACGGTGTAGCGCGCCCGCGGCCGCTTCGCGGTGAGCGCCTTCTCGACGACCTTTGCCACCGCCTCGGGGCCGCCGCCGAGCTTGCCGAAGGGGCCTTCGTAGGCCTTGGCGGTGGCCGCGCCGACCGCCTCGTTGAACTCGCCGTAGACGCCGTCGTCGGCCGCTTCGATGGAGTCCACCGAGGTGGCGCCGAACTCGGTCTTGATCAGGCCCGGCTCGAGCAGCACCACCTGCACGCCGAACCCGGCGGACTCGAAGCGCATGGCGTCGGAGATCGCCTCCACGGCGTGCTTGGTGGCGTGGTAGATGCCGCCGCCCGGGAAGGTGAAGCGCCCTCCCATCGAGCCGATGTTCACGATGCGGCCGCTGCGGCGCTCGCGCATTCCGGGCAGGACCAGCTGGCTCATGCGGATGAGCCCGAAGACGTTGGTCTCGAACTGAGCGCGGATCGAGTCGAGCGGGATGGACTCGACCGCCCCGTTCTGGCTGTAGCCGGCGTTGTTGACCAGGGCGTCGATGCCGCCCTCGGCCTCCCCCACCGACCGCACGGCGGCGGACATGGAGGACTCGTCGGTCACGTCCAGCGCAAGCTTCTTGCAGCCGCTGCGCTCCAGACCGTCGAGCGACTCGAGCCGGCGTGCCGTGGCGTACACGGTGTGCCCCCCGCTCGAGAGGTGCTCGGCGGTCGCCCGGCCGATTCCCGACGAGCAGCCGGTGATGAGCACGGTCTGTCCAGCCCTCGTCACGGCGGGTAGCGTACGCCCCCGTGCCGGAGTCCGACCCTCGCATCGTCGCCGCGTTGGTCGAACAGCTCGCCGAGTGGCGCCGGACCCTGGACGCGGGCGCGGACCGCATCGGCTGGAAGATCGGTCTCAACGTGCCCGAGATCCAGCGCAAGCTCGGCCTGCGGGAGCCGGTGATCGGCCACCTCACGACAGCGACCCAGCTCGAGGAGGGCGCGACCTTCGACGGCGCCTCGGCGACCGAGCTGCGGGTCGAGCCCGAGGTGGCGGTGCACATGGGCGTGAACGGGGAGATCGCCGGCTACGGGGCGGCCATCGAGATCGTCGACACCGGGGCGGCGCCACCGGACGTGGAGGAGATCGTGGCCATAAACGTCTTTCACCGCGGCTTCGTCCTGGCCGAGGCCCAGCCCTCGATGCCCGCCGGCCTGGATGCCGAGGTCCGTATAGACGAGGAGGTGCGCGCCTCGGGCGAGGCGCCGCCCCACTTCTCCGACGTCGTCGAGCTGGTGGGCCGCCTCCTGGCCGAGACCGGCGAGGAGCTGCGAAGCGGCGACGTGATCATCGCCGGGTCGCTGACGCCGCCGCAGCCGGTGCGGCGCGGCGAGCGCGTGCAGGTCGGGCTGGGCCCGCTGGGCTCGCCAACGGTCTCGATCGGCTAGCACCGGAGCGCAGGCCGAGCGTACGCCGGCCGAGGAGCACGCGTGAGCGCCGGTGGTCCTGGGCACGTAGACCTGGCATGCGTGCACTGGTGACCGGCGCCACCGGCTTCGTGGGCGGGCTTCTGGCTCGCAGGCTCCTCGGCGAGGGGACGGAGGTCCGCTGCCTGGTGCGCGACTCCGGGCGCGCCCAGCACCTGGCCGACGCCGGCGCCGACCTGCACGAGGGAGACGTCCTGAACGCCGACAGCCTGGCCGGCGCCGGCCAGGACGTCGACGTGGCCTACTACCTCGTGCACGGCATGGGGCGCGGCTCGGACAAGAGCTTCGCCGAGCGCGAGCGCGAGACAGCCCGCAACTTCGCGCGGACCATGAAGCGCGAGGGCGTGGACCGGATGGTCTACCTCGGGGGCCTGGGCGAGAACCCCTCCTCCGAGCATCTGCGCAGCCGCCACGAGACCGGCGAGATCCTCGGCGAGGAGGGCCCGGACCTCACCTACTTCCGCGCGGCCATGGTGGTCGGCTCGGGAAGCGAGTCCTACAAGACGCTGCGCTACCTGGTGAAGCGGCTCCCGGTGATGATCGCCCCCTCGTGGCTGGACACGCCCACGCAGCCGATCGACGGGGAGGACGTGGTCTCCTTCCTCTCGCAGGCGCCCTCCGTCGAGGACTCACGCGCGCGCGAGATCCAGATCGGCGGCCCCGACGTCCTCTCCTACAAGGACATGCTCGACCGCATGGCGGAGGCGCTCGGTCGCAGGCCGCGACCCAAGCTGCCGGTGCCCGTCCTCACGCCGACCCTCTCGTCGCTGTGGATCGGCCTCGTCACCCCGGTGGACGCGGGCGTGGCCAAGCCGCTGGTGGAGGGATTGGCCACCGAGACCGTGGTCACCGACCCCGAGCCGATGAAGCTGTTCGACGTCGAGCCGATCGGAATCGAGGAAGCCCTGCGCCGCGCGATCGACTCCGAGAAGCAGGCCGCCTAGCGGGGGAGCGGGCCGGGCGCCGGCCGGCCGGGCACCTCACGTTCGGCAGGGTCTGCCCCCGATACCCTCCCCTTCTGCACCACACGGGCTGTGGCGCAGTCTGGTAGCGCGCTCCGTTCGGGTCGGAGAGGTCCCCAGTTCAAATCTGGGCAGCCCGACTAGGCGAGGCGGACCTGGTTTTCGCCGAGCCGGTCCGTGAGCTCACGCGGCATACCGGCGAGGGCAAGGGGCGACGCGCTCTCCGGCGTCGCGCGCCCTGGCGTCCGCGTCACACATTGGCGCGTCTCCACCGCCCGCCCCGTACGAAGAGGTACGCGGCGAGCAGCGTGACGACGGCGCCCGCCAGCAGCGAGAGCCAGATGTAGGGGAGCTCCAGGTCCAGCTGCAGCCCGATCAACGCCGCGCTGGCCAGCAGTACGGCGGTCGACAGTAGCTCGATGAGCAAGGCGATGTCGGTATCACCCGTGCCGACTAGCGCCCCCAGCCACGACTGGGCCGGGATGACAACGAGCAGCGCAACCGCCGCCACTTGGAGTGTGGCCCGCGCGCCTGGTACCGACGAAGGGTCGGACGTGAAGACCGATAGTGCCACGTCGGGAAGCGCGAGGGTAATCACGAGCAAGGGGGCAGTTACGAGGTACGCCAGGAGTACGACCCTGCGCATCAGACTGCCGATCTCGTCAGACCGCCCTCGGCCGATGAGCTTGCTCACGAGCGTGTAGGCGGTCTCTCCGAAGGCCAAGGCCGGGATGACGAGCACCGCGACGCAGGCGTAGACGATGCTCGAGCTGGCGAGCTCGTCGGGGCCCACTCGCTCGACAATCAGGAAGAAAGCGAGCCACTGCCCCTCCAGTACAAAGAACAGCAGGACCATAGGCGCCGACAGGCGAAGGAGGGGACCGAACACTGGAGCCGGAACACGACCCAGAGCCAGGCCACCAAGACTCCGAAGATCAAGGCGGCGAACCGCGTGGATGACGAGGTACAGGAGCGTTGCCAGCTCAGCGGCGAGGAAGGCGTAAGCCGCGCCCTGGATTCCCAGCCGCGGGGCGCCCAGCTCGCCCAAAACCAGCACATAACTCCCCGCCAGATTGGTCAGGACGAGCACGAGGGTTGCGCCGATGAGCACTCGGGGCCTACCGAGGGCCACGAACAAGGAACTGAAGGCAAAGCTCATCGTCATTGGTACCAGTCCGAAGGCGGCGATTTGAAGGAAGTCGGCGACTGCCGCCGCCAGCTCCCCGGACCCGATCACCAAAGGGGCAGCGGCGGGCGCGCCCAGCGTCAACCCAGCGGAGAGCGCCAACGAGATGGCGACCACCAGCAGCAGTACGCGCGCGAAGGTGGGCCCTATGGCGTCGCGTCGATCTTCTCCCACCCGACGCGCAACGACGATCTGCATTCCCTCGACCGCGCCCAAGGCGGGGACTGCCAGCAGCTCGATGAAGCTGTAGGAAAGGCCGATGGCGGCCAGCTCTTTGGTCCCCACACGGCCTAGAAAGGCGGTGTCCGTCGCGTAGGTGAGGGCCTCACCCACCTCGGCGAAGAGGATGGGGATCGCAAGCGCCCACACCGCCCGAGTCACACTCGGCGACACGCCGCGGTCGGCTGTGGCCTCAACGCCGGTGTCGGTGGGGTGGACTCGACCGAGCGCGAGTGTGACTTCGGACCCATCCCCCAGCGCTCCGACTTCAGGATCGGTGACAACCCCGGCGTTGGCGAGCTCGACGGCGATGCGCTCGCGGGCCTCGTCCGTCCAGTCATCGAAAGCCCACGTAGTCAGCAGGTGATACGCAGGCACGCGGGTCTCGCCGTGGTGCTCCACGTAGCGGCGAATTACTTGCTCAGGGGACTGCGCAGGCGTCAGGGCCGCTCGAGTTCCGTGAGAAAGGGATCTATCTGGCTCACTGGACAGCCGGACCGTGCTGGCGTGAGGTAGTCACCCCTCGAGCGCAGGCAGCTTCACTAGCTCCATCAGAAGGGAGTCGCGCCACGAACCTTGTGCGGAGTCCCGCCAACACGCGTGCATAACGCCGACCCTCCGAAAACCGAGCTTCTCGCAGAGTCGGATCGCGGCGAGGTTGTCCGGAGCGGGATCGGTGGTGATGCGATGGTGGCCGCGCTGCTCAAGGAGGTGACGCTTCAGAGTGGTTCCGGTATCAACGCCGACGCCTCGATGATGCAGAGCCGGGTCGAGGAAGATGTCGATCCAGGCGTGCCGGTAGTCAGGATCAGATTCTTCGGTGAATTGGATCATGCCCGCGATCTCATCGTTCGCGAAGATCGTCAGGCGCGTGGCTTCAGGCTCGTCTTCCAGAGGGAAGCCCTCCGGAATGCTCCCCCACCAGCCGGCCACCTCAGGCTTGGCGACAATCGCGAGTAGAGGGCCCACGTGCGTCGGCTCCAGTTCGCGCAGGATTACGTGTTTTCCCCGCAGCTCCACACGTGGAGTCTAAGGACGAAAAACGGCGCTTCCAGACGCCGGCTCCCCGCTCGCCTCGGCGAGCCATGCGGCACAGTCCTCCAGGGGAAGCCCAGGCCTACGCCGCATGGCTCAGTCCACGGCTCGGTCCTGTCGCCTCGGCGCGGTAGGACTCGACCGCCTGCTCGAGCTCCGCTGCCGACCAGACGCCGCGATAGAGCCAGTAGCGCTTGGGAAAGCGCACGCCTGCGCGCGCTGC
>DATHAQ010000053.1:0-3972 GCA_035296565.1 Thermoleophilaceae bacterium
GGGCTGCTGGCGCGCCTGACGGCCAAGGTCGCAGCGTATACCTGCGCCCAGCGAGTGAACGCTTCGCTCGGCCGGCCTCTTCGTCGCCTGGCGGACCTGTTGATCTAACTCATTGCACATCACTCGTCTTAGAACTCCGTAGAGCGGAAGTTGAACTTCGCAGAATTAACCTTCCACGCAATCGGGTGCATAAAGCGCCGGGCTTGCTCTATGGGCGTCATCGTCTCTGTCATCGTCTCTGTTGGGGCACCCGCGTAAGGTTGAGGGTTTGGCGGTCGGTCGCCGCCTCAGCAACCCTCTGAGGTCACGGACGGCTCGCACGCCTTCTCGCGGCTTCGCGCGAGGTTGTGGCGTAGCGCGTCCAGAGCGGAGCGCAGCTGTCGGAGTTGGCCCTCGTCGAGCCCCGCGAACAGGGCGTCTTCTACCTCGCGTTGGGCGCGCGTGGCGCTTTCGAAGTGCCGCCTACCGGCCGCGGTTAGCCTCACGACGTGACGTCGGCGGTCCGCCGGGTCGCGCTCGCGCGAGACGAAGCCGTCGGCTTCGAGCGGGTTGAGCAGCGTCACGAGGATGCTGGGGTCGACGCCTCCTATGGCCTCTCCGAGCTCGCGCTGGCCCATCGGGCCGTGGTCGTGCAAGAGCCCGAGAACGTGGTACTGACGGGGCTTGAGGTCGTGGGCGTCGAGGGCGTGGCGCAGGCGGCGCGTCGCTTCCTGGCCGAGCAGGGCCAGCATCAGGGCGGGGCTGGACTCGAACTCCTCGAGAACGCCGCCGGAAGTCGTGGGCTCTGTTGCCTCCGTAGCCATCGTGCCAACAATATAGCACACTAAACACTTGACACCACCTTATCGTTGTGTAACAACAACGATTGTTCGACATCTATCGCGTAGAGGAGGTTCTGGTATATGGGCATCGCGTTGTGGGTGGTTCAAGTACTCGTGGCCGCGGCGTTCCTGGTGTCTGGGGCGACAAAGCTGTCCCAACCCAGGGAGAAGCTCCTCAAGAACATGGCGTGGGTGGAGGACTTCTCGCAGCTGACGCTGCGCATCATCGGCGCCCTGGAGGTCCTGGGGGCGATCGGGATCGTGCTGCCGGCGCTGACGGGGATCGTGCCCTGGCTGACGCCGCTGGCCGCCCTCGGTTTGGTGCTGACGATGATCGGGGCCGCCCTCACGCACCTCAGGCGCACGGAGTACGGCGGCATCGCCGTGAACGCGGTACTGCTCATCCTGGTTGCCTTCGTGGCCTACGGGCGGTTCTTCGTCTTGCCGGCTTGATCGCGCGGTATAGGAGGCAACCGTCATGCAAAGCTACCGACCCAAGAAGGAGAGGACACAGACCATGAGAGCCATCACCCTTGAGGACTTCGACTCTTCCCCCGGCCTGCGCCAGGATCTACCGGCCCCCACGCCGGCCGACAACGAGGTGCTCGTGCGCGTTAGCGCCTCCTCTGTGAACCCCGTGGACAACTCCATCGTCTCCGGGATGCTCAAGGATATGGTCGAGCACGAGTTTCCAGTGGTGCTCGGGCGCGACTTCGCCGGCGTCGTCGAGCAGGTCGGCTCCGAGGTGAGCGGCCTCTCGGAAGGCGACGAGGTGTTCGGTTTCATCACGGGGATGAGCCCGGCGGTGCACGAGGGCACCTGGGCAGAGCTCGTAGCTGTCCCTGAGTCGAACGCGACCCGCAAGCCCGAGGGCGTGGACACCGCCAGCGCTGGCGCCGCCCCGCTGGCCGCGATCACCGCCATTAGCGCCCTGGACGCACTTGGCGTCTCCGAGGGAGACACAGTCCTGATCGTGGGGGCGAACGGAGGCGTGGGCAGCTTCGCCGTCCAGCTATCTGCTAACGCCGGCGCGACGGTTATCGCCACCGCCTTGCCCGAAGACGAGGAATATCTGAAAGAGCTCGGCGTCAGCGAGATCCTGCCGCGCGACGCCGACATCGCCACGCTCGTGCACGAGCGCTACCCGGAAGGCATCGAGGCCCTCCTCGACCTCGTCTCCTACGCTCCTGAGGGCTTCGACACCCACGCGGAGGTCCTCCACGACGACGGACGTGGGGCCTCGACGCTCTCTGCGGCCGGCGAAGGATCGGAGCGCCACAACGTAGGGGCGGTGCCGAGCCAGGAGAACCTGCAACGTCTCGCGCAACTGATCGAGGCCGGGACGCTCAGGGTGCCCATCCAGCAGACCTACGAGCTCGACCAGGCGGCCGATGCGCTCCAGGCACTCGCCGCAGACCACACCCAGGGCAAGCGCGCCATCCGGGTAGCCTGAGCGTGATCGGGGCTGGCATGGATCTGGGCATCATCACGCTTAGTGACCTGCAGCGCGATTCCGCCACAGGACGCCGGGTCGAGCCGCGGCGGCGGCTGGCCGACACGCTGCGCTACGCCGAGCTGGCCGACACCTTGGGCCTGGACGTGTTCGGCGTCGGAGAACACCACAACGCCGACTTCGCGGTGCCGTCACCGGCCGTGGTCCTGGCGGCCATCGCCACCCGCACCTCGTCGATCAGATTGACCAGCGCGGTCACGGTGCTGAGCGTGCTCGACCCGGTGCGGGTCTACGAGGACTTCGCCACGCTCGACCTGCTCAGCGGGGGCCGGGCCGAGCTGATCGTGGGCCGCAGCGCCTTCGCCGAACCGTTCGCCTTGTTCGGGGTCGACCTCAACGACTACGACGCCGCGTTCGACGAGAAGCTCGACCTGCTGCTCCGCCTGCGCGAACAGGGGCGGATCGCCCGCTGGCAGGGCCGGTTCCGGCCGCCGCCGCGGGAGGCCGACATCATCCCGCGGGCGATCGATCTGCCGATCTGGCTCGGAGTCGGCGGTTCCCCCGGCAGCCCGGAGCGGGCCGGGCGGCTGGGCCTGCCGATGACCCTAGGGTTGATCGGCGGGTCGATCGACCACGCCCGCCTCGCGGTGGACGCCTACCGCGCGGCCGGCGAGGCGGCCGGCCACGCCGATCGGCTACGGGTCGCGATCTCCACCCACTTCTACGCCGCCGGTACCCCCGAGGCCGCGCGGGACGTCTACCCCTACTACCACGAGTACTTGCGGCCCAAGCGTCCCGGAGGACGCGGGTTCACCATCAGCAGGGCACAGTTCGACGCCGGAACTGCCCCAGGCATGGCCTTGATGATCGGCTCCTCCGAGGAGATCACCGAGAAAATCTTGCACGCCCACCAGGTCTTGGGCATCAACCGGTTCTACGGCCAGGTCGACTGGGGCAGCCTGCCGCGCGGACGCGTCGAGGAGTCCATCGCCCGGCTCGCCGGTGACATCGCCCCCGTCGTCCGCCGCGCCACCACCTCCACCGAAGCAGGAGTCTCTTCGTGAAAGTCACAGTCTTCGGCGCCACCGGCGGCGTCGGCCGCGAGGTCGTCAACCAGGCGCTCGATCACGGCGACTACGTCATCGCCTACGTCCGCAACCCCGCCAAGCTCGACCTCACCGACCCCAACCTTACGGTGATCACCGGCGAGCTCACCGACCGCGAGGCGGTTCGGCGCGCCGTACGCGGCGCCGACGCCGTGGTCAGCACGCTCGGCCCGTCGCTGGACCGCAAGGCGACCGGGATGCCGCTCGTCGACGGCACCAGCGCCATCGTCGAGGCGATGCAAGCCGAAGGCGTCGAGCGCTACATCGGCATGGCCACCCCCAGCCTGCGCGACCCGCGCGACACCCACAGCCTGCTCGGCCTCATCGTCCCCGTCATGGGACGCACGTTCTTGCTGCGCGCCTACCAGGAGCTGCTGGCCATGTCGCAACTCGTCACCGACAGCCCCCTCGACTGGACGATCGCACGCTTCACCCGTCCCACCGACGGCGTCCGCACCGGCACCGTCCGCGCCGGCTACCTCGGCCGCGACCGCATCCGCGCCAGCATCACCCGCGCCGACATCGCAACCTTCCTGCTCGACCAGAGCACCGACCCCCGCTTCCACCGCTCCGCGCCCGTCATCAGCAACTG
>DATHAQ010000054.1:0-2590 GCA_035296565.1 Thermoleophilaceae bacterium
CACGGGGCCTGTGGCTCGATGAGGCGATCAGCGTCTACCAGGCCCACCTCGGGCTCGGCGACATGTTCGAGAACATCTTCTACGGCGACCGCCATCCGCCCCTGCACCACATCGTCCTCTGGCTGACGGTGCGCGTGTTTGGCGACGGCGAGCTCGCCGTGCGGCTCCCGTCGCTCGTCGCGGGGACGCTAGTGATCCCCGCGCTCTACTGGCTGGGTCGTGAGCTCTACGACCGCCGTACCGGACTGATCGCCGCGGCGTTCGGCGCGGCCTCCCCGCTGCTCATCTGGTACACGCAGGAGGCGCGGATGTACGCGTTCGTGGCCCTTTTCGGACTGCTCGCGCTGCTGACCCAGGTGCGGGTCGTTCGCAACCCGAACCCGACCAACTGGGTGCTCTACATCCTCGCCACCGCCGCGCTGTTGTGGTCGCACTACTTCGGCCTGCTCCTGGTCGCCATCCAGCAGCTCATCTTCGTCGCCCTTCTGATTCAGCGACGGCGCGCCGGGGAGCCCTCGAGGGCGCTGGCGGTCGGCTTCGGCTACTCGTTCGTCGTGCTCATCCTCCAGGTGGTGCCGCTGCTGGTCTTCGCGGAGGGTCAGTACGACTCGACGCGGGCGGCGGCCGGCTCGCCGGAGGGGACGGACGAGCCCCTGTCCTTCTACGCCGTGATGGCGAACATGGCCTGGGCGCTGTGGGGCTACCACTCCGACGGCATCACCGAGCTCCTGGCGGCCATGTGGCCACTGTTCCTGCTCTTCTCGCTGCTCCTGCTCGGCCGCGGCGGCTCGCGCCAGACGATCGCGCTCGCCATCGCCGCGGTGTCCCCCATAGTGCTCCTCTTCGCCGTGGCCGTGTTCGCCCGCGAGCTGTTCGAGGTGCGCTACTTCCTCATCGCCGTGCCACTTCTGTTCCTCTTGGCGGCGCGGCTGGTCACCGGCTGGATACGCAACCCGCGGGGACGGGCCCTGGTCGTGGGCGGCGTCATCCTCACCCTCCTGGTGGGCTTGGTCGACCAGCAGACGAGCGACGACAACCCGCGCCTGTTCGACTTCCGCGGCGCCATCGAGAAGATAAAGGCCGACGCCGGGCCGAGGAGTGTGGTTATCTACGAGCCGCCCGACATGCGCTACGTGCTCGAGTACTACGCGCCTGAGCTGAGCAGACAGCCGCTCAACCGCACGAACGCCAAGCGCGTGAAGGGGAGCCCCGTCTTCGTGCTGGCCTCGTTCCAGGACAACAAAGCGTTCTTCGACCGGACGAACAAGGTGATCGGGGAGCTCGAGTTCTACCGCAAGCGCATCGGGCGGTTCCGGACGCCCCAGACGCTCGTGACGGAGTTCCGGTGAGCACCCGGCCGTGGGACGTGCGCCTGCGCAAGCTGGCGTGGGAGCCGATGCCGCGGAGCGTCAGCGTTCGCACACGCGTTCGGATCATGGCCGCGCTCGGCCTACCCGCGGCCGCATGGTACTTCGTCTGGCTGCTCAACCCGGAGCGGATCGGCGACCCAACCCTGTACGTGATCCTGATCGTGGCCGAGCTCTTCAACTTCAGCCAGGCGCTCGGCTTCTGGTGGACGTGCGCAAACGAGAAGGTGCGGGAGCGCAAGGCGCCGAGTGAGTGGCTCGCGGTCGATGTCTTCGTTCCCGTCTACAAGGAGCCGCCCGAGATCGTGGACCTCACGGTCGCGGCCGCCAAGGGCCTGCGGGGCGCGGAGGCGAGGGTGCACGTGCTGGACGACGGCAACGACCCCGCCATGGAGGCCCTCGCACGACGCCACGGAGTGGGCTACATAACGCGCGAGGAGCACACGGGGGCCAAGGCGGGCAACATCAACCACGCCCTCGAGGTGACCGACGCACCGTTCATCGCGGTGTTCGACTCCGACCACGTGGCCGACCCCGCCTTTCTCGAGGCCACCCTCGGCCACATGGAGAACCCGAAGATCGCGTTCGTGCAGACCCCGCAGTACTACGCCAACGCCGACCAGAACCGGATCGCCGCGGCCTCCTGGGCGCAGCAGGCGTTGTTCTTCGGCGCCATCTGCCGCGGCAAGGACGGGCTCGGCGCCGTCTTCTGCTGTGGGACCAACGTGCTCTTTCGGCGCGAGGCGTTCGAAAGCGTGGGCGGCTTCCCAACCAACTCGCTGACCGAGGACTACGAGCTGTCCATCCACCTGCACGAGAAGGGCTGGGAGTCGGCCTACCTGCCCGACGTGCTGTCGCGCGGCCTCGGACCCGAGGACACGGCCGCCTACGTCTCGCAGCAGCTGCGCTGGGCTCGCGGCTGTCTCTCCGGCTTGCCCCGCGCCCTGCGGGCCAAGCTGCCGCTGGGGCTCAAGATCCAGTACCTGCTCTCGGGCCTGTACTTCCTCTCGGGCTGGACCGTCCTCATCTACATGAGCTTCCCCGTGGTGCGCCTGCTGGGAGGGGGCCAGCCGCTCGGCGGAATCGACGCGCCGGAGTTCCTGCTCCACTTCGCGCCCTACTTCGCCATCGCGCTCAGCACCGCGGCGCTCGCGGGCGCGGGCTCCTACACCTTCGCGGCCTTCGCGCTCGCCGCGGCGAACTTCTGGATCCACGTGCTGTCC
>DATHAQ010000055.1:0-2139 GCA_035296565.1 Thermoleophilaceae bacterium
GACGAGATCCAGTGCGGCAACGGCCGCACCGGCACGCTGTGGACCCACGAGCAGCTCGGCGTGACGCCCGACGTGATGACGGTCGCGAAGGGCCTCGGAGGCGGGCTGCCGGTGGGCGCCTGCGTCACCAGCCCGGCCGCCGCGGCGGTGCTCGGGCTGGGCGACCACGGCTCCACGTTTGCCGGCGGCCCGGTGATCGCCGCGGCCGCGAACGCGGTGCTCGACGTGCTCACCGAGCCGGGCTTCCTGGCGACGGTGACGGAGCGCGGCCGGGGCCTCGTCGCCGGGCTGCGCGGCCTCGGCCTCGAGCCGCGGGGGCTCGGGCTGATGATCGGCTTCGACCTGCCCGGCGCCCCCGAGGTTGCGCGCCGCCTGCTGCTCGACCAACGACTGGTGGCGCACGCCACCGGCCCGGAGACGATCCGGCTGCTGCCGCCTCTGACCGTCTCGGCCTACGAGGTAGACGAGGCCGTCGGCCGGCTCGGCGCCGAGCTTCACTAGGGTGCGCGCGCGATGAGCGATGACCGCCACACGCTGATCAAGACGGCCTCTTACGAGGCGGAGCCAGGCGAGGTCGGGCGCGTGCTGCTGCTGTACTCGGGCGGCCTCGACACCAGCGTGATGCTGAAGTGGATCCAGGACGAGTACGAGGCCGAGGTGGTGGCGCTCACGGTGAACCTCGGGCAACCGGGGGAGGACTACGACGTCGTGAAAGGGAAGGCGCTCCAGCTCGGCGCGCTCGACTGTCACGTGGTGGACGCGCGCGAGGACTTCGCGCGCGAGTACGTGGTGCCCGCCATTAAGGCGAACGCGCTGTACGGCGGGGGCTACCCGCTGTTCACGGCTCTGGGGCGCCCGCTGATCGCGAAGCTGGCGGTGGAGTACGCGCAGAAGAGCGGCTGCGACACGATCGCGCACGGCTGCACCGGGAAGGGCAACGACCAGGTCCGAATCGAGTCCAGCGTGATCGCACTCGACCCCAGCATGAAGATCATCGCGCCGGTTCGAGGCTGGCAGATGGGGCGCGAGGAGGAGATCGCCTATGCGCGGGAGCACGGCATCCCGGTGAAGGGCGGCACCGAGACGCCGCCCTACTCGATCGACGACAACCTGTGGGGACGCTCGTCCGAGGGCGGGCCGATCGAGGACCTCGAGGCGCCGCCGCACGACGACGTCTTCCAGCTCGTGACGCGCCCGGAGGAGGCGCCGGACGAGTCCGAGGACGTGGTCGTGGGCTTCGAGCGCGGTGTGCCGGTCTCCCTGAACGGCGAGCGGCTCGAGCTGGTGGAGCTGCTCGAGCGGGCCGGTGAGGTCGGCGCCCGGCACGGCGTGGGAATCGTCGACCACATCGAGGACCGGATCGTGGGCCTGAAGGTGCGCGACCTCTATGAGGTGCCGGCCGCCGCGATCATGCTCCCGGCCCACAAGGAGCTCGAGAAGCTTGTCGGCACGATCCACCAGAACAACTTCAAGCCGTACCTGGACGGCCACTGGGCCTATCTCGTCTACGCGGGGCTCTGGTACGAGCCGCTGCTCTCGGACCTGAACGCTCTGATGGACTCCGTGAACGAGCAGGTCACCGGCGAGATCACGATGCGGCTCTACAAGGGCAGCGCCCGTGCGGTGGCGCGCCGCTCGCCGAACGCGCTCTACGACCCTGCTCTGGCGGGGTTCGGGGAGTCCGGCGGCCTCTTCTCACAGCAGGCAAGCCCTGGCTTCATCGAGCTCTGGTCGCTGCAGTCGCGCATGGCGTACAACGTGCGCAAGCGGGGAAAGGACTCGGAATGACGACCAGGGGCTACACGGTGCTGGGCTGGCTCGCGTGGCAGGTGATCACGCGGGTCGCCAAGCGGAAGATGGCGGAGAACAAGGTGAAGCTGGGTGCGGCGGCGACGGTGGTCGCCGTCCTTGCGGCCGGGCTGCTTGCCGCGAAGGCCTCCGCCGGCGACGACTGACCCGCACCCATTGGCGCCGCCTGCCGCGTTGGGGTCGAGGTTCCCCCAGCGGGGCATGACTGCTGACCGTCCAAATTGCGGGATCGCCGATCCGCGGCGTCCGAATCCGCGCCTAGGATCGTGGGTCCCGGATGAGCTTCGCCCATCTCCACGTCCACTCCGAGTATTCGGTCCTCGACGGCGC
>DATHAQ010000056.1:0-47964 GCA_035296565.1 Thermoleophilaceae bacterium
CTGTGGAAGGAGCTGCCGCTGCGCGCCGGCGTGGCCGACACCGTGCTCAGCGTCTTCTCGCCCCGCAACGGCGCGGAGTTCGCCCGCATCCTGCGCCCCGGAGGGAGGCTGATCACGGTCACGCCCGGCCGGGGCCACCTGCAGCAGCTGGTCGAGGGCCTGGGCCTCCTGTCGGTCGACCCCGACAAGCAGGAGCGGCTTCGGGTCAAGCTCGCCGGTCTGTTCGAGCCCCGCGGAAGCGAGCGCCATGAGCGCACGCTCGAGCTCCGGCACCGCGACGTCCTGGCGGCGGCCCGGATGGGGCCCAGCGCCTGGCACCTTGACCCCGGCGAGCTCGAGGGCCGCGTGGCGGTCCTGCCCGAGCCGCTCGAGGTCACTGCCTCGGTCGACGTGGCGGAGTGGTCTAGCGGACCTCGATGAGGCGCCGGCGCGTGGTCATGCGCACCGTCGTGCGGTCGGCGCGCACCACGAAGTAGAGGCGCATCTCGCCCGGCTTCTTGGGCCGAAAGCGGAGGGTGAAGCGGCCACGGCGGTCGGGCTTCAGCGACCGCGTGCTGGTGGTCTTGAAGCCCAACCCCCTGCGTGCCTGCAGGACCGCGAAGAGGCGTGGCTTGCGCGGCGCGACCGAGCCGCGCACGGTCACCAGCTCGCCAGGAGCCACCTGCTCGGGCAGCGGGCTGAGCTTGAGCACCGGCTTGACCCTCAGAAGGGTCCGCCGCGAGAGCGAGCCCCGCAGCCCTCCTCCCCCGCCGAAGCGCACCCGGACGTAGCGGGTGCCGCGGGGACGTATGACGGCCTCGTAGTGGCCGTCGGAGTCGAGCGGGACCTTCGCCACCGTCCGGTACCTGCCGCGTGTGGTGCGCGCCTGGACGCCGACCCGGGTGCCGGTGACGGGGCTGCCGTCGAGCTTGGACAGCCGCCCGGCGACCTTCACGCGAGTCCTGTAGCCGGCGGTACGCGGGGTCACCTTCGCGGCCAGGCGCGTCCCGGCGCCACCTGAGGCGTCGCCCACACGGGCGCGCAGGTCCCCCAGCTGCGCGTAGAGGGCGCCGCCCGGGCACTCGGTCAGGTTGGTGTCGCGGTGTCCGGATATGCGGCGAATGCGCACGTCGCGGCCTGCGGCGTAGCGGTTGGTGTCGCCGCCCGCGCTGGTCACCACCGTGCTCCCACTCGTCGGGGTGCCGTGCAGCGGCAGCTTCCAGCGGATGAGCCGGGCCATGGCGTCGAGCGCGGCGCCCGTCTGGGGCACAGAGCTGTGAGTGCCGATGTTGGCGATGCCCGTCGACTGGGAGTTGTAGCCCTGAGCCTGGGCGCCGACCACCGCGCGGTCGACGCCTCCGGCTCGGCCCTCGTAGAGGGTCCCGTACTTGTCGACGAGGAAGTTGTAGCCGATGTCGTTCCAGCCGTTGGAGTTGCGATGGAAGCGGCAGATGCCGAGCACGACGGAGCGCGCCTCGCTGCGCGAGTAGTCGTTGGCCGACACCGTGTGGTGCACGTAAGCCGCCTTGACCGAGCCGTAGGACGGCCCGGAGCGCGGCCGGCAGTCCGAGGCGCCCCAGCCTGCGCGGCTGACCATGCCCGGCCGCGCCTCGGCTGCGCGCGCGACGGGGGTGCCCGGGATGAGCGAAGCCACGTTGTCGGCGACCCGTCGCAGGCCGCTGCGCAGGCGATCGCCACCCGTGGACGAGCCCTTCACGTTCACGTAGTGCAGCTTGAGTCCCGGCACGGCCTTGCTCAGCCGGTACTGCACGTAGTCGGCCTCACCCACCCAGGTCGGGTTCGAGGTGCCCTGGGGAGCGGGCTCGCCGCGTCCGGGGTCAGGCGCGTCCTCGGCGTGTGCGTACAGGGTGGTCCACTGCGACCAGCCGCCGCCCTGGCGCCGCGTGCGGACGGCAACGCGGGGCTCGGCGGCGCCGCGCCAGCGCAGCCCGACGAGGTTGAAGCGCTTGCCGGTCTTGATGGGCTGCGACTGCAGCGACCTGCCGAAGCGCTTCTGCACGCCGGGGCCGCTCTCGAAGTCGACGGGGTCGGGCCGGTAGGGCCTAAGCGAGAAGGCCGGAGCGGCCACGAGGCCGCACGCGAGCACGGCGAGGAGCAGGATGCGACGCAGCATCTAGAGGCCCCAACACTGCCAAAATGCGTACGTTGCGGGGCTTTACAGCCGTTATGGCTCGCTCGCCCGCTGCTCGGCCGCTACGGAACCGGCTCGGGGCCGTTGCCCCGGTGCTCGTCGATGAACGCCCGCAGTGCGCTCAGCGCCTTGGCGCCGCCGGTGCTGCAGCCCAGCAGGTAGCCCGTGCCCAGCGGCTCGGGCTCTCGGCCCCACGCGGTGGCGGCCAGCTGGTAGGGCATGTTCGGGCGCGGGATGAGCAGGAGCTGGTAGCCCTGCTCGGAGTCGTAGGTGGCCTTGAGGTCCGCCCGCACCTGGCGCGGCGCGTCGGGCTTGAACCAGATGTCGACGCGCCCGTGCTCGAGCGAGTGGACGACCGACGAGTCGGCCGGCGGCTGGCTGAACGCCTGGTCCTCGGCCGGGATCTCGTAGTGGCGCCCGGACATGGGCGGGTTCGAGCTGTAGGGGATCCGCTCGTTGGGGTTGCCCACGTGGTCGCGGCTCTTAGCGCGCTCCTGCTTGAGCTCGCAGTCGGCGGCCTTGGCCGCCTTGCCCACGTCGGTCCCGCCGGGCTTGGCCACGGTCCCCCCGGGCGGGTACAGCGAGGCCTGCTGCTCGGAGCCCTCGTCATCGCCTCCGCCGGAGACCAGGAGCACCACCAAGACCACGACGGCGGCCAGGGCCAGCGCACCCCCGATCCCGTAGCCCACGAGGCGCTTTCGCCGCCCCGCCTCGGCCGCCTCGCGCTCGCGCTCCTCGCGCTCGCGCCGAAGGCGCTCCTTCTCTTCCTTACGGCTGGCCATCGCGCGCGAAGCGTAGTGAGCGGCTAGGCGACCCGCCGCCCGCGACGGCGCTGCCGTTCGGTCCCCGACCAGCAGTCGTCGATGAAGGTGGTGATCTCCTTGGTGAGTCGCTCCGGCGTGACCCTGAGCTCGAGGATCGAGCCGGCCTGCACCAGCCGCGAGCCCTCGAGTTCATGGACCAGCTGGTCGGAGTCCGAGAAGGGGTGGATCGGATCGCGCTCGTGGCCGATCACCAGCGCCGGCATGTCCAGCCGCCGGCGCTCCTCGCTCGGCGGCGCGACCCGGCCGAAGAACAGGCCCTGGAGCACGGAGGCCGAGGGCTTCGGGTCCTGGGAGGCCCAGTCGAGCAGCATGTCGGCAAGGAGCGGGCCGGGACGCGGGATGCGGCCCGCTACTGCGCCGATGGCGCGCGCGACGGGGGCGCCGAAGGTCAGGTGGAGCAGGAGCGGCGTGAATGCCAGGGCGCAGCCGAGCAGCGCGTTGTCGAGCACCGGCATCTCGATCATCAGGCCCTTGGCGCGCTCCGGCGCGGCCACCGCGGCCTCGAGCGTCGCGTTGGCGCCCAGCGAAGTGCCGCCGATCACCGCCTGGCCGATCTCGAGATGGTCGAGCAGGCCGATGACCTGGCCACCGAAGATGGTCATGCTGTAGTTGCTCATCTCCGGCGGGCGGTCGGAGTCCCCGTGGCCCAATAGGTCCAGGCACAGGACGCGGTAGCCACGGTCGGCGATCGCCGAGGCGAGCGGGCCCTGCATCTTGCGCGAGAAGAGCAGGCCCGGGAGCAGCACGACCGTCCGCTCGCCGCCGCCGTACTCGTCGAACACGAGCCGGTGGCCCTGGTGGACAAAGGAGCGTCTACGGGCCTTCACGACCGGCTGAGTCTACCCCCGCCTCCCGAGGGGTATCTTGCGGAGTGAGGAGTCTCGTCGCCAATCCGGGGGAGGATCGGTATGAGCAAGACCGCGCACGTGGACATCACCGTCAACGGTGAGCGCCACAGCCGCGACGTCGAGGCGAGGACGCTGCTGGTCGGCTTCCTGCGCGAGCACCTGGGCCTGACCGGGGCCCACGTGGGCTGCGACACCACCAACTGCGGAGCCTGCATCGTGCACGTGGACGGCGAGTCGGTGAAGAGCTGCACGCTGCTCGCGGCCCAGTGCGATGGAGCCGAGGTGACGACCGTGGAGGGCCTGGCCCGCAACGGCGAGCTGCACCCGCTCCAGCAGGGTTTCTGGGACCACCACGGCCTGCAGTGCGGCTACTGCACGCCGGGCATGATCATGGCCGCGGCCGACCTCCTCCAGCGCAACCCCGATCCCTCGGAGGACGAGATCCGCGAGGGCCTCGAGGGCAACCTCTGCCGCTGCACCGGCTACCACAACATCGTCAAGGCAGTGCAGGCCGCGGCCGGCCAGGAGGTGCGGGCATGAGCACCGGCAACGGCTCCAACGGCTGGGTCGGCCAGGCGATCCGCCGCAAGGAGGACCCGCCCCTCATCAAGGGCCAGGGCGAGTACACGGACGACATGTACCTGCCCGGCATGTTGCACGCGGCGATCGTCCGCTCCCCGGAGGCGAGCGCCACGATCACCAACATCGACAAGTCCGAGGCCGAGGCGCACCCGGGCGTCGTCGCCGTTTTCACCTCCGAGGACATGGCCCATGACTTCCTGGGGCCGCTGGGGACCGTGTGGGCCCCGCCCGGCGTGGAGATGCACGACCCCGGGCAGTGGCCGCTGGCCAAGGGCGAGGTCAAGCACGTCGGACAGGCCGTCGCCGTGGTGGTGGCCCACGACCGCGGCACCGCGATCGACGCAGCAGAGCTCGTGCTCGTCGACTACGACACCCGTCCCGCCGTGGTGGACCCGGAGCAGGCGCTGGAGGACGGCTCGCCGCTGGTTCACGAGTCCTTCGGGACCAACCGCACGCACGACTGGTCGGTCGGCGGCGGCGACGTGGACGCCGCCATCGCAGAGGCCGACGTGGTAGTCGAGCGCCGCATCGTCAACCACCGCACCTCGGGCGCTCCCATCGAGCCGCGCTGCTCGCTGGCCGAGGCCCAGGGCGACGGCGTGACCCTCTACTCCTCGACACAGGTGCCACACATCGCGCGCTTCGTGCTGAGCGGGGTGCTCGGCATGTCCGAGGACAAGATTCGTGTCGTGGCCCCGGACGTCGGCGGCGGCTTCGGGTCCAAGCTGCAGGTGTACGGCGAGGAGGCCCTGATCCTCGGGTTGGCGCGCAGGCTAGGCCGGCCCGTCAAGTGGACCGAGACCCGGTCGGAGCACATGGCCACCTCGCACCACGGGCGCGATCAGGTCTCGTACGTGACCTTCGCGGCCACCCGCGAGGGGAAGGTGACCGCGATCAAGCTTCACACGATCTGCGACCTGGGCGCCTACTTCGGCCTGCTCACCCCATTTACCCCCGAGCTCGGCTTCCCGGTCGGGAACGGCTGCTACGACGTTCCCAACGTCGACCTGCGGTTCACGGGCGTCTTCACCAACAAGTTCGAGACCGACGCCATCCGCGGCGCCGGCCGGCCGGAGATCATGCACTGGGGCGAGGTGATGATGGACCAGCTGGCCGACGAGCTGGAGATGGATCCGGTCGAGCTCCGGCGTCGCAACTTCATCCCCGCCGACGCCTTCCCGTTCGAGACGCCGCTGGGCATCGTCTACGACTCGGGCAACTACCAGGGCACGCTCGACATGCTGCTGGACCACGTGGACATGGACTCGTTCCGCCGCGAGCAGGCCGGGCTGCGCGAGCAGGGCATCTACCGCGGCATCGGGCTGTCGACCTACGTCGAGGTGTGCGGCCTCGCGCCCTCGCGGGCGGTGGGCCCGCAGGGGGTCGGCTTGCAGGCCGCCTTCTGGGAGTCGGCGATGGTGCGCGTGCACCCGAGCGGCTCGGCCACGGTCTACACCGGCACCTCACCGCACGGCCAGGGCCACGAGACCGGCTTCGCGCAGATCGCCGCGGACCGTCTGGGGATCGACCCCGAGAACGTCGACGTGCTGCACGGCGACACCGACCAGGGCCCCTTCGGCTGGGACACCTACGGCTCGCGCACGCTCGCGGTGGGCGGCGAGTCGGTGGGCCGCGCGGCCGAGAAGGTCCAGGAGAAGGCCAAGAAGGTTTGCGCCGCGCTGCTGGAGGCCGCGCCCGAGGACATCGAGCTGGCCGCCGGCAAGTACCAGGTGCGCGGCTCGCCCGACAAGTCGATGACGATGGGCGAGATCGCCGGCGCGGCCCACATCCCGCCCAACGAGTTGCCGGCCGACATCGAGCCCGGCCTGGAGGAGACCTCGTTCTACGACCCGGAGAACTTCGTCTTCCCGTTCGGCGCGCACGCGTGCGTGGTGGACGTTGACGTGGAGACCGGCAAGGTCGATGTCGTGCGCTGGGTGGCCGTCGACGACTGCGGGCCGGCCATCAACCCGGCGCTCATCGACGGCCAGATCCACGGCGGGGTGACGCACGGAATCGGCCAGGCGCTGTACGAGCAGATCGTCTACGACGAGGAGGGGCAGCTCGTGACGGGCTCCTTCGTCGACTACGCGCTGCCAACGGCGGCCGAGGTCCCGATGTTCGAGACCGACCGCACCGAGACCCCCTCGCCGGTCAACCGGCTCGGCGTCAAGGGCGTGGGCGAGGCGGGCACCATCGCCGCCACCCCCGCGGTGGTGAACGCGGTCACCGACGCCCTCAAGCCGCTGGGCGTGACCTTCATGAACATGCCGCTCACGCCGATGCGCGTGCTGGAGCACATCCAGGGCGGCGCGCGGCCCACCGAGCAGGGCCGCGAGATCGACACGCACGGGCAGGGCACGGCGGGTTCCGGCCCAGCCCGGACCGAGGAAGGAGGTGGCTTGCGGTGATTCCACCCGAGTTCGACTACGTGAGGGTCTCGTCGGTCGACGAGGCAGTCAAGGCGCTCAGCGAGGGCGGCATCGACGCCAAGCTGCTCGCCGGCGGGCACTCCCTGCTGCCACTCATGAAGCTGCGGCTGGCCGAGCCCTCGCCGCTGATCGACATCAACAAGGTGGAGGGCCTGAGGGGCATCGAGCGCTCCAACGGCGGCTACCGCATCGGCTCGCTGACCCGGCACGCCGACCTGCAGGCGCGCCAGGACCTCGGGGTGCTCGCAACGGCCGCCGGGAAGATCGCCGACCAGCAGGTGCGCAACCGCGGCACGATCGGCGGGTCGCTGGCGCACGGCGACCCGGCCTCCGACCTCCCCGGAGTGGTCCTGGCGCTGGGCGGCGAGCTGTCGGCCACCGGCCCCGACGGGGAGCGCACGATCGAGGCCGCCGACATGTTCGAGGACTACCTGACCACCGCGCTGGAGCCCGACGAGGTCCTCACCGCCGTTACCGTCCCTGATCCGGCGGCCTGGAGCTTCGGCTACGAGAAGTTCGTCCGGCGCTCGGAGGATTGGGCGATGGTCGGCGTGGTGGCCCTGCTCAAGATGGAGGGCGGCAACGTCAGCGACGTTCGCGTGGGGCTGACCCACATGAGCTCGACGCCTCTGCGCGCGACCGCCGTCGAGGAGGCTCTGAAGGGCGGCGACGCCTCCAGGGAGGCCATCGCTTCGGCGGCTGAGCACGCCGCCGAAGGCACCGACCCGCCGGGCGACCTCAACGCCACCTCCGAGTACAAGCAGCACCTCGCGCGGGTGCTCACCCGCCGCGCGCTGGAGACGGCTGCCGGGGTCTAGACCTCAGCCGTGCAGAAGGCGCAGCGCTTCGCGGACACCGGGATGGCGCTCACGCACTGCGGGCACTTGCGGGTCTCCTCTCCGCCGGGCGCGCTTCGCATCCGAGCCACGAGCTGGTTCATCGGCCGTATGACGAGGAAGAAGACAACGGCTGCCACGATCAGGAACGAGAGCAAGGCGTTGATGAAGTCGCCGTACAGGAACTGGCTGCCGTTGATCTCGAACTTAAGGTCCGAGAAGTCCGGCTTGCCTCCGACCGCGGCGATGAGCGGCGTGATCAGGTCCTTGACCAGCGCCGCGATCACGGCCGCGAAGGCGGTGCCGACCACCACGGCCACGGCCAGCTCGACCAGGTTGCCCCTCGTGATGAACTCGCGGAAGTCCTTCAGCACAACGTCTCCTCTCGGGTGGGGGGCATGATGCTGTCGGAGCCGTCGGCGGTAGCCGAGGCGCTGGCGCGGGAGCGCTATCTCGCCGATCACGCGCTGGCCACGGCCGTCTACCTGGCGGGCGAGCTCGAGCAGCCGCTGCTGCTCGAGGGCGAGGCCGGGGTGGGCAAGACGGAGGTAGCCAAGGCGCTCGCCGGCGCGACGGGCGCGCGGCTGATCCGCCTCCAATGCCACGAGGGGATCGACGTGCACAACGCGCTCTACGACTGGGACTACGCGCGCCAGCTGCTGCACTTGCGCGGCGGCAGCGAGGAGCCGCTCTACTCCGAGCGCTTCCTCCTGCGTCGGCCCCTGCTGGAGGCGCTGGAGTCCGAGGGCCCGACCGTCCTGCTGATCGACGAGATCGACCGTGCCGACGACGAGTTCGAGGCCTTCCTGCTCGAGCTGCTGTCGGAGTTCCAGGTCTCCATCCCCGAGCTGGGCACGGTGAAGGCCCCCAGCCGCCCGCTCGTGGTCATCACCTCCAATCGCACGCGCGAGCTCCACGACGCGCTCAAGCGCCGCTGCCTCTACCACTGGATCGACTACCCGGCGCCGGAGCGCGAGCGGGCGATCGTCGAGGCTCGGCTTCCCGGCGTGCCCGACGAGATCGCCGCGCGGGTGTGCGAGGCGGTGACGAGGCTCCGCGGGGAGGACCTCTACAAGCTGCCGGGCGTGGGCGAGACCATCGCCTGGGCGCAGGCACTACTCGCCCTCGACGACGCCGAACTGGAGGACACGCTCGGGGTTGCGCTCAAGGTGCGCGAGGACATCGACCGCGTGCGCGAACGGGGGGTGCTGAGTGGCGTCTAGCCCGACCGTTCGCCTTGGCCTGCTCGCCGCCTCGATGCGTGCCGGCGGCGCCCGCCTCGGCGTGGGGGAGCTGCTGGCCGCACACCGGGCGCTGCGCGCCGTCGACCCCTCCGACCCCGCCCAGGCGCGCGACGCCCTGCGGGCCGCGCTGTGCTCGCGGCGCGAGGACCTCGTCCTGTTCGACACCGCCTTCGCGGAGCTGGTCGCCCCGCCGAAGCCCGCGCCGCCCGGCGCGGAGATGCTCGACGAGCTGGGCCCGCTGGCCCTGCCGCGTGCCGCGGTCCCCGGCGTCGCCGAGCTGCCGCTGGACGCCGAGCTGGACCCCGTGCCCTCCGCGGCCAGCGAGATCGAGCTGCTGCGCGAGAAGGACTTCGCCGCGTACAGCGACGCCGAGCGCGCCGTGGCCCGCCGCGTGCTGGAGCGCCTGGCGCGCCATGGCCCCGAGCGGCCCGGCAGGCGCCTGCGCCATGGCCGCCGGCGCGGCTCGCACCCCGACCTGCGCCGGACCGTGCGCGCCTCGCTGCGCCACGACGGCGAGCCCTTCGAGCGCCACTGGCGCAGCCCACAGGAGCGCCCGCGCCCGCTGGTCCTGATCTGCGACGTGTCGGGCTCGATGGAGCCCTACGCCCGCGTCCTGTTGCAGTACCTGCAGGCCTGCGTGGCCGCACGCCGGCGCGCTGAGGCCTTCGTGTTCGGTACCCGCCTCACCCGTGTGACCGGCGAGCTCAAGGGCCGCGACCCCGACCGGGCGCTCGCGCGCGCCTCGGCCTCGGTGGCCGACTGGTCGGGCGGGACCCGTATCGGCGATGCCTTGGCCGAGCTGAACCGCGAGTACGGCCGGCGCGTGGGCCGCGGCGCCGTGGTGGTGGTCTGCTCGGACGGCTGGGACCGCGGCGACCCCGAGCAGCTCGGGGCCGAGATGGCGCGTCTGCGGCGCTGCGCCCACCGGCTGGTGTGGCTGAACCCGCTCAAGGCAGCGCCGGGCTACGAGCCGCTGGCGCGCGGTATGAACGCGGCCCTGCCGCACGTCGACCTGTTCATCGCCGGCAACACGCTGGCCTCGCTCGAGCGGTTGGCTGAGCTGATGGAGAGGGGCCTCGAAGCCAGATGACCGACGTCCAGGACGAGGGGTCGCAGAAGACCGGCGGGCGGACCCCCGAGGTGGGGGCGTGATAGCGGCCCTCGTCCTGGCCGCCGGCGCCGGCACGCGCTTCGGTGGGCGCAAGCAGCTGGCCGAGCTCGACGGTCGTCCGCTGCTGGAGCACGCGCTCGCGGCGGTCGCGCAGGCGCCGGTCGACGAGACCGTCGTGGTGCTCGGCGCTGCGGCCGAGGAGGTCATGGAGCATGTGGACCTCCACGGCGCCCGCCCGGTGGTCTGCGACCGCTGGGAGGAGGGGCTGTCAGCCTCGCTGGCCGCCGGGCTGGCCGCCCTGGAGGGCGCAGAGGCGGTCGTGGTCTGTCTGGGCGACCAGCCGCGGCTCTCCGTTGAAGCGATCAGCCGGGTGATCGAGGCGCGCGACGGCGCGCCGGCGACCCGCGCGACCTACGACGGCGAGCCGGGGCACCCGGTGGTCCTCGAGGCAGAGCTGCTGGGGCCACTGCGCCACGTGACCGGCGACCGCGGCGCGCGCAGCCTGCTGCGCCGGGTCGGTGCGCGGCTGGTGCCATGCGACGACCTGGGAGGGGGCGAGGACGTGGACACGGCGGACGAGCTCGGAAAGCTGAGGCGGGCGCTGTGAAGTTGGAGCAGCACTTCGAGGTGGAGGCCCCGCTCGAGCGGGTCTGGGCGGCGCTCGTCGACGTCGAGCGCGTCGCGCCCTGCCTACCGGGCGCAGAGATCACCGAGCAGGGTGACGACGGGGTCTACCGCGGCGACTTCACGGTCAAGCTCGGACCCACCACGGCGGCCTACCGCGGCGAGCTGTCGCTGGAAGAGGTGGACGAGGCCGCACACCGCGTCGCCATGAAGGCCTCCGGGCAGGACAAGCGCGGCCAGGGCTCGGCGCGGGCCACCATCCTGAGCGCGCTGCGCGAGGAGGCGGGCAGCACGCATGTGGACGTGGAAACCGACTTCACGATCACGGGCAAGCTCGCGCGCTTCGGGCGCGGGGGGATGATCAAGGATGTCTCCAACAGGCTCCTGGGCGACTTCTCGAGCTGCCTGGCCCAGACCATCGAGAGCGAGTCCGCAACGCCGTCCGGCGACCCGCCCGCCGGAGGCCCGGCGCCGACGCCCACCGAGGCGGTCCGCCCCCCACCGCAGTCCGCGAAGCCCATCAAGGGCTTCTCGCTCTTTCTCAGCGTGTTGAGGGACCGCCTGCGGCGGCTATTCGGCCGCGGCGAGTAGCTCCTCGAGGGAGGCCAGCTTGACGCGGGGGCGTTCGCTCTCGCGGCCGCGCTGCTGCTCGAGCTCGTCGATGGCCCGCCAGCCGTCCACGCTCACCGCGCGCGGCGCCTTCTCGGCCAGCAGGGCGTCGACCTTGTCCGCCCCCGGCTCCGGCGGCCTGGGCAGCGCCCCGGCCTCGAGGTCCTCCTCCAGACAGCGCACGGTCTCCTGGGCGTCGCGCTTGTTGGTCCCGAGGATCCCGGTGGGACCGCGCTTGATCCAGCCCACCGCGTAGACGCCGGGGAGCGCCTGGCCGGACTCGACGCTCAGCACGCGCCCGCGCTCGTTGGGCAATACGTAGCGGCGCTCGTCGAAGGGGACGTCGGGCAGGGGCACGGCCTGGTAGCCCACCGAGCGCAGCACCAGCGAGCACTCCAACAGCTCGGGCTCCTCATCGACCGGGCGCGCGCGCAACGTGCCGTCGTCGGAGCGCTCGATGCGGTTGCGGCCGATCTCCACGCCCTCCACCCGTTCCTCCCCGCGGATGGCCACCGGCGAGGAGAGGAAGCGCAGCCGGATGCGCCGGGGGGCGTCGGGCTGAGGCTCGCGGGCGGCGAACTCGCGCAGGAGCTCGAGGTTCTTGCGGGCGGTGAAGCTCCCCTCGCTGGCCAGCCACTCTTCGGAGACAGGGTCGAGCTCCACCTCGGCGGGGTCCACCACCAGCTCCACTCCCTCGAGGTGCCCGAGCTCGCGCAGCTCGGCGCTGGTGAAGGCGGCCTGCGCCGGCCCCCTGCGACCGAGCACGACGACCTCCTCGACGGCGCTCTCGCGCAGCGCCTCCAGCGCGTGGTCCGCGGTGTCGGTGCGGGCCAGCTCCTCGGCGCTGAGCGTCAGCATGCGCGCGACGTCCGCGGCCACGTTGCCGTTGCCGATGATCACCGCGTGGCGGCCCGAGAGGTCGGGGTCGAGGTCTCGGCGGTCGGGGTGGCCGTTGTACCAGCCGACAAAGTCCGTCGCGGGCAGACTCCCGGGCAGGTCCTCGCCCGGGATGCCGAGCGACTTGTCGGTCTGGGCGCCCACCGCGTAGACCACGGCGTCGTAGTGGCGCATCAGGTCACCGTGAGAGACGTCTCTGCCCACCTCCACGTTGCCGAAGAAGCGGCAGCGCGGGCGGCGGAGGACCTGGCGGTCGAAGAGCTGGTCCAGGCGCTTGATCTCGTGGTGGTCGGGCGCCACCCCGCCGCGCAGGAGCCCCCAGGGGGTCGGCAGGCGCTCGAACAGGTCGATGTCGGGACCGCCCGTGCCGCTCAGGAGCTGGCTCGCGGCGAAGGCGCCGGCGGGCCCGGCGCCCACGACGGCGACGCGCGGCCGCTCGCTCACGAGACGGGCTCCCTCTCGGCGAAGAACTCGGCGTTGAGGTCGAGCGCGTACTCGTACTTCTCGGGGACCTCGTGGTCGGCGAAGATCGCGTCCACCGGGCACACCTCGACACAGGCGTCGCAGTCGATGCAGATCTCGGGATCGATATAGAGCTGCTCGGCGGTCTCGAAGTCCAGGTCACCCGGCTTGGGATGGATGCAGTCCACGGGGCAGACCTCGATGCACACGTCGTCCTTCACGCAGCTGCCGGCGATGACGTAGGTCATGCCGCGAACTTAGCTACATGTCAGGCCCTTGCCGCCGCCGCGCCGCCCTCGCTGATCCCCAGGCGGGCGTGCAGCCGGCGCAGCGGGCGCGGCGCCCACCAGTTCCAATGGCCCAGCAGTCGCATCAGCGCGGGCACGAGCAGCGCGCGGACGATGGTGGCGTCGATCAGCACGGCAAGCGCCGTGCCGAGGCCCACCTGCTTGATGAAGATGATCTCCGAGGTGGCGAAGGCGCCGATGGCCACGCAGAACAGGAGCGCGGCCGCTGTCACGATGCGGCCGGTCCGCTGCAGGCCGATGGCCACCGACTCCTCGTCGGAGGCCCCGGCGTCGCGCGCCTCCTTGATGCGCGACAGCAGGAACACGCCGTAGTCCGTGGACAGGCCGAAGGCCAGCGCGAAGAGGACGATCGGCTGGGTGCTCTCCAGCGCGCCCTGCGACGTGTAGTCGAGCACTCCCTCGAGCCGCCCGTCCTGGAAGATCAGCACGAGGATGCCGAAGGCCGCGCTCAGCGTCAGCGCGTTCATGAGCACCGCCTTCAGCGGCAGGACCACCGAGCCGGTCATCAGGAACAGCACCAGCAGCGTGGACACCACGACGATCGCCAGCGCGAGCGGCAGGTGGCCGGTGAGGCTCGACTGCAGGTCGACGAACTCCGCCGTCACGCCGCCGGCCAGGACCGAGAAGGAGGCGGGCGTGTCGCGTACCTCGCGCACGAGGTCCTGGGTGCGGTCGTCGAGCACCCGGTGCTCGGACACGACGTTGATCAGGCTGGTGTCGCGGTCCAGACGCTGCGGCGGGTTCACGGCGGCCACGCCGGGAAGCTGGGCCAGCCGCTCGGTGTAGCGCTTCAGCTGGGGCGCCGTGGCGTTCTGGGCCACCGCGGCAATTGGCGCCGTCTGGGCCGGCGGGAAGTCGCGGTTGATCGCGTCGTCCACCCGCCGTGCCGACGCCGTCTCGGGCAGGACGCTGGGGTCGACCGAGGTGAACTTGATCCCGATGAAGGGCGCCCCCAGAGCGAGGAGCACCGCGGCGCTGGCCACCGCGGTGCGGCCCGGGCGGCGCATCACCCCGCGTGAGAGCCGGTACCAGAAGCCCTGCCGGGCGCCGCGCGACTCGCTCTGCCGTGCCCGCTGCAGCCGGCTGGGAGCCAACGAGTTGACGCGCGGGCCGAGCAGGGCCAGCACGGCGGGCAGGACGGTGAGCGCCACCACCGCCGCGATGATCGAGACCATCATCCCGCCGAGGCCCATCGAGTAGAGGAAGCGCTGCGGGAAGACCAACAGCGAGGCCAGCGCCGCGGTGACCGTCATGGAGCTGAAGAGGACCGTCCGGCCCGCCGTGGCCAGCGTGCGGCGCATCGCCTCGGCGCCGGCGCCGACCTCCTCCAGCTCCTCGCGGTAGCGCGAGACGATGAACAGGCTGTAGTCGATCGCGAGCCCCAGCCCCAGTCCCGTGACGAGGTTCAGGGCGAACACCGATACCGAGCCGAGCTCGCTGGCCAGGCGCAGCCCGAGGAAGGTGAGCACGATCGAGAGGCCGCCTACCACGAGCGGAAGCAGCGAGGCGACCAGGCTGCGGAAGAACAGGAACGAGAGCAGGGCGAGGAGGGGGAAGGCCAGCAGCTCGGCGCGCTCGAGGTCCTCCGACACCTGCTCGTTGACCTGCGGCTCGGCTACCGACTCGCCGCCCAGCTTCACGCCCGGCGTGCCGGCTAGCGAGCTCTCCAGGCGCTCGGCCACCGCCTCGTCGTCGGTGTCGTCCCCCGGCTTCAGCGTGACCGCCAGGTAGGTGGACCGGCCGTCGCGCGCCACGAGCGCCCGACCACCCTCGCGGAAGCTCGTGACCTTGCCCACGGCGCCATCGGCGCGCAGCTTGCGTGCGACCTCGGCGACCTTCCGCTGCCCCTCCGCACCGCGGACGCCCTGAGGGGTCTGGACCAGGGCGACGACGTTCACCCCGTTGCGCGTCCCGGCGGCCTCGGCCGCCTGGTCGGCCTTCACGACCTCCGTGCCGGGATCGTCGGCGCCGTAGGGGTCGAGCCGCTGGGCCACAGAGCCGCCGAGCGCCATCGCAACGGCGGCGAACGCGACCGCCACGGCGACGACCCACTTGGCGCGCCCGGTGGCGAGGCGCGAAAGGGCGTTGAACACGGCTAGGCCCGCGCGAGCTCTTCGCGGAGCTGTCGCTCGGTCACGGCGCACCACTCGGCGAGCCGCTCCTGGTACTCGATGCCCCAGGCCAGCGTCAGGCCCGGGAAGCGGTCATCGGCGTCCTCGCCCTCCTTGACGGCCTGGATCTCGCGCAGCTGCCGGGCCACCGCCTCGTGGTGAGCGCGGATGCGGCGCACGAGCGCGAGCTGCTCGTCGAGCTCGAGCGCGTCGGCGAAGAAGAACTTGAGCACACCCTCGTGACGCAGCTCGGTGTGCAGCTCGTCGGAGGAGTTCAGCCAGTCGCGCAGGGCCCGGCGGCCCTCGTCGGTGAGCCGGTATGCCTTGCGCCGGCGCCCGTCCTCAGGCTCCTGCACAGCGGCGATGAAGCCGAGGGCCTCGAGGCGCTTCAGCTCAGGGTAGATCTGCCCATAGCTGGCGGCCCAGAAGAAGCGCGTGGAGACATCCACGAGGGCCTTGATGTCGTAGCCGGTGCTCTTGCCCAGTCCGAGCATCCCGAGGATGACGTAGGCGGTTTTGCTCAACTCCACGTATCCGCACGATATATCGCGCCGATAGGTCCGTCAAGGGCCTCAGAACCGAGGCACACCGTCGAGAAAAACCTCAGCCGCCTGAGCGATTTCCCCGACCGGATTGCCGTCCCGCTAACCCTGGGTGACTCCGCGCGCCTCGTCGATGAAGTCGGGGTGCACCGTGTGACCCATGGGGTACTCGCGGTAGAGCACGTCCGCGCCGGCCCCGGTGAGGCGATCCCGGGCGTCGCGGCCCCACTCGACACCGATGATGGGGTCCTGGGTGCCGTGGGCGATGGCCACCGGCACGCCCCGGTCCAGCTCCACCTCGAGGCCGTCGGCGGTCGGGATGAAGCTGCTCATCGCCACGATTGCCTTGGGTGCGGGCCGGTCCTTCCCGAAGCCCACCGCATAGGACATGACGCCGCCCTGCGAGAAGCCGCCGAGCACCGTCTGCGAGTGGTCGAGGCCATGCTCGGCCAGCGTCGCGTCCAGCCAGCCCGTGAGCTCGGGGTAGGTGGCCCCGAAGGTCGCCGGGTCGGGGTAGCCGATGCGCGCCACCGCGTACCAGTGCGCCCCGCCGGGCGGCAGGGACAGTGGGCCGCGAGGTGACAGCCCGAGCAGCCTGCGCTCGGGATCGAACATGTCGAACAGCGGGAACAGGTCGTTCTCGTCGGTCCCGCGGCCGTGCATCAGCACCAGGGCGCCCTCGGGCTCGCCCGCGGCCGGGCGCTCGCGGTGGCCGATCACCGGGCGACCTCTCGCGGACGCGGGCTCTCGCGCGGGGTCAGCACCGTGCCTGGTGTGCCCCGCTCGTCGGCGTAGTGGAGGTGGTAGGCGTCGGGCTGGCCGAAGTTCACCGTCTTCTTGATGAAGGGCAGGCCGAGCACGCGAACGTAGAAGTCGAGGTTGCGCTGGGCGTCGGCGGTGCTGGCGGTGATGTGGTGGATCCCTTCAAGGCGCATCCGGATGGCCTCCATGTAGTTGTATGTGCAATCATAACGCGATGAAGCAAGAGCGTCTCAGCGCCGAGGAGCTGGCCGCTTGGCGGGGGTTCCTGCACGTGCACTCCGAGCTCACCCAGCGTCTGGATGCCGAGCTGCGAGCCGAGCACGACCTGCCTCTGACCTCCTACGAGGTCCTCCTTTTCCTCAACGACTCCCCCGACGGCGCCCTGCGCATGTCCGAGCTGGCCGACCGCGTGCTGCTCAGCCGCAGCGGGCTGTCGCGCCTAGTGGACCGGCTGCAGAAGCGGGGACTCGTTGCCCGGGTGGACTCACCCGAGGACGGCCGCGGCTGCCTCGCGGTGATCACCGGTGCCGGCCGCGGGCTGTTCGCCGACGCGCGGCACACTCACCTGGCCGGGGTGCGCCGGCTGTTCCTCGAGCCCTTGTCGGCCGCCCGGCGCCGCGAGCTCGCCGGCGCCTGGGAGGAGCTGTTGAGCTAGGAGAAGGTCATCGTTGAGGGGCCCCGGGCACGGCGCCGCACCTCGCGCAGCGCCCGGGCGAGGCGCTTGATGCCCTCCTCGACCTCGGCCGGCTCCAGCAGCGAGAAGGACAGCCTCATCGAGGTCTGCGTCCGGCGCTCGGTCGATACCGCGCCGCCGGGCACGAACGACACGCCGTGGCGGATGGACTCGGTGTAGAGCGTGCGCTCGTCGGTGGGCCGCGTGAGCGTCGCCCATACGTGGTGGCCGCCGTGGGGCACCGGCGCATGGATCTCGCCGGGGAGGTGGCGGTCGAGCGCCTCCAGCAGCGCGTCGCGTCGGCGCTGGTACAGCGGGGCGGTGCGCTTGAGGTGCTCGCCGTAGGCGCCGGAGGCCAGGTAGCGCGCGGCGATGTGCTGAGTGAGCGTCGGGCTGTGGAAATCGCTCTCGAGCTTGAGCAGCGCCAGGCGCTCGCGCACCGGTCCGCGCGCGGCGATCCAGCCCACGCGCAGGCCGCCGCCCACCGTCTTGGAGAGGGAGTCGACGTAGACCACGTGTGCGGGCGCCAGCGCCCGCAGGGCCCGCGGCTTGCCGCCGTCGAAGCGCAGATCGCCGTACACGCCGTCCTCCAGCACCAGGAGGTTGCGCTCGCGGGCCAGGCCGGCCAGTTGCTCACGGCGCGCGTCGGAGAGGTCGCAGCCCGTCGGGTTCTGGCAGCCGCTCTGCAGGGCGACGAGCTTGACCTCGTCGTGGCCCACCAGCGCCTCGAGCGCGTCGACGTCCAGGCCGTCGTCGTCCACCGGCACCCCGATCACCTGCGCGCCCGCGGCCCGCAGCACCGAGAGCAGGCCCGAGTAGGTGGGCGACTCGACGGCGACCACGTCGCCGGGCTCGAGCAGCGCCCGCACGGTCAGGTCGATCGCCTGCTGGGCGCCGGAGGTGACGATGACCTCCTCTGCGTCGGTGGCGTAGCCGACCCTTCGTCCGCGCTCGGCCAGCTGCTCGCGCAGGTCGTCCAGCCCGGGAGCCGTCAGGTAGGTGAAGGCCTCGACGCCGACCTCGTCGACCACCTCGTGCGTGATCTGGGTGAGCGCCTCGGTGGGGTACAGGTCGGGCGAGGGCCAGCCCGTGGCGAGCGAGATGACCTCACGGTCGTTGGCGAAGGCGAAAGCGTCGGCCAGCGCCTCCTCGGAGTAGGACGGCGAGCGGTCGGGCAGCGCCAGGCGCTGCCAGTCGTCGCCGTGCTCGACCTCGGCGCTCGGAGTCAGCGAGCGCACGAAGGTCCCACGGCCGACGGCGGCCGTCACGAAGCCGTCCTCCGCCAGCCGCTTGTACACGCGCGCGGCGGTGAGGTGGTTGATGCCCGCCTCCGTGGCCAGCGCCCGGGTGGGAGGCAGCTTGTCGCCGGGGGCCAGCTCGTTGGACTCGATGGCCGCGGCGAAGCGGTCGGCGAGCTGTTGGGTGACCGAGACCGTGCCCTCCCGGTCGATGTCGGTCATATCTACTTTGTACGACATTGCAATGGACCTTGTAGGTCATACAGTACCCCACATGACCCGCACAATCAACATCGATTCCCTCACCGTTCGACGTGCGGGCGCGCAGGACGCCGCTCAGCTGGTGCGTCTCGCGGCCCTCGACAGTGCCGACGTTCCCTCGGGCGACGTCCTGCTGGCCGAGAGCTCCGGACAGCTGCTCGCCGCCCTCTCGCTCGCCGATGGCCATGCCGTGGCCGACCCCTTCGAACACACGGCCGAGATGGTCGCTCTGCTCCGGCTGCGGGCCGAGCAGCTCGTTCAGACCGAAGCGCCGAAGAGGATCGCCAGCTGGCGCGACTGGGCCACCAGCGTGCCGTCGGGCATCCAGAGCTCGCCGTCCTCGTCGAAGTAGCCGTCGCGCACCTGGGCTGAGCGAAAGCGCCCCAGGAGCAGCGCGTCGGGCTGCGGGAGCGGCGCGCGGAAGTACACGCTCATCTCCACGGTCGGGGCCGGGGCCAGCCCCGCCAACCGGGGCCAGGGGGCGGGGTACCAGGCGTCGGCGAGCACGCACAGGGCGGCGGCGTCCACCTCCCGGGGCTCCCGCAGACCGATCCACCCTCCGGTCAGGGCGTTCGCGGCGCGCGAGAACGGCTCGGAGCCGAAGCGCGGCTGCGTCGACAGGAGCTCCACGAAGTTGGGCGCCTCGGCGCCGGGCAGCTCCCGCCGCGGTTGCTCGCGCTCGCCGGGCGGCTCCACTTCCGGCATCGGCGACTCGGTCAGCTCGGGGCCCTCGCGGGGGCCGGCGAAGGTCGCGAGGCCCAGCGCGATCACCCGGCCGTCCTGTTCCAGGCGCGCGCTGGCGTTGGTGAGGCCGCGGCCGGCGCGCTCGATCAGCGGCTTGACGGTCACGGCGCCCTCGGCGGGCGGGCGCAGGAACTGAACGGTGAGCGAGCGAGCCTGACGGTCCGCGTCGGCGACCGCCTTCTCGAGCGCGCGCAGGATGAGGGCCATAACGAACCCGCCGAGCGGACCGCGCGGGGTCCACCAGCGACCCTCGATCCGACCCTTCCATGAGCCCTCCTCGAGCGGGCGCAGGTCAAGGTCCTCGTCGAAAGTCACCGGGGGATCAATACCGTCCCCGGCCGATGTCCGGCGAGGAGGCAGTCAGCGCGCAGGGCCTGCGTAAGTCGTACGGGAGCGTGGTGGCCCTGCGGGGGATCGACCTCTCGGTGCCCCAGGGGACGGTTCTCGGCCTGCTCGGCCCCAACGGTGCGGGCAAGACCACCGCGGTGCGGATCCTGACCACCCTGCTGCCCCCCGACGGCGGCACCGCGCAGGTCGCCGGGCTCGACGTGGTGGACGAGGCGGCGAAGCTGCGCTCGCAGATCGGGCTCGCAGGCCAGTACGCGGCCGTGGACGAGAACCTGACTGGCCGCGAGAACCTGGAGATGGTGGGGCGCCTCTATCACCTGGGCGGCCCCGAGTCGCGCAAGCGGGCCGGCGAGCTGCTGGAGCGCTTCGACCTCACCGAGGCGGGCAAGCGCATGGTCCGCACCTACTCGGGGGGCATGCGCCGGCGGCTGGACCTTGCGGCCGCGCTGGTCGCGCGCCCGCCGGTGATCTTCCTCGACGAGCCGACCACCGGCCTCGACCCGCTCAGTCGGCTGGGGCTCTGGGAGACCATCGAGGACCGGGTGGCGGCCGGCACCACCGTGCTGCTCACCACCCAGTACCTCGACGAGGCCGACCGCTTGGCCGACAGCATCGCCGTGATCGACCACGGCCGGGTGATCGCCGAGGGCACCTCGGACCAGCTGAAGGATCGCGTCGGCGGTGAGCGCCTGGAGGTGACGCTCGAGAGCCCGGCCCAGGCCGAGTCCGGAATAGCCGCCCTGGCCCCGATGTCCGAGGAGCGGCCCGAGGCCGAAGACGGCACGCTGCGGGTGGCCTTCAGACGCCGCCAGGGCGCCATCGCGGAGGCGGTGCGCCGACTGGACGAGGCGGGGGTGGGCGTCGAGGACGTGGCCGTGCGCAGGCCGACCCTCGACGACGTCTTCATCTCACTGACCGGCCACGCCGCCGAGCAGGACGAGGAGCAGCCCGAGTGACCCAGGCCCTCGCGGACTCGCTGGTGCTCGCCCGGCGCAACCTGCTGCGGATCCCGCGCGCGCCCGACCTGCTGCTCTCGTTCACCGTGCAGCCGGTGATGTTCGTGCTGCTGTTCGCCTACGTGTTCGGCGGGGCGATCGAGACGCCGGGCTTCGACGACTACAAGGACTTCCTGATGCCCGGGATCATCACCCAGAGCATCGCCTTTGGCGGCTTCATCACTGCGATCGGTCTCAGCGAGGACCTCAACAAAGGCCTGACGACCGCTTCCGCTCGCTGCCCATGGCGCGCTCCGCGGTGCTCGCGGGTCGCACCGCAGCCGACGTCGTCACCAACCTCGTCTCGCTGACGATCATGATCACAGTCGGCCTGATCATCGGCTTTGACTTCAAGACGAGTGTGGCGCACGTGGCCGCCGGGATCGGGCTGCTGCTGTTGTTCGGCTACGTCTTCTCCTGGATCTTCGCCTTCTTCGGGCTGAAGTCGTCCTCGCCGGAGTCCGCCCAGTCGATCGGCTTCATCACGGTCTTCCCGCTCACCTTCATCTCTTCCGCCTTCGTGCCGACGGACTCCATGCCCGAGGCGCTGCAGACCTTCGCGGACGTGAACCCGTTCACCGTGGTGGTGAACGCCATGCGCCACCTGTGGCTCGACACCCCGGCGGGGAACGCCGTGTGGGGCGCCCTGGCCTGGTCGGTCGGGCTGCTGGCGATCTTCGCGCCGCTGGCCGTGCGGACGTACCGTCGCGCGGCGGTCAAGTAGGTCGCGGCGTCCGCCGCCCCGCAGGCGTCTCGGTCACCGTGGCCAGCAGGCCGGCGGGCAGGCCGGGGTCGCTGAGCTCGCTGATGGGACATCGGGCACGGGGCCGATCCTGGCACCCTGGTCCTCAGGTGAATCGGGTGCACCACTTCTATTGCTCGCGGGAGGCGTGGAAGCGACACGTTCGCGAGGACCTCGTTCCCGCGGCGCTGGAGGGGGTCGACCTCGGCGATGAAGTGCTCGAGGTCGGTCCCGGCTTCGGCCCGGCTACGGACGCCCTGGCCCTCCGGGTGGCGCGCCTGACCGCGCTCGAGATCGATTCCGCCCTGGCGGCGAAGCTGCGGGAGCGCCTGGGGCCGCGGGTGGAGGTGCGCGAGGGCGACGGGGCTCAGCTGCCCTTCTCCGACGGCTCCTTCAGCGGCGCCGCCTGCTTCACGATGCTCCACCACGTCCCTACCCGCCACCAGCAGGACCGCCTGTTCGCCGAGGTGCGGCGGGTGGTGCGGCCGGGCGGGACCTTCGCGGGAACCGACAGCACCGGCCGCGGGCTGGGGTTCGCGCTGCTGCACATCGGCGACGTGCGCAACGTCCTCGACCCCGACGAGCTGCCGGGCCGCCTCCAGGCCGCCGGCTTCGGGCGGGCCCGCGTGGACTGGAACGCGGACACGCTGCGCTTCCGCGCCTCCTGAGCCATGTTCCGGTGCGCGGGCGTCAATCTGCACGTCGAGCAGGCCGGCGAGGGCCGGCCGGTCCTGTTGCTTCACGGGTTCCCGGACTCGCACCGGCTGTGGCGCAACCAGGTGCCGGCGCTCGTCGATGCCGGCCACCGGATCATCGCGCCCGACCTGCCGGGCTACGGCGACTCCGAGGCTCCCGGGGAGGTCGCCGACTACCGGTTCAGGAATCTCGTCCGGGGGCTCGCCGAGCTGCTCGACCAGCTCGGCGTGGAACGAACATCGGTCGTGGGCCACGACTGGGGCGCCGCCCTGGCTTGGGGCTTCACCGCCTTGGCGCCCGAGCGGGTCGACCACCTCGTCGCGCTCTCGGTGGGGCACCCGGCGGTGCCGCGGACGCTCGGGCAGCTGAGGGACTTCTGGTACATGCTGCTGTTCCAAGCGCCGGAAGCCGAGAAGCTGCTGAGCGAGGACGACTGGGCCCTCCTGCGCCGCTGGATGACGGGCGCAGAGGACCTCGACCGCTACCTCGAGGACCTGGCACGGCCCGGACGACTGACCGCCGCTCTGAACTGGTACCGCGCGAACCACAACCCGCGCGCGTTCGTCCACGGCGGTCGAGTGCCGGACGTCAGCCGGCCGACGCTCGGTGTCTGGAGCACGCGCGACTTCGCGTGTGGCGAGGAGCAGATGGTCGGCTCCGCCGACCACGTCTCGGGCACGTGGCGCTACGAGCGCATCGACGGCGTGGGCCACTGGATACCGCTGGCGGCGCCCGGTCGACTGAACGCCCTACTGGTCGAGTTCCTCCGGCCCGCCTAGTCGGCGGGCGCCAGCTGGTGGCGCATCTTGTCGCGCAGCTCGGCGAAGCGGACGACCTCGTAGACGATCACCGCAGCGAGCGCCGCAGCCACGAGGGCGACGCTTGCCACCGCCGGGACTTCCTTTGCCAGCGGGATGACCGCGAGCAAGACCAGCGCGCACAGCAGTCGCTGCGTGCTGAAGCGGTGGATGTTGCGCCAGCGGAAGGCCACGTGCGCCAGCAGGTAAAGGGCGCTGCCGCCCATCAGCGCGAAGGCCGGGATGGTCTTGAGCGGCTCGTCGACGTGCTCGATCGTCTTCTTCAACCCGAGAGCGCCGAGCACGATGCCGGCCACCATCGGGAGGTGGAGGAAGGAGAAGGAGTCGCGCGCGATCTCGTTCTGCTCGCGGCCTACCGGGGCGTTGGACAGCCGCCGCTCGGCAACGAGCGCCACGACGTCGAAGTAGAGCCACCACATGGCCGCCGCGACGCCGGTGCCGAGCGCGGCGGCCAGCACGACGCCCATGTCGACGTCGGCCGAGGCTCCCGCCCCGATGGCGACGATCGACTCGCCGAGCGCGATGATGATGATCAGCCCGTGGCGCTCGGCGAAGTGAGCGGGCACGAGCCTCCACCCCTCCGAGCCGAAGAAGTAAGGCCCGGCCATGTCCAGGGCCAGGGCTAGCGCCCACAGGCCGCCCTGGAGCGCGCCGTCGGTGAACGACGCGGCCACCAGGAGCCCTACGCCGAGCGCCGTGCTGCCCACCAGGCCGGCGAGCACCGCAGAGCGCAGCTGGGGATCGCCGCGGCTGGCAGCCAGGAAGAGAACGAGCTGCGCGATCCTCACCACGCCATAGGCGACGGCGAACAGGAGCGCGTTCTCATCGAAGGCCTCTGGCACGCACAGTGCCGCCACCAGCAATGCGGCCATGGCGCCGAAGATCGCCAGGCGCACCACTCCCTCCTCGGGGTCGACCACGCTGGTCAGCCAGGCGTAGCCGACCCATGACCACCACAGGACGCCGAGGATGAGGAGCCCGCGCGCTAGGCCCGCCCAGCTGGGGTCGTCGGCCATGAGCGCCGTGCACTGTGTGAGGGCGAGCACGAAGACGAGATCGAAGAACAGCTCGAGCGGGGTGACCGTCTCCTTGTCGCGCAGCACCGCGGCCAGGCGAGGGGCCCGGCCTGCGGCGCCTGACTCCACTAGGCGAGGACCGGCGGGAAGCGCCCAAGGATCCACTCGCGCCCCGCGAGCTCGCGAGTGTGCGGGCGGCCGCTGAGCGTGAGGTACTCGCCCGTCCTCATGCTGATTGGAAGGTTGCGCTCGATCGGGTAGTACTCGTTGTGCTGCTCGATCAGCACGTTGACCTCCTCGAAGTCCCAGCGCTCGGCCAGCTCGCGCCAGCGGCGCTCAAAGTCCTGCGGGTCGTCCTTGCACTCCTCGCGCAGCTGGTCATAGTGGCGCTGGAGGCGCATCGTGTGTCGGCGCAGCTCGGCGTCGATGTCGCGCAGCCGCTGCATGAAGCGCGGCATGACACCGCCCCGGATGTACCTCTCGACCGCGTCGGGGTTGACCACCGTATGGCGTCGGCCCATCGCCCCGAGGGTAGTCAGCGCGGACGCAACGCCAGGACCGGGATCGTGCGCTCGGTGGCGCGCTGCTCGTAGAGGTCGTAGCCCGCGTAGAGGGACTTCGAGAGCTCGAACAGGCGGTCGCGCTCCTCGCCCGCCACGTCGCGGGCGAGATAGGGCAGCTTCACGCCCTTGGCCGCCAGCTCGACCTCCGGGTTGGCCTTGGCGTTGAGGTACCAGGCCGGGTGCTTGGCGCGCCCGAAGCTCGAGGCCGTGAGGATCACCTCGTCGCCCTGCGTGAAGTAGACGAGCGGCACGGTGCGCGGAGTGCCGCTCTTGCGGCCGGTGACGGTCAACAGCACGAGCGGGAAGAACGCCGTGGTGGCGAAGCGCCCGCGCGTGAGCTTGAGCAGTGTCGGGTCCACGCGTGAGCCGACCTCGATGCCGAACCAGCGGCCCGCCTTGCTCATGCCCGCCCGGTGCATGAGCTTCTTCAAGCCGGACGGCTGCTCGGTCGGGTCCACGGGCGGGATGCCGGCCACGTTCGGCAAAAGATACCCGGACCGATCGGCGGTGCTCGGCCGGCCAACGCCCGGCCTGCGCTCCGGCGATACCCGGACCGATCGGCGGTGCTCGGCCGGCCAACGCCCGGCGTGCGCTCCGGCGATACTGCGGACATGGCCACCGCTGAGGACGTTCGCGAGCTGGCGCTGCGCCTGCCCGAGACGACGGAGAAGCCCTCCTACGGGACGCCGGGCTTCCGGGTCAAGGACCGTCTCTTCGCCCGCCTGCGCAAGGACCCGGACGCGCTGGTCATCTGGTCCGAGGAGAAGGAGCCGCTGATCGCCGCCGAGCCGGCCAAGTTCTTCGCCACGCCCCACTACGACGGCTACCCGATGGTGCTGGTGCGCATCGAGGCGGTGGACCGCGCGGAGCTTGGCGAGCTGCTGACCGACTCCTGGCGGCTGCGTGGGCCGAAGCGCCTCGTCGCCGACTTCGAGTCGGGGGGCGGTACGGTGCCCTCCTGATGGCCGAGCGCGAGTTCGACGTGGTGGTCTTCGGGGCCACCAGCGTGACCGGCCGCCGTGTGTGCGCCTACCTGGGTGAGCGCGGCGCGAACTGGGCCGGCGCGGCCCGGGACGCCGGCAAGGCGCAGAGGGTTCTGGACGAGTGTGGTGTGACCGCCCCGGAGACCATCGTGGCCGACGTCGGCGACGAGGCGTCGCTGACGGCGATGGCCTCGCGCGCGCGAGTTGTGCTCAACCTGGTGGGCCCGTACACCCAGCACGGGCGCCCGGTCATCGCCGCCTGCGTCGCCGGCGGCGCCGACTACGTGGACCTCACCGGCGAGATCCCCTTCGTGCGCCGCGTGATCGACGAGTTCGACCCCGCCGCGGCGCAGGCCGGCGTCAAGGTCGTGCAGGTCAGCGGCTTCGAGGCGCTGCCGGCCGACCTCGGGGTGCAGCTGGCCGCCGAGGCGGCCCACGAGCGTCACGGCGAGCCGCTCGAGGAGGCGTCGCTCGAGCTCGAGATCAACGGCGTGCCCTGGCCGCCGCGTCCGTCGGACGTGCTGTCGGGCGGGACGATGCAGAGCATGGCCGCCATCGCCGCGGGCGACGACCGCTACGACTTCAAGGACCCGGGCCTCCTGCTCACCGACCCCCAGGTCGCCGACGAGGTGCGCAGCAAGAGCCCGATCTCGGTCGTTCCGCGCAGCGGGACCACCGGCGCACCGCTGGCGCCCATGCAGCCCGCGGCGTACATCAACCCGGCGGTCATCCATCGCTCCACCGCGCTGCGGGGCGATCCGCCCCTTCGTTACCGGGAGGGCGTGCGCATCCCGGGGCCTGCGCCGCTGGCGTGGGCGGGCGCCGGGGCGGTGTCGGGCACACAGATGGCGATCGCCGGCGTGGCCTCGGTCCCCGCCGGCCTGCGCAAGCGCCTGTCCGACGGCATGTCGTCGGTCTTCCCGTCGTCGGGGTTCGGCCCGGACGGCGACCGCCTCGAGGGCTGGGACTGGAGCATGACCGTGACCGGCCGCACGAAGGCGGGACGCGAGACCGTTGTGGAGATCGACGGCGCGGGCCACCCGGGCTATCTGGCGACCGCGAGGATGCTCGGGGAGGCGGGCCTGCTCTTGGCCGAGCACGGCGCTACGCCGGACCGCACGGGCTCCCTCACGCCTGCGGCGGCGCTCGGGACCCGGCGCGTCGAGCGTTTCCAGAACGCTCGCCTGGGCTTCACGGTCCTGCCCTGATGGCCACGGCGGAGCGGGTCCTGTCCCTCCGCGACCTGGGCCGGGCAACGCTCGCCCGCCAGCTGCTGCTGGAGCGTCAGGAGCTGGCGGTCGACGAGGCGGTCGGCCGGCTGGCCGGCCTGCAGGCCCAGGAGCCTGGGCCGCCGTACCTGGGCCTGTGGTCGCGGCTCGAGGCGTTCGGGGCGCCGGAGCTGGCGGAGGCCATCGAGGAGCGGCGTGTGGTCCGCGCGGCGCTCATGCGCGGCACGTTGCACCTCATGCCCGCCGCCGACTTCGCGGGCCTGCGGTCCGCCATCGCTCCCGCGGTGGGAGCGGGCATGCTGCGCGTCCTTGGCAAGCGCGCCGAGGGCATCGACGTCGAGCAGCTGGTCGCCGAGGGACGGTCTCTGTTCGAGGAGTCGGACGTGCTGAGCGCCAAGGCGATGCGCGACTCGCTGGCCGAACGCCACCCCGAGGCCGACGTGCGCGCCCTGGCCGCGGTGGTCCGCACGCAGCTGCCGCTGGTGCGGGTGCCCGACGGCGGGCGCTGGGGCTTCACCCCCAAGGCGCCGTTCACCGACGCGGAGCGCTGGCTGGGCAATCCGTTGCGCGAGAGTCCCGACCGCAAGGAGCTCGTGCGCCGCTACCTGGCCGCCTTCGGACCGGCAACCGCCCGCGACGCCGAGGCCTGGAGCGGCGTGCCCCAACTGGGCGAGGTCTTCGATTCTCTCCGCCACGAGCTGGAGGAGCTGCACGACGAGCACCGCCGCGAGCTGTTCGACATCCCCGGCGCGCCCCGTCCGTCCGGGGACGCCGAGGCTCCCGTCCGTCTCCTGCCCGAGTTCGACAACCTGCTGCTGGCCCACGCCGACCGCAGCCGGGTGATCGCCGACCGCCACCGGGAGAACCTGACCACCAAGAACCTGCGGGTGCGCGCGACGGTGCTGGTGGACGGGACCGTGGCCGGCTTCTGGCGCACGGAGGGCAAGGCGACGCTGGTGGTCGAGCCGCTACGCAAGCTCAGCGCGGCCCAGCGCAGGGCCGTCGAAGCGGAGGCCGCCGAGCTCCTCGCCTTTGTCGAGCCCAACGCCAAGAGCCGGAAGGTGCGGTTCGAGTGATCGACCTGGGGCTGCTGGCCCAGGTCGCGCCGCCGAGCGGCGGGCTCGGCGATCCCGGTCCCCAACCGGACCTGCTCGACGCGCGGCAGATGCAGGCGATGTCGTTCATGTTCCACATCCCGCTCGTCTGCTTCGGGATCTCGTTCCCGGCGATGGTGCTCTTCCTCGAGGGTCTGTGGCTGCGGACGGGCGATCCCGTCTACAAGCGGCTGGCCAAGCGCTGGTCAAAGGTCATGCTGATCATGTTCGCCGTCGGCGTCGTGACCGGGACGGTCCTGTCGTTCGAGTTCGGCCTGCTGTGGCCGAACTTCACGGCCACCTTCGGCGAGGTCTTCGGCCTCGGCTTCGCGCTCGAGGGCTTCTCGTTCTTCATCGAGGCGATCTTCATCGCCATCTACGTCTACGGCTGGGATCGCATCAGGCCCCGGCTGCACTTTCTCTGCGGCATCCCCGTGGTGATCACCGGAATCACCGGCTCACTGATGGTGATCGGAGTCAACGGCTGGATGAACAACCCCACCGGCTTCGACGTCCACGGCGGCAAGGTCACGAACGTTCGCCCGTGGGAGGCGCTGTTCAACGACTACCTCGCCCACGAGCTCGTCCACATGTACGTCGCCGGGTATCTCGTCGCCGGCTTCATAGTGGCCGGGGTCTACGCGCGGGCGTGGCTGAAGGGCCGCCGGGATCGCTACCACCGCGTGGGGCTGGTGGTGTCGCTGACCATCGCCTGCCTGGCCGCGCCGGTGCAGCTGGTCGTCGGCGACTGGGCGGCGCGGACGGTGGCCGACCGCCAGCCGGTCAAGCTCGCTGCCTTCGAGGGTCTGGCGAACACCGAAAAGGGCGCCGAGTTCACCATCGGCGGCATCTACGAGGACGGCGCGCTGGAGTACGGCATCTCCATACCCAAGCTGCTGTCGGTCCTGGCCGACCACGACCCGAACGGCGTCGTGAAGGGGCTGAACACCGTGCCCAAGGAAGACCAGCCGCCGGTCAACCCCGTGCATCTGTCCTTCCAGGTCATGGTGTTCATCGGCACCGGCCTGGCCGCCCTCGCCGCGCTGTACCTGCTCACGTGGTGGCGCAAGCGGCGGCTGCCGCAGTCGAAGTGGTTCTACCGGGGGGTGGTGGCCGCCGGGCCCCTGGCGTTGGTGGCCCTCATAGCGGGTTGGGTGACGACCGAGGTGGGCCGCCAGCCCTGGGTGGTCTACGACGTGATGCGCACCTCCCAGGCAGTCACCGCGGCGGACGGCCTGGAGATCGGCTACGTGTTCCTGGCGGTGCTCTACGCCTCGCTCGCCGTGGCCGTGTTCTGGCTGTTGCGCCGGCTCTCGCGCCAGCCGGCGGAGGCGGACTGATGGCGGAGGTCTGCCTCGGGCTGATGATCGCCGGCCTGACCGCCTACGGCCTGCTCGCGGGGGCCGACTTCGGCGCCGGGTTCTGGGACCTGACCGCCGGCGGCGCCCGCCGCGGCGGTCGGGTGCGCGGGATGGTCAAGCGCTCGATGGGTCCCGTGTGGGAGGCCAACCACGTCTGGCTGATCTTCGTGCTGGTGATCTTCTGGACGGCGTTCCCGGTGGCCTTCGGCTCGGCCATGTCGACGCTGTACGTACCCCTGTTCGGCGCGATGGTGGGGATCGTCCTGCGCGGCGCGGCGTTCGCCCTACGCGGGCAGGCGGCCACAATGGGGGAGGCCCGGGGACTCGGCGCCGTGTTCGCCCTGTCGTCGGTGCTCACGCCGTTCTTCATGGGGGCGGCGCTGGGCGGGGTCGCCGCGGGCGAGGTGCCGGTCGGCAACGCACAGGGCGACCCCTGGTCGAGCTGGACGAGCCCGATCTCGTTGCTGGTGGGCGTGCTCGCGGTCGCCACGGGCGCCTACCTGAGCGCGGTGTTCCTCGCCGGCGACTCCGAGCGGGCCGGCCTGCCAGACCTCGTTGCCGCCTTCCGGGCCCGGGCGCTCGGCGCGGCTGTGGTGACCGGGCTGCTGGCCGCCGCCGGGCTGGCGGTGGTGAGCTCCGACGCGCCGGACCTCTTCGACGGGCTCACCTCCGGTGGGGGCCTCGTGTGCGTGATCGTCTCCGGCGTTGCCGGCGCGGCCACCCTTGCCCTTCTGTGGACGGGTCGCTTCTTCCTGGCGCGGTTCGGCGGGGCGCTGGCGGTGGCCGGCGTGACCGTGGGCTGGGTCTTCGCACAGAGTCCGTACCTGCTGCCCGGCGAGCTGACGCTCGACCAGGCTGCGGCCGGCGACGCCACTCTCACCGCGACGCTCGTCTCGGTGGCGCTGGGCCTCGTCGTCCTGCTGCCGTCGCTGTGGCTCCTGTACTCGCTCGTCCTCCGCGGCCGCCTCGACCAGGCCTACGAGCCCCTCGACCAGAGGTTTCGGCCGTGACTATCAAGCGGCTCCTGGTCGCGACGCTCCTCACCGGCTTCCTCGGGGTGGCGCTCATGATCCCCTTCGAGGGCCCACTCACCCGCTCGCTGGGGACCACATGCCTGATCGCCTTCTGCGTGCTCGGCGCGTTCCTGATCGCCAGCCCCGGCTACCTGGCCGAGGAGGAGGACGACCCCTAGGCGTCCCCCGAACCCGGTTCGGCCATGCTGCCGGGACCACGAAAGAGCTCGGTCAGCGGATGTGCTCGAGGATGGCGTCGACCCGCTCCCGTGTCTCGTTGGGGCTCGTCTCCGAGTACCAGGGCCCACCACCTGTCGCCACCCACGGGACCAGCACATCGAAGGCGAGCTCGCGGATCAGCGCGAGGCTCTCGACGTAGGCGTCGCGGTCACTGGAGTCGAGCAGCCCGTCGACCCACTCGCCGTCGCGGAGGTAGATCGTGTCGCCGGTGAACAGGAAGCGTCGGCTGCCGTTGTTCCACAGGTATGCGGTCGCCCCGGGGGTATGGCCGGGAGTCGGGATCACTTCGAGGTCATCGTCGAGCAGGTGGCGCTTGGAGAAGCTTCCACGCACGTGGATGCGCTGCTCGACGTAATGCCGGTCGGCCTCGTGCACGAACACAGGCCCGCGGTACCAGTCCGAGGCGAACATGGCCTCGTGTCCATGGTTGAGGTACTGGCGGGAGATGCCGCCCAGCGCCTCGATCGCCTCGGCGTCGGTCTCCAGGCTGCTGACGCTGTAGATCAGCACGTTGCCCTGCGGGCGCTCGAGCAGGAAGGCACGCACGTCGAGCTCCGGTGCGAACGGCAGCGCCTCAGGGGTTGAGGCGCGCAGGCCCTCGAGCCCGGCTTCGGCCTGGATACTCGGGTTCACGATGCCACCTCGGCCTCGGGCAGGCCGTGGCGCTCGATCACCCTGTCGTAGTTCACGCGCATGAGCGCGATCACGTCGCGTACGTCGTCGTCTCCCTCGATCACCCGCGCCCCGAAGCCCGGCCGGCCGGGGAAGACGGGGTGGTAGCCGATGCGGCCGGCCTCGTGGAGCTCGTGCCAGACGGCCTTGGGAAAGCCGAAGTGGGCGGCCCGGTCGCCGTGGAGGTGACCGATCTCGCGACGGCCGACGGTGAAGGCGAACTCGCCGCGCTTGCCGGGTCCGGCCTCGACCCCGGGCCACGAGCTGACCTCGTCGGTGATCTGCTGGCTTGCTGTGGGTTCGTCGGTCATGAAGTGCAACGTACAAGCTCAAGTCAACTTGAAGTCAAGGCCGGATCTTGGTTTCCTGCCTGCGGTGTCCGAGCTGCTCACCATCGGCGAGGTGTCGCGCCGCAGCGGCGTCGCCGCGTCGGCACTGCGCTTCTACGAGGAGCGGGACCTGATCAGCTCCGAGCGCGCCGGCTCGGGTCACCGCCGCTACCCCCGGCCGGCCCTGCGCCGCATCGCGTTCATCGTGTTCGCCCAGCGCATCGGGCTCTCGCTCGAGGAGATCGGCGAGGAGCTGGCCAAGCTGCCGCCCGATCGCGCGCCGACGCGGCGCGACTGGTCGCGACTGTCCAAGGGCTGGGCGACGCGGATCGACGAGCGCATCGAGGAGCTCGAGCGGCTCAAGGCCGGGCTGACGGAGTGCATCGGCTGCGGTTGCCTCTCACTGGACCGCTGCCGCCTGGCCAACCCAGACGACCGCGCCGGGGCCCGCGGGCCGGGTCCGCGGTATTGGATCGGGGACGTGCCCTGAGCTTGGAGGGACAGGTCGCCGTTGTCGCGGGGGCCACTCGCGGGGCGGGGCGCGGCATCGCCGCCGCGCTCGGCGAGGCCGGGGCGACGGTGGTCTGCACGGGCCGGACGAGCCGCGACAACCCGCTCCCCTCCGACTACAGCCGGCCGGAGACCATCGAGGAGACCGCCGAGCTGGTGACAGAGCTCGGCGGGACCGGGGTCCCCGTCGCGGTCGACCACCTGGACCCCGAGCAGGTGAGCACCCTGGCCGAGCGGGTACGGCGAGACCACGGCAGCATCCAGGTGCTGGTGAACGACATCTGGGGTGCCGAGGTGCTGAAAGGGGCTCCGCCGGAGTGGAACACGCCGGTATGGGAGCACGACCTGGACAAGGGCCTGCGCATCCTGCGCCTGGGGGTGGAGACCCACCTCGTCACCTCGCACCACCTCCTGCCGCTGCTGGTCGGGGAGCCGGGCGGCCTGCTCGTGGAGGTCACCGACGGGACGACGGAGTACAACGCGTCCACCTACCGGATCTCCGTGTTCTACGACCTGGCCAAGGTCGCCGTGAACCGGCTGGCCTTCTCGCAGGGGCACGAGCTCAGGCCGCACGGAGGCACGGCTGTTGCCATCACGCCCGGCTTCCTGCGCTCGGAGATCATGCTCGAGCACTTCGGCGTGAGCGAGGAAAACTGGCGGGACGCCCTCGAGCAGGGGGCCCCGCCTAACTTCGCCTCCTCGGAGACCCCCCGCTTCGTCGGGCGCGCTGTCGCCGCCCTGGCCGCGGACCCTCGCCGTGAGCGCTGGAACCAGCGCTCGGTCACCGCCGGCCGGCTCGCCGCCGAGTACGGCTTCACCGACGTGGACGGACGTCAGCCGGACGGCTGGGCCTAGCGCTTGCGCAAGGGGGTGAAAAAGACAACCCCTTGGGGGGCTGGTTGAGCCAGGCGCGCCGGGCGACGCTGCTCGGCAATGAACGCAGCACTCGACACTGCACTCTCCGAGCTCAGCGCCTGGCGCGTGTCGCCCGACCCCCGTGCCTTTCCCTACGACGCGGTGGTCGCCGCCTTCCGCGACGTCGGCAAGCACTTCGTCGCGACCGAGCTACTCGAGAATCTGGCCCGCGTGCGCCGGACGGTTCCCGACGGCTGCCCCGCCCATCGCGAGCTCGCTCGGTTCCTCGACACCGCCCTGGACAAGTTCGACGGCCGCTATGACAACCCGAGCTACCTCGCGCTGGCCCAACTCGGCCTGCCGGGCGCGAACGGCTGCCCGGACCCCGCCAACGCCGCCCACGCTCGCGATCGCCTCACCGCGCTGCTGATGGCCGACGTGCTGCGGTTCGAGCTCGGGACGGTGCAGGGCCACATCGACGAGTCGCCCCAGCTGCGGCCCTGCCGGCGCGCCGTGGCCAAGCGCTGCCGGCACGCGCTGCGGGCGCTCCTGCCCGCGCTCGCGCGGCTGGGCATCGAGGTCGATGCCGACCCAGACGACCCGTTGGCGACGGCGGATCGCGCGAGCCGGGCCACGCTTTCCGCCGCGACGCCGGACGAACGGCGCAAGCTCCAGCTCACCGCGCTTCCCGTCTCGCTCGTCCACGACGAGTACATGTTCATCCGTGCGCTGCAGTCCTACGAGACCACGTTCGCGCTGATCGGCGTCCAGCTCACGGCCGCGGTCGCCGCGCTCGCCCGGGGCGACGGCGCCGCCGCCGCCGCGATGCTCGGCTCGGCGGAGGCGATCCTGGCCGAGTCCTCGCCGTTCTGGTCGCTCACGGCCACCATGCAGATCGAGGCGTTCCTGGCGTTCCGCGAGTTCACCGACGGCGCCAGCGCCATCCAGTCGCGCAGCTACAAGCGCGTGGAGAGCCTCTGCCGCCGCCCCGACGCCGAGCGTCTGGGCTCGTCCGCATACACAGCGGTGCCCGAGATCCGCGAGCGGGTGATCGCCGGCGAGCCGAACATCGACGGCGCGCTCGACCAGGCGATCGCGGGCGGCCTGCTGAGCCCCGAGGGCCACAGCGCGGTCTCCGCCGCGATGGACAGCTTCGAGGCGGCGGTCCTCAAGTGGCGCAAGACCCACCACAGCATCGCCGTGAGGATGCTCGGCGAGCGGCGAGGGACCGGCGGAAGCGCCGGCACGGCCTACCTGGACTCAGCGCGCACGATCCCGCTGTTCGCGGCCAAGTGCCCCTTCGGGCACGGCGAGCAGGGGACGCTGGGCGAAGGCTCTGAGCACCGGCAGCCCACGCTCGCCTGACCCGTCGTGCTTCCTCCGGCCGCCGGCCGAGCGCAGGGGGTCCGGGGAGCCGAGTAGGCGGGGGCCGCCGCGGAATACTGGCCGGGCGATGTCGCACGAGAACGTGGCGGTTGTCCGCCGGCAGTTTCAGGCGCTCGGGTCCGGCAGCCTGGACTCGGCCGCCGCACTCTGGCACCCAGAGATCGACTGGCGAGCGGTGGAGGGCGCCGCGGACGACGTGGGCGTGATGAGGGGTGGGGCGGCGCTGCGCCGCTACTACCAGGACTGGTTCGACGCCTTTGACCAGCTTCGGGCGGAGGTCGACGAGGTCATCTTCGAATCGGATGACCGGGTCGCGGTGAGCGTGCACAACTCCGGACGCGGACGCGCGAGTGGGGTCGAGACCGAAGGCCGCTACTACGTCGTCTGCACCCTCAAGGAGGGGCTGATCGTCAGCGGGCGGGAGCACGCGACCCGCGCCGGGGCCCTCGAGGCCGTGGGCGCCCTGCCGGGGCCTTGATCGGGATGGCTCCGCCGGCCGCTTGGGCGCGACACCCCTAGTCGGCTGGGGCCGACGCCTGGGCCATGATTCGCCCGGCGTTCTCCGGCCCGAAGAACTCGGGCGCAGGCAGCGTCCCGGCCATGACGCTCACGAAACCGTCCATCGCCTCCTGGTTGCCCTGCATCGCCCCCATGAGCTGCTGCATCTCGGGTGGTGGGGGCTCGATCTTCGCGAACTCGCTCGTGAATTCGTAGACGGGCAGCGCCTCCTCGTCCCGGGCTCTCTGGTAGCCGGCCATCGCCTCGTCGTAGGGAAGGCGCTCGGTGAACGCGTCGTCGAGGGCCGACGCCAGCCCCTCGGCGTCACGAAAAGCGTCGGTGATCCCGAACGCCGTGATCGGGTGCTTGTGGTAGCCGGCGTCACCGACGAGCGCCCATCCCGGGCCGTAGGGCTTGAGGAAGAAGCCCGGCACGTCTCGCGTACCCACGAAGCGGGTCTCCCGCTCGGCGCCGCGCATGCGCTCGGCAAACTCGGGGGCCAGCTCGAAGGACTTCATGTAGGTGCCCTCTACGTCCCCGCGGTTTGCCTTGAACTGCGACTGCGGCCAGCCCTGGACCACGCAGGTGAGGTCGTCATGAGTCGGTATGGCCGCCCAGCCGCGGTCGTCTTCCGCGCGAATGTAGGTCTCGAAGCCATCCGCCGGAAGTCCACTCCAATATGCGTAGTAGACCGCGGCGAGCCGCGGTACCTCGTTGTATCGCTCGGGCTGCACGGCCTTTGCCACCAGCGAGTGCATGCCGTCGGCTCCGACCACCACCCGGGCGTGCTCGGTCACGGTCGGGCCGCCCTTGGCGTGGCCACGGATGCCCGTCACCCGCCCGTCCTCGACCAGGATCTCCTCGACCGTGAACGCCTCGCGCAGCTCCGCCCCCGCCGTGACAGCGGCCTCGACCAGCAGTGCGTCGAGCACGATCCGCCGGGGGCCGTACGCGGTCGCTGCGTCCTCCGCCGGCCGCGGCGTCCCCGAGATGGATACGGGACCGAAGTCGAATGAGTACCGCGTGATCGGCGGACAGCTGGTGGCCTCGAGCCGGTCGAGCAAGCCCCACCGGGCCAGCGCGCCAACTGCGGGCGGATGAGCGAGGTGAGTGGACATCGTGTCGCTGGGAAACGTGGCTTTGTCGACCAACAGCACCCGATAGCCGTTGCGCGCCAGCAACATCGCGGTGGGCGATCCCCCACAACGCGCTCCGACGACGATTGCGTCGTACTCACTGCTCATTTGCTAGCTCCTCGTTCGCGGACGTTCCGAGCCTCTCACCGCGGAGTGGCCTGCGGCAAGGCTGTCCGCTCTTGGAGGATGGGGGAGCAGCTACGTGACGCCCAGCACGGTTGGCGCCGGCCAGGACGCAGGCGCCCTCTACCCCTCAGCCCTTGAGCATCCCCCAACTCTGGATCAGGGTAAAGGTCGTGCCCCATCTGCCCGGCTCGGCCAACTCGCTCTCGGCCTCTCGGCGCACCGATTCAAGCTCCCCCTCGCTCAGTGTCTCAAGCAGTCGCGACTCGAGCGCGGTGCTGAACTGAAGCGGCAAACGCAAATAGGGGTGGCCTGGTTTGAGCGCGATCACGTGTGCGTCGATCTCGGGCTCCTCGACGCCGATTTCCCGGAACAGCTTGGGAAGTTCGCGGCCCGCCTCGCCGCCGAGGCCGGCAAAGATCTGGGAGAGCAATCGGATCAGTCGCTCAGCCGCGGGTGCCGGGGGATTGAAGTGCCACGAGCCCAGGTCCCACTCCTCCAGAACGAGTGAGCCACCCGGCCTGACCAACCGCTGGTACGAGGCCACTTGCTCGGGGCCGCGTCCGAGCGGAGCGATCTGGTAACGGGCATGGACGAGATCGAAGGATTGCGGCTCCAGCCTGGTGTCGAACAGATCATCGACGACGAGCTCCATATTTGAGATCCCCGCCGCCTCCAGAAACGAACGAGCGGCAGCGAGCACGCCCCCGTCTATGTCCGTGCCAACGACCTGGCCGGACGGGCCGACCCACTCGTTGAGGATCCGAAGCCAGCCCAGGGCTCCGCAGCCGACGTCCAGAGCGCGCCCGCCGGATCCGCCGCCGAGCTTCGAGAGGAGCTGCCGCCCGGTGGGTTCCCACACTTGTGATTGCAGCTGGAGGCGGTCCAGCTCCGAGGGTTGGTTGGCCAGCAGGTACTCCTCCTGCGACACGCCCGGAGTATCTCCCTTTCCGGCCTGGGCGCGCAAAGTTGCCGAGCTGCCGGTCAACGCGCACCGCGCCTCCACGTGGGGAGACCCTGTCCTAGAGCGGGAAGTCCAGACCGGAGCTAGCCGGACTCCAACCGGCGACCTCCTGGGGTGCAATGCGGGCGACGAGATTGCCGACACGTATTCGCCGTCTCTTAGAGTGCCGCCCCGATGGCCGAGCCAAAAGCCACAACGCCTACCTGCGCGATCTGATGACCTGCCAGAGACCGCAGCTCGCACCGCCTCCTCGGGCTGCGGGTCGACCGTCACGCCCGCTCAGAGGAGGAGAGGAAGAAGCTCACCGCGACGGACGGCCGGCGGGTGCTGCGCACGCTCGTGCGCTGCCGGCTGACCGAGGGCTGAGCGTGCGACTCCCTCGTCCCCGCCCTCTTCGCACGGGCCGGCGCAGCTTCCGCGGTCTACCTCGCCATCGGCGCTCGCGCGCACGAGCTCCGAACGGAAATCGGGGACTCCGGCGAAGACCGCCGACCAGTTCTCGCGCACCTGGTCGCGCCCGCGGAACGCCCGCTCGGGATGCGCCGGCTGCTCGCTGTCGTAGTCGGGGTGAAAGCAAGCGACGAACGCCTCGATGTCATGAGCGTTCATCGCCGCGTTCAGACGCTCGACGACGCCCACCGCGTCGCTCGTACCGGGCGCCGCCACGATCAAAGTCTAGGCAGGACTCGTCGGATGTAGCAAGCCTGGCGGGGTAGCCCCCCTAGGCGGCAAGAGTGGCTCGCACACGGCGCCATCGGTTCTGGCGTCGCAGGCCCAGGAGCTCCTATAGGGCCCACTCTGCTTCCCCTCCTTTCGCCCGGTCGTCGAGTCGTAAGCGCAGATGCTGTGAAAGGACCGCAATCACCAGGCACGCTGTCACCGGTACGAGCGGTTTGACGAACCGCGCCTCCGCGGACACTGGCACATGGACGGCGAACCCGAGCGCCGTGAATACCGCGATCGGCGGGATCTCTGGAGCGAGGCTTCTCCGCACCCTGACCGCGACCAGAACGGCGATGGACAGGACGCCCAGCAGAAGCGCGTTCGGGACCGTGTACAACATCATGCTCGCCTTCTGGTTGGTGAAGCTGTACGGCGAGTTGAACACGAGCCGACCTAGGTTGTTCACTACGTTGGACAGGTAATGCTTCGGATCGTCGCTGATGTTCTCCAAGGCGATCTGCCGCAACCTCGCGTCCTGGTCGAGCGGCTTCAGTCGGTTCGCCTCTAAGTACCGCCGGTCAGGGGTGAGCTGCCGGGGTAACGGTTCCACCAGTCTGTCGCCGAGGCTCTGGGGGGCGCTCATCCAGTACAGCGAGAGTCCGCCGGAGTTGCCCCAGTAGAGAGGCTTGCTCGTGAGCGAATACGTGTAGAGGAGCCACGGTGTGCATAACAGCAGCGCCACCATCAATGCCGTCGCGCTCCGCCGAGCCATCAGCGCGCGCCGGGACATCAGCAGCCAGAAGCCGCTCAGCAGTAGGGCAACCAGCAGAACGTAGCCGTACTCGACCCTGCTGAGTGCCAGCGCCCCCAGCGCCACGCCCGCCCAGACATAGTCACGTTTGCCGCCGCGAAACGAACGGATCATGAAGAACGCCGCAAGGGTGAAGCAGAGCGTCGCCAGAGGCTCCACACGGATTACGCCGACGACCGAAACGAACGGCAGGTAGAGCGCCAGACCGTACGTCACGAACAGGGCTGCCCGCTCACTACGAAGGTAGAGCCGCACCAGCCGGTGGAATACCACCATGGTCGCGAACAGGAGAGCCGGACCGACGAGAATGCGCGTCACCTCCAGCGGACTGTGGAGCATCACGAGCGGAGCAAGCAGCGCCGGAAGTCCCGGCCCGTGCCACAGCTGAAGCTGGGGGTTCGGGCTATCGGTCAGCGCATAGAAGCCATCCGTCAGGTTCCCTGCGTATATGAGGTACCTGACCTCGTCTCCTGGATCCCGCTGGACCACGAGCGAGATCAGCGTGTAAGCGCCGAGGATGGGCGACAGCGTCTGGAGTGAGTGGCACTGGAGGGGGACGCAGTCAGAGGGAACGTCGCTCGACATGGTCGGTGTGATCATCTGCGGCGTGCGCGAGGACCGGATCTCCTGGGCGCGCCTGTACGTCGAGCCGGTCGAGCACGCGGGTGAGGGCATCGAGGCGGCCGTCCGCGAGATGGCCGGCGACGAGACGCACTAGTTCCGCGGTGCCCCACATCGCTGGCCCGGGCAGGACCCCCAGGCGCCGTCCCGAGCAGTCGGGGCCGCAAGGCCCCCAGCTAGACCGAGGCCCCCTCTTGCCCTAGCGGCCCGCTCGGGGTGGGCCGGCCGGCCCCGGTGGCCGACCGAGACTGGTGCCCACGGGCTAGCTAAGGCTGGAAGACGTGGTGGAGCTCGCGGGTCGTGATCTGCGGCTCCATCCCTTCAGGCAGGTTCGGCTTGATCGTTCCCTCGTACCAGGAGTCCCAGTTCTCCTGGGCTTCCCACACCTCGGTCACGCCCCAGCCGCCGTCGATCGGGCCGTTCGCATGGACCACGAACCCCGGCTGAGACTTCTGCTCCTCCTCGAGCTGCGTCGTCATGCCCTCCACCATCTCTTGCGTCATGCCCGGCACCTCGGCGGTCATGAGTATCGCCATGTCGCTCCTCCTCCAGTTGCGGCTGGACGCGCCGATTATCAACGATCGCGAGGCGTGCCCAGTGACTCGATGCGGCGAACCCGGACGCTGGAGCCACAAGGCCGGCTGCGCAGTCCTTACGTGACGTAGCCGTCGGCGACCGAGAGCACCTCGTCCAGGATCGCCAGCCCGTCCGCTGCTTCGGCGTCGTTCAGGTTCAGCGGGGGGGCAACGTTGATGCGGTTGCCGAATACGAAAGTGATCAGCCCGCGATCCAGGCACGTCGCGCCGAGCGCCGCCATCGGCGCGGCTGACGGGCCGGTCGCCGCATACGGCACCAGTGGTTCCCGCGTCATGCGGTCTTGGACGAGCTCCAGCGTCCACAGTGCGCCGATGCCCCGCACCTCACCTACCGACGGGTGTTGCTCGGCCAGCGCGCGCAGGCCCGGTCCGAGGACGTCCTCGCCAAGCCGCGCCGCCGAGGTGACTAGTTCCTCGTCGTGCATCGCCCGGAGCGTGCCGACCGCCGCGGCACAGGCGAGGGGATGCCCCGCGTATGTGAGCCCGCCGGGGTAGGGCCGCTGAGTGAACGTGTTATAGATCGCGTCGCCCACCAAGACGCCGCCGAGCGGCACATAGCCCGAGTTCACGCCCTTGGCGAACGCCAAGAGATCCGGCGAAACCCGAGCCTGGTCGACACCAAACCACTTGCCGGTACGGCCGAAACCGACCAATACTTCGTCGGCGATGTAGACGATCGCGTGCTTTGTGCATAGCTCCCGGACTCCTTCGAGGTAGCCAGGCGGAGGCGGAATGACGCCCGACCCGCCGATCACTGACTCGAGAACCAGCGCCGCGATCGTGGACGGGCCCTCAAGCGCGATCACTTGCTCGAGGTGCGCGAGTGCCCGTTCGCACTCCTCGCTCGGCGTCGAGGAGCCGAACGCTGAGCGGTACAGGTAAGGGCCGAAGAAGTGAACGACGCCGGCGCCGCCGGTGTCCGTGGCCCAGCGGCGATGATCGCCAGTGAGATGCATCGAGGTGGTCGTCGCCCCGTGGTAAGAGCGGTACGCCGCGAGCAGCTTCGGGCGCCCGGTGTGAACACGCGCCATCCGGGTGGCGTGCTCGATCGCCTCCGTACCGCCGCTGGTGAGCATCACGTGGTTCAACCCAGCCGGGGCGACGTCGATGATCATTTTCGCCGCCTCGCCGCGCACGTCACTCGCCCAGGTCGGGGCGAGAGTGCATAGACGGTCAGCCTGCTCCTTGATCGCGGAGACGACCGTGGGATGCTGGTGTCCTACGTTCGTGAACACCAGCTGCGAGCTGAAGTCGAGGTAGCGCCGCCCGTTGTGATCGACGAGAAAGCTGCCTTCGCCGCCGACGAATGCCGGGACGTTTCGCGGCGTCTGTACCGCCCAGGGATGGAAGACCAGCTGATCGAGCTTGGAAATGTCCATTGACTTTCGGGGCTTCTCTCGCGTCGCTGCCCCCTCGTAATGGCAACCCGCGACCCCTGACCACGCCCGCAGTATCCCCCTTCGGCCTCCGGTGAACTGCGCCATGTCAGCTGCGCAGTCGCAGGCCCGTTGAGATTCAGGGGGGATGGAGCCACGCCCCGCTGGGAAGGGCATCGATCCCGATTGGGCGGCCGCGCTTTCGCGTAACCGGGTTGACGCTCGCGATATCGCGTCTACCTTGGACCCAATGCACCGACCGCTCCTTCTCCTCATCGCTGCCCTTCTGCTCTGCGCTGTGGCGCCGGCCACCGCATCGGCCCGGAAGCCGGACCCGGACCGCTACGTCGTGGTGTTGGAGAAGGGAGCGGGTGATCCCGCATCGGTCGCCGAAGATCACGCCCGCCGCTACGGCGCTCGCAGCTCGCGGGTCTACCGCACGGCTCTGCGCGGGTATGCGGCGAAGGTCCCCGGTTCACAGGTAGCGGCGCTGCGGCGGGATCCCAGCGTCGCGTACGTCGAGCAGGACCGCCTGCTGCGGGCCACCACCACCCAAAGCTCGGCGACCTGGGGCCTCGACCGCACCGACCAGCGCAACCTCCCCCTCTCGGGCACTTTCTCCTACAACGCCACCGGCAGCGGCGTCACCGCCTACGTCATCGACACCGGCCTGCGGCCGTCGCACTCACAGTTCGGCGGCCGGGCGGTGAGCGATCTCGACTTCGTCGAGCCCGCCTATCAGAACGGCGGCAAGGACTGCAACGGCCACGGGACGCACGTCGGCGGCACCATCGGTGGCTCCACCTACGGGGTGGCCAAGGCTGTCCGGCTCGTGGGCGTGCGCGTGCTCGACTGCGACGGATACGGCTACATCTCCGAGATCGTCGCCGGCATCAACTGGGTCACCGCCAATGCGCCGCAAGCAGCCGTGGCCAACATGAGCCTGGGCGGCGGCGCAAGCACGTCGCTCGACAACGCAGTCGCGAACTCGATCAACCGCGGCGTCCCCTACTCGGTCGCAGCGGGCAACGAGAATGCCGACGCGTGCCGCAAGTCGCCGGCGCGGGTGCCCGCCGCCCTCACGGTCGGCGCCACCGACCGGACCGACACCAGGGCGCACTGGTCGAACCGCGGCAACTGCGTGGACTGGTTCGCCCCGGGCGTGGGCATCACCTCGTCTTGGTGGACCAGCGATTCGGCCACCAACACCATCAGCGGAACGTCCATGGCAGCGCCCCACACCGCCGGCGTGGCGGCGCTCTACCTACAGGGCGCCCCCTCCGCGTCTACCGACGCGGTCCGCTCGGCGCTCTACACCAACGCCACCAAAGGCAAGGTCATCTCCTCGAAGTCGACCAACAACCACCTGTTGTTCAGCAGCTGGTAGGCGCCCTGCACGGGCAGGCAGTCTGCGGAAGCCAATTCGGGTAACGGAGCTAGCCGGACTCGAATCCGAGGTGAGCCTGGAACGCGAACGGCCTGAGAGCTTGAGGATCGTGTCGAGCGCGTCGGCCAGGTCCTCGGCCGGCACGTCTCCAGCCCGCTGCGCACGCCAGCCGACGAAACCGTCGGGCCGGGCCAGCACACGCGCTTACCGTCTCGCTCGACCCACAGGTGCGGCGCGCGGCCCCGTTCTGCGCATAGTCGGCCATCGGGTTTGTTGACGGACGGCCGCGTGGTTCCGTCGGATGCGACGGCGCCGTCTCGTAGCGCTCACCCTGCTTCGGCTAGCTGGCTGTCCGTGTCGTTCAGTTGCCTGAACGGAGAAGGGTCACGCCACCCATGGTGGTTTCCCCGAAGGCGTCCATGCTTGATGCAGCACTCCCGGATGGGACGTTGGCCCCGAGGAGGTCGTGGCATCCGATGAAGGTCACGAACGGGCGCTGGCGCCCGCCACCGAACGAGCCACCCAGCGTGGTGATCGACGAATGCAGCATCCCTGCCGATCTCACGCTCGAACAGGCGCGCAGGCCGCGCCGCGAACGCAGGCGTCAGCATGTGGCGGCGGGCAGCCACGCGCTAGACCGCGTGGCTAGACTTTCCCGGGCAGGCAGCGAGCCCGCCCCGCCCCGACCCGACCAGCTGCTCGCGTCCAGGCGGGGCCATTCCGATGTTGATCCTGGCCCCTCGCACTTCGGTTTTGTGCGGCCTCGTTGCCGCTGCGGTATGTCTCTCCATCCCCGTGGAGGCGTCGGCGAGGACCTGCGCGCTCAGCGGCACGCCCCCGACCGGGATAACAAACCGCTCGGCAGCCCGCGCGACGGTCTGCCTGATCAACCGAGCACGGGCCCACCGCGGCTTGCGTCCCTTGCGGATCAACCGCCGTCTGGCGCTCGCGGCGCGACGCCACTCGCGCGACATGGTGCGCCGTCGCTACTTCTCCCATTGGTCGCTGTCTGGGTTCAGCCCTCTGGGTCGCATTCGCCGGACGGGGTACCTGCATGGCGCTCGCCGGTACCTCGTCGGCGAGAACATCGCCTGGGCCAGTGGTTCCCAGGCGGCTCCCAAATCGATAGCCCAGGCCTGGATGCGAAGCTCCGGCCACCGGGCCAACGTGCTCAGGCGGCGCTTCCGCGACGTTGGCGTGGGGATGGCGGAGGGCGCCCCTGAGTGGGGTGTGCTCGCAGCGGTCACCTACACATGCGACTTCGGGCGCCGTCGCTAGCCAGAAGCTCCCCGGGCACCCGGAGGCGTGTTATTCGGACCGCAGGCCCCCGCGCTTGGTGAGCCATTTCTTGAGTAAGCGGCGCCAGGCCCGAACCTCTTGCTCGTACTCGAACCGGCGAGTGTCCGCGGGCGTCTTCGGGAGATCCCTGCCCACGAGCCGCGCGTAGCGTCCGGGGTCGCTGCCGTAGACCAGGCAGAGCGCATCGGCCGCCCGCTGGCCGTCTAGCTCGTGGTCGTCAGCGTAGTCCTGAGCCGCGTCCGCGCGGGGTCCTTTGTCTGCCTTCCCTCGAACAGCTTGGTCATGCCCAGAGGGATCGCCTGGCCACCGCTCTGAGAGCGAATCGCAAACACCGCGGCCAGGCTGTCCGCGGCCCGCTCCTCGCCTCCGACCACGGGCACGCCGACCAAGTGGATGATCCCGTGGGTGAGCTCGTGGTAGAAGACAAACACCGTGGCCGCGCGCAGCGCCCGGTCGTCGCCGAGCTGGCGGCGGGACTCGTCCACGAAGGACCAGGGGAAGTACACGGCACGGTCGCGGGGCTCGTAGGTCGGCCCGGTGATTCCTCGGCGCTGGGCTTCGTCGTCGCCCACCAGGCGGACGCCACGTTCGACGGCAGCCGGATTTCCCGGTTGACCGTCCGACCGCCTCCTCGAGCGTGGGACCCACGAGCCGCTCGTTGACCGGTGAGTCGCTGGAGCGGACCAGGCGAACCTGGCCGGCCGGCTGCCGAGACTCCCCGACAGCCCGCAGCCAGCGCCGCACGGCGGCGGCGAGCGCGGCTAGGGCCTGGGTCACCGAGGTTCGACGCTTGCGCTTGGTCCTGGGAGCGCTCGCCGCCTACGCCACGCTCAGGTCACGGGAGGCGTCTCTTCGACGGCAGCCATGAGTCCCGACGCGTCGTAGCGGCGCAGGCCGATGGCGGACCATGGCTGAGACCGGGATTGGCCCTGCGGGGCCGCCGAGCGCCGCCAGGCGAACCGCTCGGTCACCTCGCCGGTCTCGGGATGGCGTCGCGTGTAGTGAATGATCTCGCCGTTGGCGATCTTCTCGCCCGGATCGGTGGACCAGCGGTGGAAGTCCCGCTGCGACATGTCCTCGAGTTGCGCCCGGAAGGCCCCAATGAGCTCGCCGTGACAGACGAGCACCGCCCGCCCGGCGGCGCAGTCATGGCCGAGCCGGTCGAGCAGCCCGAGCAACCGGTAGCTCACCTCCGCGATTGACTCCCCATTGGGAGGCCGCCAGTAGAACGGGGACGCCGCCTTGTCGGCAAGCTGGGCTGCGTAGTGCTCGTGGCGCTCATGCTCAGTCATGCGGTCGAGATCCCCCCATGAGCGCTCGCGCAGCCCCGGGTGGATCATCCACTCGGCCTCGGGCAAGCCGAGTCGGGCTGCGGTCTCCATGGCGCGGACATACTCCGAGGTGTAGTGGCGGTCGAACCCGTCCGGAAAGGCGTCCCTAAGCCACGCGCCGGAGCTCTCCGCTTGCTCGACACCCTCGTCCGTCAGGCGCCAGAAAGAGCTGTGGCGCTCGCTCAGGCGCCGGAGCATGGAGTCGTCCCCGGCACGCTCCCGGCGGACGGCCTCGTTTCCCTCGCTCTCTCCATGACGGACAAGGACGACGTCCAGCGGCATCTCCACGGCGACGCGAGTCTAGTCCGGCGGCGCAGCAGGGACCTGACCCCCGCGTAAGGGATGCCGTAACGAGGACGACAGATGGAGCTAGCCGGACTCGAACCGGCGACCTCCCGGCTCGGCCAACTCGGCCTCGGCCTCCCGGCGTAGCGAGGCGAGCTCGTCGCCAGCTGATCACCGCGGTAGAGGAGGGCCTGCCCGGGGACCGCGGGATCACCCCGCTGGAGTCGTGTCTTCGAGTGACTCGGGCGGGGTAGCCTGGTCGCTGAAGGCGTTACCACGAAGGGTCGAGAGAGTGCAGTTCGTCGTCAAGGGCAAGCTGATCCATCTGAGTCGAGACGCCGTCCTGGAGGCAATGGCGGGTGTACAACCGCAGCCGATTCGGAGCCACGCTGTATCCGTGGGCGGCGTCTGGTATCCGGTCAACCAAGTGTTCGCCAAAGCCACTGGCCTGGCGAGCCGCGACTTCACGAGCGCGGTGGCACGCCGCCACCTGGCTCGGCTCGGCTTCGACTTGAAGCGTCGCCACTCACTGACACGAGGAAAGCGTCTCTGAGGAGAGGTCCGCCGCCTAGCCGACCTGGCCGGGTCGGCTAGCCACTCCACCTCGCCGTTCAGCTCGCTTGCCGAGGGACTTTGTTCTTTCGGCCGTTGACGCCATAGTCCAAAGACGAAAGCGGACCGCGACACGGAGATCAGCGACTTGATGCCCAGGGTGGCGACAGACAAGTGAAGCTAGTTCGGTCAAGCGCACGGCTTTCCCTCGTGGCCGGGGTCGCCACCTTGGTGGCGGCCGCTGAGATCGCCGGCTGCGGTTCATCGGACTCGAAGAGCCTTGGCGATATTCGCGACTGCCTGACCGGAGTCAAGATCCCGTACAGGTCCACCGCGGTGAGCAAGCAGGTCCAGGTGCCGCTGAGAGGCGGGAGCGGGGCCGTCCCTATCGAGGTGGACAAGAGTGAGGACGAAGCGCGGCACGAGGCCAAATCCTGGAAGGACTTCGGGGCGGCGGCCGGTAAGACCGGCACCACTGTCGTCAAAGGAACAGTCTGGGTGGGCTATCCCACCTCTATTCCGGCATCGACAAAGTCGCGCATCGAAGACTGCGCGTTCTGACGTCGCGGGGAGCGCGGCGAAGCAAGCACGGGGCTCCTCCTGGGCATCGGCCAAGCCATGAACTCAGGTGTAGCGGCGTGCCTGCACCGGGACAGCGCCCGCCGGACTCAGAGAGAGTCGCCCCGCAGCAGCACTCCAGCCTCAGCCACCGAGCCGACGAGCGGAAGCTTCTCGCGGAACCGCACGATCTCGAAGACGCGTGCGATCGGGGCGCCCTCCGGCAACGCGACTGCGAGCCGCTGCCGGCGGTCCTCGAGCCGCTCTCCGAGGCGGAAGAGAAGCTCGACCCCGGAGCTGTCGACATAGCTCAGCTCGGACAGATCGAGCACCATCCCCGGGGCCGTATTGGGAACCGCCGCGGTGAGCCGGTCTCCCACGCCGGCCGCGTTCGAGGTGTCTATCTCACCCGCTATGCGTGCGATGACGACACCGTGGGCGTCACTCGTCGTGTGGATGTCGGCCTGGGCGCTCACGCGCCCGTCCTGGAGCCGAGCCTGCGCTCGAGCTGCACGACCGTGCCGGCCTCCGACGGGTAGACCTCGAACCCGTCCATCAACCCGCGCATCAAAGCCGTGCCTCGACCACGGTCGAGGCCGCGCCGCTCCCGCCAGCTTCCCGAGTCGGTCACCGTGACTGAAACCCGATCTCCCGCAAGCCGGCCCTCGACCCGATAGCTTGCCTCGACGGGCCCGTACGCGTGCTCGATCGCATTGCTCGCCGCCTCCGACACGGCCACGAGGATGTCCTGCAGCTCGTCGCCCGAGGGGCGAACGCCAGACAGCCAGTGTTGGAGTGTCCGACGGAGCGGCGCGAGGGTGCTCGGCCTGCAGGGAAGCTCCAGCTCCAGCCGCTCTTCCGGGACGCTGACGACGTGGGCGGCCAGGACCGCCACGTCGTCGAGCGGGGGCTGGTCGCCGAGCAGCGCGCCGATGAGCCGGTCGCAGAGGGGTCCGGGCTCGGCCGACTGCCCTGTCGCTTCGGATACCAGGCGCTCGAGCCCCTCGTTGAGCGAGCTGCCCCGCCGCTCGACCAGCCCATCTGTGTAAAGCAGGATCGTCGAGCCTGGCTCGAGCCGCTCGACAGCCTCCGGATAGCGGGTCCCCGCGTCCACGCCCAGCGGCACCGATCGACCCGCCTCGAGAAGCTCGGCGCTCCCAGCCGGGTCTATCAAGAGCGGCGGTGGATGACCGGCGCTGGCTAAGCAGAGGGTCCGCTCCGCGAGGTCGAGCGCGAGGTACACGGCGGTGGCGGTCTCGCGCTGATCGAGCCCTCTCATGACCGCGTTGAGCTTCGTCAGCGTGTCCCCCGGCGACTCGTCGTCGAAGGCGTAAGCACGCATCGCGCTACGGATCTGGCCCATTATCGAGGCGGCTCGGATCCCATGGCTAACCACGTCGCCCATCGCAAGCCCCACGGCGTCTCCGGGCAGCTCGAGGACGTCGTACCAGTCGCCACCGACCTTCGCCTCCTCGCGCGCGGGCATGTAGCGCGCCGCGACCATCAGACCGGGTATCTCCGGAAGGCGCTCCGGCAGGAGGCTTCGCTGGAAGGTCTGCGCGGCGAAGTGCTCGCGCTCGTAGAGCTGGGCACGCTGAATCGCGAGCGCGATGCGGTCGGCAGCGAGCCGGAGGAGGTCAGCGTCCACCTGCCCGAGCTCCCGCCCGTCGCCGGC
>DATHAQ010000057.1:0-40902 GCA_035296565.1 Thermoleophilaceae bacterium
GCGCTTCCTACCCGATTCTGTGTAAGGGTTCCCTAATTCGGAACGGCGGGTAAGGCTTTTGGTGTCTAGCATCCCGCGTCTACGTACGCGAAGGGAGGTTCATTGACCGAGGCTGGGACAGAGAGAGCGACGGGCCACGAGCGCACCGAGGGCGGGCGGCCCTGGTGGCGGGAAACCCTCGAGCCATATGCACAGGCCCGCATCGGCCGGAGCGTGCTCGACGTCCTCACGTCCGTGGTGCCGTACTTGGCCCTCTTCGTGGCCATGTACCTCGCGCTGGACGTCTCCTACTGGCTGACGCTGGCGATCTCCGTCCCCGCCGCCGGCTTCGCGCTGCGGAGCTACATCGTCTTCCACGACTGCGCGCACGGGTCGTTCCTGCCCTCCAAGCGGGCGAACGCCTGGGTGGGCAAGGCCACCGGCCTCATGCTCTTCCACGCCTTCTACCCCTGGCGCCACAGCCACGCCGTCCACCACGCCTCGGCCGGCGACCTCGACCGCCGCGGTGTCGGCGACCTGCCGACGCTGACCCTCGCGGAGTATCAGGCCTCGTCGTTCGGCAAGCGCCTGGGCTACCGCCTGTTTCGGAGCCCGCTGATCATGTTCACGCTCGGCCCGGTGTTCTCGATGGTCATCCAGCCGCGCCTGTGGTCCAACGACATGCGTCCGCGCATCAAGCGCAGTGTGATCTACACCAACCTGGCCGTCGCCCTGATGGTCACCGCGCTCTGCTTCCTGATGGGGCCGGTCGAGTTCCTGCTCGTGCAGGCGCCGGTCCTGTTCCTCGCCGGGGGCATGGGCGTCTGGCTGTTCTACGTCCAGCACCAGTTCGAGGACGTCTACTGGGAGAACACCGACTCCTGGAGCTACGCTGACGCCGCCCTGCAGGGCAGCTCCTACCTCAAGCTGCCGAAGTGGCTGCAGTTCTTCACCGGGAACATCGGCCTGCACCACGTGCATCACCTGAGCGCGCGCATTCCGAACTACAACCTCCAGCGGGCCCACGACGACAACCCCGTGTTCCACGACGTACCGACGCTCACCTTCTGGGACGGCGTGAAGGCCACGCGGCTGAAGCTCATCGACGAGGAGCGCGGCCGCCTGGTCACCTGGCGCGAGGCGCGCCGGCGCCGGGCCCAGCACACGCCGGCCCCCGCCCCGGCGGCATAGGGAGCCGGGGGCGTGGCCGCGGTCAGCGTCAGCGGGATCGATGAGGTCCGCGAGCTCGTGGGCCGGACCATCGGCCCAGGCGACTGGCGCACCGTGGACCAGGAGCTGATCGACGCCTTCGCCGAGGTCAGCGGGGACCACCAGTGGATCCACGTGGACACCGAGCGGGCGGAGCGCGAGAGCCCCTTCGGCAAGACGATCGCGCACGGCAACCTGACCCTGTCGATGATCGACGGCTTCCGCGACGGCCTGCTGGAGACCGGCGGCTTCAAGCTCGGCGTCAACTACGGCTGGAACAAGGTCCGCTTCCCGGCGCCGGTGCCGGTCGACTCGCGGATCCGGGCGAGCGTCGAGGTGATCTCCGTGGACGAGGTCGGGGACGGCTGGCACCAGATCACCCAGCGCTGGACGGTCGAGGTGGAGGGCGCGGAGAAGCCCGCCTGCGTGGCCGACAGCGTGGGTCGCGCCCTCGAGTAGCTCCGAGGGCACAGCCAGAACGGGACCTATCCTCGAGGTGTGGCCTCTTCGCCCACCAACAAGGAGCTCGAGGGCAACCTGACCGCCCAGCGGCGGTCGCTTCCCGACGGCCCTGGCAGCTACCTGTTCCGCGACGAGCGCGGCAAGGTCATTTACGTCGGCAAGGCGAAGTCGATCCGCAAGCGGGTCGCCTCGCACTTCTCCAACCCCTCGACCAAGGGCGGCGGGGACATGGTCGAGCTCATCGACCAGATCGACTTCGTGGTCACCGAGACCGAGGCCGAGGCATTCCTCGCCGAGCAGAACTTCATCAAGCAGTACCGGCCCCTCTACAACGTCCGGCTTCGCGATGACAAGTCCTACCCCTACATCGCGATCTCCCTCGACGAGGAGTTCCCGCGCATCTACTTCACGCGCGAGCGCCACCGGCGCAACCGCGCGTACTTCGGCCCCTTCTCCAACGCCAAGCGGGTTCGCGAGACGCTCGACCTGCTGGGCAAGGTCTTCCAGTACCGCACCTGCGACGGCCCCGAGCCCGGGCGGGCCAGCGGCAGCCCCTGCTTGGACTACTTCATCAAGCGCTGCCAGGCCCCGTGCGTGGGCTACGTCTCCGCCGAGGAGTACCGGCGCAACGTGGACGCGATCGTCGGCTTCCTGTCCGGGCGCTACCGGGACATCGAGCGCGAGCTCGAGAGCGACATGCAGGGCGCCGCCGCGGCGCAGGAGTTCGAACAGGCCGCCCGGTTTCGCAACCAGCTCAAGGCCGTGCGCTCGCTGCTGGAGCGCCAGCGGGTCTCCAATGAGGCGGTGGGCACGGTCGACGCGATCGCAGTGGCGGTGGAGGACACCGACGCCAACGCGCAGGTGTTCCAGGTGCGTGATGGGATCCTGGCCGACCGCCAGAGCTTCTACCTCGAGAACGCCGCGCGCCACGAGGAGGCCGAGGTGGCGGAGGAGTTCCTGCTCCAGTACTACGCGAGCGCCATGTCGATCCCGCCGCAGGTGATCGTCCCGCGTGGCCTGGACGATCCGGGGACGATCGGGCAGCTGCTGGCCGAGCGCCGCGGCGGCGCGGTTGAGGTGCGCCACGCCGAGCGCGGCGACAAGCGGCGCATCTTCGAGCTGGCCGAGCGCAACGCTCGTTTGGCGCTCGACCAGGACCGGCTGCGGTCCGAGCGGCGGCGTACACAGCGCATCGAGGCCCTCGACGGCCTGCAGCAGGCGCTCGGGATGGAGACGATCCCCATGCGGATCGAGTGCTTCGACATCTCCAACCTCGGCGAGACCCACACGGTGGCCTCGATGGTGGTGTTCGAGGGGGGTGCGCCCAAGAAGTCGGATTACCGGCGCTTCGGGATCCGGGAGGCCGTCCAGGACGACTTCGCCGCCATGGGGGAGGTGCTGAGCCGCCGCATGGCCCAGTACGTCGCTCACAAGGAGCGCTCGCCGCACGACCGCGCCTTCGACGAGAGCTTCGCCTCGGTCCCGGCGGTGATCGTCATCGACGGCGGCAAGGGCCAACTGGCGGCTGGCCTGCGCGAGCTGACCGAGTTCCGCGAGCTGGGCGTGACGGTGATCAGCCTCGCCAAGCGGATCGAGGAGGTGTTCCTACCCGGCCACAGCACGCCGCTGGTCATGGACCACGACACCCCCGAGCTGCAGCTGCTCCAGCGGGTGCGCGACGAGGCCCACCGCTTCGCTATCGAGTTCCACCGCGGCCGGCGGGACCGCGAGATGACGCGCTCGGCCCTCGACGAGCTGCCGGGCGTCGGGCCGGCCAGAAAACGCCTGCTCATCACGCACTTCGGCACCCCCGACCGGGTGATGGCCGCCAGCCGCGAGGAGCTCGAGGCGGTGCCCGGGCTGCCGGGTAAGGTGGCCCGCGACATCCACTGGCAACTGCACAAGGCCGGTTAGGCATCGACGACTTCGTGGTCATCACCGGCTTCTCCGGCGCAGGGAAGTCGCAGGCGATGGCCTGTTTCGAGGACGGCGGCTACTTCTGCGTCGACAACCTGCCGCCGGAGATGATCGGCTCGCTGGCCGACCTCTTCGACCACGAGGGCAGCAAGGTGGAGCGGGCGGCGGTGGTCTGCGACGTTCGCGGGGGCGAGTACTTCGACGGGCTGCTGCGGGTCCTCGACGCCCGCGGCGCCCGCATCCGCCTGCTGTTCCTCGAGGCCGCGGAGGACGTTCTACTCGACCGCTACAAGGAGACCCGCCGGCGCCACCCGCTGGCCAACGGCGGGCAGGTCGCGCAGGGCATCGCAGCGGAGCGCAAGCTGCTCGCGCCGCTGAAGAGCCGCGCCGACGTCTCGATCGACACCAGCGACTTCACCGCGGCGCGCCTGCGCAAGGTCGTCGCGGACAAGATGCTGCCGCGCGGCACGGTCGGCAAGCTGGCCGTCACCTTCCTGACCTTCGGCTTCAAGCACGGGAGCCCGCGCGAGGCCGACCTCCTGTTCGACGTCCGCTTCCTGCCCAATCCCCACTACGAGGACGAGCTGCGTCCCCTCACGGGCCTCGACTCCGTGGTGCAGGAGTACGTCAACAGCACCGACGGCCTGGGCGACTTCTACGACCGCCTGATCCCGCTCCTGGACTACCTGCTGCCCGCCTACGAGCAGGAGGGCAAGGCCCATCTGACCGTCGGCGTGGGCTGCACGGGGGGGCGGCACCGCTCGGTGGTGGTGGCCCAGCGGCTGGCCGACCTGTATGGGGAGGGGGGCCGCTACCTGGTCGACGTGGTACACCGCGACATCGAGAAGCAGGTCCGCCGGGGATGAAACCGCCCCAGCTCGGGTAGGGTCGAGCGGCCCCGCGTTCAGCCGCAGTCGACGAAAGGAATCCATCCATGGCCCTGAGGGCCGGCATCAACGGATTCGGCCGCATCGGCCGCAACGTCTTCCGGGCAGCCCACGCCCGAGACGCCGACATCGAGTGGGTCGGCGTCAACGACCTCACCGACTCCAGGACGCTCGCTCACCTGCTCAAGTACGACTCGATCCTGGGCGCCTTCCCGGGCGAGGTCGAGGCGACCGAGAACGGCCTGCTGGTGGACGGCAAGGAGCTGAAGGTCTTCGCCGAGCGTGACCCGGCGGCGCTGCCCTGGAGCGACGCGGGCGCCGACGTGGTGATCGAGTCCACCGGACTGTTCACCGACCGCGAGAACGCCGCCAAGCATCTCGACGCCGGGGCGAAGAAGGTGATCATCTCCGCGCCGGCCAAGGGCCCGGACGTGACCCTGGCCCTGGGCGTCAACGACGACGCCTACGACGCCGACTCGCACCACGTGATCTCCAACGCGTCCTGCACCACCAACTGCCTGGCGCCCGTGGCCAAGGTGCTGCACGAGTCGGTCGGGATCGACCACGGGATCATGACGACGATCCACGCCTACACGGCCGACCAGAACCTCCAGGACGGTCCCCACAAGGACCTGCGCCGTGCGCGGGCGGCAGCGGTCAACTTGGTGCCCACCTCCACCGGTGCCGCCAAGGCAATCGGCCTCGTGGTGCCCGAGCTGGAGGGCAAGCTGAACGGGATCGCCGTCCGGGCGCCGGTGGCCACCGGCTCGGTGGTGGACCTCAACTTCATGGCCAGTCGAGACACCAGCGTCGAGGAGATCAACCAGGCCTTCGCCGACAAGGCGGACCAGGGCTCGCTGGAGGGCATCCTCAAGTACAGCGACGACCCGCTGGTCTCCACCGACATCGTGGGCTCGTCCTACTCGTCGGTGTTCGACTCCGAGCTGACCATGGTCATCGACGACCGTCTGGTCAAGGTCGTGGCCTGGTACGACAACGAGTGGGGCTACTCCAACCGGGTCGTGGAGCTGGCCGAGCGCGTGCTGGCCGGCGCAGCGGTGGCCTAACAGGTGCAGGAGGTCGCCGCCGGGCAAGGACGCCTCGGCAAACGCAGTGTCAGGGATCTGCCGGTCGCTCCTGGGGACCGCGTGCTCGTGCGCGTGGACTTCAACGTGCCCCTCGAAGGGGGCCGGGTCACCGACGACTCCCGTATCCGTGCGGCGCTGCCCACCATGGAGCTGTTGCTGGACCGCCGTGCGCGGCTGATCCTGTGCTCGCACCTGGGGCGTCCCAAGGGCGTCGACCCCGAGACCTCGCTCGAGCCGGCCTCGGACCGCCTGGCCGAGCTGATCGACGCCCCCGTGCACCAGGCCCCGGAGGTCATCGGCCCGCAGGCGCGCCGCGGTGCACAGCGGCTGCCGGAGGGCGCCGTGCTGGTGCTCGAGAACACCCGCTGGGAGCGCGGCGAGACCAGAAACGACCCCGAGCTGGCCAAGCAGCTCGCCGAGCTGGCCGACGCCTATGTGAACGATGCCTTCGGGTCGGCCCACCGCGCCCACGCCTCCACGGCGGGCGTTGCCGAGCTGTTGCCCTCCGCCGCCGGGCTGCTGCTGGAGCGCGAGGTCACCACGCTGCGGGGCATCGTCGAGGCGCCGGATCGGCCGCTGGTGGTGGTGCTGGGCGGCGCCAAGGTGACGGACAAGATCGCCCTGCTCGATCGCTTCCTCGACGATGCCGACGCGCTGCTGATCGGCGGCGCGATGTGCTTCGCCTTCTTCCGCGCGCAGGGGATTCCCACCGGCTCCTCGCTGGTCGAGCAGGAGGGGGTGGAGCTCGCCCGAAAGGCGCTCGATTCCTCGGAGGGAAGGCGTGCCAAGCTGCTCCTGCCTCAGGACCTGGTGGTGGGCAAGGAGTTCAGCGCCGACACCGAGCGCACCGCGTTGGAGGGCACGGAGGTGCCCGACGGCCTCATGGGACTCGACATCGGCCCGCGGACCGCAGCCGACTATGCCGAGGAGATCGCCCGCGCGGGGACGGTGTTCTGGAACGGGCCGATGGGCGCGTTCGAGCTCCAGCCGTTCGCCGCCGGCACCCGCGCGGTCGCGGAGGCGGTGGCCGACGCGCCCGGGACGACGGTGGTGGGTGGCGGCGACTCGGCCGCGGCGATCGCCGAGTTCGGCCTGGCCGAGCGCGTCGACCACCTCTCGACGGGGGGCGGCGCGGCGCTGGAGCTGCTCGAGGGCCGCGAGCTGCCCGGCTTGGAGGCGCTCGATGACGCGTAGGCCCTACGTATGCGGCAACTGGAAGCTGTGGGGGACGCGCGAGGAGGCTCGCGACTACTGCGAGCGCCTGCCCGCCCTGCTCGGGGACGACGACGACCGCGTCGCCGAGGTCGGAGTGTGCGTGCCCTACACCGCGCTAGACACGGTGGTCGGCTGCCTGCACGACTACGACATCCGCGTTGGCGCGCAGAACATGGCCGCCGAGGACACCGGCGCCTTCACCGGTGAGATCTCGGCCCCGATGCTGGTCGAGCTCGACGTGGACACCGTCCTGCTCGGCCACTCCGAGCGCCGCGAGCTGTTCGGGGAGGCCGATCCCGCGCTGCGGGCGAAGGTGCCAAAGGCGCTCGCCGCGGGACTGAAGCCGATCCTGTGCGTCGGGGAGACCGAGGAGGAGCGCGACGCCGGGGATACCGAGCGCAAGCTCCGCCACCAGGTTGGCGAGGCGCTCACCGACGTGTCCCCCGACCGCCTGGGAGAGCTGACGCTGGCCTACGAGCCGATCTGGGCGATCGGCACCGGAAGGACGGCCACGCCCGAGTTGGCGCAGGACGCGATCGCGTTCGTGCGCGCGCTGGTCGGCGATCGCTCGGAGGCGGCCGCCGAGCAGGTGCGCGTCCTATACGGGGGCAGCGTCAAGCCCGAGAACGCCGCGGAGATCGTGGCCCAGCCCGACGTGGACGGCGCCCTGGTGGGCGGCGCGAGCCTCGAGCCCGAGGGGTTCGCGAAGATCGTGGCTGCGGCGGCGCCTTGAGCGTCCCCTCCGCCTGCCTGGTGATCCTCGACGGCTGGGGGCTCGCCGAGCCGGGCCCCGGCAACGCAGTCGCCGAGGCCCAGACGCCGGTGTTCGACGGCCTCTGGGCCGCCCACCCGCACACGCAGCTGACCGCCTGCGGCAGCGCGGTCGGGCTGCCCGAAGGCCAGATGGGCAACTCGGAGGTCGGCCACCTCAACCTGGGCGCCGGAGCCGTCGTCAAGCAGGACCTGACCCGCATCGGCGAGGCGTCCTTCGCCGAGAACGAGGTGCTGCTCGACGCGACCCGCGACACCGAGCGCCTGCACCTGCTCGGCCTCGTCTCCCACGGAGGCGTTCACGCCAGCATGGAGCACCTGCACCGGCTGCTCGAGTTGGCCCGCCACCAGGAGGTCCCGGACCTGGTGGTCCACGCCTTCACCGACGGCCGCGACACCGCGCCGGACTCCGGCGCGGGCTACATGGCCGAGCTGGAGGGCTGGCTGCGCACGACCGGGGGGCGCGTGGGCAGCGTCACCGGGCGCTACTACGCCATGGACCGCGACAGGCGCTGGGACCGCACCGAGCTGGCCCTGCGGGCGCTGGTCGAGGGCGAGGCCGAGCACCACGCCGACTCGGCGCAGGAGGCGGTCAAGGGTGCCTACGACCGCGGCGAGACCGACGAGTTCATCCGGCCCGTGCTCGTGGGGGAGGAGGCGAGGATCCGGCCGCAGGACTCGGTGATCTTGTTCAACTTCCGCCCGGACCGAGCCCGACAGCTGACCGAGAAGCTCTCGGAGACCGTGGACCGTCTGGTCACCCTCACCGAGTACCAGGAGGAGTGGAGCTACCCCGTCGCCTTCCCGCCCGCGCGCCCCGAGGTGACCCTCGCCGGCGTCCTGGCCGAGCGGGGCGTGGAGCAGCTGCACGTCGCCGAGACTGAGAAGTACGCCCACGTGACCTACTTCTTCAACGGCGGCGAGGAGCACGAGCACGAGGGCGAGCAGTTCCGCCTGGTCGACTCCCCGCGGGACGTGCCGACCTACGACCACAAGCCGGAGATGAGCGCCCACGAGGCGGCAAGGGCGTTCACCGAGGGCTGGCGCGAGGGGTCGTTCGGCTTCGGGATCATCAACTTCGCCAACCCCGACATGGTCGGCCACACCGGGGTGATCCCGGCGGCGGTCAAGGCGGTGGAGGCCGTCGACGAGTGCCTCGGTCAGGTGGTCGACGCGGTGCACGCGGGGGGCGGCGCCTGCCTGATCACGGCCGACCACGGCAACGCCGACGAGATGCTGGAGCCCGACGGGAGCCCGGACACCGCCCACTCGCTGAACCCGGTACCCGTCATCGTCACCGCCGAGGCCGGAGGTCTGCGCGAGGGCGGGATTCTCGCCGACGTGGCCCCCACGCTCCTGGAGCTGCTGGGCCAGGAGCAGCCGCCGGAGATGACCGGCACCTCACTCATCGAGTAAAGGAAACTTGACAAGCAGGGACTGAGGTTTCTACACTCCTGGGTAGTCAACGTTTTCAGGAGGAGGAACCATGGCTCTACTTATGAAGCCCGAGCCCTTTGCCGGCGAGTTCAACCGGCTCTTCAACACGCTGCTCGAGGCTCCGCAGTCCGGACAGGGACAGCGCTGGAGCCCCGCGATGGACCTGGTCGAGGCGGAGGGCCACTTCGTGTTGAAGGCCGACCTGCCCGGCCTGTCCCACGAGGACATCTCGATCGAGATCCAGGACAACACGCTCACGCTCGCCGGTGAGCGCCGCGCCGAGCACGAGTCCCGCGAGAAGGGCTGGTACCGGGTCGAGCGTTCGTTCGGGCGCTTCTCGCGCTCGCTGACGCTGCCCGAGGGCGTCGACGCCGACGCCGTCACTGCCGAGTTCGACAAGGGCGTGCTCGAGGTCCGGATCCCCAAGCCCGAGGAGCGCAAGCCGCGCCGCGTGGAGATCGGCGTCGGCGGTGAGACCGCCAATGGCAAGCCGGCCGCCGTGGAGGGCACGGCCGAGGAGAAGTAGTTCCCGCAGGCACCCGCGCGCCTAGTCTGCGCGGGTGCCCGGCTTTCGTATCGACGCCCGCGACGGCTCCGCCCGCGCGGGCGTCCTGTCGTTGGCGCACGGCGAGGTCCGGACGCCCGCCTTCGTGCCGCTGGCCTCCACCGGCACGGTCAAGAGCCTCCATGCCGCCGAGGTGGCCGAGCTCGGCTACGAGATGGTCCTCGGCAACACCTTCCACCTCTTCATCCGCCCGGGCGCCGAGCACGTGGCCGAGATGGGCGGCCTGCACGAGTTCATGGGCTGGTACCGGCCCATCATCACCGACTCGGGCGGCTTCCAGGTCTTCTCGCTGGGGCACGGGTCGGTGGCCGACGAGATCAAGCGCCGCCGCTCGCGCGACCAGAGCAAGGTGATCGACATCTCCGAGGAGGGCGTCCTGTTCAGGTCCTACCTCGACGGCTCCGAGCGCTTCATGGGTCCCGAGACCTCCATGGAGATCCAGGCGCTGCTGGGCGCGGACATCGCCCTCGCCTTCGACGAGTGCACGCCCGCCCACGCCGATCGCGATTACACGGCGCGCGCCACGCAACGCACCCACCGCTGGCTGGACCGCTGCGTGGCCTGGAGGCGCGAGCACCCGCAGCCGCGACAGCTGTTCATGGGCATCGTCCAGGGCGGCGTCCACGAGGACCTGCGAGCGGAGTCGGCCGAGCGCGTGGCCGCCGCGTCACCCGAGGGCGTGGCGGTGGGCGGCTCCCTGGGGGAGACCAAGGAGGAGATGCACACGGTGGTCGGGTGGTCGCTGCGCGGGCTGCCCGAAGGGCCGCCCCGTCACCTGCTGGGCATCGGTGATGTGGACGACATCCTCAGCGCCGTCGCCGCCGGCATCGACACCTTCGACTGCGCCACCCCCACGCGGCTGGGCCGCCACGGCACCGCGCTGGTCGCCGACCCCGAGGTCCGCTTCCGGCTCGACCTGGCCAAGGGGAGGTGGGCCGGATCACGCGAGCCGATCGCCCAGGGCTGTCCCTGCCCGGCCTGCCGGCAGCACACGCGCGGCTACATCCACTACCTGGTCCGCGCCGAGGAGCTGACCGGCGCCCGACTCGTGACCCTCCACAACCTGGTCTTCATGCAGGAGCTGATGAGCGGGATCCGGGACTCCGTGGCCGAGGGACGTCTCGGCGACTATTCGGCCCGCGTCCTGGCCGGCGAGGAGCCCTACTGAACCTTGCCGGTGTTGCGCTGGATCAGGTTGCGCAGCCCGTCGATCTGCTGTTGGACGTCGTCGCGATCCACCGGCTGGACCTGCGTCTCGCTTCCCGCAGAGAGGAGGGCGATGATCACGATCGCCGCCAGCGCCAGGATGGCGAGGATGGCTGCCATGCTGCCCCGGCCGCGCTTGCGCTGGGCCGGCTTCGCCTCACGCCGGCGGCTGGGAGCGGCGGTGCGCGGCGCCGCGGTGGCGGGGGCCTGGGTACGTCCCGTACGCATCGCCTGGGTTGCCGCGGTGACTCCGGTCAGCGCCTTGGTGGCGTCCTCGTCTGAGCCCAGCAGGGCGGTCGCGCCGGTGTCTTCTCCCTGCAGCCCCGCCTCCAGCGAGCGCGCCATATCCAGCGCCGAGGCGTAGCGGCTGGCGGGGTCGCGGGCCAGGCAGGCCCGCACGGCATCGTCGAGCTCGTGGGGCACGTCGGGGCGGTGGACGCCGATCGGCTCGACGTACTCCTCCTGCTGCTTGAGCGCCAGCTCGGTGAGCGAGCCGTACTCGTGCGGCAGGCGGCCGGCCAGGAACTGGTAGGCGCAGACCCCCAGCGAGTAGATGTCCGAGGCCGGCCCCGCCTCGTCGCCGCGGGCCTGCTCGGGGGAGAGGTAGGCGGCGGTGCCGAGCACCGAGCCGACCTGGGTCACCCGCGTCTGCTCGGCGGCCTTGGCGATGCCGAAGTCCGCCAGCTTGGTGGTGCCCGTCTCGTTGGCGACGAGCAGGTTGCCCGGCTTGACGTCGCGGTGCACCACGCCGGCGCGGTGGGCGTAGTCGAGGCCGTGACAGGCGTCGGCCACGATCCGCACCGAGTCCTCGACGTCCAGCAGCTTGTGCTCGCGCAACAGGTCGGCGCATGAGGGGCCCTCCACGTACTCCATGACGATGTAGTGGCGGTGCGAGCCGTCGTCCTCGCCGGAGTCGAAGACCTGGACCACGTTGGGGTGCTGCAGGCGCGCTGCGGCCAGCGCCTCATTGCGAAAGCGGATGACGAACGCCTCGTCCTCGGCCAAGTGCTCGGCGAGCAGCTTGATGGCGACCGAGCGCTCGAGCACGGTGTCGGTGGCGAGGAACACGGTGGACATGCCCCCGGCACCGAGCCGGCGGTCGACGCGGTAGCGCCCGGCGACTTCCTGGGGCGTGCTCATCCGTCCCCTCGTGGCACTAGCGCACCGGCGCCGGTGCCTCCGCCGGGCGAGGCCTCGGGCGTGATGCCCGGTGTGCCGCCGGTCCCGCTGTTGTCCTTGCCCTTGGGCTTGGGCTTGGGCTTGGCCTCGTCCTTTTTCTCGGGCTCCGGCTTCGGTGTGGTCTCGGTGGTGGTCGGGGGTGGCGTGGTTTCCGTGGTGGTCGGGGGAGGCGGGGCCTCGGTGGTCGTGGGCGGCGGCGTGGTCTCGGCGGTGGTGTCCTTCTTCTTGTCCTCGGCCTCCTGACGGCGCTTGTCGCACTCCTGCTCGGAGAGCGTCCGGAGCTTCGTGAAGCTCTCCTCGAGAGCTGTGCGAAGGTCGGCGTCGGTGTCGTCGGGGAGCGAGTCGATCTGCTTCTGGATGGCAGGCACGGACTCGTCGAGCACGTCCTCGCACGCTCCAACGCTGCCCTGATCGAGCCGGCGCTGGACGGCACCGAGCTCGGCGAGCAGCCCCGAGGCGGTCGTGGACGGGACTCCCTTGCCCTTGTCGTCCCCGCCGCAGGCGCCCAGAACCATGGCGGCCACGCAGAGGATGGGAACGAGGAAGCGCACTGTCATTGACCTGTATAGAGACGATCGCCCAGGACGGGAGGCAGTCCGGCGTCCTGGATGGCCTTGGCGGCCTGCTCGATGGGGTACTCCACCCGCCGCCAGGAGGCCGTCCAGGCCCCGGTGTCAAGCAGCATCCAAGCCGCGCGCGGGTCGCCGTCGCGGGGTTGTCCGACCCCGCCGGGGTTGAGCAGCCAGCGGCCCTCCGAGAGGTCGGCGTCCGAGCCCCCTGCGGCCTGGGCGCCCGTCACCTTGCCGCCGTCGTCGTCCCGAAACCACAGCGCGACGTGAGAGTGGCCCACCGCCCCCACCCGCCGGGCCATCAGCGGCAGGCACTCCTCGGCCTGCCAGGTCGAGAGGACGTACTCCCAGACGGGGTCGCGCGGGCTCGCGTGATAGAGCGCCACCGCCGGCTTCTCGTCGTCGGGGTCAAGGGCGCGCAGCCACTCGAGGGCGTCGGCGCTGATGTTCTCGCGGGTCCAAGCGGCGGCGGCGGCGGCGGCGGAGCTGAAGTCTCCGATGTCGATGTCCCCTGTCACCACCAGGTCGTGGTTTCCCGCAAGAACCCGGTCGCACACTTCCCTGGCCAGGGCCACGCACTCGTCGGGCTGGGCCCCATAGCCGACCAGGTCGCCAAGGCACCAGACCTCCTCGGCACCGCTGTTGCGCACGTCGGCCATCACGGCCTCGAAGGCGGGCAGGTTGCCGTGCACATCCGAGAGCAGGGCCACCTTCGTGGGGGCCGCTCCCGGATTGTCGGTGTCTACAGTGTCGGCGGAATGAGCAGGCATCGCTCGCGGCTGTCGCTGGCGCTCGTGGCGACCGCGGCAGCGGCCGGTGTCGCCACGTTCCTCTTGCGTCCTCGAGGCGGCCTCATCGACGCGGCCGCGGTGGATCCGACAGCCTACTTCAGCGCGGCCGAGCTTCAACGCGCCAACGACTTCCGCGATCCCCAGCGGCTGATCGGGCTCGCCTCGATCGGGGTGAGCGGCGTCACCCTCGCCGTGCTCAGCCTGCGCCCGCCGGCCGCGGTCCGACGCCTGATGACGCGGGCGGACCGGCGCCCCTGGCTGGGGGCCGCGGGGGTGGGGGCCGGCCTGGCGCTCGTCCTCACCGCCGTGGGGCTCCCGCTTTCGGCGGTGGCCCATCAGCGCGCGGTGGACGTGGGGCTGTCGACCCGGTCCTGGCCTGGGTGGGTGGGCGACGTAGGCCTGTCGACTGCCATCGAGCTGCCACTGGCGGCCGGCGGCGGTGTGCTCGCACTGGCCCTCGTGAGGCGCTTTCGGCGCCGCTGGTGGCTGCCCGCCGCCGGGGTGATAGTGGCCCTGGGGGTGGCCAGCGTGTTCCTGGTGCCGATCCTGGTCGAGCCGTTGTTCAACAAGTTCGAACCGCTGCCCGGGGGCCCGCTGAGGACGGAGGTCGTGCGGCTGGCCGACCGGGCGGGGATCGACGTGGGAGAGGTGTTCCGGGTGGATGCGAGCAAGCGCACCACCGGCGCCAATGCGTACGTGGGCGGTCTGGGCTCCACCAAGCGGGTGGTGCTCTACGACAACCTCATCGAGGACTTCTCGCCCGACCAGGTGCGCTCGGTGGTGGCCCACGAGATGGGGCACGTGAAGCACGGCGACCTGCGGCGGGGCCTCCTGTGGCTGGCGATCGTGGCGCTGCCCGCGGCGCTGCTCGTGCAGCGCCTGACCGAGCGTATGGCGGGCCCACCGGAGCGAGACAGCGGGCCTTCGGTGCTACCGGCGCTGGCCCTGTCGCTGGCGCTGGTGTCGTTCGCGGTGGGCTGCGCGGGCAACGTGCTCTCCCGCCGGGTGGAGGCCTCGGCCGACGCCTTCGCGCTGCGAATCACCGGCGAGCCGGCGGCCTTCATCGCGCTCGAGCGGCGGCTGGCGACGAGCAACGTCGCGCAGCCCAAGCCGCCGGCCCTGACCCAGCTGCTGTTCGGGACCCACCCGACGACCGTGGAGCGGATCGGGGTGGGCGAGGCCTTCGCCAGGTCGCGGTAGAGCGACCCGGCGCCCGGACACGAGCTTCAGGGCCGGGCAAGGGAGTCACCCGTCCGGGCGACGATGCCGGCCCCTGCCTCCTGCCTTCGCCGGCTCGCTAGGTCTCGGTCGAGCTGCCCCCGCCCGGCCCCGGCTCGTCAGGGTCGCGCTGGCTGCCGAACTCGGGCAGGTCGCGGATGCCCTCGCGGGTCTTCCACTTGGAGAAGTTGTCCTCCATGGCGTCGATCAGCTCGCGCATGAAGCGCGGCGCCAGGTTCACGCGCGAGACCACCACCCCGGGCACCTCGCCCTCCTCGACCTCGTGGTCGAGGCGGATGAAAGTCAGCGAGAACTCGTAGTCGGAGTGGCTGACGTTGGCGAAGTTCGCGTAGACCCCCGCCATCGTCTCGGGATCGGCGTGGATGGAGAGCTGGCGCTCTTGGTCTTCGTCGGGCATCGACCCAGTATCGCGGATAGCATCCGGGCGCACTCGCCCATGCGGATCCTCGTCCTCGCCGTCGGCCGGCTGCGCCCGCCCTACGTGGACGACGTGCAGCATTACCAGCGTCTGCTGGCGGGCCTCGCGCGCGTGGAGTTCAGCGAGCTGCGCAAGAGCGACGACGTGGCCAAGCGCATCCCCGACCGGGCTTATGTGTGCCTGCTCCACCACGACGGCCGGACATTCGACTCACCCGGCTTCTCACGCTTCCTGGAGGAGCGCCGGATGGAGGGCCGTGACCTGTGCTTCGTCATCGGGGGCCCGCGCGGCCTGAGCCTCGACCGCTGCGACACCAAGCTCTCGCTCGGGCCCATGACCCTGCCCCACCAGCTCGCGCGCGTGGTGCTGCTCGAGCAGCTGCTCCGCGGGCACAAGATCCTCGCCAACGAGCCGTATCACTATTGATTGAGAGCGTGTCCGACCCGATCTCCGAGCTCTCGGACTCCGTCCGGGTCGCGGCGGCCCGCGTGCGTGGCGCCGAGCTGCCCCAGGCGCCAACCCTGGAGCGTCCACCGCGCCCCGAGATGGGCGACTACTCGACCAACGCGGCGATGCTGCTGGCTCCGACGCTCGGCGAGCCCCCGCGTGACATCGCCTCCCGGGTGGCCGATGAGCTGACCGGGGCGATGGGGGAGGCGCTGGAGCGAGCCGAGGTGGCCGGCCCGGGCTTCGTGAACCTCCACATGGCCGACCGCTGGTACCTCGACGCCATGACCTCGGCGCTGGATGCCGGCCCCGACTGGGGCGCCGGCAAGCCGTCCGCTCCGGAGCGCCAGCTGGTGGAGTTCGTGAGCGCGAACCCCACGGGGCCGATCACGGTGGCCGCCGGGCGCCACGCCGCCTACGGCGACGCGCTCTCGCGCATCCTGGCCTTCGCCGGCCACGAGGTCGAGCGCGAGTACTACGTCAACGACTACGGCACCCAGGTGCGGCTGTTCGAGGAGTCGATCCGCACCCGCGCCAAGGGCGAGGAGCCGCCCGAGGGCGCATACCGCGGCGCGTACGTGACCGAGCTGGCCGAGCGCCTGGACCCGGATGCGGACGATCTGGCCGGTCGGGGCGTGGCCGCGATGATGGAGCAGGTCGAGGCCACGCTCGAGCGCTTCCGCGTAAGGATGGACCGCTTCTTCTCCGAGCGCTCCCTGCACGAGGGCGGCGCCATCGCGCGCGAACTGGATCTCCTCGAGGAGCGCGACCACGTCTATTCCCATGAGGGGGCGGTGTGGCTGCGCAGCACGTCGCTGGGGGACGACAAGGACCGCGTGCTGATGCGCTCCACAGGTGAGCTGACCTACTACGCCGCCGACATCGCCTACCACCAGGACAAGCTCGAGCGGGGCTACGACCGCGTGATCGACGTGCTGGGCGCCGATCACCACGGGTACGTCGGCCGCGTGCTCGCCGCCTGGAAGGCCCTCGGCGGCGACCCGGAGCGAATCGAGTTCCTGATCATGCAGCTCGTCAACCTCATGGAGCGCGGCGAGCGCGTGCAGATGAGCAAGCGCGAGGGCGAGTTCGTCACCCTCGACGACCTACTGGACGACATCGGGGTCGATGCGGCCCGCTGGTTCCTGCTGCAGCGCAGCCACGAGACGACCCTCGACCTGGACCTCGAGCTGGCCCGCTCGCAGTCCCAGGACAACCCGGTCTACTACGTCCAGTACGCCCACGCGCGTATCGCCAGTATCCTGCGGCGGGCGGGCGAGGAGAAGGTCGCCGCGGCCTCGGCGGAGGCCGGCCACCCCCTGCATCCGTCGACCAAGCTGGTGATCAAGCGGCTCTTGGAGCTGCCAACCGAGGTGGCCGAGGCCGCCGCGCGCCGCGCTCCCCACCGGCTGACCGCCTACGCGCACGAGACCGCGCAGGACTTCTCGGCCTTCTACCGCGACTGCAAGGTGCTTAACAACCCCAACGAGCGGGCCCGTCTGGCGCTCTGCATCGAGACCAAGGCGGTGCTGGCCCGCTGTCTGGACCTCCTGGGTGTGGAGGCGCCGGAGGAGATGTAGGGCCCTAGCCGGCCAGGGTCAGGCCGAGCAGGGCGAGGGCCAGCGCGAGGTCGGGATCATCCTCCTCGAGCGGCTCCGAGCTTCCCACCACTTCGGTCGGCTCGAAGATCGCCCAGTTGTGGATGTCGTCGCCGAGCCGCGACCGGTAGGTCACCCCCGCGAACTGCGGTCCGCCGTCCTCGGCGCGGCACTCGAAGACGACCCGGCTCACGGCCTGGGTGGTGCTCCGTGGCACCCGGCGCCGGATCGCCGAGGCGTCGAGGTCGCCGAGGACCAGCCGTGAGCGCAGGTAGGCCAGCGACCGCGAGGCGCCGACCTGGGCGTAGTCCCCGTCGAGCGTCGCCTCGCCGACGGCCCGGTCGTGCAGCCATTCCGCAGGCACCGAGCCCGGCGGCGGCGCGTCGTCGCCGTCGCCGTCCTCGATCTCACCGAGCGCGGCCACCAGCGCCGGGTCGGGCCGGAACCGGGCCAGCGTCTCGAGGAAGGCCCCGACGCGCTCCGTGCTTGCGTAGAGGACGCGGAACTCCCCGCGGGGGTCGTCGTAGCGGTTCCCGAACGTGCCGTCGTTGCCGGCGTAGGCCCAGTCGGGCCATGCCCAGGCGTCCGGGCGGCGCGCCAGCCGGTGGACGGGGCCGCCAGCCGTCACGGCCTCTATGTCGCAGCTCATCCGCCGACGAGGAAGGCGCGTGCGGCGCCCAGCACGGCCGCGCCGTCGGACTCGACGGTCCCCTCGCGCAGGACGCGGGCCGGGGAACGGTCGTCGAGCTGCGGGTTCAGGCCCTGAAACCAGGCCCGCGCCACGCGCGGCCCGTCGGCCGCGGCGATCATCAGTGCGACCTGGAGCGCCAACCGCAGCCGGCCCTGGATGGCGGCGCTGGGCTCGCGCTTGCCGTCGGCCCAGCCGTTCACCGCCCGGCCTTCCTTGACCTCGCCCAGGTAGGCCACCAGTTTGCGGCCCAGCAGGTCGCGCAGCTGCGATGCGACGGTGGGAAACTCGGCGCGCATCGCCTCGACGTAGGCGAGCTCGGGTCGGGGGCGGGTCTCGGTTGCCATGGTAGATCACATACTAGATCACATACATGATCGCATCAAATCTCGCCGAAGAAGTTGATGCCCAGGCGATCCATCAGGGCGAGCGCTTCCGAGTTCAGGCGCGTGAGCTCGTTGGTGAACAACATCACGCCCATCACAACCAGTACGACCCCGGAGACGACGGTGATCGCGGTGTAGTGGTCGCGGAAGAAGCGAAAGAAGCCGGAGACCGAGGAGAAGGCCAGGGCGCTGAGCAGGAACGGCACCGCCAGCCCGAGTGCGTAGAAGGCCAGCAGCAGGCCACCCTCGCCGACCGTCTGCTCGGTGCCCGCAGCGGTGAGGATGGCGCCGAGGGTGGGACCGGTGCAGGGCAGCCAGGCTACGGCGAAGGCCAGGCCGGCCACGATCGGCCCGCCGGTGGAGGCGCGACCCAGCAGCGCCTGCGGACGCCATTCGCGGTTGAGCCGGGGCAGGAAGAGTGTGCCTATGAACAGCAGCCCCAGGAGGGTGATCACCACGCCGGCGACCTTGCGCAGCAGCGTGCGGTTGTCCTGCAGCACGTCGCCCAGGCCGGTGGCGGTCATGCCCAGGGCCACGAACATGACCGAGAACGCGAGGCAGAACAGCAGCGCGGGACCGAGCACCTTGCGACGGCCCTTGCCGGCCTGGAGGTCGGCGAACGACACGCCGGAGATGGTCGACAGGTAGCCCGGCACCAGCGGCAGCACGCACGGCGAGACGAAGGAGATGAACCCGACCGCGAAGGCGGCGACCACCGTGGTGTCGACCCCGCCGCTCATCTAGAGGTCGTAGCGCTCGATGTCGGCGTCGAGGCGGCCGCCGTCGGCCGCGGGAGCCGGCTCCGCCCCGTCGCGCCTGCTGCGCCAGCGCCGCGCGGTCAGGCCGATCGCCACCGCCCCAGCGAGCAGGGCCGCCACGGGCACGACCCAGGCCGCAACGTCGAAGCCGTCGTCGTCGGGCGTGGTGAGAACGCGCGGCCCGAACTCGGCCACCAGCCGGTCCTTGATCTCGTCCTTGGACGCGCACGAGTCGACGAGCCGACCGATCAGTGCGCGCTCGCGGTTGGCCTGCGGCGACTCGGTGGCCAGCTGCAGGGGCACGCCGCACTCCAGGCACTGCACCTCGTCCTCGAGGTCGCCGACGCTGGTCTTCGGGCACGCGGCCGCCGCGGGTGCGACGACCAGCGCCGCGATTAGCGCTGCCAGCAGCGCTCGCCTCACGAGGCGCTCCCGGTCAGGGGAAGCACTTCTTCGCGCAGGAACGCGTCGTCGACGGGCCCGCGCCTCACCGCCGTGATGCGGCCGTCGCGGCCGATCACGAAGGTCCACGGCTGGCCGGCCACCTCGAAGTCCTTGAGCGTCCGGCCGTCGCGGTCGCGCAGCAGGGGGTAGCGGAGGCCGTATTTGGCGGCGAAGGCGCGGGCGTCGTCGCTCACGTCCAGGACGTTCACGCCGAGCACCGCGCCCCCGTCCTTTTCGATCCGTTCGTGCCAGCGTTCGAGCAGCGGCGACTCGTCGCGGCAGGGCTCGCACCACGAGGCCCAGAAGTTCAGGACGACGACCTTGCCCCTGTAGTCGGCCAGCGACCGCCGTCCGCGTCCCGACAGCAGCGGCAGTGTCAGAGCGGGGGCCGAGCTGCCCTCGGTGAGTTGCGAGGACTCGCCGGCTCGCCGCTCGGCGCCCCCGGCGACGAGCCCGTAGACCAGCAGCGCGAAGAGCGCGAACAGGCCCGTCAACAGAGCGATCGGAAGAGGCGCCAAGAGCCGTTTCACCGCTCCTCTGAGGGTAGACTCGGCCTCCCTTCGCGGACGTAGCTCAGTTGGTAGAGCGTCGGCTTCCCAAGCCGAAGGTCGCGGGTTCGAGGCCCGTCGTCCGCTTGCGGGCTTTTCACCTGCAGAGCCGATGTTGGCCTGCCTCCCAGAGCCGGCGGCGCCGCTTCCGTGGCTCGACAGTGACCCGAACCGCGCAGCCGTGTCAGCAACTTTGGGCCTCTGAGTGCGTTTAGGCTAGTCGGCAATCAAGGAGGCAAAGAAAGCAATGAAGACGACTCGCATCACCGCGGTCCTGGCGGCAGCGGCCGTTGTCGCCGTGCCGGTGGCGGCGGACGCTCACAAAGGCGGTAGGCACCACGGCAACCACGGCAAGCACGTGGTGAACAAGGGCTTCGTCGTAACTGGCAACCTGAAGCAGAACGGCTTCTCGCCCGACACGGCCGACCCGGGCAACCAGGCCATCGTCGAGATCACGGTCAAGAACGCCAACAAGCACGCCCGCCGGTCGGGAGAGCTCGGGGACCAGAACGCGTCCAAGAAGGGCGTCCAGGTCAGGGGCGGGACCTACAAGCTCGACAACGACGACGACTTCTTCCGGGTCGTTCGCTCCGGTTACGAGCCGGGCGAGGAGCCCGGTGAAGGCGACAAGGTGCGGATCACCGGCAAGATCCCCTACACCAGGGACAAGAGCCTCACGGTCAGCGATCGCTACGGCGAGCCGAACATTCGGCGCGTGAAGCTCGTCGATTCCGACTAGACGGTCACCTCGGCCGCTCCGGGGAGCACGGTCCCCCGGGGCGGCTTAGTCGCCCCTCCTTAGGAGTGCCACGTCGTGGCGGTCAGCAGAGTCGGTCACCCGCCGCCCGCGCTATGTATGGCCGGCGCTCGCCGCCTGGTTAGCCCCGCAGACGCAGGTTGGATTGCTCCAGGCCACCCATGCTCAGCGGCCCGGTTGCCGCGTTCATCCGGCGCAGGGACAGCGGAACTCGTCAGCCGGCTGACGAGTTCCCCAGGCGGGTGCGTGTGTCCGGCGCCGGCCGCGGAGCGTTGCGTTCGGGAGGCCGGACGCTAGGCCGGCACGCCCTCCGGCTGTACCGCCGGAGCCGCTGCCGCGCCGGCGCGCCGCAGCGTCACCCGGCCACCCGAGGCCGGGCTGATCGTGATTGCGCGGCGTGTGGCCGTCTCGGGCGTGGTGACCTGCTCCAGGGTGCTGTCGCGCAGCGCGGCCCGCAGCACCGCCTTCATCTCCAGCACGGCGAAGCTCGCCCCGATGCAGCGCCGCCGGCCGCCGCCGAAGGGCAGGAAGGTGTAGGTGCCGGGCTTCTGGTCCAGGAAGCGCTCCGGCCGGAAGGCGTAGGGGTCGGGGTAGACCTCAGGATCGTGGTGGACCAGGTAGGCGTTTGCGGCCAAGCAGACACCGGCCGGGTAGGTGAAGCCGCCCACCTCGAAGGGCTCCTTGACCAGCCGGGGCTCGGCGATGGGCAGCGTCGGCCTGCGGCGGAGGGTCTCGTTGATGGTCGCGGTCAGGTAGGCGTCGCCGTCCTCCGAGGCGATTTCCTCACGTACGCGCGCGAGCACCGCGGGCTCGCGAGACAGGCGCGAGAAGGCCCACGAGAGCTCGGACGCGGTGGTCTCGTGTCCGGCGACGAGCATCGTCATGAGCTCGTCTCGCAGCTCCTGCGGCGACATCTCCGAGCCGTCGGAGTGCTGGGCGGCGAGCAGCATCGCGAGCACGTCGTCGCGCTCCTCGCCCTGCTCGGCGCGGCGCTCGTCGATGAGCTCGAAGATCAGCCGGTCGGCCTCGGCCCGCATCCTCGTGAAACGCGCCCAGGGACCGAAGCCGCCCAGGTCGCGCTGCAGCGCCGGGATGCTTCCCATAGGGCCGGAGACGAAGTCGACCACTCCGCTCAGGAGCTCGCGCAGGCGGTCGAGCCGCGGCCCTGGGTCGAGGCCGAAGACGGCTCGCAGGATGATCTCCAAAGTGAGGGCCTGCAGGCGTGGCTGGAGGCGGAGCGAGCTGTCACGCGGCCAGGCGCCGACCTCCCGCTCGGCGACCGAGTCGACGAGGTCCGAGAGGCGCTCGATGCGCTCGCCGTGGAAGGCGGGCAGCAGCAGGCGGCGCTGGTCGAGGTGCGGCTGCTCGTCCAGCAGGATCAGCGAGTTGCGGCCGACGATCGGCTCGAGCAGCAGCGCTCCCTCGCCGGGGTGAAGCACCTCGGGCGGCGCGGTGAGCACCTCCTTGCACTCCGCGACGTCCGACAGGTGAACGAAGGGCCGCTGGCCGGGCAGGCGGATCGTGAAGCGCTTGCCGTAGCGCCGCCGGCAGTTCTCGAAGAAGGCGACAGGGCGGGTGAACCAGGCCACCGCCTGCACCGAGGTGGGCCAGCGCGGGCCGTCGGGGAGCCGTTGAGCCTTCATTGCCCGTACATTGCCAGCCCAATGGCGCCGCGGCTACCCCTCGAACGCCTTCTGTACCTGCCCGCGGACATCCTCGAGGGCCTGCGGCTGCTCCCAAAGATCGCCGAGAACACCGAGCGGCTCCAGGAGATGTCGGAAGCCATCCAGAAGGTCGGAGACGACACCGAGGCGCTGAAGAACCTCGAGAAGGACATGTCGGACGTCGCCAAGCAGACGGCCGACCTCAAGGCGATGGACCAGCGCATGGCCAACATCGAGGATGCCATGCCCGTCTTGGTCGAGGTCCAGCAGCACCTCGCGCGGGTGCCCGACACGCTTGAGAACCTCAACTCGAGCATGGACCAGCTCACTCAGCTGCTGGAACGCCTCATGCAGTCCCTCGACGGTCTGAACGAGGGCGTCGATTCCCTCCAGCAGGCCGTCGGACCGCTCGGCCGCCTTGCCGACCGGTTGCCGGGCGGCAGCTAGCTACGGCCTGTAGAGCGGGCGCGCCCGGAAGCGGTCCCGCGCGATGAACCAGGCGGGCTTGAGCTGGCCGTCGTAGGTCATCAGGCCCTTGTTGTGGCGCGTGGTGGGAAAGCGCGGGTCGCGGGCGCCGGCGCCGCCGGTCCAGCCCGGGAAGATCTCGAACTCGCGCAGGGTCCAGTAGAGCGAGCCCGACAGGAACGGCGTCGTGTCGTGGATGTCCAGGTGGTCCCGGAGGAACTTGCTCTGGAAGGCGTAGCTGCCCTTCTTGGTGACCGGGTCGTTGGCGTTCTCCGGGCGGGCCTCGGCGCCGAACTCGGTGACCACGAGCGCCTGGCGCGGGAACGTCGAGCGCATATAGCGCAGGTAGTCCGGGAGCGTCGCGAAGTCCGGGGCGCGCCCGTACCAGCCGAAGTACTCGTTGAGCCCGATGATGTCGAAGTACTTCGAGTAGACCTGCTGCGGGCCGATCCGCGGCCCGGTCTTGATGGCCAGGGCGATCGGGAGCGTCGGGTCGAGCTTGCGGGCGCGGGCCGAGCTGCGGCGCAGGTACATGCTGGTGGTCGTCGACTGATCGGGGTAGTGCACGAGCTCGTTGCCCATCGAGTGGGTGATGACCGACGGGTGGCTGCGGGCGGCGATGACCGAGCCCTCGACCTGGCGGTAGGCCTTGGCCCGGTCGAGCGTGCGGCCCAAGAGCCGGTCGCGCTGCCAGACCGGCGCTTCGTTCCAGACCAGGATGCCCGCACGGTCGAGCTTCTGGAGCAGGCGCTCGTTGAGCGTGTAGTGCGTGCGGGTCACGTTCGCGCCGACCTCCTTGAGGTCGGCCACGATGCGGTCCATGCCGGCCTCGGTGAGGGCCGTCCCCGAGCCGGGCAGGTCCTCGTGGATCGAGGTGCCGCGCATGTCGATCGCCCTGTTGTTGAGTGCCAGCCGCCCGTTGACCACAGACACCTCTCGCAGCCCGGTGACAATCGACTTGCGCTGGACCACGGTCCTGCCCAGGCGCACCTTAATGATCGCGCGGTAGAGCTTGGGGCTCTCGGGGGCCCACAGCTGCGGCCCCGGCACGTTTACCGAGAACCGGACGCCCTTGTTGCGCCTGCCCTGGGCGCGGAGCCTGACCCGGCGCCGGGTGACCCGTCCCGAGGGTGAGCGGAAGTAGGCCTCGACCGTGGGCTTGATGACGCCCTGGCCGCCGAGCTTCTGCATGTTTCCGTCGACCAGGAACTTGGCTGAGCAGGCGGACGCCGGGCCGCGGCAGCGGACCTTGGACATCACGCCGAGGTCCTTCATGTAGGCGCGGCCTACGGGGATGAGGCGGACCGGGCGGATGATGCCACCCCAGTTCCACCAGCCCTCGGGGAGCTGGCGGTCCTTGCGGTTGTCGACGATCACGACGAGCTCGTTCGTCCGGCGGGGGCGCAGGCCCTTGGCCTCGACCTCGAACGGGATGTAGGGGGTCTTGCTGCGGCCGATGCGCTTGCCGTTGAGCAGCACGCCCGCGTTGCGGCGCACGCCTTCGAAGCGCAGTAGCCAGCGGAAGCCCTTGGGGGTCCGGGGCCCGCGGAAGCGCAGCTTGTAGCGGCGAACGGTGCCCGAGTAGGCGCTGCGCTTGGCGATCGGATCGAAAACGGAGGGGACGCGAGTGGGCATGTAGCTGCCGGGGCGGGGGGCTGGGGTCGCCGGCGCGTTGGGAGTGCTCGGCGCGCCCGTGCCCTCCTCGGGCGGCGCGTCCTGGGCTTCGCCGGGCTGGGCGGCCTGGGAGCGGATCTGCCAGCCGCTGCCGAGCGTCTTGCCGGAAGCGGCGCTGGCTGCCACCGGGAACAGACAGGCGAGAGCCGCCACGGCAACGTACAGCCGCGCGAGCATGGGCATATGGCCTTTGCGGGGCCGCATCGCTAAGCGCAGAAACGTAGAAGGCGGCCCGGAGTTGCGCTCCACCTCGTCTGGGAGCCTCTTTGCCCATGCCGCTCGCCGCCACCGCCCCCGACGACGCCCTGGCCGTATTCGGCGCGCTGCTGATCACCGGCGCCCTGCTGGCGGGCTTGGCGCGGCGGAGCTTCGTCTCCTTGACCGCGCTGTTCGTGGTGGCGGGCTTCGTGCTCGGGGAGGGGGGCCTCGAGGTCCTGGACTTCGACCCGCGCGGGGGCTTCGTGGCGACTCTGGCCGTGGTCGCGCTGGTGGTGATCCTGTTCCGAGACGGGCTCGAGGTGGAGGCCGAGATGCTGCAGACGGCGTGGCACCTGCCGGCCCGCAAGCTGGTGCTCGCGATGCCGCTCACGGCGGTGCTCGTGGCGCTGGCGACCAAAGCGCTCACGGACCTGGGCTGGACCGAGGCCTTCCTGCTGGGCGCCCTGCTGTCGCCCACCGACCCCGTCCTCTCCTCGTCCGTGGTGACCAACCCGCGGGTGCCGCGGCTCATCCGTCACTCGCTGAACCTCGAGTCGGGGATGAACGACGGCCTGGCGCTGCCGGCCGTGCTGGCGCTGCTGGCGGCGCTGGGAACCCGGGACGACTTCGTCTGGTGGCGGTTCGTGCTGCAGGACGTGGGCCTGGGTCTGCTGGTGGGGCTGGCGGTGGGCTGGCTGGCCTCGCGGCTGATGCCGCGCGATCGCGCGCTCGGCCACGAGATCTCCGCTCACCAGAAGGCCCTGTACGGGCTGGGCGTGGCCTTCGCGGCCTACGGGGCGGCGGTACTCGTGGACGGCAACGGCTTCATCGCCGTGTTCGTGGGGGCGATCGCGCTGGGAATCCTCCGGCCCGATATTCGCGGCTGCTTCGAGGCCCGCTCGGAGGACGTGATCGAGATCGTCAAGCTCGGGATCTTCGTCGTGTTCGGGTCACTGCTGACCTTCGGCGGCCTCTTCGAGGACGGCCTCGCCGCGGTGGCCATCGTCGCCTTCCTGTTATTGGTGGCTCGTCCAGTCGCGGTCTTCGTGGCGCTGACCGGCACGCGCACGGACACCGCTACGAAGGCGTTCATGTCGTGGTTCGGCCCCAAGGGCGTGGCCACGATGACCTTCGCCCTGATCGTGCTGGGCTCGGGCGTCGGCGGCGCCGGGCAGATCTTCAACCTGGCGGCGCTCGCCGTATTCGCCTCGATCATCGTCCATGGGCTGACCGACCACGCCGGCGCCGAATGGATGGCCCGGCGCGCATCCGGTACTACATAGGCCCGCCACCGACCAGGAGGACCACTTGGAGAGCTGGGACATCGCCTCGCTCGACGTACAGCCCCGCCACCCGCAGGTTCTGCACTCCGACAAGAACACGCGCGCGATAGCGATCAACCTCCCGGCGGGCGAGCTCATGCAGGAGCACGAGACCCACGAGCGGGCGTACCTGGTCGTGGTGGCGGGTCTGGTGGAGGTCGACCAGGGCGGGGAGGTGGCCGAGGCGGGCCCTGGCTTCCTGGCCCACTTCGAGGCCGCCGAGCGGCGCGAGATCCGCGCCAGCGAGGACGCGCTGGTGATCCTGATCCTCGCGCCGTGGCCGGGGGAGGGGCACCCGAGCGCGGCCTAGGGCGGCCGTATACTGGCGCGCCCGGTGGCCTCGACGATTGGAGCAAGCATGCTGCGTTTCCGGATCCTGCTGGCCCTCGCTCTCTCGCTGACGCTTGCTTTCGCGTCGGCTGCGCCGGTCGAGGCGAAGGGGGGACGCAGCGGCGGAGGCAAGTCCAGCAAGTCCAAGTCCGACGGCGAGGACGAGGGCACCGACGGCGACGGCGGCGGGGAGGACGACGATGGTGGCTGCGGCTCGGGCACTTGGATCGCGTTCCCGATGCTCGGGGGCACGGTCCTCGTCACCAGGCGGCGTCGCTCGCGCCAGGTCTGAAGGGGGCATAGAAGCGCGGGTCCCCCTCCTAGACTCGGGGCAATGCACCCCGCCCGCAAGCGCCGTCTGCGGCTGAGCATCGCGCTCACCGTCGCCGTGCTGCTGGCCGGGGCGCTGGTCTACACGAGCTTCTCCTCCTCGACAGAGGCGAGCACGCCCTCGCAGGTCAAGAAGGCCTCCGAGCCGGGCCGCTCCTACGAGCTGACCGGCAAGGTGGTCGACGGCTCGATCAAGCGCGACCGTGAGGCACTGCGCTTCCGCATCCGCGACCGCACCGGCAGGGAGTCCGTGCCGGTCCGCTACGTCGGCGCGGTGCCCGACCCGTTCCGCGACGGCCGCGAGGTGATCGTGTCGGGCTCGCTGCAGGCCGGCACCTTCGTGGCCGAGCGCGACTCCCTCGTCACGAAATGCCCGTCGAAGTTCACCAAAGAGAAGACCTAGCTTGGCGTCGGTAGGGGCCGCCTGTCTGTTCGTCGGCCTGCTCTGCGCCCTCTACGCGGTGGGTGCGTCGCTGGTCGCCGCGCGGACCGGCCGCCGCGAGCTGGCGGTCTCCTCGCGCCGCGCCATCTACTGCCTGGCCGGGCTTCTGCTGCTGGCCTTCGCGATCCTCGAGGCCGCCTACCTGCGCTCGGACTTCTCCTTCGCGCTGGTCGAGGAGTCGTCCTCGACCGACACGCCGACCTTCTACAAGATCACCGGCATGTGGTCGACCCAGGACGGGTCGCTGCTGCTGTGGGTTCTTCTCCTGTCGCTGTTCTCGAGCGCCGTGCTGTTTCTCACCCGCAACTCGCTGCGCGAGATCACGCCCTGGGCGACGGCGGTGCTCGGCGTGGTGGCCGCCTTCTTCCTCATTCTCATGGTGGGCTGGGAGAGCCCGTTCGACACCGTCAGCGCCGCGATGGTGCCGCCGCAGGGTCGCGGCCTGAACCCGCTGCTGCGCCACCCGGCCATGATGATCCACCCGCCGATGCTCTACACGGGCTACGTGGGCTTCACGATTCCCTTCGCGTTCGCGGTGGGGGCGCTGATCACCCGGCGTACGGGGGCCGACTGGATCCGCGCCACGCGGCGCTTCGCGCTGGTGGCCTGGACCTTCCTCGGCACCGGGATCCTGCTGGGCGCGCTGTGGTCCTACACCGAGCTCGGCTGGGGCGGCTACTGGGCCTGGGACCCGGTTGAGAACGCCGCGCTGATGCCGTGGCTGGTGGGCACGGCCTTCCTGCACTCGATCATCGTGCAGGAGAAGCGGGGGATGCTGAAGGTCTGGAACGCGTCGCTGATCGTGGCCACGTTCGTGCTCGCCCTGCTCGGCACGTTCCTCGTCCGCTCGGGGGTGCTGTCCTCGATCCACGCCTTCGGCGCCTCGACCATCGGCCCGCAGTTCCTGGCCTTCATCGGTCTCGTCGTCGTCTTCTCGGCGGTGCTGATCGTGAGCCGGCTGGACTCGCTGAGATCGGAGGCGCGGCTGGACTCGCTCCTCTCTCGAGAGGCCTTCTTCCTGCTCAACAACCTGGTGCTGGTGGCGCTCGCGCTGGTGATCATGTGGGGCACCTTCTTCCCGCTGATCTCCGAGGCGGTCACCGGCCGCGAGGCCAGCGTCGGGCCGCCCTGGTTCAACTCGATCACCACCCCGCTGGCGCTGGTGCTCGTGGTGCTCGCGGGGGTGGGGCCGGTGCTCGCGTGGCGGCGCGCCACGTGGTCCGGGGTGCGCCGGGTCCTGCTGCTGCCCGCCGGCTTCGCGGCGTTCGTAGCGGTCTTCCTCGCCCTGGCCACCAACGCTGCCGACAGCGCCACCTCGCTGGCCATGTTCACCTTCGTCTCCTTCGTGGTGACGGTGGTGGGGCAGGAGTTCTGGCGCGGCGCCGCGGCGCGGCGCTCGATGACCGGCGAGCCGCTGCCGCGGGCGCTGGGGCGCCTGGTGGGGCGCAATCGCCGCCGCTACGGCGGCTACCTCGTGCACCTGGGGATAGCGGTCCTGCTCTTGGGCGTGGCGGCCTCGTCGGCCTTCCTCAAGCAGCGTGATGTGCGGCTGGAGCCCGGCCAGTCGGTGAAGGTGGGCGACTACGAGCTCACCTACCGGCAGCCGACGGCAGCCCTGTCCGACGACCGCGAGGGCACCGGCGCGCCGATCTCGCTGGGGGCGACGATGCTCGTGCGCAAGGGCGACGAGAGTAAGGTGGTGCGCCCGGCGCGCAACTTCTACCCCACGCGCGACCCCCGGAAGGGAGTCGTCTCGCGCTACTTCGAGGGCGAGGCGAACAGCGAGGTCGACGTCCGCTGGGGCTTGCGCCGCGACCTTTGGACGGCGATCCGGCCCGACATCTCCTCGCTGGAGAAGCCCATCGCAGAGGCCGACCGGCGCTTCTCGAAGATCGGCTCGGAGGGCCTGGCTCTGATCGTGGGCTCGCTGCTCGAGAACTACCGCAACAACCCGCCGCCCGCGACCTTCCGGGTGATCGTCTCGCCGCTGGTCAGCTGGATCTGGCTGGGCGGCCTGCTGGTGGTGCTGGGCGCCCTGGTGGCCGCCTGGCCCTCGCCCGAGGCGAGGCTGCGCCGAGTGCGCTCCCTGTACTCGGCCCGGCTGGGCCGCGAGCTCACCCAGCCGCGCTCCTAGCGGGCGGCTGCGGACCCGCGACACCGCGCCCTCGTGGAAAATTCGTCAGCCGCCTGATGGGTTTCTGAGAGGGGTGCCACGCGTGGCGCTCCCCGGCTGCCTGCGCGACGGCACCTAGCCTCGGGCGCGTGGAGTACGCGCTGGCCCTCCTCGTCCTGGCCACGCTGGTGGTCCTGATCGTCGCCCGTCCACTTGCCCGCGGGCGTGAGCTGCTGGAGCGCGACGAGGAGCGTCGCGCCGAGCTGGAGGCGGCCAAGGAGGCCAAGTACCGCGAGATCCGCGACGCCGAGCTCGACCACCGCATGGGCAAGCTCTCTGACGCCGACCACCGCAAGGTCGACCGCGAGCTGCGAAGCGAGGCGATGGAGATCCTGCGCGAGCTCGACGCGCTGGAGGGGAGGGCGCCCTCCGACTAGCTAGGCTCCGCCTCGTGGAAGCCATTCTCAGCGGCCTTCAGATCGTGTTCGCGGTCGTCGTGATCGTGCTCGTGCTGCTGCACTCGGGCAAGGACGCGGGCCTGTCCGGCGCCTTCGGCGTGGGCACCGGAGCGGTCGGCAGCGGCTCGCTGGTGGAGCGCAACCTCACCCGCTGGACCATCGCGTTCTCCGCGTTGTTCGTGCTGAACGTGCTGCTCCTGCTGAAGATCTAGAACACTCCGAATCGCCGCCGCTACCCAGCCGGGTTCCTGGGTCAGCTGCAGCCAGGTGAATCGCAAGACGGTCCAACCCGCGGCCCTGAGCTCCACGTCGCGCCGGCGATCGCGCTCGAACGCCTTGCGCGTTCCGTGTGTCGCGTAGCCGTCGGTCTCGACGATCAGCCTGTGCTCCGGCCATGTGAAGTCGGGGAGGAAGGCACCCGCGCGGCGCTGGCAAGTTGGTCGAGGTATGTCGTGCTGGTCGCAGATCGCGAGCAGCAGCTCTTCGAATCCGTTCTGGGTGCCTGTGCTTCCGGTTTCGTAACCGCGGAGTATCAAGCCCAGCCTGGCGGCGTTCGGCCGCCGGCCGATGGCGGGCCGGAGCTTGGCCTCCGTGGTGAGGCGCAGCCTTGTGGCCTCGTCGATCGCGCGCTCCAGGGCTCGGCGGTCGGCCAGGCCGGCGAGATCGATCAGCCTGCGCTCGGGGACGGTGACTGGGATGTGTCGCTTGACGGTCGTCTCGTCCGCGAGCGCGGAGCGGTGCACGGCGATCCCGTTGCGAGGTGCGCGCCCTCCCGGGGTTGGGACGGTTACGTGCACCGGGCTCGAGCAACCGGGCATCAGCTCCCACAACTGCGCTGCACTTCGGTGACTCACGGCGCCTCGGGTGCCGAGCGCCAGGCCGCTGCGATCCAGATGCCCTCCCTGGCCAGTGCCGGTCGTCCCACCGCGTACACGCCCCGGTGGACCGGCCGCAGCCAGCCGCGCGCGATCCGTCCGTCGATCTCGTGGTCGCTCAGCCCTACGGTCCGCGCCTGGGTTCGGGTGATCACACCGTGCTGGCGCCCCGCGAAGGCGACGAGCGCGCGATCGCGGCCCCGCGTGTCGAGTTTCGCCGCCATAGACGGGTGACGCCGCCAGCAGGAAGGGTTCGCCCCCTTCGGGCGGGCGGGATGCGGGCAGGCGATGTCGCAGGAGAACGTGGAGCACTCGAACTTCCTGAGCCGCTAGCCCCAGTAGGGCCCAGGGTTCTGAGGGACCACGGGCTCGGCGCCTGGCCCCGGGATTGCCAAGTCAGCTGTGCTTCAACGCCCCTCGGAGGGGCGCAGGGCGCGAGGTCCCGCCTCGAATTGACTCGCCAACGAGCGGGGTGAGATGATCGCGGCCAGGCTGCCAAGCTTCTGCGAAAGGGGAGATCGTGTACGCAACGGTGCGTCGGTACGAGGGTGTAACTGATTCTGCCGAGGCGGGACGGCGGGTCGAGGAGGGGTTTGTCCCGCTCATCAAGGGCATTTCGGGGTTCGTTACGTACTACTGGCTCGACGCCGGGGACGGTCTCATGGCTTCGACCAGCGTCTTCGAAGACCAGGCCGGAGCTGACGAATCGAATGAGAGAGCTGCCGACTGGGTCCGCGAGAACCTAGCCTCCCTGCTGCCCAACCCGCCTCAGATCACGGAGGGTGAGGTCGTCGCGCACGGCTAGCCGCAGAACCGGCCCACGCCAGCGGCGGTGATTGCCGCTAGCCCACGCGGCCGCTGAAGCGCACAGCGCCCGAGCGGATCGCCGGGCACACCGAGCCGCGCGCGAAGCGGCGCCCGTAGAGCTCGCCGTCGCTGACCAGCTCGGCCCGCGCGGCCAGGGCCTGCACACCGGCGAGCACCGACAGCGCGTCGTCGGTGAGGCGCATGTCCGCCGCGGGCCGGACGATCTCGCCGTCCTCGATCAGGAAGGTCCCGTCGCGGGTGACCGCCGTCACCAGCGCCTCGTCGGCGCGCACGACGTTGCCGTACCACAGTCGCGTCACGTAGATGCCGCGCTCGACCGGCGCGGCCAGCTCCGCCACGTCCGCGGCTCCGCCGCCGACCAGCACGAGGTTGGAGGGGACCGGCCCAAAGCTCTCTCCGCCCGGGGCCGAGGCGTGCCCGGTCGAGCGCTCGCCGGCCAGCGCGCCGCTTGCCATGTCGTGCACCACCGCGTGGGCCACGCCGTCCTCGATCAACGGCAGCGGCGCCTTGGCCACGCCCTCGGCGTCGAAGCCGCGCGGGAGCGTGGAGGGGAAGCGCGGCGAATCGGAGAGGTTGATCGCGGGGGCGGCCACCCGGGTTCCGAGCCTGCCGACCAGGGCGCCCTGGCCCTCGGCGTGCAGCCGCCCATTGAACGCGCAGCGGCCCAGCAGCTCGAGCAGCTCGCCGACGGCGGCGGCCTCCAGCACCACCGGATACTCGCCCGGCGGCAGCTCGGCCGGCTCGTCCTCGACGGCGGCCAGGGCGGCCGCCCGCCCGGCCAGCGCCGCGGGGGCGATGTCCGCCACGGCCACCGCCGCTGCGGAGGCGTAGCCGCTGCGCCCCGTCGGCCCGATGCAGACCACCTTCATGAAGGCGTCGGCCACCCGCTCGGAGACCGTCCGGCCGGCCGAGGTGGCCACCGCGCGGTCCACCTCTCCGGCGGTCCAGACGCCGTGGGCCTCGACGCCGCGGTCAGCAGCGGCGGCGAAGGCGACCTCCAGGGCGGCGGCGCCCGTGGCGGGATCGAGCCGTGCCGTCTCGCGATCGTGGCCCTCGTGCGACCGCGGCGCCGGGCTCGGGCCGAAGCCGGGGAAGGGCCCGGGGCCCCCGGCCCGTGCCGCGGCGTCGGCCGCTGCCGCCGCCCGCGCCCCGCAGGCGGCGAGCGCCTCGTCGTCGGCCGCGTTGGTGCTGGCCCGCCCCACGTGGCCCTCGCGCACCACGGCCACCTCCACCGACGCGTCGGACACCGCCGTCGACTGTGTGGGTCGCGAGCGAGCGAAGCGCAGCATCAGCGAGCGCTCGGCCTCGGCGTGGGCGAGCGCATCCCCGCCCGCGGGCGCGGCCTCCAGCGCCCGCTCGGCCAGCTCGGCCGCGCTCACGCCACGCCCATCTCGACTCCGCGGAAGCGAGCGGGCGCCGAGCCGTGGGAGACGCGCGCGACCTGGCCCGGCTCGCCCTTGCCGCAGTTGACGACCGAGGCCAGCCGCCACTCCGACGCCGAGCAGACGGCGTCCAGCGAGCCCCAGAAGCGCGGGGTCACCCCTGCGTAGGTGGGGTTGCGCAGCAGACGGCCCAGGCGCCCGTCGCGGATCTCCCAGGCCGCCTCGGCGCCGAACTGGAACTGGAGTCGGTGCGAGTCGATCGACCACGAGCGGTTGGTGTCCAGCAGGACGCCGGAGTCGGTGTCGGCGATCAGGTCCTCGAGCGTCCCGGCGCCGCCCGGCTCGAGGTTCACGTTGGTCATCCGCACCAGCGGCTGGCGGGCGAAGCCGTCGGCGCGCATGCAGCCGCCGGAACGCTCGAGCCCGATCTCCGCGGCCGTCTCGCGCGAGGAGAGAAAGCCGCGGAGCAGGCCCTCTCGCACGATGGGCACGGCCTGTCCCTCGACGCCCTCGTCATCCCAGGGCAGCGTGCCCAGCCCGCCTGGCGAGGTGCCGTCGGCGGTCACGTTCATCAGCTCCGAGCCGTAGCGCAGCGAGCCGATGTCGTGCGCGGACACGAAGCTGGTGCCGGCGTAGGAGGCCTCGCGGCCCAGCACGCGGTCGAGCTCGACCGCGTGGCCGACCGACTCGTGCAGCTGCAGCCCGAGCTGCTCGTCGGCCAGGAGCAAGGTCTGGAGGCCGGCGGGGCACGGGGGCGCGCTGAGCAGGGCGACCGCCTCCTCGGCCACGCGCGGGGCAGCCGCCGACAGGTCGAGCCGGCGCACGTGCTCGAAGCCAGCCTGAGCGACGCTACCCCCGTGGGAGGCCGGCCAGGAGCGCACCTGCGCGCCTTCCTCGTTCACCGCAGTGGCCACAAGCCCCGCGCCGCATTCGGTCAGCCGGCGGTGGAAGAGCGCGCCCTCAGTGGAGGCAAACTCGACGTCGGTGGACAGCGCCGAGAGCTCCGAGCGCGCCACGGCCAGACCGGGCTGGGCCCGCAGGGCCGCGTCGGCGGCGGCCAGCAGTTCGAGCTTGTCCTCGAGCGAGACCGCGAACGGGTCCTCCTCACAGGGGCCGGAGCGCTCACCGCGGGCCGGCGGCTCGGGCGCCAGCTCGGCGCCGCCCGCCGGTCGCTGGGAGCGCGCGACCTCGAGGGCGCGGGCCAGAGCGCGCTCGGCCCCGGCCCTGGTCGGCTCGCCGCAGGCCGCGAAGCCCCAGGCGCCACCCACCCGGACGCGGACGCCGACGCCCTCGTCCTCGCCGCGCTCGAGGGCCTCGATCGCGCCGTCGCGCAAACCCACGCGCTCATGGCGGGTGCGTACGAGGCGGGCGTCGGCGTAGTCGGCGCGGCCGGCTGCCGCGCCCACGAGGTCCTCGAGGAAGCTCAGAGCCCGAGGTCGCGGGCGAAGCCCGGCCTGGCCCGGTCGAACATCACGAAGCGCGGGTCGGGCACCTCGCTCATGTTCGGCTCGACGTGCACGGGTGTTCCCTCGGGCAGCTCGGCCCGGAAGCGCTCGGCGAGCTCACGTGCGCCCTCCTCGGTCGCCGCGCCGATCATCAGGTAGGCAAAGCGGCGCTCCACCGACAAGCCCTCGTCGATCAGGTCGCGCTCGAGCTCGACTGCGGTCGTCAGGCCGGTGAGCTCAATGCGCACCTCCCAGTCCTCGCCGCTCGCTCGCTCGCGCTCGGCCGCGCGCTCGTCCTCTGAGCTGGGCAGGGGCCGCGAGGCGTCCTCCCAGGCCTCCTCGTCGGGATGCCAGCGCGTTGTGGCCACCTCGGCGCTGAGGTCGTCGTGCTCGATCAGCTCGCGCACCACCCGCTCGGCCTCCCGGGCCTCGGACTGCGTGGCCGCGTAGAGGAACAGGCGCGGCCCGTCGCGGGTCACCACCACGCGGTTGCCGAGCCGCTCGCGCGTCTCGTCGTCGAGGTGGCGCGAGCGCAGGCGCTCGCCCAGGCCGTACCCGTGCTCGGGGTCGTCCAGGTTGATCTCCACCCGCCACTCGTCAGCCATCGGCGCGCATCTTGTCATTCCGGGTCGTGAGCCGGCGGGCCAGGAAGCGGCGCGTGCCGGCTATCCGGTTGCAGATGCGGACGACCGCGGCTCATCGGCCGGGCGGTATGAGACGAGCACGAGGGTGACGTAGGTCACAGAACAGGTCTATACGGCGTCCAATGTGACATCAAATGGTGTTACGGTTCCTGGCGCAATCGAACGTGGGAGGAACGGTGGCCTACTTCGCCGATCTCGTTTCGCTCGTCGCACAGGCAAAGCCCGCAGGGGGCGCTGCGCTCGACCAGGTGGTCATCGCCACCGCCGGCGCCGGCATCGCCACCGCGGCGATGCTCTACCTCATCACCCGCCACCGCAGCCGCGGCGACGGCGCCCTCACGCGCCTCGCCGCCGGCGCGGAGCGCATGTCCGCACTGCCGGGCTGGGCGGCGCTGCCCAGCGCCATCGCCGGCGCGTCCCTGATCACCGCGCTCGTGGGCATGTACTGGGACATCTCGCTCCACATCGCCGACGGCCGCGACGAGGGGCCGCTGGCCAACCCGGCGCACTACCTGATCCTCGTCGGGCTGTTCGGGGTCTTCTCCAGCGGCTGCCTGTCGGTCACGCTGCCGCGCAACGACGAGCCGGTAGGGCCCGCGCCGGTGAACTTCGCCGGCCTGCGCGCGCCCATCGGCGGCGTGCTGATGGCCGCCGCGGGCTCATTCGCCCTCCTGGGCTTCCCGCTCGACGACGTGTGGCACCGCCTGTTCGGCCAGGACGTGACGCTTTGGGGCCCGACTCACCTGATGCTCATCGGCGGCGCGGGCATGTGCCTCATCGGCCAGGCCGTGCTGCTGGCCGAGGGGATGCACAGTCGCCGCCGGGCCGACGCCGCACCGTCGGGCAGGGCCAAGGTCCTATTGCTCGGCCTGGGCAAGGACTCCACGGTGGTCTACGCGCGCCGCGTGGCGCTGATGGGCGGTCTGCTCATAGGCCTCTCGACCTTCCAGGGCGAGTTCGACTTCGGCGTCCCGCAGTTCGCCCTGGTCTTCCACCCGACCCTGGTGGCCTTCGCCGCCGGCTGCGGCCTGGCCGCGGCCCGGCTGTGGGTCGGCCCCGGCGGCGCTCTGGGCGCCGCGCTGTTCTTCCTCCTCGTGCGCGGGCTGGTCAGCCTGCTAGTGGGCCCCGTGCTCGGCGAGCCGACCCCCGCCATGCCGCTGTACCTGATCGAGGCGCTCGGGTTCGAGCTCGTCGCGCTGGTCGCGCTGCGGCGCGGTCCGGTGGCCTTCGGCGCCCTGGGCGGCCTGCTGGCCGGCACGGTCGGCTTCTTCGCCGAGTACGCCTGGACGCAGGTGGCCTTCTCGAACACATGGACCGCCGCGCTGCTGCCCGAGGGACTGTTGCTCGCGGCCGCTGCCGGCCTCGCCGGCGGCCTCGTGGGCGGCCTGCTCGGCGCGGGGCTGAACCGCGAGCTGCCCAGCCGCACCGTCGCGCGCGCCGCCTTCGCGGCGGGCCTGGCGGTTATCGGCGTGCTGATCGCCAACGGCCTCGTGACGGTCGACCCGCAGGGCGTGCGCGCCAACGTGCAGTTGCGCGAGACCGCTCCGGGGCAGGCCGCGGCCACGGTGAGGTTCGACCCGCCCTCGGCCGCGAAGCACGCGCAGTGGGTCCAGACCACCGCCTGGCAGGGCGGCGGCCTGCGCGTCGAGCGGCTCGAGAGGGTCCGCGAGGGCGTCTACCGCACCACCGAGCCGATCCCCGTGAGCGGCGACTGGAAGACGCTGGTGCGCCTGCACCGCGGCCGCGAGCTCGCGGGCATCCCCGTGTTCCTCCCCGCCGACCCGGCCATTCCCGCGCCGGCGATTCCGGCGCGGGCGAGCTTCGAGCGCCCGTTGGTGGACGAGACGACGATCCTGCAGCGCGAGCTGAAGGACGACGTGCCGGGCTGGCTCTGGGGCGCCGCGTCGCTGATCGTGCTCCTGATCTCGGTCAGCTTCGTGCTAGCCCTGGGCTGGGGCACGTCGTGCCTGGCGCGCGGGGCGTCCCAGCCGGATGCGACCCGCGAGCCGCCGACCACCCGTACGCTTGGAGGCGTACCGGAGGAGCGCAGCCCGAGCATCGGTCGGGCGAGCACCGCACGGTCGACACGGTCTATCGCATGAGCGACCACCACGTAGCGATCATCGGCTCTGGCTTCTCCGGCATGGGGATGGCCATCCGCCTGCTGCAGGAGGGCAAGCGGGACTTCGTGGTCCTCGAGCGGGCCGATGACGTGGGCGGCACCTGGCAGGCCAATCGCTATCCGGGCTGCCAGTGCGACATCCCGTCTCACCTCTACTCGTTCTCGTTCGCCCCCAACCCCAACTGGAGCCGGACCTACTCCAAGCAGCCCGAGATCTGGGACTACATGCGCCGGGTGGCCGAGGACCACGGAGTGATGCCCTACATCCGCCTCAACCACGAGGTGACAGGCGCCGACTGGGACGAGGACGCGCAGCACTGGCGGATCGAGACCAGCGAGGGCGAGATCACCGCGGACGTGCTCGTGGCCGGTCCGGGCGGCCTGTCGGAGCCGGCGATCCCGCCGCTCCCCGGCCTGGAGGACTTCGAGGGCCCCGCCTTCCACACCGCGGCCTGGGACGAGGACCATGACCTCAGCGGCGAGCGGGTGGCGGTGATCGGCACGGGCGCATCGGCGATCCAGACCGTGCCGAACATCCAGGCGCGGGTGCGAAGGCTGAAGGTCTTCATGCGCACCCCGCCCTGGATCGTGCCGCACAGCGACCGGCCGATCACCTCGCTGGAGCGGCGCCTGTACCGGCGGCTGCCCGCCGCCCAGAAGGCGGTGCGCTCGATGGTCTACTGGATGCACGAGGCGATGGTGTTCGGCCTGGTGCACAAGCCGGCGCGGCTCAAGCTGCTCGAGCGGGCGGCCAAGCGCCACATGAACTCGCAGGTGGCCGATCCCGAGCTCCGCCGCCGCCTAACCCCCGACTACCGGCTCGGCTGCAAGCGGATCCTGCCGTCCAACCTCTTCTATCCCGCGCTTCAGGAGCCCAACGTCGACCTGGTCACCGCCGGCATCCGCGAGATCCAGCCCGACGCGATAGTGACCGAGGACGGCGACCGCCACGAGGTCGACGCCATCGTGCTCGGGACGGGCTTCCGCGCGACCGACATCAAGGCGGCCGAGTGGATCCGCGGCCGTGACGGCAACACGCTCAAGGAGTGCTGGGGGCAGAGCCCGCGGGCCTATCTCGGCCTGGCCGTGGCCGGTTTTCCGAACCTGTTCTTCCTGAGCGGGCCCAACACGGGCACCGGCCACCAGTCGCAGGTCTTCATGATCGAGTCCCACATCGAGTACGTGATGGACGCGATCCGCACCATGGACCGCCGCGGCCTGGCGACGGTCGAGGTGCGGCCCGAGGTCCAGGAGGCGTACAACCGCGAGCTCGAAGAGCGGATGCCGGGGACCGTCTGGAGCTCCGGCGGGTGCTCGAGCTGGTACCTCGACGCCACCGGGCGCAACGGCGTCATCTATCCCGACTTCACCTGGCGCTTCCGCAAGCGCACACGGCGGTTCGAGCCGGGCAAGTTCGCCGCGCAGTCCCTGGCCCGGCGCGCCGAGCAGCCGGCGGCCGCCTAGCTACACCTCGATGTTCGAGCCGAAGGCGACCACCCGGTCCTCGGGCAGGTCGAAGTAGGCCCAGCGGCTGGCCGAGTTGCGGGTCATCAGCGAGAACAGGCGCTTGCGCCAGGCCATCATCGTCCTCTCATCGCCGGGGCTCACGGTGATACGGCTCAGGAAGTAGGTGGCCCTGCCCAGGTCGATCGGGGAGCCGTCGCACTCGGCGTGGCGCAGCGCTCGCGGCACGTTGGGCTCGTCCTGGAAGCCGAAGCGCACCACGACCAGCGAGATGCCGTCGTCGGGAATGGCGAGGTCGTCGACCTCGATGCGGTCCTCGTCGCTGACATAGGGGACCCCGACCGCCTCCACGTACACCACCACGTTGAGCTCGTGCAGCACGTGGTTGTGCTCGACGTTGTAGCGCATGGCCAGAGGTGTGGTGTCCGCCTGGGCGTTCAGGAAGATCGCCGTGCCCCGCACCCGGGTTGGCGGGTCGTCGGAGGCCTGCAGCTCCTTGACGAAGTCCAGCAGTGGCCCCTCCTCCTCGGTGCGCCGCGTGCTGACAATGTCACGGCCGCGGCGCCAGGTCATGAGGATCGTGAACACCCCGAGGCCGACCAGCAGCGGGAACCAGCCGCCGGTGGGGATCTTCGGCACGTTGGCCGCGAAGAAGGCCAGGTCGACGAACAGGAACGCGGTCGCTCCGCTGATCGCCAGCCACAGCGGCTTGTGCCACAGTGCGCGCACCACCACGAAGGCGAGCACGGTGTCGATGGCCAGGGTGCCGGTGACCGCGATCCCGTAGGCCGAGGCCAGGGCGGTGGAGGAGCCGAAGCCGACCACCAGCGCCACGATGGCGACGAACAGCGACCAGTTGACCGCGGGCACGTAGATCTGCCCGATCGCCTGCTTGGAGGTGTGGCGGATGGTCAGCAGCGGCAGAAAGCCGAGCTGCACCGCCTGGCGCGTGACCGAGAAGGCGCCGGAGATCACAGCCTGGGAGGCGATGACCGTGGCCGAGGTGGCGAGGATCACCATCGGGATCAGCGCCCAGTCGGGGACCAGCATGAAGAAGGGGTTCTCGATCGCCTTGGGGTCGGACAGCAGCAGGGCCCCCTGGCCCAGGTAGTTCAAGAACAAAGCGGGCAATACGAGCACGAACCACGCCCGCCTGATCGGCCCCGGGCCGAAGTGGCCCATGTCGGCGTACAGCGCCTCGGCGCCGGTGATCGCCAGCACCACAGAGCCGAGGGCGAGGAAGGCCTGGCCGCCGTGCTCTGTGAAGAACTCGACGCCGTAGGTCGGCGATAGCGCCTTGACCACGGACGGGTCGCCCAGCGTCTTGATCAACCCGAACACCGCCAGCGAGCCGAACCAGGCGGCCATGATCGGACCGAAGAAGCGCCCGAGCGGACCGGTGCCGAAGCGCTGGACGAAGAAGAGTGTCGAGAGGATCACCAGGGTGGCCGGCACCACGAAGGTCTCGAGGCTCGGCGTGACCACCTCGAGGCCCTCCACCGCCGACATCACCGAGATGGCCGGCGTGATCATGCCGTCGCCGTAGAACAGGGCGGCCCCGAAGGCGCCCATCGCGATTAGCAACCACTTGGCCCTCGGCGTGTCCAGGCGGCTGCGGCGGATGAGGGAGATGAGGGCCATCACGCCGCCCTCCCCCTCGTTGTCGGCGCGCATGATGAAGAGCACGTACTTGCAGGTCACGACGATCGTGATCGCCCAGAAGATCAGTGACAGCACGCCGTAGACGGCGGTGGGGTCCGGCTTGAGCCCGTGCTCTGTGCTGAAGGTCTCCTTCATCGCGTAGAGCGGGCTGGTGCCAATGTCGCCGAAGACGACGCCCAAGGCGCCGAGCGTCAGGGCGGCCAGGCCCGCCTTGGCCGGTGTGGGGGAGCTGTCCGCCGGCGGGCGCCGCTCGTCCGCGGGGACGTCGTGTGGCTCGTCTTCGGCGCTCACGAGCCGGGCAGCTTTTCAGGACGCTGGGCTCGACAGCCCCGGTGGTCTGCTCGCGGACCACTCGTCCCGGCGCGAAATCGGGGGTTGTCCCCCTCCCTCCCGCGACGGATACTGGGCGGTGGCGAGATCCGAGCTAGAGGGGGATACCCATGAGCATCGTTGTCCGTTATCCAACGTCGGGCATGTCTAGGCAGCAGTACGACACCGTTCGGAACGCACTGACGGAAGCCGGAGACTGGCCCACCGACGGCTGCGAGCTGCACGTCTGCTTCGGTGACGAGCAAGACATTCACGTCAGCGAGGTGTGGCAGTCGCAGGAGAAGTTCGAAGCGTGGGGCGAGAGACTTCAGCCGGAGCTCGAACGGGCGGGCATTGAGTTTGCTGGTGAGCCGGAGGTCTTCGAGGCCCATATCGTCGAGAACTTCTGAACAAGCCTCGCCATTCGCCTCATGGGCGCCCCTGGGGTCCGCGCGACACCTGGGGGCGATGATGCTCCCTCCTCTTGGCGCACTGCCGCGCCCCTATCACCAAACCTCGGCGGCCCGCGGGCGTTGTAGTGGGTGTGGGAGGCCGGCGTTGCGGCGCGGCTGTCTCGGTGGGTCACGGACGACCCCCCGCGGCGGCCGTCTGGTCTA
>DATHAQ010000058.1:0-87588 GCA_035296565.1 Thermoleophilaceae bacterium
TTAGGCCTCCTTCCACACCTCTACGGCGACCTCGTCCACGGGCAGGGCGATGGGCGGCTCGGGCTTGGCCGCGCGCACGGTGATCTCCTCGGCGCCGAAGCGCTCCAGCAGGCGATCGGCCACCGCCGAGCAGAGGCGCTCCAGCGTTCGGTACGAGCGCTCCTGCGCGGCCAGGGCCACCTGCTCGCAGACCTGCCCGTAGTCCGCCGTGTCCTCCACCCGGTCGGTCACGGTGGCGTCGCACTCTGGCAGCCGCAGGCTGATGTCGAAGACCAGGCGCTGGCCCAGCTCGCGCTCGGCCTCGCTCACCCCGTGGCGGGTGTAGAGCGACAGGCCGCTGACCTCGATGGTCACCGACGGCTCGAGCTCCCCCTCCTCGATGTCGTCGAAGTCCTCCTCGGAGGACCCTTCGTCGTGTCCCATGGACTCGCTCAACGTAGCACCGCGGCGGCCACCCGCAAGGCATCTCGCACCTCGGCCACGTCGTGCACGCGGAAGACCTCGGCGCCCCGCTCGAGCGCCATCACGTTGGACGCGACGGTGCCCGCCAGCCGGCCTTCCTCGGCCCGGCCGGCGATCTTCGCCAGGAAGCTCTTGCGCGAGGTGCCGATCACCACCGGGCGGCCGATCGCGGCGATCTCGCCCAGGCGCCGCAGCAGCTCCAGGTTGTGCTCCACGGTCTTGCCGAATCCTATGCCGGGGTCGAGCCAGACCCGCTCCTCGGAAATGCCCGCTCCAACGGCGAAGGCGAGGCGCTCCTCGAGGAACGCCTTGACGTCGGCGACCACGTCCTCGTAGCGCGGGTCTTCCTGCATCGTGCGCGGCTCACCGAGCATGTGCATCAGCACGCAGGTCACCCCCGCGGAAGCCGTCAGCGCGGCCAGCTCGGGGTCGAAGCGAAAGGCCGAGACGTCGTTGACCACCACCGCGCCGGCCTCCAGCGCCGGACCGGCCACCCCGGCCTTGGTCGTGTCGACCGACACCTCGACGCCCTCCGTCGCCAGCGCCTCTATCACCGGCAGGACTCGGCGGCGCTCCTCGTCCTCGGGGACGGGCTCCGCACCGGGCCGCGTGGACTCACCGCCCACGTCGATCAGCGCGGCGCCATCCGCGGCCAGCTTGCGACCCTGGGCTATCGCGTCCTCGTGCGCGAAGAACCGCCCCCCGTCGGAGAACGAGTCCGGGGTCACGTTGACGACGCCCATGATCCGCGGCTCCGGGCTCACGTCTCTTCGGTCACCGCCACGTTGACCGTGGAGCAGACCCCGCAGCGGACGCGGACCTTCTTCGTCATCTGCATCGCGTGCATGGACTCGGCGAGGACGTTGCCGCACTGCACGCAGACGTAGTCGTCGGGACCGTTGCCGCGGAAGGCGGGGCGGTCGGGGTCCTCCTGGACCGCCGTCCCTGCGGCGAACGGGACCTCGCCCTCCCGAATCTCGCGCATCGCGATGCTCGCCACGGGTCAGATCCCGCCGAGCTTGGTCGTGAAGTCCGTTATCAATCCGTCGAGCACGCCGATGACCGCACCCTCGCCCATCGAGGCGGCCTTGCCGGTGATCTTGGCGTCGGTGTGGATCGTGCCCCCTCCGTCATTGAGCTGGAAGGTGACGTCGGCGTTCGCGTGGGCCTGCCCCTGCGCCTCCCTCGACTTCACGCGCAGCACCGCCCGGTGCGCCTCGGCGTCCTTCTCGACGACCTCCACCGTGCCCTGGAACTTCATCGACATCGCCCCCATCCGCACGACGATCTCGGCCTTGACCGCGTCCGGGCCCGCCGGCTCTAGGACTCGCCCCCCTTCCACTGCCGGGATCACGCGCTCCAGGTCTGTGATCGCCTCGAAGCTCTCGTCGATCGGCTTCTCGGTCGTGAATGTGTGATCCAGCTCAGTTGCCATGCGTGTGCCTCTCCTTTGCTCGAACTATGCTCGCCGCGATGTCCCTCCGGTCAGGCACGCATCGCCTCGGACCGGACAACGCAACCCTCGCGGTGCACACCGGGCGAGCCGGGGCCGCGGCCAAGGCCGGCCACGACCTCGTGATGAACGTCACCGCCTGGGAGGGCAACCTGCATCTCGCCGAGGATCCCGCGGAGACCAGCGTGGAGCTCACCGCCGACTCGACTTCCCTGCGGGTGCAGGAGGGCACCGGTGGGATCCAGGAGCTGGGCGAGGACGACGTGGCGAACATCCACCAGACCATCGACGCCGAGGTCCTCATGCGTCATGCCATCGAGTTCCGCTCGACGCGGGTGAGCGAGGCGCCGGACGGGCTCCGCGTGGAGGGCGACCTCACGCTCGTAGGACGGACCGAGCCGGTGGCCTTCGACCTCTCCGTCGCCGACGACGGCAGGCTCAATGCCACCGCCGTGATCACCCAGACCGATTGGGGCATGAAGCCCTACTCGGCTCTGTTCGGAGCGCTGAAGGTCCACGAGGACGTGAAGGTCGTCCTCGACGGTCGGCCCTAGCGTCAATCGCGGTAGACCGTCTGCGCGTCGAGGCCGCCCTCGACGCCGGGGGGCAGGGCGCCGGTCCCGTGTGCGTAGAGCGCCACGTCCTCGAGCGTCTTGACCTGCGTCGGGTCCCTCCCGTCCCCGACCACCCACGAGCCCCTCGTCCACTCGAGCGTGTCCGGCTCGGCGTCGAGCGCCATGCCTGCCAGCAGCCGCCCCTTGTCGCGGATCTTGGCGGTGGCGCTGCTGATCGCCGCCCGAGTGCCTTCGGACGGGGTCGTGTTGTAGCCGTGGCCTGTGCCGAAACGGTTGGTGTCCGCGCACACGACCTTAACGTCGAGCGCCGGCACCCCGAGCTCCCGGGCGACCAGCTCCGCGTACTGCGGCTCCTTGCCGTCGGAGTCGGTGGTCAGGCTGAGCACCATCTTGCCGGTGGGGTGAACCCGCAAGAACACCGCACGGTAAGCCTCGTTGGCCACTACTCATCCTCCTCGTGGTCGGAATCGGCGGACGACAGCGCCAGCCGCTCGCGCTCCTGGTGCGCGCTCAGGGCGTTGTGCTCCTCGAGGTCGCAGAAGGCCGGCTGCGGCCCGCCGAGCGGATGCGGAGGCGCCGCCGGGCGCTCGCATCCCGGGTAGATGCAGGTCTTAGCCGTCGTCATCGGTCACCCAGCCCTCCGTCGTGTTGCCCCTGCTCGGGCCGTAGCCACTGGGCATCGCGACCGAGCTGCCGGGCACCGGCGTCGCGCTGGCCCAGGGCTCGTCGTCGTGGGGTTCGGCCGCGGGCAGCGCGGGAGGGCCCGGGATGGGCGCGCCGATCGCGTCGACCACCTCGGAGAGGGCTTCGAAGCTGTGCCCGCTGACCAGCATGTCGCAGTGCTCCAGCGCCGCGACCATGCCACCGGCCCGGACCGAGAAGGCGGTCGCGCCGACCCGTGGGTTGACCCACACGATCCGGTGGGCGAGGCGCGAAAGGCGCTCCATCTCGCGTCCCACGAGCGCCGGATCGCCGCGCTCCCATCCGTCCGAAAGGACCACCACTACCGCCCCGCGCGCCATGCCTCGGCGCCCGTGCCGGTCGTTGAACTCCTTCAGCGCATCGCCGATGCGCGTGCCGCTCGACCAGTCGGGCGCCGCGGCGGCAGCGCGCTGGATGGCGCGCTCGGGATTCCGGGAGCGCAGCGCCCGCGTCAACCGCGTCAGCCGGGTCGCGAAGGCGAACGCCTCGGCGTTGGGGCCGGCGCCGGCGGCACAGGTCAGGAACTGCAGGTAGGCCCGCGCGTAGGGCTCCATGGAGCCCGAGATGTCGCACAGCATCACGAGGCGGCGGGGGGCGATGCGCCGGTGACGGTGGGCGAGGCGAACCGGCTCCCCTCCGGTGCGCAGGCTCGCCCGAAGCGTGCGGCGCAGGTCGATGTGACGCCCGTGCGCGGCCCGCTCGCGGCGGCGCCTCTGCCGCATGGGGGTCGCGAGCTCGAGGCGCGACATCAGCCGGTACAGCTGCGCGAGCTCGTGCGGTTCCAGGGCGTCGAAGGTCTTGCCCGCCAGCCGCTCCTCGTCGCTCGCCATGGCGAGCGGGACCTCGGTCCCCGCGTCGTCGGCGTCGGCGTCGCCTCCGGGGGCCGGGGCCGGGGTCCCGCCCGGACCCGAATCGCCGGCGGCCACGGGCCGCTCATCGGGGTGCGCCGCGGCCGTCGCCAGGTGGTCCGGGTCGAACGGCCTGTCCTGCTCGGGGTCACCGAAGACGGACGCGAAGACGGCGTCGAACGCCTGGAGCTGGGACTGGTCGGAGACGAACACCCCACGTGCGGTCCAGTACAGGCGCCGCCGCGTGACCGGCCGGACGAGCGTGAGCGCCCGGGCGAACTCGATCGGTCGCTTGGGCGTCATGGGCAGTCCGGCTTCGTGCAGCCGCCGGCTCAGCGCGCCCGCGAGCGGCGGCAGGTCCAGCTCGACGGTCTCCAGCCCGAAGTCAGTCACCGCTGCGCACGAGCTGCTCGAGTCCGGCCGCGCGGATCACCTCCTGGTCCTCGCCGTACTTGAGCACGGAGCCCAGCGTCCGGTCCACGGCCGCGGCGTCCAGCTGCTCGACCTCGAGCAGGCTCAGGGCCGCGAGCCAATCGATCGCCTCGGCGATGCCAGGTGGCTTCTGCACGTCGCTCCCGCGCATCCGCGAGACCGCGTCGGCCACCTGGACCGCCAGGGTCTCCGAGGAGCCCCTGACCCGCCGACGGACGATCTCGACCTCGCGCTGCGGGGTCGGATAGTCGATCCAGTGGTAGAGGCAGCGGCGCTTGACGGCGTCGTGGAGGTCGCGGGTCCGGTTCGAGGTCAACACGATGGCGGGCGGATGGGTGGCGACGATCGTCCCGAGCTCGGGAATCGTCACCCGGGCCTCCGCCAGCAGCTCGAGCAGGAAGGCCTCGAAGTCGTCGTCGGCGCGGTCGATCTCGTCGATCAGGAGGACGGCGGGCCGCGGGCCGGGATGCTCGAGCGCCCGCAGCAGCGGCCGCTGCAACAGGTAGTCCCGCCCGAACAGCGACTCCTCACTGAGGGGAGTGCCGGAGGAGTCGGCCAGCCGGATGCTCAAGAGCTGACGGGGGTAGTTCCACTCGTACAGCGCCTCCGCCGCGTCGATGCCCTCGTAGCACTGCAGGCGGATGAGCGGAGTGTCGAGCACCGCGGCCAAGGACCGGGCCGCCTCGGTCTTGCCTACCCCGGCCTCCCCCTCGAGCAGCAGCGGCTGGGGCAGGCGCAGGCTGACGAACATGGACGTGGCCAGGCCCTCGTCCACGAGGTAGTCGACCGCGCCGAGGCGCTGGGCCAGCGTCTCGACGTCGGGGACGAGACGGCCGACCTCTTCGGCCGCCTCGGTCATCCGGCGAGCACCGCCTCGTAGTCCTCCGGGGTGTCCACGTCGAGCGGGACCGGGCCCGCGACCGGAACGCCCTGCACTTCCCCGCTGCGCTGGTCGAGCAGCCGCCATACCCCCTTGTCGCCGTGCAAGTCGGCCAGCTCGCCGAAGACGCTGCGTGCGAACGCGATCGGGTGGCCCGGACCGTCGTCGTACTGGCACAGCGCCAGCGGGGCAGCGCCGCGACCGGTCAGCAGAGCGCTCACAGTCTGGGCCGTGACCCCGGGCTGATCGCCGAGCATCAGCACCAGTACGTCGCACCGCGCGTCAACCACGCCGAGCGCCGCCGCGATCGACGACGAGCAGCCGTCTCCATAGGCGTCGTTGACCACCACGTCGGTGCCGGTGAGGTCCACGCTCGCCTTCACGTCCTCGGCCGAGCCGCCGATGGCTACGACCGTCTGGTCGAACGCGCACGTACGGGCCGTGTCGACGACGTGCCCCAGCAGCGTGCCCTCGCCGAAGGGAAGCAGCTGCTTGGGCCCGCCCAGGCGCGATGAGCCTCCGGCGCCGAGCACCAATCCGGTTACGAAGGGGTCAGTCGGCGGGGACATGCTGGTGCCGGCGCCGGAACTCGCCCTTGCACCCCTCCGAGCAGAAGAAGACAGTCTCGCCGTCGTGCTCGACGGAGAGGGTGCTCTCCACGGCCGCCACGGTCATGCCGCAGATCGGGTCGACCGCGGTGGTCGCATGCGCCTTCGGCTCCGCCCGCCGAACCGCCACGACCTTCGCGAGGATCGACAGCGCGATCTCCGCGGGGGTGCGCGCGCCGAGCTCCAGCCCGGCGGGCACGTCGACGCGTGCGAGGAGGTCGTCGGGCACGCCGTCCCCGCGCAACTCCCCGAGCACGCCGTCCCCGCGCTTGCGGCTGGCCACCAGTCCGACGTAGGGAAGATCCGCCTCCAACCCGCGGCGCAGCGCGCCCAGCTCGTCGCGCCCGTGCGCGGCGACCACGAGCGCCAGATCGCCAGGGCGGGGATCGAGCGCGTCGCCATCAACCGGCACCGCGTCCAGGCCGAGCTCCGAGCCGAGGTGGCGCAGCGCAGCGGCGACCGGAGTCTCGCCGACCACCAAGACGCGCGGGTCGGGCAGCACGGGCTCGAGGAAGATCTCGATCGCCCCACGCGAGAGACAGGGGTTCTCGACCGTCACCGCCCCGTCCTCGCTGTCGACCTCCCGGCCCTCGGGGCCGATGCTCTCGTCGCCGAAGGGGAGGATCCTGAGCAGCACGGCCTCCCCGCTCTGGATGGCTCTCAGCGCATAGGCGCGAACGCTGTGCTCGGCGCACGCTCCGCCCACGAACCCCTCGATCGTCCCGTCGCCCAGCACCAGCGCGACGTCACCGGCCTTCACGCTCGTCGGGCTCTGCGCCCGCACCACGGTCGCCGCCGCGTACTCCTCGCGCTGCGCGGCGAGCTCCTGGGCCCGCCGGGCCATGTGGGCGGGCATCATTGTGGCGGCTCGGGGCGCCCCTGCATCGCCGCCCACACCCGCGCCGGGGTACAGGGCATGTCGATGTGGTCGACCCCGCGGGTCTCGTGCAGCGCGTCGATCACCGCGTTGACGATCGCCGGCGGCGACCCGACGTTGGGCGACTCGCCCACGCCCTTGGCGCCCAGCGGGTGGTGGGGGCAGGGCGTGACCGTCTCCCCCAGCTCGAAGTCGGGGCACTCGAGCGCGGTCGGGATGAGGTAGTCCATGAACGAGGAGTTCAGGCAGTTGCCCTCCTCGTCGAACGTGAGGACCTCCATCAGCGCGATCCCCACGCCTTCGGCTAGCCCCCCGTGGATCTGGCCGTCGACGACCATCGGGTTGATCCGCACGCCGCAGTCGTCGACCGCGATGAAGCGCCGCACCTTCACGTGCGCCGTCTCGGGATCGATGTCGACCACGGCGATGTAGGCGCCGTAGGGGTAGGTCAGGTTCGGCGGGTCGTAGATGACCTGGCCGTCCAGCCCTCCCTCCATGCCCTCCGGCATGGGCTGGCCGCTGTAGGCCCGCTCGGCGATCTCCTCGATCATCGCGCCCTTCTCCGGGTCACCCTTGACGTACCAACGGCCCTTCTCCCAGGCCAGGTCCTCGGGCCTGGTCTCCAGCATCGTCGCCGCTATCAGCCGCGCCTTGTCGCGCACCTTGCGCGAGACCACGGCGACGGCCCCGCCGGAGACGGGCGTCGACCGGCTGCCGTAGGTGCCGAGCCCGTACGGGGACTTGTCGGTGTCCCCATGACGGACCTCGACGTCCTCGGGCGGTATGCCGAGCTCCTCGGCGACGATCTGGGCGAATGTGGTCTCGTGGCCCTGGCCCTGGGTCTGAGCGCTGATGCTGACCACGGCCTTGCCCGACGGGTGCACCCGCAGGTCGGCGCCGTCGTTCATCGACAGCCCGAGGATGTCCATGTGCTTCCGCGGCCCCGCGCCGACGCCCTCGGTGAAGAAGGACACACCGATGCCCATGAGCTCGCCACGGGCCCGCTTCTCGGCCTGCTCGCGGCGGAGGTCCTCGTAGCCGGCGATGTCCATCGCCACCCGCATCGTCTCGGCGTAGTTACCCGAGTCGTACGTCCAGCCGGTGGTGGTCTCGTACGGGAACTGCTCGGGTCCGATGAAGCTGCGCATGCGCAGGTCGATGGGGTCGGCCTCCATCTCCATCGCCAGCGCGTCGACCATCCGCTCCACGAGGTAGACGGCCTCGGTGACGCGGAACGAGCATCGGTAGGCGACTCCGCCGGGCGCCTTGTTGGAGTAGACCGCCTTGACCTTGACGTGCGCGGCGTCGAGCTCGTAGGAGCCGCAGACGATGTGGAAGAAGCCCGCCGGGAACTTGGTCGGCTGGGCGGTGCTGTCGAACGCGCCGTGGTCGGCGATCACGTCGACCCGCAGGCCGGTGACCTTGCCGTCCTTCGCGCAGATCTCGCCGTGCATCACGTAGTCGCGCGCGAAGCCGGTCGACATCAGGTTCTCCGAGCGGTTCTCCACCCACTTGACCGGCGCGCCGGCAACGATCGACCCCGCGATGGCGCACACGTACCCTGGGTAGACCGGCACCTTGTTGCCGAAGCCCCCGCCGATGTCGTTGGTCCGGATACGGATCATGTGCTCGGCGAGCCCCGCGACGTGTGCGTAGACCGTCCGGTGCGCGTGCGGAGCCTGGTTGCCGTTGTAGATGTCGAGCTGGCCGGTCTCCGGGTTGAAGTCGGCGATGATGCCGCAGGTCTCCAGCGGTGCGGGGTGGCAGCGCGGATAGATGATGTCCCGGCTGACGACGGTGTCGGCCTCCGCGAACGCGCGCTCGGTGGCGGCCTGGTCGCCGGCCTCCCAGGTCGGGCTCGCCAGGTTGTCGCGCTGGCCGGCCTTGTCGTCGCGGATCAGCGGCGCGTCGGGATCGAGCGCCTTGCGGGCGTTGACGACCGCCGGCAGCGGCTCGTACTCGACGTCGATCAGCGCCAGCGCGTCGTTGGCCGAGTACTCGTCGGTCGCGATCACGAAAGCGACCTCCTGGCCCTGGAAGCGGACCTTGTCGCCGGCGAGCACGGCCTGCGTGTCATAGGAGATCGTCGGCATCCAGGCCAGGCCGAGCGTCTCGAGGTCCTTGGCCGTCACCACAGCAGCGACGTTCGGGTGTGCCAGAGCGGCCGAGGTGTCGATCGAGACGATTTTCGCGTGCGCGTACGGGCTGCGCAGCACGGCGCCGTGCACCATCCCCGGCAGCTCGATGTCGTCGAGGTAGGTGCCCTCACCGCGGATGAAGCGCGGATCCTCCTTGCGCTTCAGGCGGCCGAAGCCCACCGGCCGCTCGGTGGACGGGCTGGGAAGGTTCTCTACGACGCTCATACCTCGGCCTCCTTGCTCGACTGGGCTTCGTGCTCGGCCGCCCAGCGGATGGCGCTGACGATGTTCTTGTAGCCGGTGCAGCGGCAGATGGCACCGGAGATCGCGGTGCGGATCTCATCGTCGGTCGGGTTCGGGTTCTCGTCCAGCAGGGCGCGGCCCGTCATCAGCATCCCGGGCGTGCAGAACCCGCACTGCAGCGCGTGCCGCTCGTGGAACCCCTGCTGGACGGGATCCAGCCCGCCGTTGACCTGGAGCCCCTCCACGGTGCGGACCTCGCGGCCCTCGCACATCACGGCGAGGGTCGTGCACGACTTGACCGGCTCGCCGTCCACCAGGACGACGCAGGCGCCGCAGTTCGAGGTGTCGCAACCCCAGTGGGTGCCCGTCAGCCCGAGGGTCTCGCGGATGAAGTGGACGAGCAGCCGGCGCGGCTCGACATCGCCGGACACCTGCTTCCCGTTGACCGACATCGAGACTTTCATGATCAGGTCTCCTGTAGCAGGGCGCGCGCCGCCGAGCGGCGCAGGGCGCGTTTGGTGAGCACTCCGGCGAGGTGGCGCTTGTAGTCGACGGGCCCGCGGCCGTCGGCGCTCGGCGAGCAGTCCTCGGACGCGATCTCCCCCGCCTGGGCGAACAGGTCGTCCGACGGTGGCTTCCCGTGCAGCAGCTCCTCGGCCCGGGTGGCGTGGATCGTCGTCATCCCCACCGCGCTTAGAGCGACACCCGCGTCGGCGATCGTGCTCTCGTCGATCCACACTGCCGCCGACGCCGCGGCGATAGCCCAGTCGCCGGCGCGGCGCTCGACCTTCTCGTGCGCGCTCCCGGCGCCGGGGCGCAGAGCCAGTCGGACCTCTGTCAGCACCTCGCCCGCGCCAACCGCGGTGGTGAAGGGCCCGACGTGGAAGTCCTCCATCTCGACCACCCGTTCGCCGCCGCTCCCGCGGATGACGACCTTCGCCTTGACCGCCGAGCAAACGGCCGAGAGGTCCTCGGCGGCGTCCGCCTGACACAGCGAGCCGCCGATGGTGCCGCGGTTGCGGACGACCGGGTCGGCGATGACGTTCTCGGCGTCGCGGAAGAGCGGAAAGTGCAGCGCCAGCAGCTCGGACTTCAGCAGGTCGACGTGCCGGGTCATCGCGCCGATCCGGATCTCGCCGTCCTGTTCGCGGATGTAGGCGAGCTCCTCGAGGCCGTTGATGTCGATCAGGTGCTCGGGGTTGGCCAACCGCAGCTTCATCATCGGCAGCAGGCTGTGGCCGCCGGCGATGATGCGCGCTTCCGGGCCGTGGCGCTCGAGTGCCTCTATCGCTCCCTGCACGCTGCTTGCACGTTCGTACTCGAATGGCGCGGGGGTCTGCAAGAAGGCGCTCCTCCGGTCAGGACCGACGCGCCGGGAGCCGCTTGCGAGGCGCCCCGATGTCGTCCCGCTGTTCGTATTGGACGGGGGCCTCGGAGCCGATGGCGGGCGAGTCCGGCAGCTTCTCGGGGCCGGTGTGGCGAACGGAGGGGTACAGCTCCCGCGCCGCCAGGCTGCGGCCCTCGACGTCCCTCAGCACGCCGGCGCCGGGGCTGGCGGCGGCGATCGGCGCCTCGCGGCCAAGCCGGGCGAGCGTGAGCGTGCCGCGGGTGTAGACCTCGCCGATCCGCGGCGGGTCGATCTCCGTGCTCTGGGGGAAGCCGCGCAGCCCTGCCGCGGCCGAGCCGGGGTAGTTGCTCTCGATCAGGCCGACGGCGTCGTGGACGCCGGCCTTCTTGACCAGCAGGCCCTCGAGCAGGTCGACGCCGGCATCGAGCTGCCCGTTGATCGAGTTCACGATGTCGTTGACCGGAGCGCTCTTCTCCACCAGCTCACCGACGCCGCTGATGACCTCGTCGAGCCCGTCGCTGATCTTCCGCAGCGCCACGATCGTCGACACGAGGTAGTAGACGAGCGCGAGCACGATCAGGAGGACGATGAAGATCAGCACCGCGCCGGCCGCAGTCATCGCTTCTCCGCGTCGTCGAGGATCACGTCGAGCGAGCCGCCGTAGTTGCTCAGGCCGGCGACCGTCTCCTTCACCTGCTCGTCGGTCCTGACCAGCAGCGGCGCGGCGTCCAGGTCCTTCGAGCCCGCCGCCGCTGCCTCGGCGATGCCCTCTACCGACGGCACGATGCTCCGTGCCGCTTGGAGCACGCCGTTGAGGAGGTACACGACCACCGGGACGATTACGAGCAGCAGGACGGCGTTCCCGATCCACAGCAGGGTCATTGCGGCCTCCGCTCGGCGACGATCGCCGCCTTGCGCGCGATCTCCGGCAGGGCGCCGAGTATCACGTCGAACTGGGCGTTGATGGCCGTGACCGCGCCCTCGAGCGGCCTGAGATGCTCGGACTCGACGCCCTCCAGCGCCGAGCGGAGGGTCGCGAGGCCCTTCGATATCTCTGTGAGCCCCCTCCACGCCAGGATCAGCGCCACGGCAAGCACCACCACCACGACAACGGCGAGCGCGACGCTCAACGCGATGAAGGTGTCGTTGCTCACGACTCGTCGAACCCGTCGGTGAGCGCGTTCATGTAGCCGTCCTGGACCACGGCCTCGTCCACGATCTCCGCCAGCACGGGCGCCGTTGCCTGGAGCTGCGGGATGTTCTCGGTGTTGCCCGCGACCTTGCCCGCTACCGCGAGCAGACCCTCTACCGACCGCTGGATCCTGCCGATGTACACCAGCAGCGTCACCAGGAGGACCGCGACGATCACCGCCGCGGCAGCCCCGATCGACAGCGTGAGCGCGCGGTAGGTCTCGCTCGAAGCGGCGAGCAGGGTCACCTCCCCACGGCCACCTTGCGCAAGGCGCGGGCAGCGTGCAGCACCCTCACACCGGAATCGTTGATACGGGCCACGCCGTGGAGCTCCGCAGTCTGGCGGCGGACTGCCTCGACGCCCTCCTCCGCGGTCTTCGCCTGCCTGGAGATCCTCATCGCCAGGGCCACGACGACGATGACTATTGCGGCTGCGACCAGGATCACGACAACTCCGATCACCAGTCCTGCATCCCAGCCACCCATGGGGTGAGACTAATCCGGGGCCCTAATCGTGTCCAGTGTCAGGCGGCGTGCCACAGCCGCGAGGCCCGAACGCACATGCGGCGTCGTCGGAAACTAGGCGGTGGAGTCGCTGTCGGGCTTGCGCGGTGCGGCGCCCACGTCCTTGGTGTCCGGCTCGGCCCCCTCGGGGAGGTCGGGGCCACCGTCCCGGGTCGCGTCCGACTCGTCGCCCGCGCCGAGGTCGATCCCACCCTCGGTCGCCGGCTCGTCGGAACCGGTGGTCTGCCCGAGCACCTCGCTGTCGAGCTCGGGGTCGTCCGGCAGCATCTCGCGCGGCGCGTCGGACCCTCCCAGGTCGGGCGGGACGACGCCCTCGTCCGCGGTCGCCCCCCACTCACCCTTCTCGCGGCCCTCCTCCTCGTCCGGCGTGGTCCCGCCCCGCTGCTCGCTGGGCTTCTCCGACATGCGGTCCTCCTTGTGTTGAGACCCGAGGTCTATTCTGGCGATGGAGGAGCGACGTGACCACCCTGCCGAGCACCGAGAGCATCGCGGCCGACTGGCTGCGCGACGGACGGCGGGTCGTCAGCGCCACTCTCGTCGAGCGCATCGGGTCCGCGCCGCTCGACCCCGGCGCCCAGATGCTCGTCGACGACCGCACCAACATCGAGGGGTCGGTCACCGGTGGATGCGTCGAAGGCGCGCTGGTGGAGGAGGCGCAGCGGATCCTCGACGGCGGGGAGCCTCGGCTCGTCACGTACGGCGTGTCCGACGAGGAAGCGGCCGACGTCGGCCTGATGTGCGGCGGGACGGTGCGCGTCTTCGTCCACGAGCAGGACGACGACGCTGTCGGTCCTCTCGGAGCGGTGGCTGGGGCGAGAGCCTCGGAGGAGCCGGTCGCGTTGGCCACGATGATCGAGGGCGGGTCCGCTGGCGCGAAGATGGCGGTCCTCGCCGACGGCGTGGTCGGCAGCCTGCGAGGTACCGACCTTCTCGACCACTCCGTCGCGCGCGACGCGCGAGGCCAGCTAGACGAGGGGATCTCGCGCATCCGACGCTACGGAGCCGGCGGCGAGCTCATGGGCTCGGAGCTCGTCGTGTACATCCAGGCCTTCGCGAGCTGGCCGCGCATGGTGATCTTCGGCGCGATCGACTTCTCCGCCGAGATGGCGAAGGTGGCCAGCGAGATCGGCTACCGGGTCACGATCTGTGACGCGCGAGCGCCGTTCGTGAGCAGCCCGCGCTTCTCCCGCGCCGCCGAGGTGGTCGTCGACTGGCCCGACCGCTACCTCGACGGCCAGGAGCTGGGGCCACGCGACGTCGTGCTCGTCTTCACCCACGACGCGAAGTTCGACGAGCCGGCGCTGATGGGGGCCCTGGCCACCGGCGCCGGCTACGTGGGGGCGCTGGGCAGCCGCCAGACCCAGGCCAGGCGGGTGGAGCGGCTGCGCGCTGCGGGCTTGGACGACGAGGCCATTGCCCGGATCCACGCTCCTTGCGGGCTCGACATCGGCGCCCGCACCCCCCCGGAGACCGTCGTGTCCATCCTCGCCGAGGTCATTGCCGTCCGCACGGGACGAGCCGGCGAGAGCCTGGCCCGGTCCAGCGGTCCCATTCATCCCGAGGGCGCGACGAAGGCGATGGCCTGAGCGAGCTGATCGTCTCCGAGTTCGTGTCCCTCGACGGCGTCATGGAGGCGCCGGGCGGCGAGGAGGGCTACGCCCACTCGGGCTGGGTGTTCGACTTCATGGGCTCCGACCAGGAGCAGTTCAAGCTCCAGGAGACCCTCGACGCCGAGTCGCTGCTGCTGGGTCGCGTCACCTACGAGGGGTTCGCGGCCGCGTGGCCCGAGCGCGGAGGGGAGTTCGCCGACAAGGTGAACTCGATGCCCAAGCACGTGGCCTCTACCACCCTCAGCGGTGAGCTGGAGTGGGAGAACTCGAGGCTCATCGAGGGCGACGTTCCCGACGGCGTGCGCAGGATCAAGGAGCAGGCCGGCGGGCCGGTTCTGGTGGCGGGCAGCCGCACGCTGGTCCACTCACTGCTCGAGAACGGGCTGGTGGACGAGCTCCGGGTGCTGGTGTTCCCCGTGCTGCTGGGCAGCGGCCGGCGCCTCTACCCCGACTCGCCCCACAAGACCAAGCTCGAGCTGGCCGACACCCGCCCCTTCAGCTCGGGCGTCGTGGCCAACACCTACCGCGTGACCTAGACCTCCGGGTGCCGGCAGGCGTCGTGCAGTGGAGAGCCGGCGGTCAGGACCAGCCTGTCTCCTCCGTACACGACCTTCGAGCAGATCCGACAGATCCCGAGCGGCGTGGCGCGCGGCTTCATCTGCTGGGCCCGGGCCTGCACCTGCGGCTCGAGCTGACTCGCACGTTCGGGCGTGAGCTGACTGCGGACAGAGCGCATGGTTTCCTCCCATGATCCGTTCGAGTAGGACGTCGTGAATCGACCCGGCCAGAGACGACGGCTCCGTCCATCACTTGTCAGGCACTCCCTGCCCGTGGGTGGGTGGTGCCCTGCAGCGGTTTCCCCCAGACTGGGGACAACCAAACCTCGCCGCGCTTCGGCCAAGGAGGCGAGGGCCACTGCCGAAAAACGTTCAGCCTCCTCCTCCCAGGGAGGACGCGATCGCGGCCGGGGCCCTAGGGCTTCTCGGGCGCGTCCAGCGAGCCGCGCATGTCCGAGGCACCGCCGCCGGCGAAGCCGGGACGTGGCAGCGGACGCGGCTTGCGCTCCGGCTGGCCGGCCGGCGCCTCCGGCGCGGCCGGGGGCGGCTGCTGCGGACGCACGGGCTCGTCGGGCCCGAAGACCTCGAGCTCGGTCTGGCCGTCGAGCAGCTTGATGAACTGGTCGCGCTCGATCGTCTCGCGGCGGAGGAGGATCTCCGAGGTGAGGTCCAGGTTGTGGCGCTGGCTCTCCAGCAGCGAGCGCGCCGTCTGGTGGGCGTCCTCGACCACACGGCGGATCTCGTCGTCGATCTCGCGCGCCACATCGTCGGAGTAGTCGGGCTCGGAGGAGAACTCACGGCCCAGGAAGGGCTGGCCGTGATCGTGGCCGAACACTCGCGGGCCGAGACGCTCGGACATGCCGAAGCGCATGACCATCTGCTTGGCGGTGGCCGTCACCTTCTCCAGGTCGTTGGACGCGCCCGTGGTGACCTCTGAGAACACCAGCTCCTCGGCGGCCCGCCCGCCCAAGGTCATCGCCATCGTGTCCTGCAGCTCCGCGCGCGTGGTCAGGAACTTGTCCTCGGAGGGCAGCGAGATGGTGTAGCCCAGCGCCTGACCGCGGGCGATGACGCTGATCTTGTGCACCGGGTCGGTGTTCTCGAGGAAGTGCGCGACCAGCGCGTGGCCCATCTCGTGGTAGGCCGTGATGCGACGCTCCTTCTCGCTCATCACGCGGGTCTTCTTCTCGGGACCCGCGATCACCCGCATGATCCCCTCCTCGAGCTGCACGTGGTCTATCTCGCGCTTGCCGGTGCGCGCCGCCAGCAGCGCGGCCTCGTTGACGAGGTTCTGGAGATCGGCGCCCGTGAAGCCGGGGGTCTGGGCGGCCAGGTTGTCGAGGTCGATGTGGCTGGCCAGCGGCTTGCCGCGGGTGTGGACCTCGAGGATCTTGGCGCGGCCCTTGCGGTCGGGGCGGTCGACCACGATCTGGCGGTCGAAGCGGCCCGGGCGCAGCAGCGCGGGGTCCAGGATGTCCGGGCGGTTGGTGGCGGCGATGAGGATGATGTTGTCCTTCATCTCGAAGCCGTCCATCTCCACCAGGAGCTGGTTCAGCGTCTGCTCGCGCTCGTCGTGGCCGCCGCCCAGGCCGGCGCCGCGGTGGCGGCCGACCGCGTCGATCTCGTCCATGAAGATGATGCAGGGTGAGTTCTGTTTTGCCTGCTCGAAGAGGTCGCGCACGCGCGAGGCGCCCACGCCCACGAACATCTCGACGAAGTCCGAGCCCGAGATCGAGAAGAAGGGGACGCCGGCCTCACCGGCGACAGCCCGGGCCAGCAGCGTCTTGCCCGTGCCCGGCGGGCCATAGAGCAGCACGCCCTTGGGGATGCGCGCCCCCAGTGACTGGAACTTCTTGGGGTTCTCCAGGAACTCCTTGATCTCGTGGAGCTCCTCCACGGCCTCGTCCACCCCGGCGACGTCGCGGAAGGTGATCTTCGGCGCGTCCACGGACATTCGCTTCGCGCGCGATTTGCCGAAGGACATGACCTTCGACCCGCCTCCCTGCATCTGATTGAGGATGAACAGCCAGAAGAACAGGAACAGGACGAAGGGAACGATGTAGATGAGGGCGCTGACGATGCCCCCGCCGCCCTTGGCCTTGACGTCGACCGGCACGCTCTCCTCGCGCAGCGAGTTGAGGAGGAACTGCTCGGTGTTGTCGGGATAGGCCGTCTGGTACTTGCGGTTCCCCTTGGTGACGACGTCGATCTCGTTGTTCTTCGTGTTGAGCGTGACCGACCGGACGTCGCCCTTCTGGACCTGCTGCTGGAAGTCGCTGAAGGTCGGCACCTTCTCGCGCTGGCCCGGCGAGATCAGCTTCTGAGCGAAGAACGCGAGCACCACCACGATGAGGATGGGAAAGGCTGCGCTCTTGAAGAATCGGCTCATGAGTGCCCTGCCGCGGGAGGCCAGAGGGTGAAACAGGAGCGTAGCAGTGGGGTAGCGGCCGCTTTCGGGGTGTCAGCCGTCCTCCAGCACGGCCACATAAGGCAGTTCGCGGAAGCGTTCGCCATGGTCCAACCCGTATCCGATCGCGAAGCGATCAGGGATCTCGAAGCCGGTGTAGCGGATCGGAAGGTCCACCTTGCGGCGCTCGGGCTTGGTCAGGAGAGCACAGACCTCCACCGACTTGGGGTCGCGGGCCTGGAGGGTGCGCAGCAGGTAGTTGAGGGTGAGCCCGGAGTCCACGATGTCCTCCACGATGAGGACTTCGCGGCCCTGGATGGAGGCGTCGAGGTCCTTGAGGATCCGGACCACGCCGCTCGTGCTGGTGGAGTCGCCGTAGGAGGCGACGGCCATGAAGTCCACCTCGCACGGCACGGTCAGCCCCCGCATCAGGTCGGAGAGGAACAGGAAGGCGCCCTTCAACACGCCGACCAGGAGCAGGTCGCGGCCCTCATAGTCCTCGGAGATCTGCTCCGCGAGCTGCTCCACGCGGTGGGCGAGCTCGTCGCTCTGGACCAGCACCTCTCCGACGGCCGCCACCGCGGATTAGCCCGTGCGGGCGTCCAGCCCGCACCCTGACCCTGTCGGCGCCGTCACGCCGCCTAACGTATCCGTCGAGCGGAGAGACCGACCGGCCCGTCGGAGGCCCAGCGCTCGTCGAGCGCCACGCCAGCCACCCAGACCACCTCGTCGCCCGCGCAAACCACCGGGAGCGCGTGGCGCAGGGCGCGAGGGACCTTGCGGTCGGTGAACAGGTCCTGCAGGGTCTTGGTGCCGCCCAGGCCAAGCGGCCGCATCCGGTCCCCCTCGCGCCAGGCCCGCACGCTGAAGGACGGGGCCGAGCGAACCGACACCTCGCCGGCATCCACCAGCGAGGCCTCGACCTCCCAGTCGCCGAAGCGCGCGCTGCCGGGCACGGCGAGCTCGGCGGCCGCCGGAGGCTCGCCCTCGCGCGCGTGCGTGAAACGAAGCACCCCGTATTCGCTCACCGCCCTCAGGCCGCCGCCAAGGTCGAGCGAGCGGGTTCCGCCTGCCTGGCCCAAGGCCAGCAGGCGCTCGACCTCCTCACGCGACAGCGCCGCGTCGCCGGCCAGGCGCCGCAGAATCAACCGCGCCAGCGCGGGCTCGAGCTCCCCCAGGCGCGACAGCTCGACGGCCGGGCCGCCGCCCAGGCCCGCCAGGGCGTCGGCGGCGACGGCATCGAGCACCTCGGCCTCGTCTCGCAGCAGTCGGGCGGTCTCGGCCACGTTGCGCTCGGCCGCGGGGCCCAGCGAGCGCAGGGCGGGCACGAGCTGCGCGCGGGTGCGCGAGCGGGCGAAGCGAGGGTCGATGTTGGAGGGGTCCTCGCGCCACCGCAGGCCTCGCCCGCGCAGGTACTCGCGCACCTCCTCGCGGCTGACGCCGAGCAGCGGGCGCACCAGCCGGCCGCGCCGGGGCTCCATGCCCAGCAGAGCCCGCCGGCCCGGCGAGGTGGCCAGCCGGTAGAGGACCGTCTCCGCCTGGTCTGTGGCGGTGTGCCCGGCGGCGTAGTCGCCCTCCGCGTGGCGCTCGGCCGCCGCGTAGCGCGCGTCGCGGGCTGCGGCCTGCAGGTTCCCCTCCTCGGGCAGCGACACCTCCTCGACTGCGAGCCGCACCCCGAGCCGCTGGCACAGCTCGCGGCAGAACTCCGCTTCGGCGCCGGAGCCCTCCCGCAGGCCGTGGTTGACGTGCAGGGCGCTGACGCGCGCCCCCAGCCGCAGGCAGACGTCCAGCAGGCAGACCGAGTCGCCACCGCCCGACAGCAACACCAGCAGCGGGCGGCCCTCGGCGACCAGCCGGGAGTTGCGCGCTGCGTCCAGCGGCCCCTTCATCAGCCCTCGTGGGCAGTCACGGCGCGGCAGAGGGTGCGCGGCTCGTCGAAGCCCTTGAGCTTCACGGTGCCGATCCCCTCGAATGCCAGATGCTCGCTGCTGCTCTCCAGCTGGTCCACCACGAAGTCGGTGACCAGGACCTCGCCGCCCCGGGCGCGTGCCACCACCCGCGACGCCAGGTTCACCTCGCGGCCAAAGTAGTCGCCGTCGCGGTAGAGGGTGGGCCCGTGGTGGATGCCGATCCGGGGCTCGGGGCGCTCGTCGAAGAGCTCGACGAAGCCGACCGCCCAGTCCACCATGGCCTCGAGGTCCTGGCCCACGAGCATCACGGCGTCGCCGATCGTCTTGACCACCCGGGCGCTCTCGGGCAGCGTGCCCTGGACTCCCTCGACGAAGCGCTCGACGAACGACAGGGCCTCCTCCTCCCCCTCCTCCTCCGTGAAGCGGGTGTAGCCGGCGAGGTCGCAGAAGGCGATGGCCACGCGCACGCGCCCCAAGTCGTCGCCTTCCATGTCGATCTCCATGTGGCCGACGACGTCCTGCTCGACGTAGTGCTGCAGGAAGCGCTGATGGACGTAGTCCATGATCGGCGAGGCCAGCGGCAGCAGGTCGCCGGCCAGCGTCTCCATCTCCTCGGCCATCTGCAGGCCCGGCGCCCCCTCGCGCATGAGCGGCTCGTGCACGTAGATGTGGAACAGGCGCACCTCGGAGTCGGCGATCTGCGACAGCGTCTGGCCGTAGACGCGCGAAAGCTGCAGGAAGGCGACCAGAGGGAAGCCCGAGGCGAGCACCGAGTCCACGTACTCGAAGGCCTTGATGTCCTCGTCGCTCAGGGCCTCCAGCGCGGCCGGCGGCAGCCCGCAGGCGCTCCAGAAGCGCTCGATCAGCGAGGCCTCCAGGCCGGTGGCCTTCGCGGCGTCCTTGAGCGAATGCGGCCCACGCTTGGCCGGAAAGGTGTCCTCGACGAAGCCGTAGGCCAGCCGGCCCTGCTTGCTGGCCTCACGGATGCTCTTCAGCGAGTGGCCGCGCTCGCGCAGCCGGGCGACGATCCGTGCGTGCGAGACCGCGGCGGGGCCCCAGCCTCCCTGGCCGTCGGCCATCTCCGGGACCACGCCGGACTCGGCCCAGCGCTTCAAAGTGCCTGCCGACACGCCGACTTCGCGTGCCGCTTCGGCCAGGGTGAGGCGCTCTTCGGCCATGCGGCCGGACGCTACAAGGAGGGGTAGTATCGCGCCCTTCTGAGAGAGAGTGGAGGGGACTTGAACTACTTCGTCACCGGCGCAACCGGCTTCGTGGGCCGCCACCTGGTCAAGGAGCTGCTCGAGCGCGACGGGACCATCCATGTGCTGGTGCGCGAGGGGTCGCGGGGCAAGGTCGACGCGTTGATCGAGGAGCTGGGCGCCGGCGACCGGATCGTGCCCGTGGCCGGCGACATGTCCAAGCAGGGCCTCGGCGTCGAGGGCTTCGACGAGAAGATCGAGCACCTCTTCCACCTGGCGGCGATCTACGACGTCGCCGCGGACCCCGACACGATGATCAAGGCCAACGTCGACGGCACCCGCCACGTGGTCGAGTTCGCCAACAGCCACGAGGTCGGGCGCTTCCACCACACCTCGTCGATCGCCGTCGCCGGCAGCTACAAGGGCGTGTTCCAGGAGGACATGTTCGACGAGGACCAGAAGCTCCCCCACGCCTACCACGAGTCCAAGTACGACTCCGAGAAGCTGGTCCGCCGCGAGGCTCGCCCCAAGACCATCATCTACCGCCCCGGGATCGTCGTCGGCCACTCGCAGACCGGCGAGATGGACAAGATCGACGGGCCCTACTACTTCTTCGGCCTGATCAAGCGCCTGCGCCACGCGCTCCCGGCCTGGTTCCCGCTGGCCGGGCCCGAGGGCGGCCAGACCAACATCGTGCCGGTGGATTTCGTGGCCCAGGCCATGGACCACATCGCCCACCTCCCCGACGACGAGCTCCCGGGCGACACCTTCCACCTGGTGAACCCCGAGGCCGAGACGGTCGGCGAGACGCTCAACACCTTCGCCAAGGCGGCCCATGCGCCGCAGTTCGCCATGCGCGTAGACCCGAACGTGACCAACGCCATCCCCAAGCAGGTGCGGGCCGGCCTCAAGGCGCTGCCCACGGTCAAGCGCATCCGCGAGACGACCCTGCGCGACCTGGGCATCCCGCCCGACGCGATGGAGAACCGCGACTTCTTATGCACCTTCGACGCGCGCGACAGCCAGCGCGCGCTGAAGGGGACCGGCATCGCGGCCCCCCCGCTGTCCAGCTACGCGGCGGTCCTGTGGGACTACTGGGAGCGCAATCTCGACCCCGCGCTGTTCCGCGAGCGCTCGCTCGCGAGCTCGGTCAAGGACAAGCGGGTGATGATCACCGGCGCCTCGAGCGGCATCGGCCTGGAGGTGGCGCTGAAGGTCGGCGAGGCGGGTGGCCAGGTGATGCTGGTCTCCCGTACGCGCGAGAAGCTCGAGGAGGTGGCCGAGCAGGTGCGCGAGCGCGGGGGCACGGCCCACGTGCATCCCGCGGACCTCTCCGACGTCGACGACCTGGAGCGCATGGCCCAGGAGGTCATCTCCGAGCACGGCGGCGTGGACATCCTGATCAACAACGCGGGCCGCTCGATCCGCCGCTCGGTTGCCCGCTCCTACGACCGCTTCCACGACTACGAGCGCACGATGCAGCTCAACTACTACGGAGCGCTCAAGCTGATCCTCGCCTTCCTGCCCGGAATGCGCGAGCGCAAGGACGGCCACATCGTGAACATCTCGTCGATCGGCGTGCAGACCAACACGCCGCGCTTCTCGGCCTACGTGGCTTCGAAGGCCGCCCTCGACGCGTTCTCCCGCTGCGTGGCCCCGGAGTGCGTGGCCGACAACGTGAAGTTCAGCACCGTCTACATGCCGCTGGTGCGCACGCCGATGATCGAGCCGACCGACATGTACAAGGCCTTCCCCACCCTCTCTCCCGACGAGGCCGCCCTGATGATCTGCGACACGCTGATCGACAAGCCCAAGCGCAAGGCATCGCGGCTGGGCACCTTCGGCGAGGTCCTCTACTCGGTGTCGCCCAAGACGGTGGACGCGGTGCTCAACACCGCCTACAACCTGTTCCCGGACTCCAAGGCCTCCAAGGGCAAGAAGGACGAGGTGGAGTCGGGCGGCGACGGCAAGCAGAAGGACGACGAGATGTCGACCGAGGCCGTTGCCATGGCCTACCTGATGCGCGGGGTGCACTTCTAGGCGGACGCGAAAAGGGCGCCCCTCGCGGGGCGCCCCTGTCGCTGCGGCGATGTGAGCTGAGCGTCTAGGAGGTCAGCAGGCGGCGGGCGCCGATGCCTCCGCCGGCCAGCACGATCCCGATCAGCCCGAGCTGCCAGATCTCGAGGCCGGTGAAGGGCAGGCTGCCCTTGCTGGGCTCGGACGCCTTCTTGTAGGCGACCGGCTCGGTCTTCGAGAGGTGCGGCTTCTCGTACTGCGGCTTCTCGTATTCGGGCTTGTGCGTCTCGTGGTTCCACTCGTCGCACTTCGGGTCGTAGCGGACGTTGACGTACTTGCAGTAGTCAGGCCGCCCGTGTCCGGACGTCGTGGTGGCCGTCGTGCCGTTGTGCTTGCGGAAGTCCTCGCAGAACTTCTTGTCGCTGTGCGACGGCTCGGCGTCCTTCATGTTGCAGTAGCGCTCGAAGCGCTTCTTGGCCTCGTCGCTCTTGAAGTACTCGGGGGCGTTGTAGTCGATCTCCTCCTCCTGCTGAGCGGCGTTGAGGCCCTGGTTGGGATTCTCGCCCAGCTGCTCGGGTGCCTGGGTCCCGGCCCCTGCCTGATCGGCCTGGGTCTCGGCCCCGGTGTCCGGCGCGGCGGGATCGACGTCGCCCGGTGCGGCCTGAGCGGTTGCGGTCAGGCCGAGCGAGGCGACGGCGAGGGCGGTGGCGACGAGCTTGGTGGTGGCGGTGCGGGTCATCTGAGGCTCCTTGGTGGTGGGGGTGAATCCGACAGGAGGAGCTTCGATCCGGGGCGCGTCGCGGCCTAGAGGGCCAAGGGGTGGAGCCGGGCCACCCGGGGTGGCGGGTTTGCCCACCCTTGGTGGCGCCCGCTGGCCGCTATCAGGAGGATCCCGGCGAGCGCCCCCGGCCACGCCGACGGCCTAGGCGCGAGTCGGGCGCTCGCCCAGGGCCTCGGGCACGCCCCGACTAGGCGAACGCAGGGCCGCGCCGCACGACGTTCTCCAGCAGCTTGGCCTGGATCGTGTCGCGCACCTGCTCGGAGAGCTCGAGCACCAGCGAGCGGTCGTCGGCGCCCTCGGGGCCGTAGCCGGCAGTGGCGATCGGCTCGCAGAACTCGATCAGCCAGCGGCTGGGGAGCGGGATCACACCGGCCGGGCCCAGCCACGGGAACAGAGGGGTGAGCGGGAAGAAAGGCGCGCCGATGGCCCGCGCCAGCGGCGGCGCGTCGCCCAGCTTGGGGTAGATCTCCTCGCTGCCCACCACGGCCACGGGCACGATCGGCGCGCCGGTGCGCAGGGCCAGCTCCACGAAGCCACCGCGCCCGAAGCGCTGGAGGCGGTAGCGCTCGCGGTAGGGCTTGCCGGTGCCCTTGATCCCCTCGGGGAACACTGCCACGAGCTGGTCCTGCTCGAGCAGGCGCAGCGCGTTGAAGGGCGAGGCCGCGACCCCGCCGACCTTCCGGATGGCCACCGATACCCACGGCAAGCTGAAGGCCCAATCGAGGACGAGGAAGCGCGGGTAGCGCGGCAGCGGGTGCTCGCGCAGGAGCCCCATCGAGATCATCGTCGCGTCCCAGGGCAGGATGCCGGCGTGGTTGGCCACCATGAGCGCGCGGCCGTGGCCGGGGACGTTCAGTGCGCCAACCGTCTTCACCCGCCACCAGCGGTCGTAGAGGAAGTCGAGGAAGGGCAGGACGAGATCGGCGAACTCCTCGTCGAAGCCCCACTCGTCCTCGCGGTAGTCGCCGTCCAGGCGCCGCGCCGCGCGCTCGACGGCGCGCCGGGTGTCGCCCGGCAGGACCGCCGCAGCGCGGATGAGGGCCTCGGGCGCGTCCAGACCCTGGCGCAGGCCGTCGCGCACGAGCTTGAGCGCGCCCAGCGCCGGCCCAACTCCCACCACCCCCGGAGGCTGGGTCACGCCGCCGTCTTCTCGGGGCGGGAGCGCTCTACCCAGTCCTCGAGGGCCATGGAGGTGGTGTAACGGGGGCTGAAGCCGACCTCCTCCTTCAGGCGCGTCACGTCGACGGCCCGGCCGTGGCGGATCAGGCGGCTGAAGTCCTCCGAGAGGCCGGGCAACCCGATGCGCTTGGCGGCGCCGGTCACCGGGCCGAACGCGGGGCTGAGCAGCGGCAGTGTCGGGCGGCCGGCGAGCCGCACGGCGCGTGTGAGCCCGATGGTTCCGGGGCTCGCCACGTTGACGGGGCCGTCGACCGGGTTGCGGACCGCGGCGGCCAGGGCGTCCACCGCGTCGTCTGCGTGCACCACCTGCAGGCGCGGGTCGAACCCGAGGTGGGTCGGCACCACCGGCATCGACAGGTAGCGGCTGAACTGCGTGTCCAACCTCGCCCCGAGCGCCGGCTGATAGCGGAGCATCGTGCAGGTCACCCCGGGGTGGCGACGGGCGAACGTCTGGAAGTAGTTCTCGATCTCCCCGACGTCGCGCTGGAAGCGGGTGCGCAGGGGGAACAGCCGGGCCATGTCCTCGGTGAAGAACTGCGGCGCGTTGGGCTCGGCGCCGTAGATGCCGGACGACCCGCGCACCACGAAGGTCCCGATGCTGTCGGTCTTTTCGCAGGCGGCCAGCAGCTGCAGCGTGCCGATCACGTTCACGTCGTGCATGGTCCGGGCGGACATCGTGGCCCCGGGCTGGCGCACGATCTGCTCGTGCACCACGGTGTCCACGCGCGTGGGCGCGATCAGGCCCGCGATCCCGGGGTCGCGAATGTCCGCCTCGATCAGCTCGGTGCGCTCCAGGCGCCCACGCGGGCGGCGTGTGTCGAGCCCCACCACGTGCTCGACCTCGTCGTCGGCCTCGAGCCGCCGGGCCAGCTCGCTGCCGAAGTAGCTGCCGACGCCCGTGATCAGCACCCGCCGGCCCGCCACCGCGACCTACTTGCGCTTGGGCTTGGCGGCGGCCCGCTTGGCGGGCGCCTTCTTGGCCGGTGCCCGCTTGGCCGGCGCCTTCTTCGCCGGGAGGCGCTCCTCGATCGCGTCCAGGCGGCGGCCGATCCTCCGCAGCTCGCTCCTGAGCTCTCGCAGGTCGTCGTTGGTCACGGGCCGCACGTCGTCGATCGCCCGCGCCGCCGCGCGACGGCCGCGGACGAGCCTGCCCTCTGCCTCCTTGACCAGGTCGTCGACCGTGTCGACGAGATCGTCAACCGCGCCCTGGGCCCGGTCGCGCGTCTGCACCGCGGAGCCGCGCGTGGCCTGCAGCGTTCGGTCCACCGCCTCGCGCACGGCATCCGGCAGCTCCTTCGGTGTCGTCCGCCGCTTGGCCACGCGCAGATGGTATGCACCGGCAGTGCCACCTCGGCCCGTCAGCGCCGTGCACCTGCGCCCTTCCGCCGAGCTAGCCGAGCGGGTGCTGCTCCCCGGCGACCCCCACCGCGCGCTGTTCGTGGCCCAGGCGCTGCTCGAACGGCCGATCATGTTCAACCACCGCCGCGGGCTGTGGGGCTATACCGGCCAGGGCCCCGGCGGCGAGCCCGTGACCGTCCAGGCGACCGGCATGGGCGGGGCCAGCGCCGCGATCGTGACCGAGGAGCTGATCGCCCTGGGCGCGCGGCGCCTGGTCAGGATCGGGACCTGCGGGGCCCTCGACGGGTCGACCTCCATGGGCGAGCTGCTGGCCGCCGAGCGCGCGCTCGCATACGACGGCGCCAGCCGGGCCCTGGGCGCCGGCGAGAGCGTTCCCGCCGACCCGGGCCTCACCGCCTCCCTCGAGGGGGCCGGGGCCCGCGTGGTCACCGCCGCCACGACCGACCTCTTCTTCGAGCTGCGCGAGGGGGTCGAGGAGGGCTGGCGGCGCGCCGGCGCCTCGGTGGTGGAGATGGAGGCGGCCGCCGTCTTCCAGGTGGCGGCTCTGCGCGGGGCAAGAGCAGGCTGCGCCCTGGCGGTCACCGACGTCCCGGGGGCCGCGGGCGATGCCGACCGGCTCGACGACGAGGTGCTGGAGGCCCTGGGCGTGAAGCTCGGGGAGCTCGGCCTGGCGGCGCTGGACCCTTAGGCGGACTCGCCGCGGCCGACCGTCAGCCGCTCCTGGCGGCGCGAGACGGGCTCCTCGTCGGCCACGACCGCCTCGCGGACGGCGGCAACATCGCGGGCCAGTTCCTCCAAGCGCTCGTCGATGGAGCCGAGCCGGCCGTCCTCGACGCCGTCGGCCGCGCTGGCCAGGCGCTCCTCGAGCCGGTCGAGGGCATCCTCGACGCCCTCCATGCGCTGGGAGACCGAACGCAGCCGGCGGGTGACCCGCTCCACGTCGGCCGCGGAGGGGATGTTCAGCGCGCCCATCGCCGCCTCCTGGGCGGCGATGGCGGCGTCACGGGCGTCGAAGGCCCGGGCGATCGCCGCGTGGACGACCGGGTTCGCCACCAGCTCCTCGGCCACCTTGCCGAGGGCCTCCTCCCCCTGGCGGGAGAGGCGATCCACGAACCCCTTGTGCTCCCCGTCTTCGCTCACGCGCGGCCAGGCTAGCGGATGATTGCCCGGGCTCTGCCGGGCTTACCCTCGACTGGAGGCTCAGCGCGGTTCATCTGATGCGTAAGAAGGGTAAGGAGCGTTGTGTGCACGGGAAAGGACTCCCCGGGGTGAAGGTTTCGCGCCCCCGCGCCGATAGAGGAGAGGTGCCCTGCAACGTCTCTGTCGGTTCCCACTTGCGGCCTTTTCAAGTCGCCAGTAGCTTGGAGTGGGTGGGCACCGGAACTGTTACCGTGTGCGCCGCTCCGGGAGCGCCTTTCGCGGGTTCTCCTCGGGGGAGGAGCGGAACCCAGCGGGGATGAAGAAGCGCGTTCTAACCATCTTGGCCTTGGCGGCCCTGCTTTCGGCGGGAGCACTCGCCGCGTTCACCCTGCCCGCCTCCGCGGTCAAGCAGACCGTCTACGTGAAGCTGCCCAGCGGCCAGGTGGTCCCGGTGGTCGTCGACGTGCCGGACGGCACGCCGGTCGGGGAGGTCGCTCTGCCAGGCGTGCCCGTTCCCCCCGGGACACCTTCTGCCCCGAAGGAGCAGGGGCCCTCCACGACCCCGCAGCAGGCACCCAAGACCCAGGACCCGAGCTCGGGCGGCGGCGATCAGCAGGATTCCTCAAAGGGGAAGGCGAAGAAGCCCGCCGCCAAGAAGAAGTCGAAGCCGAAGAAGAAGTCCGGGCCTGGGCAGACCGGAGGGGCTAACCCTCAATCTCAGACTGAGCCTCGGCGCCGCCGTGCCCGTCGTCCTCGGCGCACCCCGCTGCGCGCGCCCGACGGCTCGCCCACCCCCCAGAACCCCGGCTTCGTCGACGCCCTGCCCGGCCCCTCGACCGCCACGGGCGTGCCGAACTTCGTCATCCGCAAGTTCAGGGTCCCGATCTTCCTGCTGCCGATCTACCAGGCCGCCGGCATCCAGTACGGCATCCGCTGGGAGGTCCTGGCCGCCATCAACGAGATCGAGACCGACTACGGGCGCAACCTCAACGTCTCGAGCGCCGGGGCCCTGGGCTGGATGCAGTTCATCCCCTCCTCGTGGCGCATGTACGGGGTGGACGCCAACAAGGACGGCAAGAAGGATCCCTACAACCCCGTCGACGCCATCTTCGCCGCCGCGCGCTACCTGAAGGCCGCTGGAGGCGAGAAGGACCTGCGGCGCGCGGTCTTCGCCTACAACCACGCCGGCTGGTACGTGGACTCGGTGATGCTGCGCGCCAAGCTGATCACCGGCGTGCCCGCCGACCTCGTCGGCTCCCTCACCGGCCTGACCGAGGGGCGCTTTCCCGTATATGCCCGCGCGCGCTACGCCGACGACCTGGCCGAGCGCGAAGCCGCCAAGCGCGTGAAGAAGGGCCAGAACGCCGCCAACGTGGTCCAGTCCAAGGACGACCGCGCCTCGATAGACGTCTTCGCCCGCCAAGGCTCGCCGGTGGTGGCCGTCAACGACGGCGAGATCAAGAAGGTCGGCCGTTCACGCAAGCTGGGCCGCTACATCCAGCTCCAGGATGTCTACGGCAACACCTACACCTACACGGGCCTGGGCTCGACCTCGCGCTTCTACCCCGTCCCCAAGGACGACATCCAGGCCAGCAGCAAGGGCGCTTCCGCCAAGGCGCTGAAGGCCAACGACCCCAAGGACCCCAAGCCCACGGCACCGGCCTCACAGGGCCGCCAGGCCGACGCGTCGGACAAGCCGCGCACGAAGGCCTACTCCGACAAGGCCCGCGACATCGACGACTCGGAGCGGGTGGCAGACGGCGGGGGCGCGCGCAACACCGGCGCCTCGGTACCCGTCAAGCAGCGCCTGTTCGCCCACCCCGACATGCCGGGGGCGCGTGAGCACGGCGGCCTCGAGCAGACCCTCGACGCCGAGGCCCGGCGCGGGGGCAAGGGCTATGAGGAGTACAAGAACTTCGCTCGCCCCTATGGCCTGAACGCCAAGGACGTCCGGCTCAAGCCGCTGCGCAAGGGCGCGCGGGTGATCGGAGGCACGCTCCTGGGCCGCATCGGCAAGCCCGAGAACGGCAAGGGCTCGCACCTGTCGTTCCAGATCCGCCCCGCCGGCAAGGGCGCGCCACGCATCGACCCGAAGCCGATCCTGGACGGCTGGAAGCTGCTGGAGGCCACCGCGGTCTACCGGGCCTCGGGCAAGAACGCCCTCTACGGCGACGATGCCCGCTCGTTCTCGATCGGGCAGATCCTGCTGCTGCCCAAGCCGCTGCTCCAGAAGCGCGTGCTGGCAGACAACCGCGTCGACATCTACCCCTGCGGTCGCCAGGACGTCCGCTCGGGCCAGATCGACCGCCGCATCCTGGCCACGCTGGAGTACCTGGCGGAGTCCGGCCTGCGTCCGACGATCAGCTCGCTGAAGTGCGGCCACGGCTTCTACACGTCCTCGGGCAACGTCTCCCAGCACTCCTCGGGCAACGCCACCGACATCGCCAAGATCAACGGCGTCCCGATCGCCGGCCACCAGGAGCGGGGCGGCATCACCGAGGTCTCCGTGCGCAGACTGATGCGCCTGCAAGGCACGATGCACGCCGACCAGATCATCTCCCTGCTCGACCTGGGTGGCAACACCCTCGCGATGGGCGACCACGACGACCACATCCACGTCGGCTTCCGCCCGCTGTTCGGCGACAACCGGAAGGCCGGCCGCCAGGCGCTCGAGGTGCTCAAGCCCGGCCAGTGGTCCGACCTGCTCTCGCGCCTGCGCAAGATCGAGAACCCGGTGGTGCCCACCAGCCCGTCGAAGTACTCGATCCCCGTGCCCAAGCGCAAGCGGTCGAGCTCCGCCCACCGGGGCGAGTAGCGCCCAGCCGCCACGGTCTTCGCCGCCGCCCAGCTGGAGTTCGGCTTCGCGCTCGGTCCTCCAGACGGCCGCTTCCTGCTGCGCGCCGACCCCGACGATGACCCCGAGCGGGTGCTGGTGCTGAGCACGCTCGGCGCCGCGGAGCGCCGGCGGCTGAAGGGACGGCGCGGAAAGACGGTCACCGACGCCGTGCCCGAGCCGGTGCCCACCGCCCGCGCCACGGTGATCCGGGCCCAGCCCTTCGCCTCCGACGACGAGGCCCGGGCCTGGCTGGAGGGCGTACGCGGCGACGAGGCACTGCGCGAGGCCGAGACCGACGACGCGCTGCGCCGGCTGAACCGCGCCATCCGCGCGCAACGCGCGGCAGCCGGCGACCCCTACCTGCGCGAGGTCTCCCTCGCGCAGGCCCTGGTCCTTCGGCTGGGCTACGGAGCGGGCGAGAGCCTCGCCTACGGGCGCTTCTCCGAGGCCTGGGAGGCCCCGCCCGGCCGTACGAAGGTCAAGCGCTCGATGGGCGCGCCGGAGGAGCGCTTCGCCGCGCTGATGGGCGCGCGCGACCAGGCCGGCGTGGCCGAGGATCTCGTCCTCCGCGCCCGGCTGGACCTCGACGCCGGGCACCTGCGCGAGGCGGCCCTGCAGGCCCGCGTGGCCCTCGAGGCGCTGCTGGCGGAGTCCGGCCCGGAGTTGGCGGACCGGCCGCGCGCCGAGCTCGAGTCAGACCGCGAGCCGGTCGCCTCGGCGGCGGCCGCGGCCCTGCAGGGCCCCCTGAGCGACGGGCCCGCCGGCGCGGTGTCGGAGGCGGTGGGGCACATGGAGTCGGCCCTGCGACGCCTTCGCCTCGCCGGCTGATCTCGCCCTTCACCGGTTCGACACACGGTCGAGCGCAGCCTTCGCCATCTTGGACAGCGGTAGATAGGAGATGGAACCGCAGCCAGGCAACATCGATGGCGTGAACGCCACCGTGACCAGCCTCGACCGGGGAAGAGGTCGCGGCCGGCAACGGGCACGGCGCGCCACGCACCCTCCCCAAGGGGCTCGCCCGGTATCGGGGCGGGCCTGGATAAACGGCCGGGAGGTGGGCGGAGCCAACCCGCGCTTCGCCCACCTTCTCGGTTCCCACGGCTGACCCTCCCTGGCGCCATCGAGCTGTCCGAGGGCCAGCGGACGGAGCGGGTGCCCTAGAGGCGCGCCGGCGGCAGCCGGCCCGCGGCCTGCCAGGAGAGCTCCCACACCCGCCGGCTGAGCGCGGCCTCCCGTTCGGCGCCGGGCAGGCTGAGGCTCGCTCCCGAGGCGAGCAGGGCGGAGGCGAGGCGACGGTTGTCGCTCAGCGCCGCAGCGCGGCCAGGACCGCGTCCAGCTCGTCCACGACGTCGCCGTCCAGGCGGACGTCTGCCTCGGAGTCGTACGGCGTCGGGCCCTGGGTGACCACCGCCAGCCGGCCGCCCGCGGCCAGGGTCACGCCCGGCAGACCGGCCACCGGATGGACCTCCAGCGAGGAGCCGACGCACAGCATCAGGTCCGCCTCGGCGGCCAGCGCGTGAGCATCGGCCATCGCCTCCGCGGGCAGCAGCTCGCCGAACAGCACGACCTCCGGCTTCAGCGGCGAGACGCAGGCCGGGCACTCGGGCGCGCCGTCGGTCGCCGCCAGCATCTCCGCCACCCGCTCCAGCGCCACCTTGCCCCCGCACTCCAGGCACACGCTGCGCTCGATCGAGCCGTGGACCTCGACCACCCGCTCGCTGCCCGCGGCGCGGTGCAGGCGGTCGATGTTCTGCGTGATCACGCCGCGCACGAGGCCGCGCCGCTCCAGCTCGGCCAGCGCCCGGTGGGCCCCGTTGGGCTCCTTGTCGCGAAGCGCGGTGAAGCGCTGGGAGTAGAAGGCCCAGAAGCGGTCGGGGTCGCGACGGAAGGCGTCGATGTGCGCAACCTCCATCGGGTTGACCTTCTCCCACATGCCGGTGCCCGGCGAGCGGAAGTCCGGAATCCCCGACGGGACCGAGATCCCGGCCCCGGTCAGGACGACGGCGCTCTGCGAGTCGCGGAGCAGCCCGGCGAGCCGGGCAGCTCCGCTCAGCTCATTTGCCCTGGAAGTTGGGCTTGCGCTTCCCAAGGAACGCCCCGATGCCTTCCTTCGCATCCTCGGAACCGAACACCTCGCCGAAGGCCTCGCCCTCGCGGCGCAGGCCCTCGCCCAGCTCGCCGTCCATCGACACCGCCTTGATCCGGGAGATGGCCAGCGGCGCCTGCTCGGCGAGCTTGCGCGCCCACGACAGCGAGATGTCGAACAGCTCGTGGTCGGGCACCACCCGCGTGGCCAGCCCGGCCCGCAGGGCCTCGTAGGCGTCGATCGGCTCGCCGGTGAGGTTCATCTCCAGGGCCTTGCCCTCCCCCACCAGGCGCGGCAGCCGCTGCGTGCCGCCGAAGCCGGGGATGATGCCCAGGTTGATCTCCGGCTGGCCGAAGGAGGCCGACTCCGCCGCGATGCGGAAGTCGCAGGCCATTGCCAGCTCGCAGCCGCCACCGAAGGCCAGTGAGTTCACGGCGGCGATGGTCACGGTCGAGGACTCCTCCATCGCGCGCATGAACTTGTGCGTGCTCTCGAGGAGCTCCCGGCCCTCCTTGTCGGGCGACATCTTCGAGAACTCCTTGAGGTCGGCCCCCGCGGAGAAGGTGAAGATGTTCGAGGAGGCGATGACGACCGCGCGCAGCTTGCCGTCGACCTCCTCCCACAGCTCGCCGAGCTCCTCGATCACCTGCGGCGAGATCGCGTTGGTCGGCGGCCGGTTGAGCCAGATGATGCCCACGTCGCCGCGGGTCTCGAGCGCGATCGCCTCGCGCGACTGGCCCTCATCGGGTTGGGCGTAGGGGAAGAAGCCCTGGCCGGTCTTCTTGCCCAGACGGCCCTGGCGGACCAGCCGGCGCAGGATGCCGGGCGGGGTGAAGTTCTCGCCCCACTCGGACTCCGCGCGCTCGAGCGCCTCGAGCCTGTTGTCGAGGCCCTGCTCGTCCGCGCGGGCGAAGGGCCCCGGCAGGATGCCGGCGCCCATCATCATCCCCATCTCGATGTCCTTGGCCGACGCCGCGCCCTCCTCGAGGACGAGGCACGACTCGACGAGCGCCTTCAGCGAGAAGCGCTCCACCAGCGTGTCTGTTGCCTGACCCTCAGCCGCCGTGCTCATAGAAACCCTTTCCGGTCTTCTGACCGAGGTCGCCGGCGTCCACCAGCTCCTGCATCTTCGGCGAGAAGTAGAAGCGGTCGCCGTAGGACTCCTCGAGGTGCTCGGCCACGTGCAGGACGGTGTCGAGCCCCAGGAGGTCTGTGAGGAAGAACGGCCCCATGGGCGCGGCCTTGGACTCCTGGACGATCTTGTCGACCTCCTTGAAGTCCAGCCCCTCCTCCTCCGTCACCTTCCAGATCTCCGACACCGCGGAGTTCAGGATGCGGTTGACGACGAACCCCGGGGCCTCGTCGCAGCGGATCGCCGTCTTGCGGATCTGCTGGGCGAAATTGGCGGTGACCTGTGCGGTCTCCGGGGAGGTCTCCGCGCCCTCGACGACCTCGATAAGGCGCATCACCGACGCGGGGTAGAAGAAGTGGAAGCCGACCACCTGGTCGGGCCGCGTTGTCGCATCGGCCATCTCGGAGATGGGCAGCGAGGAGGTGTTCGAGGAGAGGATGGCGTGGCCGGGCGTGGTTGCGTCGAGCTCGGCGAAGACCGCCTGCTTGATCTCCATGCGCTCTGGCACGGCCTCGATCACGAAGTCGACGTAGCCGAAGCCGTCGTAGGAGGTGGTGCCCTCGATGCGCCCGAGGATCTCCTCGAGCTGCGCGTCGGCCTCCTCCTGGGAGATCTTCTCCTTCTGGACGAGGCCGCCGAGCTGGCCCTGGGTGACCTCGCGGGCCTTCTCCAGCCCCTGGTCGACGAACTTCTGCTCGACGTCCTTGAGGATCACCGGCACGCCTGCGCTGGCGACCACCTGGGCGATCTCGCCGCCCATGGTCCCCGCCCCCACTACGGCGGCTTTGTAAACGAACAAATCGATGCCTTTCCGGTCGTTCTGCGGCGCGTGAGGCTATCGGGTGGCCGTCAGCCGGCGAGCGCCCGCCCAAGCGCCCGGTAGACCTTGCGGTTGAAGGCCAGGCCGACGTGGCTTCCGGTGACCTCGATGTTGTCGGCATAGTCGACCACGCAGGACTCCCAGCGCACCACCCCGTCCTCCTTCGAGTAGATGCTCGTGAGGCGCACGTCCTCCGGGAAGGGCGCGGTGTAGTCGCGCACGAAGTTGCAGCCGCAGGTCTCGGTCAGGCAGCCGCGGCGCGCGATGCGGTCGCTGGTTAGGCGGTGGTACTGGCGCACGACGGCGAGGGCCGCGAGGGTGGGGACGCTGACCGCGTGCTGGCTGTTGAGGCCGCCGCCCATCGAGACCGCGTGCGATACCGCGTCGGGCCGGCGAACGGCCAGCGCGCGAGCGAAGTGCCCGCCGCGGCTGTGGCCCACCACCGCCACCCTGCCGCCGTGGCGGACGTGCAGCTCGCCGAGGCGGCGCTCGGCGCGCTCCATGGCCCGCTCGGAGCAGTCGGAGTTGGTGACGAAGCCGGCGGTGCCCGTCACGTAGCCCATCCGCTGCAGCCACCCCGCCAATGTCCGCAGCGAGTAGTCGCCGGCCAGGAAGCCGGGAAGGAGCAGCACCGGCCGGCCGTCCCCGCGGGGCACCCCCGAGCCGTAGAAGACCGGGTCGGCGAGCAGCCGTGCGGCCTCGAGCTGCCAGCGGATCTCGGCCGGATGTCGCCCCCACCAGCGAGCCACCGAGCGAGCCACCGAGCGAGCCACCGAGCGAGTGTAGGCCGGTGTCCGGGCGGGCAGCCTCAAGATATGGCAACGAGGGAGCGAGAGAGGGACCGCGGCACCCACAACGGCAACGGCCGACCGCGCAGCGGCCAGCGCGACGCCGCCGAAGCGATCATCGAGGACGTGGCCCTGGGGCCCGGGCGAGTCCTCCCGGGCGTCGCCGGGCTCAAGTTCGCGGGCAAGCTCGCCGCCCGGCCGCAGAAGCTCGCGCGGCGCGGGGCCGGGCTCGCCGCCGAGCTGGGCAAGGTCGCCGCGGGCCGCTCCGAGCTCGCGCCCGAAAAAGGCGACCGGCGCTTCAAGGACAAGGCCTGGCAGGACAACCCCGCCTTCCGTCGGATCCTCCAGGCCTATCTCGCCGCCGGCGAGACGGTCGACGGCGTCATCTCCGACACCGAGCTCGACTGGAGGTCCGACCGCCGCGTCCGCTTCTCGGCCGAGAACGTGCTCGACGCGCTCGCGCCCTCCAACAGCCCGTTCCTCAACCCAACCGTGCTGAAGGCCACGATCGACTCCGGCGGCCTGCACTTCCTCAAGGGTCTGCGCAACATGGCCGGCGACATCCGGCCACCGTTCTTGCCCAGCTCGGTGGACGCATCCGCCTTCGAGGTCGGCGAGGACCTGGCCGCCACCCCGGGCTCCGTGGTGCTGCAGACCGAGGTCTTTGAGCTGATCCAGTACCACCCGCAGACCGACAAGGTCCGCGAGGTGCCGGTCCTCTGTGTCCCGCCGATGATCAACAAGTACTACGTGGTGGACCTCGCCCCGGACAAGAGCATGCTCGAGTGGGCGGTCCGGCAGGGGCAGCAGGTGTTCACGATCTCCTGGCGCAACCCGGGCGAGGACCAGGCCGACTGGGATCTCGACACCTATCTGGAGGCCGTGGTCGAGGCGCTCGAAGCGACCCGGGACATCACGGGCGCCGACCGCACCCACCTGCTCGGCCTCTGCGCCGGGGGCACCCTGGCGTCGATCGTCGCGGCGCGCCTGTCGGCGCGCGGCGAGGGAGACCGCATCGCCGGCCTCGCCCTCGGCGTCAACGTGCTCGACACCGAGAAGAGCGGTGACGCGTCGGCTCTCATGGAGGACCTGAGCGCCGGCGCGGCGATGGCCGAGTCCGCCCGCCGCGGCTATCTGAGCGGGGCGAGCCTCGCGGGCCTCTTCGCCTGGCTGCGGCCCAACGACATGGTCTGGGGCTATTGGGTCAACAACTACCTGCTCGGGCAGGATCCACCCGCCTGGGACGTCCTGTACTGGAACAGCGACCAGACCAACATGCCGGCCGCCCTGCACCGCGACTTCGTGCAGATGTCGCGCGAGAACTCGCTGGCCTCAGCGGGCGCCTTGAAGGCCCTGGGCGGCCCGGTCGACCTGTCCCAGGTCACGGTGGACGCCTACGTGGTGGCCGGCATCGCCGACCACATCTCACCCTGGGAGAACGCTTACCGCACGACCCAGCTGCTGGGCTCCGAGCCGCGGTTCGTCCTGTCCACGTCCGGGCACGTCGTGGCGATGGTCAATCCGCCCGGCGACGCGAAGGCCAACTTCAAGGTCAACGCCTCGAACCCGCCCGAGCCCGAGCGCTGGCTGCGCGACGCCACGACGGAGGAGGGCTCGTGGTGGCCGGACTGGACGGAGTGGCTCGCCGAGCGCTCGGGCGACGAGGTCGACGCGCCGGCCGAGCCCGGGGCGCGGCCCGACTACCCGGTGCTCGACGACGCCCCGGGCAGCTACGTGAAGGCCGAGGCCTGAGCGAACTGCCCCGTACCGGCGGCGTCTACTACGAGCGGAGGGGCCGGGGCGAGCCCCTCCTGCTCATCAGCGGCTTCGCGATCAGCGCGGCCGTCTTCGAGCCCGTGCTCGCGCCCTACGAGGAGCGCTTCGAGTGCATCCTGTACGACCACCGCGGCGCGGGCCGCTCGCGCACCACGCTGCGGCCACTGTCGATTCCCGAACTGGCCGCCGACGCCGTGCGGGTACTCGACGACATAGGTCTGGAGAGCGCGCACGTGATGGGGGTCTCCATGGGCGGGATGGTGGCCCAGGAGATGGCGATCCGCTTTCCCCACCGCGTGCGCGGGCTCGTGCTGGGCTGCACCACCCCGGGGGGACCGCGGGCGGTCCGGCCCGCCCTGGGCGAGCTGGGCTCGCTGGCGCTGGGCTCGGTGTCCGCCTTGCGCGAGGAGGGCCGCCCGTGGCTGGCAGGCGCGCTGTTCTCCGAGCGCTTTCGGCGCGAGCAGCCAGAGCGGGTCCGCGAGCTGCTGGGCTATTTCTTCCGCCACCGAGCCCGGCCCCACGGGGTGGCCTGGCATTGGTGGGCCAGCGTCTACCACGACACGGTCTCGCGGCTGCACCGCATCCAGGCCCCAACCTTGGTCTTCCACGGCGCCGAGGACCGGCTGTCGCCGCTCGCGAACTCGCAGCTGCTGGCCGCCCGCATACCCGACGCCGAGCTCGCGCTCGTGCCCGGCGCGGGACACGCCTACGCCCTCGAGCGCCCCGAGGAGTCCTTCGAGCTCTTTCGCAAGTGGTACGAGCTGCGCAGCCCGATCGAGCCCGGTCGCCGGCCGCAGGGCATCGCAGCCCGCGCCGAGCCGCTGACGCGGGCCTTCGGCCTGCAGGTGGGGGCGCTGCGCACCGGGCGCAGCCTGGTCTCGCTGGCCGCCGAGCGCGTCAGCGTCCCAGGAAGGCGGTGATCGCCGGCGACGACCGCTCGGCCTACCGTGCGGCTCACTGTGCTCGGCCTCAGTGGTCAGCTCGGCGTCTGAGCCTCGGCCTCCTCGGCCGCCTCGACCGAGTAGCGGCGCAGGGTGCGCCTCAGCGCGTCGCGCAGCGCACGGCGGATGAACAACAGGTCGGAGATGCCCTGGAACGGGCCGCCCCTGGTGAGCTCGTAGTCGACCTGCAGGTCCACCCGCGTGCCCCCCTCCGGTGCCGACGCGAAGCTGGCGCTCTGCTCGCCCTGCATGGCCTCCTCGCTGATGCGCGTGGCGAAGCGCGGCTCGGAGTCGTCGACCACCTTCTCGGTCACCCGCCCCCGGCCGCCGGGGGTCGACGTCCAGACCACCTGGGCTCCGCGGCGCGGCCACTCGCCGCGCACCTCGGCGACGTGGCCGAAGCCCTCCACGAAGGAAGCCCAGCGTTGCGTGTCCGTCCACAGCGCTCGCGCCTGCGCAGGCGCGAGCGGCACCACCGCCGCCGCCCGGACCGTCCGGCTCACTCCCCGTAGACCTCGCGCCTGATCGCGCCGATGCTCTGCTGCACCGAGTCGAGGAAGGGCTCGACCTCTTCGCGGATGCGCGCGTACTCCTCGCGGCCCTCCGCGGTGATCGAGTACAGGCGCCGCGTGCGTCGCTCGGGGTGCTCCCAGTGTCCTCTGATCAGGCCCTGGCTCTCGAGGCGGCGCAGCAGCGGGTACATCGTGTTGGGGTTGACCGACAGCACGCCGGCGGTCACGTCGGCGATGCGCTCCATGAGCTGGTTGCCGTAGGAGTCCTCCGCGGCGATGAAGTGCAGCACGAGCAGCGGCAGGACCTCGCGCCGGCGCAGGCCGCCGGTGAACGGGTCGCCGCCGCGCTTGGGCGCCTTCTCGGGCGCCTCGGGGATGGCGCCCGCCTGTGCGACCGCCTCGCGTACCGCCTCGCTGCGCCGGCGGCTCTTGCCAGTCTGGGCCATCGGCGACAAGCCTGACATGCCGAGATAGCCTCGCGCCGATGGCCGCCGGCCTGAGTGTCGTCGTTCCCGCCTACGAGTCCTGGCCCCTGCTGGAGCGCACCCTCGCCGCGGTGGTCCACGACGCCGGCCGCTTGGACGTTCCATGCGAGGTCATCGTCGTCGACAACGAGAGCGACCCGAGCTTGGTGCAGGAGGCCTGGAGGCGCTTCGGCTCCTCCGGAGTGCTGCGCACCCACCGCCGGACAGGGCTCCGCGGCAGCCACTTCCAGCCCGGGGCGGCGCGCAACGAGGGCATCGCCCGGGCGCGTCACGAGAAACTCGTGTTCCTCGATTCGGACTGCGTGCCCGCCGAAGCGCTGCTCCGCCGCTACGCCGCCGAGCTGGAGGCAAGTCCCGACGACGTGCTGATCGGCCACAGGGTGTTCATCGACCCAGGCCGATTCGGCGCGGACGCCGTGGCCCGGGACCGCGCGCTGCTCGAGCGCGCCCCGCGGGTGCCCTCGGAGTCCAACTACGGCCGCGTCGCGGACCGGCGCCTCCCGGAGCTGCACCGGCTAGCGACCCACCCCCGGCCCTACGACTGCCTGTTCGGCTGCAACTTCGCGATCCGGCGCGACACCCTGGGCGAGCTCCGGTTCCGGGCCCGGTACGACGGCCACTGGGGCTACGAGGACATCGACCTCGGCTACCGCCTGCACCGCCTCGGCCGGCCCTTCGGGTACGTCCCGGAGGCCTTCGTCTACCACCAGGAGGGCGGCTACCTGACCGAGACCGACCGGCGGAGGCAACGGTCCCGCAACTTCGCGATCCTGGCCGCCGCCGTTCCCGGCTTCGCGAGCTACCGCGCCAGGACCTCGCGGCCCTGAGTAAAGCCGCCCGGCGCGCACCGCGCACCCTTCCAGAAATCGCTCAGGAGGCTGAGGGCCTTGAAAAGGTGGGTAGCGGTGTCGCCCAGGAGCGGCTCAGCCCCGGGCGCAAAGGCCCCGGACGGGCGGGCGCCGGACGCGCCCCCCAAAACTGCTCAGGAGGCTGACGAGTTTCTGGAGACGGGCGCCGGTGTCCCCCACAGCCGGGCTGTTGGCAAGCCCTACGCCGTCGCGGCGGCGGGCTCGGAGACCTGCCGCGGCATCAGCGTCTCGCGGGCGATGACCAGGCGCTGGATCTGCGAGGTGCCCTCGTAGAGCTGCATGATCTTCGCGTCGCGCATCAGCTTCTCGACCGGGTACTCCTTGATGAAGCCGTAGCCGCCGTAGACCTGCACGGCGTCGACGGCGACCTCCATCGCGGAGTCCGCGGCAAAGCGCTTGGCGTGCGAGGAGGCCAGGGTGTTGCGCTTGCCCTGGTCGAGCAGCACGCCCGACTGCCACACGAGCAGGCGCGAGGCCTCGATCTTGGTGGCCATGTCGGCGATCATGAACTGGATCGCCTGGTGCATGGCGATCGGCACGCCGAACTGCACGCGCTCCTTGGAGTAGTCGGTGGCGAACTCGAAGGCCGCCTGTGCGATGCCCACGGCCATGGCGGCGACGCCGGGCCGGGTGCGGTCGAGCGTGGCCATGGCGAGCTTGAAGCCCTTGTTCTCCTCGCCGATCAGGTTGCCCGCGGGGATCTCGACGTCGGAGAAGGAGATCGTCGCGGTGTCCGAGGCGCGCTGGCCGAGCTTGTCCTCCTTCTTGTCCACCGCGACGCCGCCGGCGTCACGCGGGACCACGAAGGCGGAGATGCCGCGATGGCCCGCCTCCTTGTCGGTCTTGGCGTAGACCGTGTACCAGTCGGCGTGCGAGCCGTTGGTGATGAAGCACTTCGAGCCGTTGATGACGTACTTGTCGCCCTGCTTGACGGCGGTCGTCTTCATGCCGGACACGTCGGAGCCGGCGTCGGGCTCGGTGAGGCAGAAGGAGGCGAGCTTGGGCTCCTCGGTGAGCGGGGTGAGGAACTCCCGCTTGACCTCCTCCGACCCGCCGAGGGCGACCGGCGCGGTGGCCAGGCCGTTGGCCATGAGCGAGGTAGCGATGCCCGAGCAGCCCCAGCCCAGCTCCTCCTCGATCACGCAGCCGGTGAGGTAATCGAGGCCCGGCCCGCCGTACTCCTCGGGGATGTGGGAGTTCATGAGCCCCACCTCCCAGGCCTTGTCGATGATGTCCTGGGGCCAGGTGGAGTCGCGGTCGTAGTCCCACGCCACGGGGCGGATCTCCTTCGTGGCGAAGTCGTGGGCCATCTCGCGGATGTCCTTCTGCTCGTCGGTCAGGGTGAAGTCGACCAAGGGAGTTGCTCCTCGTTAGGCGGGGGCCGGCCCGGCCATCCCGATTGATTCGTCAGTCAAGTCTTCCCGGGAAGGGTACCGGCTTCTTCCACCATGCGCCAATCGACGTCGCGACCTCGCTCTACGACCGGCTTTCCACGGTGGCGGGCTGGAAGCCGGCGTGGCGGCCGACCTGGTCGATGAGCTCGGCTGATCAGCCCCCGTCGAGATGGAGGTCCAACAGCTCGACGTCGAGGATCCGGCCCAGCTTCTCGCCGCAGCGGCGCTGGGTGCCGAAGCAATGAAAGCCGAGCGACGCGAACAGGGCTGCGCTCGCCGGGTTGCCCTCGGCGATCCGCGCCACCAGCACACCGAGTCCCGCCTCCCGGGCCCGCTCGATCAGCGCTCGCATCAGCGCACGCCCCACGCCCTCGCCCTGACTTGTCTCGCTCACATAGACCGAGACCTCGGCGGTGCGCGCATAGGCGCCGCGCTCCGACCACGGGCTCAGCGCCGCCCAGCCGGCCACCGAGCCATCCTCGTCGGCCACGAGCACGGGGTGGCGCACGAGGTCCCGCCCGATGAGCCAGGCGTCGTCGCGCCCCACGAGGTAAGGCTCTGTGTCGAAGGTCGCCGTGCCGTGCAGGACGTGCTCGTTGAGGATGCCGAACACGCCCTCCAGGTCGCTCTTGCGGGCGTCGCGGATCACCGCTCAGAGGGCGAAGCGCAGGGCGAAGTAGATGCCCGCACCCAGCGCGAGGACGACGAAGACGAGCAGCCCGATCTGGTCCTGGTGGAGTGCGGGCCGGCTCGGGGCGAAGGTGGGCCGGCGAAGCCGCTTCCACATGCCGTCAGACTCTAGGCCCGATGGAGTTCGGAACCGTCCTCATCCTGATCTGCGCGGTGGGCGCCCTGGTGGCGGTGATCAGCTTCTGGGGCACTGGCGACATCTACAAGGGCCTCGGCCGCACCGGCGGGCTCGCGCTCGACGAGCCCGAGACGCGCCCCCAGCCCAAGCCGGGCAGCGCCGCCGCCGGCGCCGAGGCACAGGAGGAGCTGCGCCAGCTGCTGGAGGCCAAGTCCGCCCGCCGCGAGCGCCGCGGCCAGGCGCCGCTGGACGTGGAGGCCGAGATGGACGCGCTGACCCGGCCGGCCTCCACTCCGCGCGACGCTGCGCTGCGCGAGGAGGTCCGCCAGCTGGTCCTCGCGCGCAACGAGCGCCGGGCCCGGCAGGGCAAGCCGCCCCTCGACGTCGAGGCCGAAGTCGAGCGGCAATTGAGCGAACTCGGCGCCTGATCGGGTATACAAGCGCTGCAATGGCCGACCGTCGCATCGAGTTGGACGAGCTCCTCGTCCGTCCCGGGACCTACCTGAACCCCCAGACCGAGGTGCTCGTCGTCGTCGACGACTCCTCGTCGATCGACGGCGAGATCTTCAACCTGGAGGAGTTCGAGGGAGCGGACTGGGTGGTCATCTCCGACGAGGTGCCGGTCGAGGACTCCGAGCGCGACGAGCTGCTCGAGGACTTCCAGGCCCAGTACGCCGGGGGCGACCCCCGTCAGCGGGGCTCGGAGGCCGTGAACGGCGACGAGGACGATGACGTCGACGACGAGCCACCACCCCCCACACCGCTCGAAGAGGGCGAAGACATCGGCTAGAGACCTCTTTGCGCCCGGTCTACTACCTCGGGATCTTCATCCCGGTCGCAGTGGTGCTGGAGCTGGTCCACGCGTCGCCGGTCGTGGTCTTCTTGACCGCGGCGCTCGGTGTGGTCCCCACGGCGGCGGCCATGGGGGAGGCCACCGAGGTGATCGCCGCCAAGACCGGCCCGGGCATCGGCGGCTTCCTCAACGTGACCTTCGGCAACGCGCCGGAGCTGATCATCGCCTTCTTCGCCCTGCTCGAGGGCCTGCAGGAGGTGGTCAAGGCCTCGCTGGTGGGCTCGATCATCGGGAACGTACTGCTGGTGCTGGGTGCCTCGATGCTGGTGGGCGGCGCCCGGCGCGACAAGCAGGTCTTCAGCGCCACCGCGGCCAACGCCCAGTCGGCGATGCTGCTGCTCGCGCTGGCCGCGCTCATCCTGCCCGCGGCCTTCCAGCTCATCCACGGCGGCGGCCTGCCCGCCATAGGCGAGGAGCGGGTGAACTTCGGCAGCGACCTGGAGAAGGTCTCGCTGGGAGTGGCGGTCGTCCTGCTTCTCACCTACATCGCGGGGCTGGTGTTCTCGCTGCGCACTCACCGGCGGGTGTTCAACCCCTACGAGGAACAGGAGGAGCACGAGGAGTCTGGCTGGACCATGCGCCGCGCGGTGATCCAGCTCGCAGTGGCCGCGGTGCTCGTCGGCATCATGAGCGAGGTGCTGGTGGGCTCGGTCTCCGAGGCCTCAGAGAAGATCGGCCTGTCCGAGTTCTTCGTCGGCGTGTTCGTGGTGGCGATCGTCGGCAACGCGGCCGAGCACTGGGTCGCGGTGCTGGCCGCATCCAAGGACAAGATGGACCTGTCGGTGAACATCGCGATCGGCTCGAGCGCCCAGATCGCGCTCTTCGTGGCGCCGGTGCTGGTCCTGCTCTCGTTCGTGGTCGGGCCCAATCCGCTGGCCCTGGTCTTCAACGGCTACGAAATCGCGGCGCTGCTGTTCGCCGTTCTCATCGCCAACTTCACCACGCAGGAGGGCGAGAGCAATTGGTTCGAGGGGCTGCAGCTCGTGGCGCTCTACGCCGTGGTTGGCTTGGTCTTCTTCTTCGCGTGACCCCAGGCCCTCGCTAGAGGCGCGCGGCGATGGCGTCGGCCAGGCGCCGCGCCGCGCCCTCGTCCTGGCCCAGGAACAGCGACGGCTCGGTCAGCTCCAGCTCGAGCACCAGCCCCGGCGGCACGACGTCCACGCGCGCGTAGAGCAGCTCGCCGAAGCGCTCGGTCACCCAGGCGTTAACCGCCTCGGCAACCTCGCGCTCGGTCTCGCTCGGCTCGCGGGGGGTGATGTGCTCGAACGCGAACAGGCCCTCGACCGGCGCGGCCTCCCGCGGCAACAGCGGGCCCTTGCGAAAAGCGTGCGAGAAGGAGCCGTCCAGGAACACGAGCCCGGTCTCGCCGTGCTCGTCCACGCCCTCCAGGTAGGGCTGGGCCATCGCGGTGCGGCCGCTTTCACGGATCGACGCGGCCAGGGCGGCGGCCTCACGGGCCGAGCCGAAGCGCCCGGTGTCGCGGGCGCCGGCCGACTCGGTCGGCTTCACCACGACCTCACCGTCGAGCTTGGGGATCTCGTCGAACCAGGTGGGCACCACCCCCAGCCCGGCCTCGCCCAGTTCGGCGAGGTAGCGCTTGTCGGTGTTCCAGCGCAGCACCCGCGCCGGGTTGTGCAACCGCGGCACCGATTCCGCCCAGGCCAGGAAGCGGTCGCGCCTTCCCACGTAGTCCCAGGTCGAGCGCACCACCGTCAGATCGAAGGCGCGCCAGTCCACCGCGGGGTCGTCCCAGACGGTGGGCTCGGCGTCGATGCCCAGAGCTGCGAGCGGCTGGAGCACCCGGCGCTCGTCCTCGTCGAGCACGGGCAGCTCCAAGCAGGTGGCCAGCGCGACGCGCGGGCTCATTGGTTGCTCGGCATGGCGCCCTGGTGCATCGCGTCGATGCGTTCCTGGTGCTTCTCCTCTGCGTCGGGGTCGCGGCGGTCCGCGACGATCGAGGCCCCGATCCCGATGGCGAATGCGACGGCGATCACCGCGAGGCTCGCCTCCGGCCCCACCTTGAACACCCCCTCGATCAGCAGCTTCACTCCGACCAGGCCGAGCACGATCGCGATCGTCTGATCGAGGTATCGGAAGCGCGCGATCAGCGACTCGACGAGCACGAACAGCGCCCGCAGGCCCAGGAGGGCGAAGACGTTGCCCATCCAGATCAGGAACGAGTCCTGGGTGATGGCGAAGGCGGCCGGGATCGAGTCGATCGCGAACGCGAGGTCGGCGAAGACGATGGCGGTGAGCGTCAGGAACACCGGCGTCACGTAACGCCGGCCCTGAAGCTTGACGAACCACTTGTTCTCGTGGAAGTCGGAGGTGACGGGGAAGAACCTGCGCACGAGGCGCACCATCGGGTTCTTGTCGGGGTCGACGTTGTCGTCGACCCCGCGGAGGATCCGGTAGGCGAGGAAGAGCAGCGCCGCGCCGAGGATGTAGATCACGAAGTGGAACTGCTCGATCAGCGCTACGCCCACGAGGATGAACACGCCACGAAGCGCAAGCGCGGCGATGATGCCCCAGAACAGCAGCCGCGGCCGGTTCTCGTAGGGAATTCCGAAGTACGCGAAGAGGAGGAGGAAGACGAACAGGTTGTCGAGCGACAGCGAGCGCTCGATCAGGTAGACCGTCGTGTACACGAGGCCGCGGTCCGAGTTCTCCGCCAGGGCGAGCACCACGCCGGCCACGAGGGCGAGGACCAGCCAGCCCACCGACCAGGTGGCCGACTCCTTGAAGCTCGGCTCGCGCCCGCGGGCGAAGAAGTGGAGGTCGAGCCAGAGGAACGCCAGCAGCGCGACGATCAGGATCGGCAGCTGGAGCTCCACTGCGGGGACCATAGAGTGGCGAACATGCTCGGCCACGCAGCCTTGGGCGCCTGGAGCGGCGGGCGCTATCTGCACTTCGGCGAGGCGATCGACGAGGAGCGCCTGGCGGCGCTGCTGCGCCCCGACGAGCGCCTTCGCACGGTGCTCACGGCCGACGTCTACGGCCAGGGCGAGGGCGACCGCATCGTGGGCCGCGCGCTCGAGGGCATCCCGCGGGACGAGTTCTCCCTGGTGGGCGCGATCGGCCACGACTTCTACGAGGGCGAGCGCGAGGGTCCCCGCGGATACCCGCGCTTCACCGACCCGCGCTTGCGCGGCCCCGGCGGATACCGCGACTACGTGCGCACCGCCGTGCAACGCAGCCTGGAGCGCTGCGGGGTCGAGCGCTTCGACGTTCTCCTTCTCCACAACCCCGACCGCCGTGGCTTCGAGAGCCCGGAGGTCTGGGAGGCCTTGCGCGAGGTGCGCGACGAGGGGCTTGCGGACGCGCTGGGCGTGGCCCCCGGCCCGGCCAACGGCTTCGTGCTCGACCTGATCGGCTGCCTGGAGCGCTACGGCGATCTCATCGACTGGGCCATGGTGATCCTCGGGCCGCTGGAGCCCTGGCCGGGCGAGCTCGTGCTCGACGCGTGCGCGGAGCGGGACGTCTCGGTGGTCACCCGGGTGGTGGACTACGGCGGGCTGTTCTGGGACGACGTGCTTCCCGGCCACGTGCTCGGGCGCGCCGACCACCGTTCGTTCCGCCCCGAGGGGTGGATCGAGCGCGGCCGCGAGAAGCTCGAGCGGATGCGTCCGCTGGCCGAGGGCCATGGGCTCACCCCGATGCAGCTGGCCTGCCAGTGGAACCTGGCCCACGCCCCGGTCCGCTGCGTGGTGCCCACGCTGATCCAGGAGGATGGGCCCCACGCCCGCACGATCGAGAGCAAGCGCGCCGAGCTGGTGGCGCTTCCAGCCGAGGTGGCCCTCTCGGGCGCCGAGGTCGACGAGCTGCGCGCCATCGGCGACAACACCGGCTCGATGACGCTCAAGGGCGCCTCACCCGAGCACGAGGGCGAGGAGCGGCCCGACCGCTGGGACCTTGACGCAGGGCACGCGGAACTGGCCGCCCGCCACGGGATCGACCCGGCGACCGACCTTCGCAAGCTCACCGCCCGGCTCTAGTCCCGCGTCCGTGAGGGGCCCCACAACGGATGACCGGCCTTCGGTGGCGCGGTGGACCCAGCTGTGTTCTAGTGCAGGTAACCGGGACCCGCACTGGCCGGAGCCGGCGCCCGCGGCTGGCGACTTGGGCGCGGCGGCTCGCCATCCCCGCCGTCTGCGGCGACCCGCGCGAGGTGCGCGCGAAGGCGAGGCTCTAGCGCAGCAACTCTGAGCAGCGTTGCAGCGCCGCGGTGTCCTGCGGGTCCGCCTTGTCCAGGCAGTCGGCGTAGCGCTGGAAGATCTCGGCCTCGCCGCCGCTGCCGCCGCTGCCCTGCGGCGCCTGGGGGACCTGCTGCTGGGGAGACTGTGGCGTGCCGGGCGAGCCGCCCGTGCCCGCGCCGCCCTGGCCCGCGCCGCCCTGGCCCGCGCCGCCCTGGCCCGCACCGCCCTGGCCCGCCCCGCCCTGGCCGAGCGCGCCGCCCAGCCCGAGCGCCCCCGCGCCGCCGAGCTGCTTGGTCAGGTCGGACAACGGACGCGACTGCGCCGGGGCCTCGATGCGCTGCGGCTTGCCCACGTCGCGGAACTCGACGGTGAGCTCGAGCGAGCCGCCCTCGATGCCCTGGGCCTGCTGGCGGTCGCCCTCGGGCACGGAGACCTGAACGTTCGTGGAGAGCCGACGAATGCGCTCGTCCTCGGTGCCGACGTAGACGTCGAAGGTCGGGTTGCGGACCACCTGGGCGATCTTGTCGAGCGTGGCCTGCGGCAGCGGCTTGGGCACGGCGGCGCCGGCCCCCAGGCTCTTGCCGGCGCGCGCGACGAAGCGGTTGAGATCCCCGACCATGCGCCTGACGTCGAGCCGGCCCGACAGGTGCTTGGTCTCCACCCCGGCGACCTCCTCCTCGCCCTCATCCTTCGCACTGGTGATCCACGAGCGCGGGTTGACGCCCGCGCCCTTGACCTTGTTGCGGCGGTCGCGGCCGCCCTGGAAGGCGTCGTTGGCCTGCTTGACCTGGCTGCGCGGCACCTCGTAGAAACCCCCCTGGAACTTGATGAAGGCCCGGTCGCCGACCGAGACCCGGCCGGTGTCGATGGAGGCCCCGCCGCCCTCCACGGCGACCTTCAGGTCGATGTCGAAGTCCGGCGGCTTGCCCTTCTCCGAACGGTAGGGGCCGCTGGCGCGGATCCGGATCGGGCGCTCGAGCTGCGGGACGCCGCGGATGCGAATCGTGCTGTCGAGGTCGATGTCGGCGCTGTCGAGCGACTTGTCGAACGCCCGGTCGAGCAGCCCGGTGACCTCGTCCTGGTCATCGCCGCCGCCGCAGCCCGCGACGAGCAGGCCACAAGCCACGACAAGTGCGGTGCAGAGGAGGCCGAGCGCGCGCAACGAAGGCGGAGCGTAGTGAAAGCGACCGCCCACCACGCAACTTCCGAACCCCCCGTGCGTTGACAGCCCAGATGCCCCTCCGTTGCAGGAGCTTCTTGCTCGGGGCGCTGCTCTGCGCGGCCCTGGCCGCCCCCGCGCAGGCGGCGGGCGGAGAGGTACTCGTGGTCGACGGTCCTCACGTGCGGCGCAGCGCCGACCCGTTCGTGCCTCAGGGCGCCGACGCCCGCCTGCCGCAGCCCCCCGGCGCCGCGAGCGCAGCCGGACCCCGCGCACGCAGCTCGGCCAGCGGTCGCGGGGCGGGCGCAGTCAGCCGTGCCGTATCGCGCGCCCGGCGCGCGCGAAAGCTCTCGCGCTCCGCCGCCCGGCGCTATCTGGGCTGGTACTCGAGCGCCCGCCGCACCCTGAGGCGCCTCCGCGGGTCGCGCCAGCGCCAGCTCGACTACGTCGTGAGCGTGGCCGAGCGGCTCGCTCTGCGCGGCCGGCTGACCTCATCGCGCATGCCCGCGGTGTTCCTGCTCATGCGCCGCAACGCGTCCTTCTGGGGCTCGCGCGGGTTCCCGTCCTCCGGCGCCAAGGTGCGCTTCCGCGGCAGCGAGATCCTGTTCCAGTACTACCCCGGCCGCGGCATCCAGCTCCAGCCGCTGGTCAACTGGAAGCGCGCGAACCTCATGCACGGCGCCTGTGTGAAGGGCTCCGGCTGCCGGCGCGGCCGCTTGGCCAAGCTCATCTCCGAGCTCAACCGCACCGCCTCGCGCCGCTCGCGGCGCTTCATCGCCTGGGAGTATTACTTCGCCTTCGGCGGCGGCTCTCCCCCATGGATGAGCGGCATGGCCCAGGCCACCGCCGTGCAGGCGCTGGGCCGGGCCTCGGACCTGCTCGGCCGCCGCGACTACCTGGCGCAGGCCCGCAAGGCCCTGCCCGCCTTCTCCGCCTCGCCATCCGCGGGCGGCGTGAAGGCCCGCGGCTTCCGCGGCGGGCGGCACTACCTGCAGTACTCGTTCGCCCGCCGGCTGTTCATCATGAACGCCTTCCTCCAGTCGGTGATCGGCCTGTACGACTACGCCAAGATCACCGGCGACTCGCGCGCGAAGGAGCTGTGGGAGGCCGCCGAGCCCGAGGCCCGGCGCGAGGTGCCCGCCTTCGACGTCGGCGACTGGTCGCTCTACAGCTTCCGCGGCCCGGAGTCCGACCACGACTACCACGAGCTCCTGCGCGAGTTCCTCGCCTCGATGTGCAGCCGCCTGCGCCGGCCCGTCTATTGCGACACCGCGCGCCGCTTCCGCGCCTACCAGACCGACCCGGCGGTGATCGACCTGCAGGGGCCCGCGACGGCCGCACGCAACGTCGCCACGCGCGTGCGCTTCTTCGTCAACAAGCGCTCGGCCGTACAGGTCGTGGTGAGCCGCGACGGGGCGGTCGGCCTCGACCGCACCGCCACGTTCCGCCGCGGCAAGGGCTCGTTCGCGTGGACACCCCACGCCACCGGCACGTACAGGATCCGGCTGGCCGCCAAGGAGCTGCGCACCGGGAAGGGCCTGCGCAGCCGCACGCAGGGCACCGTGGAGGTGAACTAGCGGAGGAGCGCAGGCCGGGCGCCGGCCGGCCGAGCGCCGCTCGCTCAGCCCCCTGGGGCTAGGCTGGGGCGTTCTTGGCACCTCGCACCATCCTCTACACCGGCAAGGGCGGCGTCGGCAAGACGAGCGTCGCCGCGGCCACGGCACGCCGTTGCGCCGCCGCCGGCCTGGACACCGTGGTGCTGTCCACCGACCCGGCGCACTCCCTGTCGGACTCGCTGGAGGAGCAGCTTGGCGGCGAGCCCACCGAGGTGGCACCGAGGCTATGGGGTCAGGAGGTTCAGGCCCAGGAGCAGATGGAGACCCACTGGGACGCCGTCGGCGACTGGCTGGGCGAGCTGCTGGCCGAGCGCGGCGTGGATCGCATCTCGGCCGACGAGCTGACCGTCCCGCCAGGGATGGACGAGCTGTTCTCCCTGCTACAGATCAAGCGCCACCACGAGGAGGCTCGCTTCGACTGCGTCGTGGTCGACTGCGCGCCGACCGGCGAGACGCTGCGGCTCCTGTCCTTTCCCGACGTGGCCAAGTGGTGGCTGGAGAAGGTCTTTCCCTGGGAGCGGCGTCTGATGTCGGCCGCGCGGCCGCTGGCTCGCGGGCTGCTCGACGTGCCGCTGCCCGACGAGGCGGTCTTCGACGACGTGGAGCGGCTGGTGCGCAACCTCGTCGCGATGAACTCCATCCTGCGGGATCGCTCCACCACCTCGGTCCGTCTGGTGATGAACCCCGACCGCATGGTGATCAAGGAGTCGATGCGCACCTTCACCTACCTGAACCTCTACGGCTACCTGACCGACGCCGTGGTGGTGAACCGGGTGCTGCCCGAGGAGACGGGCGACGGCTACTTCTCCGAGTGGCGGCGCGCGCAGGAAGATCAGATGGAGCTTGTCCGCTCCGCCTTCTCCCCAGTTCCGATCCTCACCGCACCGTGGTTTCGCAACGAGGTCGTCGGGCCTGAGAGGCTCGACGAGCTGAGCGAGGTGCTGTTCGCATCCGACGACCCGGCGGGGGTGCTGCACAACGAGCTCTCCCAGGAGCTCTCGAGCGAGAACGGCTACGCCACCCTGCGCCTCCCCCTGCCGTTCGCCGACCGCGGCGACATCGACCTCAAGAAGATCGGGCTCGAGGTGATCGTGCGGGTCGGCGGGCAGAAGCGGACTATCATCCTGCCCCCCGCGATGGCGGCCTACGCCACCACCGGCGCTCGCTTCGAGGAGGGGGCCCTCCAAGTGTTCTTCGCGAAGGAAGACGATGGACAGGACTGAGAACGAGCCGCGTGCCCGCGAGCCCTGGTCGGGCCGCCGCAGGGGCGACGGCGCCGCCGAGCCGCCCGCGTCCGGGCAGGAGCCGCCGGCTTCTGAGCAGGAGCCGCCGCGGGAGGACAAGCCGCCGCGCGGGGACCAGCCGCCGCGCGGGGACCAGCCGCCCCGCGAGGACGAGCCGCCGCGCGGGGACCAGCCGCCGCCCGGGCCCGAGCCGTCGCCCGAAAACGAGCCGCCCCGCGCCCACGATCCGCCTCCGCCCCCGCCGCCGTCCGGGCGCATGGACTTTTCTCCATTCTTCGTGCTGCTGGACGCCCTGCGGCGCGCCATCCCCGGCGACATGCAGAACCAGTTCACGCGGATGGTGCGCGAGACGCTGATGACCATCCGCGGCCTGATCGACTGGTACCTCGAACGCCTCGAGCGGCCCGAGCCCGAGCAGCGCGTCGAGGACATCCCGATCGACTGAGCCGTTGCCTACCTCCCTCATCACCGGTTACCCCGGCTTCATAGGCGCGCGCCTGGTCAAGGCGCTGCTCGAGGCCGACCCCGATCTGAAGGTCGTCGCGCTCGTGGAGCCCAAGATGGCCGACAAGGCGCGCGCGCAAGCGCCCGAGCGCCTGGAGGTGGTAGAGGGGGACATCACCGACCGCCGGCTGAAGCTCGATGACGAGACCTACGAGCGGCTGGCCGCCGAGGTCACGCAGGTCTACCACCTGGCCGCCATCTACGACCTGGCCGTGCCGATCCAGGCCGCCCAGGCGGTGAACGTGGACGGGACCGGCAACGTGCTGGACTTCTGCCTGGCCTGCGAGAGCCTCGAGCGCCTGCACTACGTGAGCACCGCCTACGTGGCCGGTTTGCGCACGGGCGTCGTCTACGAGCACGAGCTCTCGCTGGGCCAGCGCTTCAAGAACCACTACGAGTCGACCAAGTTCCAGGCCGAGGTGTGGGTGCGCCAGCAGATGGACCGCGTTCCCACCACGATCTACCGGCCGGCGATCGTGGTCGGCGACTCGCGGACCGGTGAGACGGTGAAGTTCGACGGTCCCTACTACATGCTCCGCGTGATCTCGCAGTCCACGCGGCTCAAGCAGCCGGTCCCCCGTTTCGGCCGCGCCGAGGCCACCTTCAACGTCGTCCCTATCGACTTCGTGATCGAGGCGATGCGTGCGGGGGCGGGCGCCGGCGACACCCTGCACCTGGTCGATCCCGACCCGGTGAAGGCCAACGAGGTCTTCGACACCCTGGCCGAGGCCTACGCAGGCAAGAAGACCGCCTACCGGCTGCCGCCGAAGGCCGTGGCAGCATCGCTGCACGTCCCGGCGGTGCGCAAGTTCTTCGCGGGCGCGCCGGCCGAGTCGATCGAGTACCTCAACCACCCGGTGCGCTTCGACACCCGGCGTGCCGAGCAGGTGCTCGGACCCAAGGGCATCATCTGCCCCCAGCTCAAGGACTACGTCGAGCCCATGGTGCGCTTCTTCCGCGAGCACGAGGACGACCCCGAGTTCGCGCCCGGCGGGGGCCTGCGCGGCTGACCCCGAGCGGCCGTCGCCGTGGGGGAGCGGGCCGCCCTCAGCCGGCTGACGTCAAACGCCTCCCGGGTACGCTTCGAACGTGGCCAAGACCTGGGTTCTCACCGGCTCGCCCGACAACTTCGAGGCCACCCGGGAGCGCGGCTTCCGGCTGATCGGCGTGAAGGAGCGCAAGCGGGCGGCGGCCGAGCGGATCGAGGTGGGCGACGAGATCGTCCTCTACCTGACCCAGACCCAGGCCTTCGCCGGGATCATCCGCGTGACCTCGGAGATGTTCGAGGACCGCGAGAAGGTGTGGCCGGGGAAGCCGGGCAAGCGCGACGAGTACCCCTGGCGCTTCCAGACCGAGCCCGTGCTGGCGCTCGACGAGGAGACCTTCGTGCCGGCGGAGGACATCGCGCTCGAGCTCGAGCACGTCCGCAAGTGGCCGGCAGAGCACTGGAAGCTGGCGTTCCAGGGCCAGCTGCGCACGGTCTCGGAGGCCGACGCGAAGCTGCTCGGCGAGCGGCTGCGGGCCGCCGCGCCGGCGGCCGCCTAGTGCACCGTGCGCCACTCGCACCACTACACCCTGCAGGAGGCCAACGAGGCCATCGCCTGGGTCGAGGACTGCCTGCAACGCCTGCGCGAGGCCAAGTCGAACCTCGGCGACAAGGAGGCTCGGGACGCCCTGGCCGAGGCCACCCCCACCAACGGAGGCGGCGAGCCCGGCAAGGTGGTCTCCGAGGCCTTCCTGGATCTGCGCACGGCGCTCATCGACCTGCGCGAGCGCGACATCGTGCTGCGCGACCTCGATCGGGGGCTCGTGGACTTCCCCTCGATCAGCGGCGAGGAGGAGATCTACCTCTGCTGGGAGGAGGGAGAGCCCGAGATCGGCTTCTGGCACGACCTGGAGACCGGCTTCGCCGGACGGCGTCCGCTCGACGATGGCTAGGCGGCTCCGCGAGGCGCTCGGGCAGCTGAGCCTCGAGCTGCGCACCGCGGCCGCGGCCGCGGTGCTGCTGGTGGCGAGCACCTTCGGCCCCTTCTCGTGGATCGAGGCGGCCATCGTCCTGACCGGACTGAGCGTGCTGTTCCTGCTGTGGCAGCGGGGAACCGGCAAGACCTTCCGCCTGCCCGAGGGCGACGGGACGCTCGTCGCGGTCGCGGGCGGCTGGGCCGGTCTCCTCATCGTGATCCGGCTGCTCGACCGCCCACTGGGCCAGAACCTGCTCGCCCTGGCCTGCGCGGCGCTCCTCGTCGCCGCGGGCGCCCGCGAGCGGGCGCGGCGCCGCGAGCCGCCCGAGGACGCCGAGCACCCGGTCGATCCGGCCGACGCGCCCACGACTCCGATTCGCTGACATCTGCCGGTTTTCGTCGTAATCTGGTCGCGCTGCCGCACTCGAGAGGAGCCCCATGGAGTCACACGCGGCCGAGCACGGCCACGTCCTGAGTCTTCAGAACCGCATGCGCATCGAGCGCGCCCGCAAGTGGGTGGCCAACCACCCGGTCCGCGCGCTGCTGGGCTACATCGCCTTCGTGATCATCGTCGGGGGCCTCCTCTACTCGGTCCTGGAGTCAGATGCCGACTGGTTCGACGGCATGTGGTGGGCGATAGTCACGGCCTCGACGGTGGGCTACGGCGACATCTCTCCCGAGGAGGTGGAGGGTCGCCTCCTGGCGGGCTGGATCATCCTGTCGGGCATCGCCACCACCGCCCTGCTGACCGGCCTCCTGGCGGGCTGGGTCATGAGCGCCAAGCTGGAGGACCACCTCGGAACGCCCGATCTGGACGACGACTTCGATCACATGATCGGCCAGCTTCAAGCGCTCAAGCGCCGGTACGAGCAGGACGAGAGCGCCGACGACGCCATCGCCGACGCCGCCCGGGCGGCCTACGCGGAGTGGCAGATCCAGCCGAACGGCGAACGCTGCGACAGGGCGATGGGAACGCTCGCCGAAGCTCTGAAGCACGACTACTAGAAAGGGACGGCTTGAAGCGATCCAAAGCTGTGAACCTCGGCCTAGTGGCCGGCTTCGCGACCGCGTTCAGCGGCTGCGCAGACGACACGGCCTACTGCGTCGACCAGAACGACCAGGTGGTCGAGAACGAGTTCTGCGGCGACGAGTACTCCGGGGGCGACGACAGCCACTACTGGTTCTACGGCGCCGCCGCCGTTGGCGGGTCGAAGGCGATCAGGCGGGGAACCAGGCTCGCGGGCGGCAGCAAGATCCGCTCCACCAACAAAGCCGCCATAGCCTCGCGCGGCGGCTTTGGCTCGAGCGGCGGCTCGACCTCCGGGGTCGGACGCCCGTCGGGCTCCTCCTCCTCCGGGAGCTGAGGATCGAGCGACTTCCCGCTGAGCCCCGAGAGGGCTGGCCGGCGATCATCGAGGAGCAGGGCCTCATCTACTGGCGCACCGACCTGCCCGACGGCGGCCAGATCTCCTACTGGAACGAGGAGGCGTACTACGCCTTCTCGTCCACCGAGGTCTACGAGCTCGAGGCCGAGGTTCGCGTGCTGATGGACATGCTCATCGAGGCCGGCGACTACATCATCGAGCACAACCTGTTCTCGAAGATGGGGATCCCGGGCTGGGCGGTGCCCCGGATCAAGGAGACGTGGGAATCCGAGCCGCCGATGCTCTACGGCCGCTTCGACTTCGCCTACGGGCCCGACGGCGCCAAGCTGCTCGAGTACAACGCCGACACCCCCACCGCCCTGCTCGAGACCGCGGTGCAGTGGCACTGGGTGCAGGATGTGTTCGGCCCCGGCGGCGACCAGTGGAACAGCGTCCACGAGGCCCTGGTCCAGCGCTGGCGAGACCTCAACGAGAACGACCGCCTGCCCGGACAGTGGGTGCACATGCTGCACACCACCGCCGAGGGCTCGGGCGAGGACTTCATGACGATCGGCTACATGGCCGCCACGGCACACGAGGCCGGCATCCGCGTCGAGCTCATGCCGATCGAGAACCTGGGCTACAGCGAGGACCAGGGCTTCCTCGACATGGAGGGGCGTTACGTCCGCACCGCCTTCAAGCTCTATCCCTGGGAGTGGATCGTCCACGAGCAGTTCGCCGAGGCCGCGCTGGAGCGCATGGGCGAGGAGCCGGGCCAGACCACCTGGATCGAGCCGATCTGGAAGATGCTCTGGTCCAACAAGGGGATCCTGCCGGTGCTCTGGGAGCTCTACCCCGAGCACGAGACACTCCTGCCCGCCTGGTTCGAGGGCGACGAGCCCAAGGGCCTCGAGTCCTACGTGCGCAAGCCGCTCCTGGCCCGTGAGGGCGCGGACTCGGTGGCGGTGGTCCACGGCAAGGTCGCCGAGAAAGGGCCGGCGCAGGGCTACGGCGGGGAGGGATTCGTGGTCCAGCAGTACGCCGACCTGGGCCGGTACGAGGGCGGGGTCCGCCCAGTGCTCGGCCTCTGGACGGTGGACATGGAGCCCGTCGGCTGCGGAGTACGCGAGCAGCACGGGCTGATAACCGACAACACGTCGCGCTTCACGCCGCACGTGATCGCCGACTGAACGTCCAACGAGAGGAGCGCAAATGGAAGATTCGACTATCGAGCTGGTGGGACAGGTACTCGCCTACTCGGGCGTGGGCCTGGCCATACTCGTGGCGGGCTTCTTCGTGATCGACGCCCTGACCCCGGGAAAGCTGGGCAAGCAGCTGATGGACGGCAACCCCAACGCCTCCGTGCTGGTGGGCGCCACCCTGGCCTCGCTGGGCCTCGTGCTCTGGTTCGCCATCTTCTTCACCGGCGCTGGTTGGGACGGGCTCGACGAGTGCCTGATCTTCGGCGTGGTCGGCGTGGCCGTCCAGGGCATCGGCTTCTTCGTGCTCGACGTGATCACGCCCGGCAAGCTAGGCGACGAGCTGATGCAGAACACCTACCACCGGGGCACGACCGTGTCGGCATCGCTGCAGTTCGCGGTCGCGCTGATCGTCAGCGCGTCGCTGACCTAGAGCGGCCCGAGCTAGGGCGCCTCGGCCCGAGGGCAGCCGATCGGCGGCAGAGAGTCGTGCGGCCGCGAACGGTGAGCTAGGCGGGCGCCTCCCGTGGCAGGCGTACCCGCGGCAGGTCATCCGCCGGGACCGCGTCCAAGGGGGCGCCCGCGAGCGCGCCGCCGGGGCAGTCCGCGCACTTGACCTCGCGCCGGGGGTTGCGCAGCCCGATCAGGCCCAGCAGCCCGCCGCCCGCCACCAGCGCGGCGGCGATACCCATGCCGAAGCGGAACGCGCTCACCGACGCGCTGTCGGTCGCCTCGGCGAGCCGCCGACGCACGGCCGGCGGCAGGCCCTGGGCGCGGACCTCGGCGAGCGGCTGGCGTCGGGCCGCCTCCAGCGGCGCCGCCAAGGCAGGGCGGTCCGCCAGCCGGCCCAGCTGCTCGTCGAGCACCGAGCCGTACTGCGCGGCGACGAGCACGCCCACCCCGGCGACGGCCACCAGCCCGGCCACGCGCGCGATGGCGTTGTTCACGCCGGAGGCCACCCCAGCGTTGCGCTCGTCGGCGTCGGCCAGCACGGTGGCGGTCAGGGGGGCCACGGTCATCGACAGGCCAAGGGCGAAGAGCGCCATCGCGGGCAGCAGATCGGTCAGGTAGCTCACGTCCTCGTCCAGGCGCGTGAACAGCGCGAGCCCCACCGCGGCCACCAGCGGCCCCGCGCCCATCAACCAGCGCGGACCGAAGCGGTCGGCGAGCGCACCGAAGCGCGCCGAGAGGAAGAACATGACGACGCTCACCGGCAGCGTGGCGGTGCCCGCTTCCAGAGCGGAGTAGCCCGCGACCTGCTGCAGGAACAGGATCAGGAAGAAGAACAGCAGTCCGAGCCCGCCGTACATGGTCAGCGTCTGGACGTTCCCGATCGCGAAGTTGCGCCGCTTGAACAGGTCGAGCGGGAGCATCGGCGCGGGCGTCCGCCGCTCGTAGGCGAGGAAGCCCGCGAACAGCAGCACACCGGCCACCAGCGGGATGAAGACCACCGGGTCGCCGAAGCCCTTCAGCGGCTGCTCGATTAGCCCGTAGGTCATCCCCGCCAGGCCGGCGGCGCACAGGCCGGCGCCGATCAGGTCGACCTTGCCGCGCTCGGTCCGCTCTGGCCCGCTCATCGTGCGGGTTATCAGGACCAGGGTGAACACCAGCAGCGGCACGTTGATGGCGAAGATCCAGCGCCACGAGGCGTTGTCCACGATCTGACCCCCCACCAGCGGGCCCAACACCGCCCCGATGCCCGCCCAGGCGGTCCATGCGCCGATGGCCCGGCCGCGCTGGTCGGGCGGGAACGTGTTGACGATCACCGCCAGCGCCGCGGGCGTGAGCAGCGCGCCGGCCACGCCCTGCAGGGCCCGGGCGGCGACGAGCAGCTCGATGGTCGGCGCCACGGCGCACAGCACCGAGGTGACCCCGAAGCCGACGACGCCGGCACCGAAGACGCGCCGCTCGCCGAAGACGTCCCCCAGCGAGCCGCCGATCAGCAGCAGCGAGCCGAGCGTGAGCAGGTAGGCGTTGGAGGTCCACTGCTGGCCGGCCAGGCCCCCGCCGAGGTCCCGCTCGATCGCGGGCAGCGCGACGTTGACGACCGTCGAGTCCACCAGCACGACCGCGGTGGCCAGGATGCAGGCCACCAGCACGGTGCGCTGGTGCTTCGTCACCTCAACCTAGCTCGAGGACCGACCTGGGATGCGCCCGGCGACTGCCGAGGACGCAGTCCGCGAAGCCTGCCTGGCAGGTGAGCGGACGAGGACGAAGGCAGGCGCGGATCCGGCGCCCCCAGGTCAGTCCTCGAAGAAGGCGTAGCCGTACTCTCCGCGCTTGTAGGCGAGCTTGGCTATCGCGGTCATCCGCTCGTCGTCGTTGTGCTCGACCTGGTCGAGCGCCGAGTCGACGCGGCGGCCGGCGCGAGTGCAGAAGGTCTCGGCGATGTAGCGCTCCTGACCCGAGGGCTCCACGCCCTGGTTCTCGAGGATGCTCGTCACCCGTGAGAGCACGGCCACCTGGGCGTAGAGGTCGGCCACGGCGTCGGCGAGCCGCTTCTGATGGAACTGACGCAGCATGATGTCCTTGCCGTGCTCGCGCAGCAGCGACTCGGAGACCGAGCGCAGCCGGCCGACCTGGTCGCCCACACCGCCGGCCAGCGAGGAGAGCTCGTCGTGGGCCTTGGTCACCTGGTCGGGCCGGACCGCCCGGCCGATGCGCCCGACGGCGTATCCGGCCAGGACGCTGAGCGAGCCGATGGGGTCGCTAAGGCCCAGGTCGTCCATGCCCTCGAGCTCCTCGCCGAGCCGCTTGAGCCCGCCCAGCGCTATGAACGCCCGCATGACGTCGTTGGCGCCCTCGAAGATCGGGAAGATCCGGGTGTCGCGCAGCGCCTTCTCATAGGGCTCGGTGCGCATATAGCCGGCGCCGCCCGCGAGCTGGAGCGCGCGGTTGACCTGGTACCAGAGGAACTCCGTGCCTGCGACCTTGATGATCGCCGACTCCAGCGAGTAGTCGGGGACGCCCTCGTCGACGAGTCCGGTGGTCAGGTAGCTCATGGACTCCAGGCCGAACAGGTAGGAGACCATCCAGCCGATCTTGTCCTGCACCAGCTCGAAGTCGGCCAGGGGCATGCCGAACTGCCGGCGCTCGCGGACGTGGTCGAGGGCCAGGTTGAGCACGCGCTTCGCCCCGCCGACCGAGCCCGTCCCGAGCGACAGGCGTCCGTTGTTGAGCACGTGCATGGCGATCTTGAAGCCCTCGCCGGGCTCGCCGAGGACGTTCTCGGGCGGAACTCGGATGCCGTTGAAGTGCAGCTGGCGCAGGTCGTTCCCGCGCAGGCCAAGCGTGTCGAAGCGGTGGCCGACCTCGAAGCCGTCCATGTCGGCCTCGACGATGAACGCGGTCTGCTTGCCCTCGTCGCCGGTGTTGGCGAAGGTGACGAACACCGAGCCCTTGCTGCCGTTGCCGATGTAGTGCTTGATGCCGTCCAGGCGCCAGGAGCCGTCGGCCTGGCGCTCCGCGCGCGTCTCCATGCCCTTGACGTCCGAGCCGGCGGTCGGCTCGGTCAGGGCGAAGCCGGCCAGCTTCTTACCCGAGCAGAGATCCGGCAGATGGCGCTCCTTCTGCTCGTCGGAGCCGAACAGGACGATGCCCTTCATCCCGATCGACTGGTGCACGCCCATCACCACCGAGAGAGTCGCATCGATCTGGGCGAACTCCTCCGATACACGGCAGTACCCGGTCTGCGACAAGCCCTGGCCGCCGTACTCCTGGGGCACGTAGAGGCCCAACAGCCCGCGCTCGCCCATCTCGCGGACCGTCTTGTCGCCCACCCAGCCCTTGTCCTCGACCTCGTTGACGTCGTAGGGCACCTCGCGCACCGACTTGCACAGGGCCCGGATCCGATCCTGCTCCTCGGCCTCCGGCGTCGGGAAAGGGAAGATGAGGTCCTCGTGTATCTCGCCGAGGAACAGCGACTTCGCGAACGAGGAGACGCTCTCCTCCTCGCGCGGCTTCTGGGCGGTGGCTGCCGCCTCCACTAGGCGCCCGCCCCGTTGAGCGAGTCGGTATTGCGCGCCTCGGGCCCGACATACCTCGCCGAGGGGCGGATCAGCTTTGCCTCCCGCTTCTGCTCGAGGATGTGCGCGGCCCAGCCTCCCACCCGCGCGCAGGAGAAGAGCGGGGTGAACAGCTCGGGCGGCACGTGGGCGAAGTCAAGCACGACCGCCGACCAGAACTCCACGTTGGTGGCCAGCACGCGGTCGGGCTTGCGGGCCCTGAGCTCGGCCAGGGCCGCCTCCTCGAGGCGCTCGGCGGCCTCGAGCCGCGGGGCGTCGATCTCCTGCGCCGTGCGTCGCAGCACGCGGGCGCGCGGGTCCTCCGCGCGGTAGACGCGGTGGCCGAAGCCCATGAGCCGCTCGCCGCGGTCGAGCAGGTCCTTCACGTAGCGCTCGGCGTCGCCCTCGCGCTCCACCCCGTCGAGCATGTGCAGCACACGTGAGGGGGCGCCTCCGTGCAGGGGGCCGCTGAGGGCGCCCACCGCGCCGCTGAGCGCCGCGGCCACGTCGGCCCCGGTGGAGGTGATCACGCGGGCGGTGAAGGTGGAGGCGTTCATGCCGTGCTCGGCGGCGGAGATCCAGTAGGCATCGATCGCCTTGACGTGGCGCGGGTCGGCCTCGCCCCGCCAGCGGATCAGGAAGCGCTCGGGGATCGACGTGGCCCTGTCGACCTCGCGCTGGGGGACGGGCGGGTGACCAATGCCGCGCGCCGACTGGGCCACGAACGAGAGCGCCATCACGGACACGCGCGCGAGGTCCGCGCGCGCCTCCTCGTCGGAGATGTCGATCACCTGCTCGAGGCCCCACTCGGGGGCGAGCATCGCCAGGGCCGCCTGGAGGTCTGTGCGCGGATCGCCCGTGCGCACCGAGAGTGCGTGCGGCTCGGCGGGCGGCAGCCCGGGATCGAACGAGCCGTCCACGAGCAGGCCCCAGACCTTCTCGAAGGGCACTTGGCCGACGAGGTCCTCGATGTCGACGCCGCGGTAGCGCAGGGCGCCGCCCTTCTTGTCGGGCTCCGCTATCGACGTCCGAAAGGCGACTACTCCCTCGAGGCCGGAGGGAGCTTCGATTACCTCGGCCATGGCCTGTGAGAATACTTGCGCGGTGGCCGACGTTCGCCCCGCCTCACACGGCGACCTCCCCGCCCTGGCCGGGCTGGTCGGCGAGTTCCGCGACTTCTGGGGACGCCTGGAGCCCACGCACGAGGCCATCGAGAGCGGCGTGCAACTCCTGCACCAGGACCCCGACGCCGAGTTCCTGCTCGCGGCGCCCGCCCGGGGCTTCGCGCTGCTTCGCTTCCGCTACGTGGTCTGGACCGACTCGGAGGAGTGCGAGCTGGAGGACCTGTACGTGCGCGAGGCGGAACGCGGTTCGGGACTCGGCCGTGCTCTCACCGGGGCAGCCATCGAGCGGGCCCGCGGGCGCGGCTGCCGGCGCATGAACATCTTCGCCAACGAGGCCAACGCGGCGGCCGTCGGCCTCTACCGCGGCCTGGGCTTCTCGTCCTGGCACGACCCGCCCGGCGGCCACAACCTGCACCTCCGGCGCGCCCTCTAGCCGGACACTAGGCTCGCACGGCCTTGGACACACCGCTGCCGATCGAAGCGCCTCCCGCCCCGCTCACGTCGCGGCTGGGGGCCCCGGGCCTGTGGATGCGCCGCCACCCCGCCGCGACCACCGTGATCGGGAGTCTCGTGGTGGCGGTCGCGCTGGTCATCGGGCTGTGGAACAAGCGCGAGGACTTCGTGGAGGCCTTCACCAGCGCGTCGCTGATCGTGCTGGCGGCGGCGATCGCGCTGCAGGTCCTGTGGCTGGTCGCTCGCAGCGAGGCGTGGCACGTCTGTGTCGAGGCCGCCGGCGGCAGCGTCAGCCGGCGCCGGCTCTACCGGGCCGCCGCGGTCGGCTACCTCGGTAATCTCTTCAACCCGAACTTCGGCCTCGGGGTCCGGATCGCAACGCTGCGCCGCAGCGCGCCCGCCGACAGCCCCGGCCCCGGGGTCTTGATCGCCGCCGAGCTGCCGATCGTCGTGGTGGAGGCCGTGCTGGCCGCGGTCCTCTCGTTCACCCTTATCGCGCCTCTGGGGATGCCCTGGTGGGTCGCGGTGCTGATCCTGGCGGTCTCGGTCGCCGTGATCGGCGGGCTCACCCGCTTCGTGCGCCATCGCCGCGAGGGCTTCTGGAGGGGGCTCGAGGTGATGCGCTCGTCGGGGACCCGCACCACGATCATCCTGCTGGTCATGTTTGCCACCGGCATGCAGGTGGTCCGCAACCTGGTCGTGCTACAGGGCCTGGGGGTCGACGTCTCGGTGCTCGACTCCGTGGCGCTCCTGATCGCCACGGCCGCGATTGGCCTGCTGCCGGTGGGTCCGACCCTCGGCGCCGCGACCGCCGTCCTGATCCTTGGCTCCAACGGACCGGCCGTCGTAGCCGCGGCCGGAGCCCTGCTCACGGCCACCGGCGCGGTGGGGGCCCTCTGCTTCGCGGGCTGGGCCCTGGCGGACCGCCTGAGGCCCTCGCACGCGGGCTAGTCTGCGCTGCGGTGCCCGTCCTCACCGATCACGTTCAGGCCTACCTGGAGTCGCTGCGCTCCGAGCGTTCCCCGGCCATGGCCCAGATGGAGGCCGTGGCCGAGCGTGACGGCGTGCCCATCGTCAGCTGGGAGACCGGCCGCCTCCTGGCCGTCCTGTGCCGGGTGCTCGACCCGCGGGTGCTGGAGGTAGGCACCGCGATCGGCTACTCGACCCTCCACATGGCGCAGGAGCTGTCGGAGGGGCGCATCGTCACGCTCGAGCTCGACCCCGAGCGTGCCGCGCAGGCCAGGCGCTCGTGGGAGCAGGCCGGGGTGGCCGACCGCATCGAGCTGGTCGAGGGTGACGCCCGCGAGACCATCACCCGGGTCGGGGGCCCCTTCGACCTGCTCTTCGTCGACGCCATGAAGGTCGACTACCGCCGCTACCTGGAAGCGGCGCTGCCGTTGCTCGCCGAGCGAGCGCTCGTGGTCATCGACAACCTGCTGATGTCGGGCGAGGTCGGCCTCCCCGAGGGCAGCGAGACGTTCTGGTCGGCCGAGAACCTGGCGGCCGCCCGGTCCCTGAACGCCGAGATCCTGGGTGAGGACTGGCTCGGCGTGGTGCTCTCGGTGGGCGACGGCGTCGGCTTGGCCGTGCGCCGCTAGCTGCAGCTGACCCCGAGGCGATCGATCAGCCAGGCCCTGCCCTTCTTGCTCAGGGCGACCTCGCCCCGGCAGTGGTCGACCCGGTCGCTGTGGACCGCGCGGGTCTCGATGGCCACCGTGGCCCGTCGCCCGTCCATCCGGACCACGCGGTTCTGCCGGAAGTCCACCGACCGCAGCGTCCCGAGTTGGCGTCTGAACGCCGCGAACCCGCCGAGCTGGGCCTGCGCCCGCGGCCCCGCGAGCGTCCACGCCGACTCGAAGCGGTCGTCGGCTGCCTCGGTGTAGAAGTCACGCACGACCGCCGCCGGCGAGGGCGCGGCGGGGCGCGCCGCGGGCGGGCTGTCCGCCCTCCGCGGGGCCTGCTCCTCGCCCGGCCAGAGCGCCAGCGCCGCGATCAACGCGATGGCGGCCAGCGCAGCCAGGCCGGCGATGAGCGGCCCCCTGCGCCGACGGCGCCCGGGCGCCGACGCGCCGGCCTGGGCCGCGGAGGCATCGGGTCGGGCCGGCTCGGGCGGGGCCGGCTCGGGCGGGGGCCGAGTGGGCTCGGGCGGGGGCGGGGTGGGCTGGGCCGGGGGCGGCTGCAGCGCCGGCCGCAGCCCATCGCGGAGGTCGCTTACCAGCCGCGCGGCCGACTCGGGGCGGTCCCCCGGCCGGTCGGCCATCCCCCGCCGCAGCACGGCCGAGGCCTCGGCCGGCGCGTCCGGCCACGCCTCCATGAGCTCCGGCGGCGGGAAGTTCGCCACCTGGTGGACGATCGCCATCGGGCTGTCGCCGGTGCGCGCGCGGCGCCCGCTGAGGGCCTCGAAGGCGATCGTCGCAAGCGCGTACACGTCCGCCGCCGCTGTCACCTCCTCACCGGCAAGCTGCTCAGGCGCCATGTAGACCGCCGAGCCCAGCGCCGTGCCCGACGAGGTCACCCGCGTGACGTCGACGCCGGTGGCCACTCCGAGGTCGGCCAGCTTTACCGTGCCGTCGCGGGCGAGCAGCACGTTCGCGGGCTTGACGTCGCGGTGGATGATCCCGTTCTCGTGCGCGTGGTCGAGCGCGTCGGCCAGGGGTTCGAGGATCGCGAGGGCCTGGTCGGGAGGCAGACTGCCTCGCCGGATCGCGTGGGCCAGCGTCTCGCCGTCAACGTACTCCAGCACCAGCGTGGTGACCTCGTCGTCCGTCTCCTCGAAGACGTCGAAGACCCTGACCACGTTGGGGTGGTTCAGCGAGGCCCCGAGCCGGGCCTCCCGCTGGAAGCGCTCGGCCAGCCCGGGATCGAGGTCCGAGTGCATGCGCTTGAGCGCTACGGAGCGCTCCAGCCGTTCGTCCTCGGCCAGGTACACCGTCGCCATGCCGCCCGAGCCGAGCTTGCGCACAACGCGGTACCGACCGCCGGCCAAGCGCTTTGCCTCCATGCGGCGAGGCAGCGTAGCGGCGCGGCGGGCTGCCCACATCCGGCTCTACTCTCGGGCCGTGACCGGGCGGCCGGCCCTCAGCGCCGCGGCGGGGGCTGTGGTGATCGCCTTCTCGGCCATCCTCGTCCGGCTCGCCGAGGTCTCTCCTTCCACCGCGGCGACCTTCCGCTGCGCCTATGCCCTTCCCGTGCTCGCCCTCCTGGCGGTGCGCGAGCGCCGGCGCTTCGGTCCCCGCTCCCCGCGCGAACGAGGGCTCGCACTGGGCGCCGGCGTCTTCTTCGCGTGCGACCTGACCGCCTGGCACTACGCGATCGGCGCCGTGGGCGCCGGCCTGGCAACAGTGCTCGCAAACCTGCAGGTGGTACTGGTGGGCCTGCTGGCCTGGGTATCCCTCCGAGAGCGCCCCGCTCCGAGACTGCTCGCCTCGACACCCGTGGTGCTCGGCGGCGTGGTGCTGATCTCCGGGGTGATCGGCTCCGGCGCCTACGGGGAGGACCCGCTCCTCGGCGTCGTCTTCGGCGTGCTCACCGCCCTGAGCTACGCGCTGTTCATCCTCGTGTTGCGCCAGGGCAACGCCGACCTGCGCCGGCCGGCCGGGCCGCTCTTCGACGCGACCTTCAGCGCCGCGATCCTCTGCGCGCTGGGCGGCCTCGCGCTCGGGAGGCTCGACCCGGTCCCCGGCCCCCAGTCCCAAGCCTGGCTGATCACGCTCGCGCTCACCTCTCAGGTGCTGGGCTGGCTGTTGATCTCGGTGTCGCTGCCGCGGCTTCCCGCGGCGCTGACGTCGGTGATCCTCACCCTCCAGCCCGTCGGCTCCGTGCTCCTCGGGGTGATTCTGCTGGGTGAGTCGCCGTCCGCCGTCCAGGCGACCGGCGTGGCCGTGGTGATCGCCGGGGTCGTGCTGGCGACGCTAACCACCGGCCCCCGCGGCGAACAGCACCACGGGGATGAGCACCAGCGAGAGGAACACGATCGCGATGCCCAGGCCCACCACGAAGTTCGACTTGTAGATGTGGCCACCGGCAGCGAGCAGGAAGCCGAAGCCGAACATCGCCAGGAAGGGGGCGGGCTGCACGTCGAGGCCGCCCCCCGACCGCTCGGGCACATAGTTGGGGATCAGCGCCGCGGGAATCGCCAGGAAGGCGACCAGGGCGAGGAGTAGCAGGAAGCCCCGCACGCGGCGAAAGTATCGTTGAGCGCGTGAGCGTGGACTTCGCTTCCATCGAGGAGACCCGCAAGCGCCTGGGGGAAGTCGGCTACCTGGCCGACGAGGCGGCGGCGCTGGTGTCCTTTCTCGCGGGGCGCCTGGGCAAGCCGGTATTGGTCGAGGGGCCGGCCGGCGTGGGCAAGACCGAGCTGGCCAAGGCGCTCTCCCGCGCGACGGGCCGCGACCTGATCCGCCTGCAGTGCTACGAGGGTCTCGACGAGGCCAAGGCGCTGTACGAGTGGAACTACCGCAAGCAGCTCCTGCGCATCCAGACCGAGGCCGCCGACACCGGCTGGCAACAGGTCAAAGACGACATCTTCGGCGAGGAGTTCCTGCTCTCGCGACCACTTCTCACCGCCATCGAGTCCGAGGACCCGGCGGTGCTGCTGATCGACGAGATCGACAAGACCGACCAGGAGTTCGAGGCGATGCTGCTCGAGGTCCTGTCCGACTTCCAGGTCTCGATCCCCGAGCTGGGCGCGGTGAAGGCGCGCTCGCAGCCGCTGGTGCTGCTGACCTCCAACAACTCCCGCGAGCTGACCGAGGCGCTCAAGCGCCGCTGCCTGTACCTGTGGCTCGACTACCCCGACGCCGAGCGCGAGCTGGAGATCGTCCAGCTGCATACGCCCGAGCTGGGCGAGGACGTGGCCCGCAAGCTCGTGGAGGTCGTCCACATGGTGCGCGCGCTGGACCTCAAGAAGCCGCCCTCGATCGCCGAGTCGATCGACTGGGCGCGCGCGCTGCTCCTGCTCGGCGCCGAGGACGTGGACGGCGCCGTGTTGGAGAAGACCATGAGCATCATCGTCAAACACCGCACCGACCTCGACCTGGTGGCCGAGCGGGTGGGCGTGAAACTAGGTGCCGATGGCCTTTTCGGGGCCTCCCGCCAAGCGGGGTAGCCAAGGAGCGCAGGCCGGCCATCCACCGGCCGAGCACCGCTCGCTCGAAGGCATGGGCCTCTACGGGGGAATGCCCGAGCCCGAGGGGCCCGGCGGCATGGCGCCCCGGCTGCTCGAGTTCGCGGACGAGCTGCGCTCGGAGGGCATGGCGATCGGGACCTCGGAACTGCTCGACGCCTTCGCCGCCCTGCGCGAGGTGAGCTGGACCTCCCAGGAGGACTTTCGCGAGGCGATGGGCGCCACCCTGGCCAAGTCCCAGGAGGACCGGCGGGTGCTCGACCTGGTCTTCGACCGCTTCTTCTTCCGCGCGGTGGAGCGCGAGGCGGTCAACCGCGGGGTCAACGAGCAGGAGCGCCCCTACGAAGGCACGGGTCCCGACGGCATCGACCTCGATGCGCTGCGCGAACGCATCCGCCAGGCCATCCAGGCCGGCAACGACGGGGAGATGCGCGACCTGGCCCGGCTGGCCATCGCCGCCTTCGGCCGTCAGGGCGAGGGCTCGGGCGTGATCGGCGTGGACGTGCAGCGCATCCGCCGCACGCTGGGGCTCCGCACCGAGCGCGGCCCCCAGCCCGATCCCGAGGAGGTGCCGCGCGACAACCTCCAGCAGTTCGAGCGTCACGTGCGCCGCGAGCTCGAGCGCCAGCAGATCGAGCGCACCCAGTCCCTTCCCCCCTCGCGCCCCCTGCGCGAGTTCGATCGCGCCCTGCCCTCCAACCCTGCGCAGGATCTCGCCCAGGTGCACCGGGTGGTGGCGCAGCTCAAGCGCCGCCTCGCCACGCACGGCCGCGAGCAGCGCGGGCGCAAACGCGGCGCGGCAGTGGACGTGCGCCGCACCATGCGCACATCGCTCCAGACCGGAGGGGTGCCGCTCGAGCTGCGCTACCGCCCGCGCCGGCCGCGCCGGCCCGAGCTGTACGTGCTCTGCGACGTATCGACCAGCGTCACCAGCGCGTCGGTCTTCTTCCTCTCGGTGCTGCACGCGCTGCACGACCAGTTCCGCAAGCTGCGCTCGTTCGTGTTCGTGGAGCGGATCTCCGAGGTGACCGACGTCTTCGAGCGCGAGCGCGACTTCGCCGGCGTCTCACGCGCGATCGCCACCGACGCGGGCGTGGCGGACGTGAGCGGCTACACCGACTACGGGCGTGTGTGGCAGGAGTTCCTGGAGCGAGTGGTCGACGACCTCGACCCGCGCTCCACGGTCATCGTGCTCGGCGACGCGCGCACCAACGGGCGCGACGCCAAGGCCAAGTCGTTCGGCGTCCTCGCCGAGCGGGCGGGACGCACCTTCTGGATGAACCCCGAGCCACGCCTGTACTGGAACTACGGCGACTCGGTGATGGTCGCCTACGAGCCGTACTGCGACGGCGTGTTCGAGTGCTGGACCACTCGCCAGCTCGAGCAGTTCGTCAACGCCCTCGCCGACGTGACGATCTCAACGGCTTAGGACGCCGCGGCGCACGATGCCGGGCCGGTCCTCGCCGGTGCGGCTCGTGACCCGGATGGCGATCCGCACCCCGACCCGCCGGCGGCCACGCAGCGCCCGCCCAGCCCCCTCGTCGATCAGGCGGATCCGCCCGCGGCGGTTGGGGCCCAGCGAGAAGTAGTCGGTGTTGGCCAGGCGAACGTGGCCGCGGCGGATGGTGGCCGCCCCCGAACAGCCGCGGGGGCAGCGCACGGCAAGCGCCAGGCGGCGCCGGCGCGGCTTGGCCACGCGGCGTGAGCGCAGGCCGACCGGGCAGGTCACGTGGCTCACGGCGTCCGGTGCCCGCGCCACCGCGGTCAGGTGCAGGCCCTGGTTGTCCGAGCAATCGCGCAGCGCGTAGGCCACACGCTCGCCGTCGAAGTCGAATGCCGGCACCGGGCCGCCGTCCGGGGCGCGGAAGGACGGATGGTCGACGCCACGCAGCAGCACCAGGGTCTGGCTGTCGGGGGCCTGGAGGTCGTGGGCGCGCAGCTCCTGGGCCTCGCCCGTGCCGGTGAACACCGCGGCGCGGCCGCCCGCCAGCCGCACGCCGTTGGGACAGGGCTGGACGCCGTCCACGCGGTGCTCGGTGGGCTCGACGACCGAGTACCAGCTCAACACGCCGCTCTCGCAGCGGTCGTCGCGGGCCCGGGCCACCACGGCGGCGGTGCCGTCGGCCTGCACGTCGACGTCCTCGGGCGCGAGCCCGGCCGGAGGGGGAGCCGAGAACAGCTGAGCGCCGCTTGCGGTGGAGTACACGGCCAGCTCGTGCAGGCCCGAGCTCAGCCGGCGCAGCACCGCCGCGCGCGGGCCGGCCACGCGCACGAGCAGCAGCCGGGCGCCCGCGGGCTGCGCGTTCTGGACTGTGAGCCCCGACGCCAGGTTGCGAATGGCCAGCCGCGAGGGCCGCCCGCAGCTCGCCGCGTCGTAGGCGAGGCTCGTGTCGTCCTGGTCGAGGGGTGGGGCGTCGCCCTCGGTCTGGGCCGGGTCGGCTCCGTCACAGCCGAAGATGAGCTCGCGCGGCTGGCCGACCGGCCCGGCGTCGAGCTCTGCCAGCTCGCGCTGGTTGGTGCCCGGGCCGCGGTCGAAGCGCGAGCGCAGCAGTGCCACCCGGTCGGCCGAGGCGCCGTAGCGCACGGAGGGAGCGCTGCTGAAGTCGTCGTCGAAGCGCGTGCGCAGCCCGTCCACGCGGGCGATCCGCTCGCGTGGCCCTGAGCCGGCACGGAACAGGCGGAAGCGGTCGGGGAAGGTGTCCGAGGTGGGGTCGCAGCCGCCCCGGCAGCCGTCCTCAGCCCAGGTGACCCCGGCGCCGGCGAGCGATGGCCCCTGGGCCCACTGCCAGGTGGGCTTGGTCAGCGCCACCCGGCGCGCCTCGGCGGGGGCGGCGCACACCGCAGCGAGGGCCGCTGCGGCGGCGATGGCCATTCTGAGGCGCACGGAGAGATGGAACACGCCGGGGACGCCAGGGCTTCGGTTAGGCTCTGTGTAGACAACAGGGGGGCTCGCGGGAAGGCGGGCTGAGAGGGCGCCTCGTACCCGGCGCCGACCCTCCGAACCTGTGGGGTAATGCCCGCGAAGGGAGCGATGCGCGCAGAGGCCGAGGCTCCCCCTGTGGAGCCTCTTCTTCATCTCGGAGCCGCCGTGCGGCTGTCCGGCGTCAGCCGGCGCTTCCGCCTGCGCGGGGACGAGATCGCCGCCCTCGAGGGCGTGGACCTGACCGTGTCGCCGGCCGAGGTGGTCGCCGTGGTCGGCCGCTCGGGCTCGGGCAAGTCGACCCTGCTCGAGCTCGCGGCGGGACTGCAGGAGCCCGACGAGGGCGGCGTCGAGGCCGGCGGGGCCACCGACGCAGCCGGCCGCCGCGCGACCTGCGCCTACATGCCCCAGCGCGACCTGCTGCTTCCCTGGCGCGACGGCCTGGGCAACGCCGCGCTGGCGCTGGAGGCCGCCGGGGTCGGCCGCGGGGAGGCGCGCCGCCGCGCCGCACCGCTGTTCGAGCGCTTCGGCCTGTCGGCGTTCGAGCGGGCCCGCCCCGCCGCGTTGTCGGGCGGCATGCGCCAGCGGGTCGCCTTTCTGCGCACGCTGCTCGCCGGGCGCCCCGTGCTGCTGCTCGACGAGCCCTTCGCCGCCCTGGACGCGATCACCCGCGCGGACATGCAGGAGTGGCTGGCCGCGGCCCTGGCCGCCGAGCCGCGAACCGTCCTGCTCGTGACCCACGACGTCGAGGAGGCGCTGTTCCTGGCCGACCGCGTTGTGATCCTGGGCCCCCGGCCCGGCCGGGTCGTGGCCGAGCTGGACGTGCCGGCCGAGCGCCCGCGCGAGCGGGTGGAGTTTCTCGCCGGGGCGCAGGCCGGAGCCCTGCGCGCCAGGGCCCTGGAGGCGCTGCGGTGAGGCGCGCGCTGCTCGCCGCACTACTGGTGGCCGGCTTCGTGGCCCTCTGGCAGCTGGTCGCCTCGATTTCGGCGGTCGACGACCTGACCCTGGCCTCGCCGGTGGAGACGGCGCGCGCGCTGGCCGACGACGCGTCGCTCCTGTTCGGCGACCTCGGTGTGACGGCGGTGGAGGTGCTGCTCGGCCTGGCGCTCTCGGTGGCGCTGGGCGTCCTGTTCGCCCTGGGCATGCACCTCAGCGGTGCGTTGCGCGAGGCCGCCTACCCGCTCCTGGTCGCCTCGCAGGCGATCCCGGTGGTGGTGTTGGCGCCGGTCTTCGTCCTGGCCTTCGACTTCGGGCTGGCGCCCAAGCTGGCCATCGTGGCCCTGGTCTGCTTCTTCCCGGTGACCGTCAACGTGCTCGACGGCCTGCGCTCGGTGGATCGCGAACAGCTCAAGCTGATGCGCAGCCTCGGATTCTCGCGACTGGGCACCCTGCGGCGCGTCGAGCTGCCCGCGGCGCTGCCCTCCTTCTTCACCGGGCTCAAGGTGGCCGCCACCGTGTCGGTGATCGGCGCGGTGTTCGGCGAATGGGCCGAGGCCCAGGAGGGCCTGGGCCGCCGGGTGCTGCTCGACAACAACAACCTGGAGACGCCCCGCGTGTACGCGGGCATCGTCCTGCTTACCCTGATGGCCGTTGCGCTCTTCGCCCTGGCGGCGCTCGCCGAGCGCGTGGCCTGTCCCTGGAACCGCGAGGAGGCTCGCTCTTGATCCGTCGTCTGCTCCCCTTGGCGCTCCTGGCCGTGCTCCTCGCCGGCTGTGGCGAGAAGCAGGACCGGCTGACACCCTCCGGCGAGAAGCGCTTCGACGTTCTGCTCGACTTCTTCCCCAACGCCGACCACGCAGGCATCTACGCCGCGCAGGGCCAGGGGCACTTCCGCCAGGCGGGGCTCGACGTCAACATCCGCCAGCCCAGCGACCCGGCGAACGTGCTCAAGCAGGTCTCCGCCGGCAAGGTGGACCTGGCGGTGTCCTACGAGCCGCAGCTGCTCGCCGCCCGCGACCAAGGCCAGCGGCTGGTGGCCGTCGGCGCCCTGGTGCAGGAGCCGCTCACCTCGATCCTCTCCCTGCCGCGGGGGGGCGTCCGCCGCCCGGCCGACCTGAAGGGCAAGACGGTGGGCACCGCGGGCATCGACTACCAGACCGCCTTCCTGCGCACGATCGCCCTGGAGGCCGGAGTCGACCCGAAGACCATCAAGGAGCGCAACGTCGGCTTCGGCCTGCAGCCCGCGCTGCTGTCGCGCAGGGTCGACGCCACGCTGGGCGGCTTCTGGAACTACGAGGGCGTGGACCTGCGGCTCAAGAAGCGCCGGCCGCAGATCATCCGCGTCGACCGCGCGGGCGTCCCGTCCTACGACGAACTGGTGCTGGTGGCCAACGAGGACGCGCTGGAGCGCGACGGGGGGCGCATCCGGGCGTTCCTGGGCGCCCTGGCCCGCGGCAACCGGGACCTGCGCCGAGACCCCGAGACCGGGATCAAACCGCTCCTGGCCGCCGACAAGGGCCTCGACCCGCGCCTCCAGCGGGCGTCTCTCAGGGTCACCCTGCCCCTGTTCTCAGCCCCGAAGGGCAAGCCCTACGGCTACCAGGACCCGGGGCAGTGGAACGCGTTCGTCGCCTGGATGCGCGAGAACAAGCTCCTGCGCAACCTGCAGGACGCGCGCGGCGCCTACAACAACGAGCTACTCCCCGGAGCCGGGCTCTAAGTCCAGCGACAGCGAGTTGATGCAGTAGCGCTGGCCGTCCGGCCCCGGGCCGTCGTCGAAGACGTGGCCCAGATGCGAGCCGCAGTTCGCACACAGCACCTCGGTGCGGACCATGAAGTGGCTCCGGTCCTCCTCGAGCTCCACGGCGTCGGCCACCGCCGGCTCGGTGAAGCTGGGCCAGCCGGTGCCGGACTCGAACTTGGAGTCGCTGGAGAACAGCGCGGCGCCGCAGGCCCCGCAGCGGAACATGCCGTCCTCCTTCGAGTAGGTGTACTCACCCGAGAAGGGAGGCTCGGTGCCCGCCTCGCGAAGAACGTTGTAGCGCTCCGGCGAGAGCTCCTCTCGCCACTCCTGCTCTGTCTTGTGGACCTTGGGCTCGCTCATGCCCCGATGTTAGGCCCCGCCGGAGGCAGCCGGGCCTACGCGCTCCGCCGCCCTCGGGCTAGGGGCGGCGGGTCGGCCAGATGGCGCCGCTGAGCGCGTAGGTGCCGGCCAGGCCCTCGAACGGCGCATACGGGGCGAAGAAGTCCCGCACCTCGGGCTCGGTGGCCCGGCGGCCCAGGCCGGCCAGCCGGCCCACCAGCTTAATGTAGGCCAGGTCGCCGGCGGGGAGCTTGTCGTCGCGTCCCTGGCCCTCCAGGGCCAGCTTCTCCAGGGTCCAGGAGCCGACCCCGTTGATGCGGCGCAGGCGCCGCCAGGAGGGCTCGGGGTCGGACAGGTCGGCCCGTCCGCTGGCCACCTCCCTGGCCGCCTTGCGCATGACGATCGCCCGCTTGGGCGACAGCCCACAGCGCTCGAGCTCCGCGGGCGAGCGTGCGGCCAGCACGCCCGCGCTCGGCGCGTCGCGCAGCGCCCCACAGTCGCTGCGGCGACCGTGGCGGCGGACCAACTCCTTCTCGATCTGCACCGCCCGGGTGCCCTCGATCAGCTGCTCGCAGATGGCCCAGGCCAGCGCCTCGAAGGGCTCGGGCCGCCGCCGGGGCCGCAGCCAGGGCCGCGCGCGGATCACCGGGCCCAGCAGCGGGTCACGGCGAAACGCGCGATGGAACTCGGCCAGGTCGTGGTCCAGGCAGAGCGCGAAGCGCATGCGCTCGAGCCCATCGCGGGCCGCCGCGCGCGCCCCCGCGGTGGCCCGCATGCGCACCGAGTTCCCGGTTATCCAGGCGCGGACCTCGCAGGGCTCTCCCTCGGGGTGCAGCAGTCGCCGCAGAACGGGTCCTTCGCGGCGCAGGACGCCGTCGCGACCGCCGCCGGGAAGGCGGTACGGCCCCCGGGGCACGCAGTCCTGTTCGAGGACCGCCGGTGCTATCGCCGGTCGAGCAGGTGGACGTCGACCAGGAATGAGCGGCTGTGGGCGATCTCGAGCTTGTCGCCGCCGCGCCGCCCCCGCACCCGGCGGGCGAGCCGGTTCGGCTTGGGCCGGCGAAGGACCTTCACGATCACGAAGGTGGCCACGCCCAGCAGGAAGCCGCTGGTTGCCGCCGCCACGGCCGGCAGCAGGGTGACCTCCTGCCGGCGCTGAAGCTCGGCCGAGCGCTCGTCCTCGACGGGGCGGACCGGCCCCTGGGCGGGGACCAGGTCGGTGGACGGAGCCGAGCGGCGGTCCTCGCCCGCTGAGTCCTCAGGGTGCGCTCCGGCGCTATGGGGCTCGTGAGGGATCTCGTCCAAGGTCGGGCGAGTGTACCCCTGCGCCCGGCGCGAGCCTAGAGCGCCCTGTCGTAGATCCGGTAACGCTTGACGACCTGCCCCCCCATAGCCTCCATGCCGCGGTTCATGGCCTCGTTGGTCTCGAGGATCCAGCCCATCTCCCCGCCCTTCTGGGGCGTGGCCTCAGCCATGTCGTAGTGCTCGGCGTACAGGCCGGCGGCCACGCCGGTGTGCTGGTACTCGGGCTTGACGCCGAGGAAGCCGACTCGCACCCGGTTCACTGTGCGCGACTTGCGCAGGAAGTGCCACCAGCCGAGGGGCAACAGGCTTCCGTTCATCTTCCGGAGCACCTGATTGACGTCGGGCACCGTGATCGCCATCCCCACCGTCTCCCCGTCCTTCTCGGCCACCATGAACCAATTGGGGTCGAAAGCCAGCTGCAGCTCGGCCCAGTAGCCGTCGAGATCCTTCTTGGAGTAGGGGACGAAGCCCCAGTTGTCGGCCCAGGCCGCGTTGTAGACCTCGGCGAAGGCGTCCAGGTCCTCGCGCAGCCGCCGCCGGCTCATCTTGCGGATGGTGATCCCGTGCTCGGGCTCGAGCTTCTCGGCCATGTCCCAGATGATCGGCAGGACCTTGTCGCGCTGATCCACCATTAGGTGCCACATGAGCAGGTCGATCACCTTGCCGAAGCCGGCCTCCTCGATGCGCTGGGAGTAGTAGGGCGGCTGCCAGGGCTGGCGCACCATCGGATCGAGGTCGAAGCCCTCGACCAGGACGCCGACCTCGTCGTTCATGGTGAAGTCCATCGGGCCGACGATGCGGTCGCGCGCCCGGGAGCGCAGCCACTCGCCGGCCGCCTCGAACAGCGCCGAGCAGACCTCGGCGTCGTCGACCATCTCCAGGAACCCGAACAGCCCCCAGCTGTTGTCGTGGTGGCGGTTGAGCGCGTGGTCGACTTGGGCGCTGATGCGCCCGCACACGCGCCCGTTGCGCCGAGCCAGGAACAGCTCCGCCTCGCCGCGCTCGAAGAAGACGTTGAAGCGCTTGGAGAGGTGTGCGTAGCGCTCCAACTTGAGCGGGGGAACCCACTGCGGAGCGTTAGAGTGCAGATGGAAGGGCAGCTCCACGAAGGCGCGCAGATCTCGCCGCCCGCGCACTGGAGTCACCTCGACCGACACGGCGAGCGACCCTAGACGAATGCCGATCGACCTCTTCGAGAAGGCCCGCACGCACGAGCGCCTCGCCCAGCTCCAGGCGGCGCGCGAGCACAACCTGCTCCCCTACTTCCGCCTGCTGGAGGGGCCCGCCGGCCCGGTGGTCGAGATGGAGGGCGCCGAGCGGATCATGCTGGGCGGCAACAACTACCTGGGCCTCACCCAACACCCCGAAGTGCTGAAGGCCGCCCGCGAGGCCCTGGACCGCTACGGGAGCGGGGTGACCGGCTCGCGCTTCCTCAACGGCACCCTCCCGCTGCACCTCGAGCTGGAGCGCGAGATCGCCGACTGGTGCCGGGCCGAGGACGCGCTGGTGTTCACCGCCGGCTACCTGGCCAACACGGGGACGATCGCGACCCTGCTCGAGCCCGGCGACACCGTGATCTGCGACTCGGGCGACCACGCCTCGATCCTCGACGCGGTCTCGATGTCGCGGGCCCGGGTGCGGCCCTTCCGCCACGGCAAGCTCGACAAGCTGGAGAAGATGCTGAGCCGCGCCCAGGAGGACGGCGGCGGCCTGCTGGTGGTGGTGGACGGGGTCTTCTCGATGGAGGGCGACGTGGCCGACGTCCCCGAGATCGCACGGCTGTGCCGCGAGTACGGCGCGCGGCTCATGGTCGACGAGGCCCACGGCGTCGGCGTCCTGGGCGAGCGCGGCACGGGTGCCACCGAGCTGCTGGGCGCCGAGGCCGAGACCGATCTGCGCATGGGGACCTTCTCCAAGTCGCTGGCCTCCTGCGGCGGCTTCATCACCGGCCCGGGCGATGTGATCGACTTCCTGCGCGTCCAGTCGCGCTCGTTCATGTTCACTGCCTCGGCGGTGCCGGCGGCCGTGGGCGCCGCGCTGGGGGCCCTGAGGATCATCCGCTCGCCCGAGGGGGCCCAGCGCATGGCGCAGGTGCTGGACAACGGCAACTACCTGCGTAGCGGCCTGCAGCAGCGCGGGTTCGACGTCCCGGACGGCATCAGCCCGATAATCCCGGTCGTCATCGGCGACGACTGGCAGGCCACGCTCATGTGGAAGGCGCTCTACGACGCCGGCGTCTACGCCAACGTCGCGCTCTACCCGGCCGTGACCCGCGGCGGTGCGCTGCTGCGCACGAGCGTGTCCGCAGCCCACACCCGCGAGCATCTCGACACGGCGCTGGAGCGCTTCGAGGTCGCCCGCGAGGGTCTGCCTAGCGTGCCTGAGCCAGTCGCCGGCTAGCGCTGCGCCTGAGCCCTCGCAGCCGGCTGCGGCGCAGGGTCTCGTGCTGCTGAGCGGCCCGCAGCCGCAGCAGCTCCACCGCCTCTGAGCTCAGGCTGAACGGATCGCCGATCGCCAGGCCGTCGTCCACGGCCAGCGCGGCGATGGGAGCATCGCCGGACAGCGCCACCAGCACCTCTCCGGACGGGATCCTCTTTGCGTCGAGCTGAGCGAGGCGCGCGATCGCGTCGGCGTCGGCGGGCCCGGCGTGACGAATGGTGAGCGACAGCGGTTGCATTCGAGTGCCTCCGTAACCATCTTTCGGGTATAGCCAGAACCATAGCAACCGGCTATCCTGTTATGCAAGTTATGCCGGTCACCGAGACCCAGCCTGAACGCAAAGCCGCGCCGGGACGACTGGAGCTGGTGCGCGCCTTCGTCAACTCCGTCGACTACTTCGACGAGGAGGAGGACCTGCCCGATCCCGAGGCGCTGGGCCGCTGGCTGGGCGAGCGGGGCCTGCTGAACAGGAGCCATCGGCCGAGCGAGGCGGAGTTCCGCCGGGCCATCGACGTGCGGGAGGGGCTCCGTTCCGTGCTGCTCTGGCATAACGGCGGAGAGCTCGACAGGCAGGCCGTGGAGCGCCTGGACCGCGTGGCCGACCGTGCGTCCCTCAGCGTGCACTTCTCCCCCGAGCCGGGCCTTCAGCCGCGCTCGGAGGGCGTCGACGGGGCGTTGGCCCGGCTGCTCGCGGTGGTGGCCGACGCGCGGGCCGACGGCAGCTGGGAGCGCATGAAGGCATGCGCCCACGACCCGTGTGCCTGGGCCTTCTACGACCAGTCCAAGAACCGCTCCAAGCGTTGGTGTCGCATGGACACCTGCGGCAACATCGAGAAGGCCCGGGCCCACCGGGCTCGCCGCGGCTCCGGCCAGGCCGCTTCGTGAGCATCCTCGAGCGGCCAGCGGGCCACCTCGCCCGCCGGCTGCTCCATCACTCGACCTGGTGGACCTTGAACAGGTTCGTTCCGCCGCTGCGGCCGGCGGGCAGGCCGGCGGTGATGCCGATCATGTCCCCCACCTCGGCGAGGCCGTGGTCCTTGGCCGCCTGGGCGCAGCGGTCGATGAGGTCGGTGGTGTGCTGGGGCTCGTCGTTGAGTGCGGCCTGGACGCCCCACAACAGGCAGCACTGGCGCACCACGTCGGGGTGCATGGACAGGGCGAGGACGGGCGCGCGCGGGCGGTAGGAGGAGATGAGCCGGACCGTGGTGCCCGTGCGGGTGGGCGAGACGATCGCCTTCAGCCCGAGCTGGTAGACGGCCCCCACCGCCCCGAAGGAGATGGCGTGGTACTGGTTGTTGGCCTGCGGGCCGCGCTCGGCCAGCCAGCGCCCGTAGGGCAGCTCGCGCTCGATGGTCTCGGCGATGGAGGCCATCATCTCCACCGCCTCCACCGGGTACTTCCCGACCGCCGTCTCCTGGGAGAGCATCACGGCGTCGGTGCCGTCGAAGATCGCGTTGGCCACGTCGGCCACCTCGGCCCGCGTGGGCCGGCTGGACTGCACCATCGACTCGAGCATCTGCGTGGCGGTGATCGTGGGCACCGCCCGCCGCCCGGCCATGGCCAGGATCCGCTTCTGGACCAGCGGGACCTCCTCGATCGGCAGCTCGATGCCCAGGTCGCCGCGGGCGATCATGACCCCGTCGGCGTGCTCGACGATCTCCTCGGCGTTCGCGGCGGCCTGCGGCTTTTCGATCTTGGCGATCAGCGGCAGCTCCCGCCCTCGCGCCCGCAGGTGCTCGCGGACCGGCTCCAGGTCCTCGCGGCGGCGCACGAAGCTCAGCGCCAGGAAGTCCAGGCCCATGTCAAGGCCGGCGTCGACCAGCGCCAGGTCGTCCTCTGAGACGGCCGGCAGGGAGACGGTGAGGTTGGGCAGGTTGATCCCCTGCCGAGAGGCGACGTTGCCCCCCACCTCCACCTCCGCGTTGACCTCCCCGTCGCTGACGCCTGTCACCCGCAGCCGCACCGCGCCGTCGGCCAGGTAGGCCACGTCGCCCTCGTCGACGAGCTCCCCGAGGCCCTTCCAGGCCACCGGGAGCCGCTCCCGCGTGCCCTCGCTCTGGTCCTGGCTGAGCACCACGTCAGCGCCGCGGCCGAGCTCGGCCACCCCGCCGGCCACCGGGCCGAGGCGCAGCTTTGGCCCCGGCAGGTCACCGAGGATCGCCACCACCCGGCCGACCTTCTCGGCGGCCTTGCGGATTCGTCCCGCGGTCTCCGCATGCTCGTCGGCGGTGCCGTGGGCGAAGTTCAGGCGGGCCACGTCCAGGCCGGCCGCGACGATGCGCTCCAGCACCTCGGGCTCCCTCGAGGCGGGGCCGATCGTGGCCACGATCTTCGTCGAGCGCATCTCGCTCGACCCTACTCCGGAAAAGCCCGCTCTTAGCGGCGGGGTGGTGAATTTCCTGTTGACGGGTCGGGGGGCGCTCGGCTTTATTGGTCCCGGTCCCAACGGGTTGGCACGGAACCGAAAGGCGAGGCCCAGGTGACGGCGGCGGCTCGGGGAAAAACTAGCCCGCCTCTGTTCCTCGTCCCGGCCCTGCGAACCCGTCGGAGACAAAGGGAACTGCATTCGGCAACGCAAGTCGCACGAGAGTGCGGGGAGGCTTGATGGGCGATATGACCGCGGTTGATGCTGGGCAGCAGCACCTGAAGGCGCTGGAGCACGCGAACCGGGTGAGGCTGGCGCGGGCCGAGCTGAAGCGAAGCATCCGAGCCGGGGGGGTGAACGTCTCCGAGGTGATCCTCAGTTGTCCGTGGGAAGCCCATCGCATGGAGGTGAGCGACCTCCTGAAGAGCCAGAAGCGCTGGGGTCGCGAGCGCTGCCGGCGGCTCCTCATGCCCGTCGGGATCCCCGAGAACAAGCACATCGGCACGCTGACCGAGCGTCAGCGCATCGCTCTGGCCGACGGACTCGCCGCCCGCGCGGGCGAGCGCAGCAGCGCGCCGACCTCCTCCGCCTCGCGGGTTCTCAACGCCGCGTAGTCATTGACCGACGGCACGGTGGCCGAGCTGCTCCAGCGGCTCGTCCACCGTGACGCCGGGCCCCAGCGTCGCCAGCTCGAGGATGTGGCCGTCGGGGTCGCGCAGGTAGATGGACCGGAAGTAGGTCCGGTCGAGGACCGCGGTGCAGTCCACGCCGCGAGCCAGCAGGTAGGCCCGCCAGCCCTCGAGCTCCTCGTCGGAGCCGACGGAGAAGGCGATGTGATGGGTCGAGCCCACGCCGACCGTGCCCTCCTCGAGCTGCGGGTACTCGAGGCAGGTGATCATGGTCCCGGGGCGGCCCTGCTCGTCGCCGAAGAACAGATGGCGGGCCGAGCGGTCGTCCTCGTTGACCGTCTGCTTGACAAGCCGCAAGCCCAGGACGTTGCGGTAGAAGTCGACCGAGCGCCGCACGTCCCTGACGATCAGGGTCACGTGGTGCAGGCCGTCCAGGGCCAGGCGGCGGGGCTGGGCGGCTGATGCCTCCACAGAGCGCCGATCCTAGAAGCCGAGCCGTGTGGGAATCGGGCTGGACCCCGAAAGGAGGAAGAACCACACGGCGAAGCCGAGGATGGCGACGCCGGCGCTCACTGTCATCACGGCCTCGAGGGCCGTGCTGCCGTGGTCGTCGAGCCCGCGCCGCTCGCGCAGCTCGGCGTGCAGCCGGTTGAGCCGCCCCAGCAGGAAGACCAGCACCGCGATGCTCAGGATCGAGCCGCCGAACATCGCCGCCAGGGCGGTGCCGAGCGAGTTGGTGGCGCCCTGCACCAGTGAGCCGACGTACAGCCAGCCGAGCGGCACCCCCACCCAGAGGCCGATGCCGCCCACGAACATGATCACCACCAGCACCAGGCCGCTGCCGCCGGTGCGCAGGAGCTTGCGCATCCCCTAGATGAGAGCGCAGGCCGGGCACTGGCGGGCCGAGCACCGCTCGCTCAAGTCATCACCTGAAGCTGAGGCCGCCCGAGCGACGGCGAAACAGCTGGCGCAGCCCGTAGAAGCTCGCGGCGAAGACCACGGCCCCGATGATCACCAGCGCGCCAAGCATGTGGGGCCCCGGCCCGACGGCGAGCCCGGTGACCACCGCGAAGGCCGCCACCCCCGCGAGCAGCGTGGAGTGCGAGCGAAAGCCGGCCAGGTGCTCGCGCACGGCCAGCTCCAAACCGCCCAGCGCGGCGATGACCAAGCCGGCGCCGATGCGCTCGTTGCGGGCATCGGCGTCCGACAGGGCGCCCCACACGATCACCACGATCCCGAGCAGCACGACCAGCTCGGACAGCGGGAAGCTGCCCCAGGGCGGCTTGGGGCGCTCGTCGATGCCGGGCCGTCCCGGGCGCCGGCGCGCGGGCGGCTTGGACCGGCCGGCGGCGGCCGACTCTGCCCGCCGCTCACGGCGGGCGGCGTCGCGCTCGGCCCGCGAGCCGAGCTCCTCCATCGCGCGCTTGCGGCTGCGCTTACCCACGTGAGGGCACGGGTCCTCTGCGACAGGAGGAGCGAGCATGCCAAGGACGCAGGAAAGGGAAGCCTGCTTGGCAGGCGACCGACCGAGGACGCAGGCAGGCGACGCTCATCGTGCCGCAGGTGTCAGGTGGCTAAGGGACAGCCGGAGCTGATGCGAACGCGCCACCAGCTCAGCAGCATGCCCAGCACGCCCCAGCGCGGGCGGACGTGCCAGTGCTTGCAGCCCGGTTCCCCGATGTCCTCGTTGGAGACCCTGACCCACTTGTGCTTCTCGGGCTCGAGGAGCATGTGCTCGATGCGACGGCGGTGCCGCTCCTCCACGTAGGTGCGGTCGCTCAGGGCGCGGCGGGCGCCGGTCAGGCGCTCGGCAAGGTCGTCGCGCAGGTTCTCGAGCTCGCCCAGGGAGAGCATCCGCGGGCCGCCGCGGGAGGGCACAGACCACTCGAAGCCCTTGCGCGGCCAGGTGGAGCAGAACAGCTGGGAGAGCTCGTCCTCCAAGCGCGCGATCTGCTCGAGCAGAGTGCGGCGAGCGGCACGCTCATCCGGCGCGGTGCCCGGGGCCGCGGTGCCCGGGATGAAGGGCTGGGATGGCTGTACGAGCGTGTCGGGCACCGGAGCTTCTCCCTGCGACGAGTGACTCGCAGGGTAGCGGCTATGGGGGCTCGGTCAAAACGTCTGCCGCCGTCCACAGCGCCTCCTCGACCGAGATCGCCGGGACTCCCTTCACCCGCAGAGCGACGAGCACCATTCGCCTGGTGCTGCGGGTCACTCCGTGCTCCTCGGAGATCTCGCCGAAGAGCACCGAGAGCGGTCGGTCTTCGTCGGCCACCACGATCTGGCGCGCCGACAGCGCCCGCCCCTCCCCACCAAGCCGCTCGCCGCTCCGCGAGAGCCGCAGGCCGAGCTGCTCGCCCACCTTGTCGGCGTCGAAGGCGATCACCGGGACGCCGGTCTCCACGGTCGCGATCACCAGCGCGTCGTCGAGCAGGTTCTGGCTTCGCAAGCCGCCCGACTCCAGTCGTTCGACGGCGATCCGCTCGACCGGCGTGCGGTCGGAGTCGGGGTCCACGCCGACCTGCCGGAAGAAGACCCGGTAGGCCCACGGGACCGGGTCCTGGCGCATGTGGACCACCTTCGCGCCGGTGAAGCGGTCGCTGAGCCCGCGCAGGCGCTCGCGCACCGCGACCGGGCTACGCCCGGGTCGGCCCTCCACCCGCACCGAGTCCAGGCCGAGCTCGGGGAATTCCTCGGCGAGCTCCGCGTCGACCCAGCCGCTGGTCAGCTCCGGCTCGCCGCTCACGGTGAGATGGGGCGCACCTTCTGGCGCAGCTGCTGCTCGGTGAGGTTGCCCAGGCTGGTCTCGCGCACCTTGCCACGGCGGTCGGAGAAGACCGAGGTAGGGCACACGCCGACCCCGTAGAGGTTGGTCACCGCGCCGTCGGGGTCGAGCCCCACGGGGAGCTTCCAGCCCCGGCGGCGCACGAGCTGCACCGCCTCCTCGCGCTCGAGCCCGCTCAGGACCACCACGAAGCTCACGTCGGGGAACTCCCGGCGCATCCGCTCCACCCGGTCCACCTGCGGCTCGCAGTCGGTCCCCTGGGTCACCACGAAGGTGAGCACCGCGGGCCCCTTGCGCAGCTTGCAGGAGTTGAGCACCTGATCGCTGCGCAGGTTGCAGGCCAGTACCTTGCCGGCCTCCTCCGGACAGGGCGTGCGCTGGCAGACGTTGGCGTCGCCGCTGAGCCGGCCCGAGGCCAGCGGCGCGGCGAAGGCGGCCAGCGTCGTGCCGGTCGCGGGGCCGCGCACCGCCTCGCCCTTGTTGGGCTGCGCCGTGGTCAGGTACAGGGCGATGACCCCCATGAAGAGCAGGATGCCGACGGCCCACGCGTACTTGTTGGTCGGCCGCGCGGGCTGAGGCGGGCGCGGTGGTTCCTCGGGGGCCAGGCGGTCGCGCTCGGCCAGCTCGTCGCCGATCGCCTCGGCCCGCGTCTTCTTGCGCGCGCCCTCGCCGAGGTCCGCGAACGGGTCGTCGTCAGGCACGCGAACCGCGCCGGCGGCGCAGCCGGGGCAGGCGAAGCGAGGGGCGCCGCAGGCGGGGCCGCGGCAGCCTTCCGCCAGGACGAGGCACCTGCGGGCGCTCCGCCCAGAGCTCGCGGGCCAGCTTGCGGGGGTCGAAGTCGCGCAGCCTGATCGGCCCGTGCTCCTCGGCCCACAGGAGCGTCGCCGGCAGCACGAGCAGCACGCCGATCAGCGACACGCTCAAGTCCACGACGGTCACGATGCCGAAGTCGCGCAGCATCGTGATGTCGGACAGGATCAGCACCGCGAAGCCCGCGATGGCGGTGGCGCCCGAGGCGAGGACCGCGGCCCCCGTCGAGCCGTAGGTCAGCGCCAGTGCGCGCTCGGGCCCGGCGCCCTTCTCGCGCTCCTGGCGGTAGCGCGAGGACAGCAGCACGCTGAACTCGGTGGAGATAGCGATCACCAGCACGCCGAGCGTGACCGACATCGGGTTGAGGTCCACCTCCAGCGGCCCGGGCAACATCCCCAGCACGAACAGCACCCCGGCCGACCATCCCGTGGCCAGCCCTATGGGGATGAGCGGCACGAAAGCGGCCTGGCGCGAGCGGCGCACCGCCCACAGCACCAGGAACACCCCCAGCAGCGCGGCGGCCAGCGTGGCCAGGCGCCACAGGGGCGAGGAGAGCAAGCCGTTGGCCTCGGCCACCAGCACGGGCAGCCCCACCACCTGAGCGTCGACGCCCGGCGGGGGCTTGAGCTCCTCCTTGATGTCGTCGACGACGTCGCGCTGCTTGTCCAGCGACTGCAGGCGGATCCCGAAGGCCAGGTTCGCGGTCTTGCGGTCGCGCGTGATCGCCCCCTGCTGGAAGTAGGTCGGCACGGCGTCGAGCAGGCCTGTCACCTGCTGGCGCTCCAGCGGCTGCCCCTCCTGGAACAGGTCGGTCAGCGAGAACGCCGGGCAGAGGTCGGGCGGATCGCGCCGGTTGAGGCAGCTGTCGCGCTTGGCGCGCTCGAAGCCTCCCTTCTTCAGAACCTCGTCCTGGAAGCTGCGCATCCATCCGAGCACCTTCGGGTCCGTGACGTCGGGCGCCCGCACCGTCACGTCGATCTCTCCGGCGATTCCCGTCTCCCGCTGGAGGGCGTTGACGTCGCGCAGCGCCTGGAGGTCCTGGGGCACGAGCTGCTGGATGTCGGAAACGACCTCGCTCTGGGTGTCGACGGCGAGGCCGACCACCGCCACGACCAGACCGAGGGCCAGCACCTTGCGCGGCTTGGCCATCGAGAAGGCCAGCGCGCGCTCGCCGCTGTCGGCAACGCGGTCGCGGACGGTGTCGAGGCCTTGCAGCAGGACGAGCGCGGGCCGCGAGGTCGAGATCCGCCGGCCGAGGCGGGACAGGCGCGAGCGCAGGCGGGGCAGGACCGGCGGCACCTCGGGTCCCTCGTCGGCGTGCGAGCGCCACACCAGGGCGGCGAAGCCGGCCGTCAGGGCCAGGGCGAGGGCGAGGAACACGCCGAGCACCAGCAGCGCTCCGAAGCCGCGCACCATCGGCACGGGCGAGCCGAGCAGCATGAGGAAGCCGACGGCCGTGGCCACGCCGGCCGTGACGATCGTGGGGCCGCCGGCGAGCGCGGCGCGCTCGGCCGCCTGCTCCGGGCCTCCGCGTCTTCGCGTGCGCGCCTCGTCGAAGCGCGCCTGGAACTGGATCGCGTAGTCCACCGCCAGGCCGATCAGCACCGGCAGCACCGCTATCGAGGCCATCGTCAGGCTGCCGCCGAGGAGCGACAGGACGCCGAAGGTGAGCGCAGCCGCGCCCAGGGCGAGCATCAGCGGCAGCAGCCGCAGGCGCGACTTGAAGACCAGGGCCAGCGTGGCGGCCATGACCAGCAGCGCGGCGATCAGCAGTACGAAGATCGCCTTCTGGACCTCCGAGGCCAGGCCCTCGGCCACCACCGGCACGCCGGTGACCACGTAGCGGAACTCGGGTCGCTGGCCGGGGTCGGGGTTCGACTGGAAGACCTTCTCGCCTGTCGCCTGCTTGATCAGGTCGATGGCCTCGCGCCGCTGCGAATCGGTCAGGTTGGGCTTGAGCCTGACCTGGATGAGCGCCGCGTTGCGGCTCGGGAACAGGTAGGCGAAGCGCGACTTGGGCTGCTCGTTGCGCGCGCGGGGGTCGAAGACCACCTTGGAGACGAAGTCGGGGTTGTCGACGCTCGGGACGCTCAGCAGGCCGTAGCGCAGGCCCAGCCCCAGCAGCTGCTGCTGGAACTGCGACTGGGCGAGCTGGCGGGCCTGGTTGCCCAGGCGGCGCTGGACCTCGGGCGGGTCGCCGCGGCGCCGCGAGGCGTCCTGGGCCTGCTTGGCCAGCAGGTCGGACTGCCGCTGGTTGGACCTCAGCCGCTGCTGGAAGCCGCCGGAGATCTGGGAGGCGGCGAGGTTGAGAAAGGTGCCGGGACCGAACACCACGCGCGCCGGCTTGGCCCTGGCGAGCTGCGTGCAGACCGGCGGCAGCTGGCGCAGGCCCTCGGGCGGCACGTTGCCCGAGAGACAGCCCTCGAGGCGGATCAGCCGCCCGAGGTTGGCGGTGAGCACGATCTGCTTGAGGGGCCCCTGGGCCATGACGACGACCGAGTCGTCGCCGAAGTCGCGCTTGAAGTCCTCGGTGGCGGCGAAGGTGTCCGAGCTGCGGTCGACCAGCGTGTCGGTGTCGACGCTGGGCTCCAGACGCAGCGCGAGGGCCGCGCCCCCGAGCGCGAGGACGGCCACGATCGCCAGGGTCAGCCGCGGGCGCCGGGTGGCCGCGCGGGCGATGCGGGCGAAGTCGAGCGCGCGCGCGAGACGCTCGAAGATGAGTCCCCTCCGCACGCGATTGAGCTTAGGCGAAGGTCCAGCGGGCCCACCCCGGTCGCCGAGCCGTATCGTCGCCTCGCGTGACCGGGACGCTCATCAACGTCGGGACCGTCCTGGCGGGCACGGCCATCGGCGTGGCGGCGGGGTCGCGGCTGCCCGAGGGCTTTCAGAAGCGGGTGCTGGCCGGGCTCGGCCTGGTGACGCTGGTGATCGGCGTGGACCTGGCGCTGGCCTGGCGCGACAGCAGCCCCCTCTACGTGCTCGGCGCGGTGCTGCTGGGCGGCCTGGCGGGCGAGGCGCTGGGGATCGAGCGGCGTCTTTCTGACTTCGGAGACACCATCCAGCGCCGCGTCTCGCGCCGCGACGGCTCGTCGGTGAGCGAGGCCTTCTTCACTGCCTCGCTCTTGTTCTGCGTCGGGCCGCTGACCGTGGTCGGCTCGATCCAGGACGGGTTGACCGGCGACTACGAGGCGCTCGCCACCAAGGCGCTGCTGGACGGCTTCGCGGCGATCGCGCTGTCGGCGACCCTGGGCTGGGGCGTCGCCCTGTCGGCCGGCACGGTGCTCATCGTCCAGGGCGGGCTCTCGCTCGGCGCCGGCGTGTTCGAAGACGTGCTCACCGGCGAGGCGCTCAGCGCCCTGACCAGCGCCGGGGGAGTGTTGATCATCGGGATCTCACTCAAGCTGCTCGAGCTCAGGGACGTGAAGGTGGGCAACTTCCTGCCGGCCCTGGTCTTCGCTCCCGCGCTGGTCAGGGTGGCAGCGCTGTTCTGAGACGTGTCGAAAACCGCCTCGCCCGTTCGACGCTCAGGCGACGGCACCCGACAGAGGAGGACCGACAGCCATGGCCAGGATCGTGATCACCGAATTCCTTTCGCTGGACGGCGTGATGGAGGGCCCCGGAGGCGACAACGACTTCGTCAGGGGGGCGTGGAGCTTCGACTTCGACCGCGGCGAGGAGGGCAACCAGTTCAAGTCCGAGGAGACTCTGGACGCCGCCGCCCTGCTGCTCGGGCGCACGACCTACGAGGGCTTCGCGGCCGCGTGGCCGTCCCGCGAGGGCGAGTTCGCGGACAAGTTCAACAACATGCCCAAATACGTCGTGTCCTCGACGCTCGAGAACCCCGACTGGACCAACACCACGGTCCTCCGGGGAGACCTCGACGAGGAGCTCGCGAGGATAAAGGACGAGGTCGAGGGCGACGTGGTGGTGCACGGCAGCGCCCAGCTCGCCGCCGCGCTGATCGAGGCCGACCTGGTGGACGAGCTGCGGCTGATGGTGTTCCCCGTCGTGCTGGGGACCGGAAAGCGCCTGTTCGGGCAGACAAGCGACTCGAAGAAGCTCAAGCTCCGCCGCTCACAGTCGGTGGGCGACGGCGTGTTGCTGCTCGTCTACGAGCGGAACTGATGGGCGGCACTGGGGATGAGGCAAGCCTGGCAAGGACGCAGGGCGGCGAAGCCTGCTCGGCAGGTGAGCCGACCGAGGACGCCGCGAGCGCCGCTTATTCCATCCCCAGCGGGCCTTGGGCCTCGCCGGAGAGGAACTGCCGCACGAACTGGTTGTCGGAGTTGAACAGCTCGCTCGCCGGGCCGGACTCCACGATCCGGCCCTTCCACAGGACCGAGATGAAGTCGGCCACGCGGCGGGCGGACATGATGTCGTGGGTGATCACGACGTAGGCGCCGCCGTTCTCTTCGTGCACCTCCTGGATCAGCTCGCACAGCAGCGCCGTGCGTACCGGGTCCAGGCCCGAGTCGGGCTCGTCGAAGAGCACGATGTCCGGGTCGAGCACCAGCGCGCGGGCGAAGCCGGCGCGCTTGCGCATGCCACCCGAGAGCTCGTTCGGCATCTTGTCCATCGCCCCGCCCAGCCCGACCTCGGCCAAGCGGCGGGTCACGATCTCGTTGATCTCGTTCTCGCCCTTGTCGGTGTGCTGGCGCAGGGGGAATGCCGTGTTGTCGAACACGTTCATCGACCCGAAGAGCGCGCCGTCCTGGAACAGGACGCCGAACTTCTTGCGCATGTCGAAAAGCTCCTCGTCCTGCATGTTCGGCACCGACTCACCATGGACGAGGACGTCGCCCTCGTCGGGATAGAGCAGGCCGACCATGTGCTTGATGCACACCGACTTGCCCGTGCCCGAGGGCCCCAGGATCATCGAGATCTGGTTGTCGGGGATCCCGAGGTTCAGCCCGTTGAGGATCGTGTTGCGGCCGAAGGACTTCATGACGTCGATGAACTCGACGGCGTCGCTCGAGCCGTGGGGTCGGTTGAGGCCCGCGTGCCACTGGTAGGGGTCCTCTCCGCCGCGCGTCTGGTCCTTGATGTTGTCGGGCACGTCCTCTTCGTCGCGCGTGACCGCGGCATACCCGCCCTGATCCTGCTGCGGGACGGGGCCGCCCTCCTGGTAGGGGTCGTCGTGGTAGGCGGCCTCGGCCTGCTCGGCGGTTGGCTGGTCGTACCCCTGCTGCTCATAGCCCTGCTGGTCGTAACCCTGCTGCTCGTAGCCCTGCTCGCCGTAGCCCTCCTGCTGGTAGCCCTGCTGGTCGTAGCCCCCCTGTTCCTGCGTGGGCTGGTCGTAGCCCTCCTGAGAGCTGTCGGCCCAGCCCTCCTCGTGCGGCTCCTGCCAGCTCTCGTCGCTCTGCGGCGGCGGCTGGGGCGCGTGCGGCGCGGCAGGCTCCTGCTGCTCGGTGTCGTCCTCGCCCGAAGGCCGGCCCCAGGGGGGTTCGTCTCGCCTGTCCTCAGCCAACGTCGCTCCTCTCCTCCATGAAGGGCGTCATCCGCCTATCGGCGCTCGTGGGTTCGAGCCCCAGAAGATCTGCGTGCCCACCATCCCCACCAGGTGGACCATCACCGTGTTGAGCACCATCGACTTCGCGGTCGCGGTGCCCACCCCGACCGGGCCCCCA
>DATHAQ010000059.1:0-105781 GCA_035296565.1 Thermoleophilaceae bacterium
GCCTGTCGTCTCCTGCGTGCTCATCCGAACAGGGGGAAGCGCCGCCGCCGGGCGAGCTCGTCCATCCCGCGCTGGATGCTCTCGCGCACCTCGTCGTACTTGCGCTCGACGTAGTCGTCGTCCTTGGCCTTCGCCGGGTCCTTGGCGATCTTCACGGGCTCCTGGAAGGCGGTGCGGATCTTCGTCGGAAGCGGGATCTCGGGCAGTGCGGCCGGCGCGATGCCCCAGGGCGCGCTGACGGCGAACGGGAAGACCTTGAGGCGGGCGATCTTGTCCAGCTGCAGCGCCTTGGCGAGCCGCCGGCCGCTGAACAGGACCGGCATCGAGTCGGGGCCCCCGACGGTGGCGATGGGCACGATCGGCACGCCCGACGCGATCGCCAGCTTGATGAAGCCCGTGCGCCCTGCCAGCACTGCCTCGTCGCGCTTGACCCACGGCCGCAGCGAGTCAACCTCGCCGCCCGGCCACAGCGCCACGTCGCGGCCGGCGGCCAGTGCCGCCGACATGCTGTCCGGCGCGGCGGGGAGCACGCCCATCTTGCGGAAGTAGGTGCCGACGCCCGGGGCCGCCATCAGCACGTCGTGCGCGGTCCCGTGCAGCGGACGTCCCTGGCCGTAGTGGCGCCACCACTGGATGCCCACCGTCCAGGCGTCCCAGACGAACGGGGCGCCCGAGTGGATGCCCACCAGCAGGACGGGCGGCTCGGGGATGCGCTCCCAGCCCTCGACCTCCATGCGGAAGTAGAAGTCCATGAGCGGATTCCAGAAGTACTTCTGCTTGTGCATGAAGCCGTGGTCGGGCCCCTCGAGGCTCCATTGCCCCGCGCGGTCGGCTATCCAGCCGGCGGCTCCCTCGGCCTGCTCGCGCCGCTCATCGGTTTTCTTCTTCGCCCGCTTGGCCTGCTCCTCGGCCTGCGAGCGACTGCCGTTGCTGCGCTGCCTCTGCGACTGCTTCGTCTTGGCCATAGACCCTCCCAGCGAGGGTCTACCCGCCACGCGGGGGATCTACGCCCGGGCGGGCTGAACCTCGAGCGCGCCGGACATGACGCCGAAGCCGGTCACGAAGATCTCCATCATCTCCTCGAGCATCGCGTCGTCGACGACCTCGGGATCGAGCATCTGCCAGAGCTTCCAGCCCTCGGCCATCGAGATGACCATCAGCACCATGCGGTCCAGGGCCACCACCGGCTCGAGGCCCAGGTCCTCCATGCGCCGGCGGAAGATCGCCTCCATGCGGCCGCGGAGCGTGGAGAAGCGGGTCAGCAGCTCCTCGCGGAAGGGCTCACTGCGCATCGCGTGCGCGGCGAACTCGAAGCCCAGGCGGGACTTGTCGGGATCCGAGCGCATGGCCGCGGCGAAGTCGGCGGCGGAGTGGCGGGCCTGCTCGGGCGGGGACTCGTCGGTGGAGAAGGCGCGGTCGGTCTCCGCGATGCGCTCGGAGAAGCTCTCGTCGAGCATCGCCAGGAAGAGCTCCTCCTTGCTCTTGAAGTTCGCGTAGAAGGCGCCTTTGGTGTAGCCGGCGTCCTCGGCGACCTCGTCGATCGAGGCGCCCGACATCCCGCGGCGCGCGAACACGCGGGCCGCCGACTTCATCAGGCACGAGCGCGTCTGCTCCTGCTTCTGCTTTCGGGTCAGCCGGGCCATCAGGCGGCCACCACCTGGGCGCCCGCGCTGGGCGTCAGGGTGATCGCCCGCCGGCGGATGCGCTCGGGCTCGGGCCGGGCGGGCGACAGGGAGAGCTGGCTGGCCACGGCCTGAAGCACCGTCTTCATCTCGAACATGGCGAAGCTCGCGCCCAAGCAGCGGCGCACGCCGCCACCGAACGGGATCCAGGTGTAGGTGCCCGCCGGCTGCTCGAGGAAGCGCTCGGGCCGGAAGCGGTTGGCCTCGGGGTAGATGTCTTCGCGCCGGTGCATGAGCAGGATGCAGGGCGTCACGCGCGCGCCCGCAGGCAGCAGGTGGCCGCCGAATTCCATCGGCTCCTGCAGCTCGCGGACCACGAGCGGAATAACCGGTCGCAGGCGCAGCGTCTCCTTGACCACCGCGTCGGCGTACTCGTCCTCGCCGGCCTCGGCCTCCTCGGCCAGGCGCCGCAGCATGTCGGGATGGCGGACCAGACGCTCCATCGCCCAGGCCAGCGCCGTCGCCGTGGTCTCATGGCCGGCCACGAGCAGCGTCATGAGCTCGTCGCGAAGCTCCTGGTCGCTCATCGGCGAGCCGTCCTCGTGGCTCGCTGTCAGCAGCATCGAGAGGATGTCATCGCGCTGGTCGAGGTCGGCCGAGCCGCGGCGGTCACGTATCTCGTCCAGCAGGGCCTCGTTGACCGGGTCCAGCTCGCGCTGGAAGAAGCGCATGCGGCTCACCCGCTGGGGGCCCAGCGCGGCCACGGCCAGGAAGCTCCGCATGTCGGTGGTGATCTCCAAGGCCTCGCGCAGGCGGGTCCGCATGCGCTCCAGGCGGTCCTCGCCGCGGACGCCGAACACCGCGCGGATGATCACCTCGAGCGTCACGGCCTGCATCCGCGGCCAGAGCGGGAAGGGCTCGCCGCGGGGCCAGCGCTCCAGCTCCTGCTGGGCCACCCCCTTCATCAGGTCCTCGTAGCCGCGCATGCGCTTGCCGTGGAAAGGCGGCAGCAACAGCTTGCGCTGGGCCATGTGGCGCTCGCCGTCGAGCAGCAGCACGGAGTGGTGGCCCAAGAGCGGCAGGAGGATCACGTTCGCCGCGCCGGCGTGCAGCAGCCGGGGATCTCCGGTGAAGACCTGCTGCACGTCGTCCGGGTCGGTGAGCATCACCCAGTTGCCTTCCTGGGCGATCTTCACGCTGAAGGTGTCGCCGTAGCGCCTGCGCGCACGGGCGAGGAAGGGCCCGGGCCGGGTGACCCAGCCCAGGGTCTGAGCGGGGCGCGGCAGGCGTGGGCCGGGTGGGAGTGCCGGCTCGGTCACAAGGCCTCCTTCATCCGGGGCGACGGGCAGAGGAAGCCGAGCGCCTGTTCCTTGAGGGCGAAGCGGCTCCGCGGCTCCGGGGTGGCGACCGTGCGCGCTCCCACCGGCTCGTCGAGGTTCTTCAGCCAGTGCAGGCGGTGCTCTCCCACCTCGAGCTTGCGCAGGCGGCCGGCGCGCTCGCGGGTGGTCTCGCTGACCAGCACCTCTCCCCCACCCGCCGCCGCGCACAGTCGCGCGGCCACGTTGACGGTGGTGCCGTACCAGTCGCCTCCGCGCTCCACCGCCGGACCGGTGTGCATGCCCACCCGCACGGGCACGCGGTCGTTCTGCTCGGCCACGATCTCCAGGCCCAGGCGCACCGCGCACCCCGGATCGGGGCAGCGGAGCATCATGCCGTCCCCCAGGCTCTTGACCACCGCGGCGCCGTGGCTGCCGGCCAACGGCTCGACGCAGCGGGCGAACTCCAGCGCCACGTCGGCGGCGCGGTCGTCGCCCTGGCTGGCCGCCAACGCGGTGAAGCCCACCAGGTCGGTGAAGAGGAAAGTGTGGGTGCCGCCCGCCACTTAGATACCGGACGGTATCGGAATACCGAAAGGTACGCAAGCTGCCGTCTGCCGTTCCTTCATACTCCAGTCCATGGATCGAGGAACGGGCGATCGCCAGGCCCCAGAGGAACAGCCGACCCAGGCCGTGCCGGCGCAACGGCCTCCACAGCGCAAGCCGCAGCCGCAGCGCCCCCAAGGGCCTGCGCGCCAGCGCCAGCGCCCGTCGCGCCAGCGCTTCGGCGTCGAACAGGCGCGAAACCCGGAGTTCCAGATGGTCTTCCGCGGCTACGAGCGCGAGGCCGTCGACCGCTACGTGGCCTCGGTGATCCAGCTGATCACCGAGCTCGAGGCCACCCAGACGCGCGAGGGCACGGTGCAGCGCGCGCTCGAGGAGGTCGGCGAGCAGACCAGCCGCATCCTGCAACAGGCCCACGAGTCGGCCGAGGAGATCTCCTCGCACTCGCGCGCGCAGGCCGAGGGCCGGCTGGCCCGCGCCGAGCGCGAGGCCGAGCAGTTGGTGACCGAGGCCGAGGCGGACGCCCAGCGCATCCGTACCGACGCCCGCGGCGTCTGGCAGCAGCGCTCCCGACTGATCGAGGAGCTGCGCCGGCTCTCCGACGAGGTGCTCACCATCGCCGACGACGCGCTGGAGCGCCTGGACCCGCCCGAGGAACCCAAGTCCGGCCGCCCGCCCGAGCCCGAGGCCGAGGAGCCACAGGTGGGCGGGCCCCCCGCCGAGGACACGACGGCCGACGAGCAGGCCCCGTCCCAACCCGAGCCCCCGGGTTCCGAGGACGGCCTCGAGGAGACCCCCTCGGAGGGTCAGCCGAAGCGCAAGACGCTGGGCCCCATCGGTGATCCGCTGGACATTCCTCCTCAGAATGCCTCCGACACCGACGAGCAGCCCGCGGTCCGTCGTGTCGGCCCGGAGCGCCGGCAGGGCTGAGCTACTCCCGGCCCCAGGGGCGCCCGGCGAACGCAGGAACCGATGGCAGAGCAACAGGCAGACGCCCGCTGGACAGGGGAGCTCGAGGGCAGCGAGGTCTGCTCGGTCTCCAAGGCGCTGGCCGCCACGGAGATCACCCCCAACGCGGCGCTCGCCTCGGGGTGAGCGGCGAACGGGCGCCGGTGCGCCTCGGACACGGGGCCGAGGGCAGCATCGCGCCCGCGCTCTTCGCTCTCGTCGAGCGCGGCGCGGTCCGGTCACCGCGCGCCGCCCGCCAGCTGCGCGGTCGGGTCGAGCTGCGCTTCGACGAGGGCTACCCGCCGGTCAGTTTGGCGCCCGAGCCGGGGGGCGGCCTGCTGGTCGAGGACGCCCATTCGGAGTCGCCCGCGCCCGAGCTCGTGGTGACCGGGCCCCTCCCCGCGGTTCTCGAGCTGGCGACGGTGCCGCGCGCCGCCGGGCTGCCCAGCTTCCGTCACCCGCGCGGCCGCGCGGCGTTGGCCACGATCGCCCGCGGCGGGGTGCGCCTCGAGGGCTCGAAGCTGCTCGGGCGCCGCCTGCTGGCCCTGATCGAGCTCTAGACTGGCCCCCGCGATGGCCAAGCAGAAGCAGGTCAAGATGCAGATGCAGGTCGGGGCGCTTGCGGCCATCCCCTCACTCGAGTCGCGCACCGACGAGCAGCTCGAGAGCGAGTCCAAGCACCGTGTGGCGGCCAAGGCCATCCTCGGCGCCCGCGCAGCCGAGCGCTACGACGTCCCGGCCGCCAAGGCCTACTTCAACCAGGCGATGGCCGGCGTGCATCCTCAGGAGCGGCCGGCGCTGCGACAGATGATGAAGGCGTCGCTCGCCCTCGCCGAGCGCCGCCCGGACGAGCTGCGCGACGCCATGGAGAAGATGGGCCAGGAGGCGCCCTCTGGCCGCCAGCTCTTCCTGCTGCGGGCTATGGGCCTCATCGCGCCACCGGCGGGTGCCGGTCTCGTGGCGCGCATCCGCGGAATCCTCCTGCTCATCGTTCTGGTCGTCGTCGTGCTCGCCCTCGGCTTCGGCCTCGCGATGCTGATCGGGCTGCCCTTCGGCGGCTTCTCGCCGGGGCTGGCTGCGCTGATCGGCGTGGTCATCGTGGGCATCGTGATCGGCGTGCTGGTCCTGTTCGGGCGACGGCGCCAGGCGAAGGCCAAGGCCGACCGCTCGGCCCAAGCGGCCGCGCTGGCCCAGCAGCGGCGCTAGCCGCTCAGAGCACGGCCGCCAGGCGGCGGCGGTGGGTGCGCGCGAGCTCGCTCTCGGGGCCGAGCTCCGTGAAGATCGCGACCATCACGGCGCGCAGGCGGTCGCGGCGCTCGGCGTCACCCTCCGCGGCTACCTCCTCCTGCAGGAGCTCCAGCGCGCGCTCGGGATCCCCCTCGTCCCACGCGGTGAAGGCCTCGGCGGGCCCGTCGAGGTGGGCCCGGGCGGCCAGCCCCTCGGCCTCGAAGTCACCGGCGATGCCGTCCAGCAGCTCGCGGGCCTCGTCGGACTCCCCGCGCCCGAGCAGGATGCGCCCCAGCTCGCGCCGGGCCTCGGTGTGTCGCGGGTCGAGCTCGAGCGCGCGGCGCAGCGAGGCCTCGTCGCCCGCCCGAGCGAGCTCGTCGGCCTCTGAGGGGACCAGCGTGTCGAAGAAGCGTTCGACCTCCGCGGGCGGGAGAGCGCCGGTGAACTCCGCGGCCACGTCGCCGTCGCGGAAGGCCTTGACCGCCGGGATGCCCTGCACGCGATAGCGCTGGGCCAGGCCCTGGTTTCGATCCGTGTCCACCTTGGCCAGCTCGACCTTCCCGGGGCGGGCGCCCACGGCGCGCTCCAGCGCCGGCGTCAGCTGGCGGCAGGGCCCACACCACTCAGCCCAGAAGTCGACGACCACCGGCACCTGCTTCGAGCGCTCGATGACCTGCGAGGCGAAGCCCGCCTCGTCGACGTCATGGATGACGGCCGCCGCTGCTTCCATTGCCCTGACGGTACTCAGCCCTCGTTGGCGGCCTTGCGCTTCTTCTTCTTCGACTTCGAAGGCGCCTTGGCCGCTGTCACCGTCGCACGCTCGATCACCACGGGCTGACTGGGCGTCCCCGCCTCCCCGCTGTTGGGATCCCCGAGCTTCCCGATGCGCTCGACCGTGGCCATGCCCGCGGTGACCTTGCCCAGCACGGCGTACTCGGGCGGCAGGCCTGCGTCCGCCCCGGTCACCACGTAGAACTGGCTGCCGGCCGTTCCCGCCGGTTCCTGGGCCGTCTTGGCCATGGCCACCACCCCGCGCGTGTACCGCGCGTCGGGCGGTGGCACGTCGCGGGTGCTGTAGCCGGGTCCGCCCATGCCGCTCGCGGTGGGGTCACCGCCCTGGATGACGAAGCCCGGCACGATCCGGTGGAAGACCGTCCTGTCGAAGAATCCGTTGCGCGCGAGCAGCACCAACGAGGCGGCGGCCTGAGGCGCCGCCTCCTGGTCGACGCCGATCGCGAAGTCGCCGCAGGTGGTCTCGAGCTTCACCGAATACGTCTTGTCCGATGCCAGCGGGCCCGAGGGCCGCTGCTCGGTGCCCTCGGGCTTCTTCTTGGGCGCCTTGACGTCCTTGCAGCCGCCCTCCGTGGTGGTCTGTGGCGCGGGCACCGCCGCGCTCGTGTCCTTCTTGGCATCGTCGCCGTCTGAGCCGCAGCCCGCGGTGGCCAGGCAGACCCCGAGCAGGGCGATGGGAAACGGCCGGCGCACGGCCGCGCAGGGTAGCTACGCGCCGGCGGAGGAGCGCAGGCCGGGCGTCGGCCGGCCGAGCACGGCTCGCTCAACCTGCTTACGATCGAACGCCGTGCCCCTCTCCCTCCTCCTTTCCCGCTACGAGCAGGTGATCTTGGACCTCGACGGATGCGTCTGGACCGGCGGAGAGCCCATCAACGGTTCGCCCCAGGCGATCGAGGCCCTGCGCTCTGCCGGCATGCGCGTGGCCTTCGCGACCAACAACTCGCGCTCGAGCACCGAGGACTACGTGGCTCAGCTCTGGCGCGCCGGCGTCCAAGCGTCCCTGGCCGACGTGGTGACCTCCGGCGGGGCGATGCAGCACCGGCTGGCCGAGACGCGCGCCGGGCGCACCGCGTTCGTCGTCGGCAGCGAGGCGATGTTCCGGCACGTGGAGGACGCGGGGCTCAAGGTCATGAACGGAACGGACCTGGCCTCGCGCGCCGAAATGGTGGTGGTCGCCGCCTCCGAGCAGTTCACCTACGACGACCTGCGCACCGCCTCGCTGGCCGTCCAGCGCGGAGCCGAGTTGCTGGCGACCGCGCGCGACCCGACGCACCCCATGCCCGAGGGCCTGTGGCCGGGAACCGGAGCATTGCTGGCCGCCATCGAGACGGCGAGCGGCGCCACCGCTGCTCTGGTCGGCAAGCCCGAGCCCCAGCTATTCCTCACCGCGCTCGACCGCCTGGGCGACGGCAGGACGCTGGTTGTGGGCGATCGCATCGACACCGACGTGGCGGCGGCGGCCGCCGCGGGTCTCGACGCCGCCTTGGTTCTCAGCGGCGGCACCTCGCGCCTGCAGGCCGAGGCCGCCGGACGCCACGCCGACGGTCCCCGGCCGGTGGAGGTCGCCGACGACCTGGCCGCGCTCGTGAACGGGGGCCCGGCCTGATGGCCAAGAAGACCCACCACAAGCACTCCTCCTCGAAGGGCTATCGCAAGCTGCTCGACTCCCTCGCGGCACTCGAGGGCGTGCACCGGGTCGCCACCGGCCGGGTGAAGCCGCGCATGGGCTCCGGCCGCCCGGTCGCGCCGATATCCAAGGTCCGGCCCACCGAGTCGGGGCTCTCGATCACCATCAACGCCGACGGCGCGGTCATCGACGCCTACGTGGTGACCGATCGCCCCGACGAGGTGGCAGCGGCCATGGCCGAGCGCGGCTGGACGAAGTCCTGAACCGGGCCAGCACTACGCGGGGGCCAGGTCCACGCCCAACAGAGCGCAGGCCTGCGGCGTGACCGTCAGCCCCGCCTCACTCGCCCGCCGAAGCCCCTCCGCCGGATCCAGCCCGCGGGCGTGGTGCAGGTGAGCCGCCCCCAGTGCGGCCACGAAGTCCGTGTGACGGTTGCCGTGCACTGCGACCGCGCCCGCCGGGCGCAGCTCGCGCTTGAGGAACGGCAAGAGCTCGTCCAGAGCAGCGGCGGCGCGCTCGGTGGATACGACGGGAACGTGATGCCACTCCAACCCGGCCGCCTCGTAGGCGCCCAGGTTGTGGCGCGTGGTCATGCAGGAGATCACCATCCGGACGCCCGCCTCCTTCAGCCAGCCGATCTCCGCCTCGCGGCGGTCGGGGCGGTGGCTCCTCCCTCCACCTCCCGGCCGTTCGAGAAGACAGAGCTTGCGGGGCCGTGCCCACCAGATTCGCTTTGGTTCCATGCCCGCCTGAGTGCGCGCGGGCCGAAGCTCGCCCCCGTCAGGGCAGACGGGCGGCGCGCATGTCGACGCGCTCGCCGCGGAAGGGGATCCCCTCCTCCTCGAGCAGACGGCGCTGACGGGTGCCCTTGGCCAGCGAGCCGTCGGCCCGGACGATCCGGTGCCAGGGAACCGAGGGGTCGTCGCAGCCAAAGAGGACGCTGCCCGCGAAGCGCGGGGCCCCCGGCGACACGTCGCCGTAGGTCCGCACGAAGCCCGGCGGCGTCGCGCGCACCCGCTCCAGGACGAGGTCGGACCGGCGGCCCACGGCCGTAGACTCTCGCCGGTGTGCAGGATCTTCGGTTGCGTGGCGGCCGAGCCGGTGTCGCTGCGCCGCGAGCTGCTCGAGGCGCCGAACCCGCTCATCCGCCAGTCAGAGCACCACGACTCGGGGTGGGGCATGGCCGTCTACGAGCGGGTGGAGGGCGCCGACCCCGCTCTCATCCGCATCCCCGAGGCCGCCCATGCGGGCCGGGACTTCGCCCGCGCGACGGAGGCCACCGGGCGCATCTTCAACGTGCACGTGCGTCGCGCGACCGTCGGCGGGCTGGCGCTCGAGAACACGCACCCATTCACCCTGGGCAGCCTCTCCTTCGGCCACAACGGAACGGTCATCGACTACCCGCTGCTCGAGATAGAGGACGTCGCGGGCGACACCGACTCCGAGCATCTGTTCCGCTACCTGGTCGCCCACTTCGAGCCCGAGGACACCGTGGGCTCGCTGCGCCGGATGGTCGCGGCCGCTTCCGAGGCCTCGATGTTCTCGGGGCTGAACTTCCTCTTCTCCGACGGCTTTCGCCTCTACGCCTACCGCTTCGGCCTGTTCGACCTGTTCTGGGCCGCGCGCCCCGGCCAGGTGATCGTCTCCTCCGAGAAGGTGACCGAGGACGAGGAGTGGCACACCGTCGAGCAGGACGTGCTCTTGGTCGTCGAGCCGGGTGGGCGGCTGGGCGAGCCGCACGCCGAGCGCCTGCTGGGCGACGAGCTGGCCGCCAGGGCGCGCCTGGACCCCCTCAACGAGGGCGCGGAGCTGACCGGCGAGGACCGCGGGCGCTTCGCCGCCGAGCGCGCGCAGCGCATTGCCGCCGGCCGCTGAGTTCGTCTTCGGCTACGCATCGCTGGCCGCCGACTCCAGGGGGATGCTGGCCCGCCTGCCCGGACACCGCCGGACGTGGGGCGTCGCCATGGACAACACCGAGGACATCCCCGGGTACAAGCACTACGAGACACCCGACGGCGACCGCCCCGCGGTCAGGGTCTGCTTCCTGGACCTCGAACCCGATCCGGCCACCACGGTGAACGGCGTGGTGGTGCCCGTCGAGCGCCCCGAGGAGCTTGACGCCCGCGAGCGCAACTACGTTCGTCGTGACGTGAGCGCGCTGATCGAAGGAGTCGAGGGACGGGTTTGGGCCTACTTCGGCTCGCCCGAGGGCCGTTTCCGTCGCCGAGAAGGCCAGGCGGTGGTCAGCCGCGCCTACCTGGAGGCGGTCGAGGACGGCTTCCGCCGCCTCGGCGAAGGCGAGCACCGGGCCTTCCGGGAGAGCACCGAGCTCGCCTCGTTGCCCGTCTGGGACCTCAAGCGGGTGGACCACGGTTGAGCTTTCGCCTGCTCGTGAACCCCGCCGCGGCAAGCGGGCGCGCCCTGCGGCGCCTCCCCGCCGTGACCGATGAGCTGCGGCGCCTGGGCGTGGACCCGGTCGTGACGCAGACGCGCTCACTGGACCATGCGCGCGAGGAGGCGGAGGCTCTGGCCCGCGAGGGCGGCACGCTGGGGGCGATGGGAGGCGACGGCTTCGTGCGGCCGCTCGCCGGGGCGCTGCGCGACTCCGAGGCCAGGCTCGCGGTGCTGCCCGGCGGCCGGGGCAACGATTTCGCCCGGGCCCTGGGCATACCGCGCGATCTCGCCGCGGCCGCCCGAGTGGCGGTGTCGGGGCGCGAGCGCAGCGTGGACCTGGGCTTCGTCGGCGACGAGCCGTTCCTGGGCATCGCCAGCTACGGCATCGACTCCGACTGCCAGCAGTACGCCAACAGCACGAAGGTCGTGCGCGGGAGCCTCGTCTACCTCTACAGCATCCTGCGGGCTCTCAAGCACTGGCGCGGGGCCAGCTTCAGCGTGGTGGCCGACCGCGAGCGGCGCACCTATGAGGGGTTTGCCGCCGCGGTGGCCAACACCGGCGTCTTCGGCGGGGGCATGGTGCTGGTGCCCATGGCCGAGGTGGACGACGGGCAGCTCGACGTGCTGCTCACCAAGAGCCACCCCAAGTGGCGCTACCTGCGCGGGCTGACGCAGGTCTTCAGCGGCACCCACCTCGACCCCCGCTACACCGAGGTCCTGCGGGCCTCCGAGGTCGAGCTCGACTCCTCTCCCCCCTTCGACGTGTTCGCCGACGGCGACCCGATCGGACGCACGCCCACACGCGTCACCGTCAAGCCGCGCTGCCTGCGCGTGCTGGTGCCGGCGTGAGGCTGGCGGCCGGACGGCTGCTCGCACGGCTGGCCCGCGCCCTCAGCCGAGTGGTGGGCCGCACGGGCGGCACGACCGTGCCCGGGCGGTTGCTTCTGCGTGTGGACCCCGAAGCGCTCGCCGGATTGTCCCGGCGCCTGGACGAGGGGTCCGTGCTCGTCTCGGCCACCAACGGCAAGACCACCACCTCGGCCATGCTCTCGGCCTGCCTGGCCCAGGAGGGCCGCGCCGTGGTGCACAACCGCGCGGGCTCGAACATGGCCTGGGGCGTCGGGACGGCGCTCCTGGACGCCCAGGGGGGCCGCGGACAGCTCGGCCTCCTCGAGGTCGACGAGGCCTGGCTGCCACGTGTGGCCGAGCAGGTGCAGCCCAGGCTGATCCTCCTCTCCAACCTGTTCCGCGACCAACTGGACCGCTATGGGGAGCTGGAGCATCTGGCCGACCGCTGGGCCGAGGTGGTGGCGGCACACGAGGGTCGGGCGCGCTTCGTGCTGTGCGCCGACGACCCGCTGGTGGCCGACCTGGGCCGCGAGCGCTCGGGGGTGACCTACTTCGGGCTCGAGGACGACTCCCAGGCGTTGCCCGGCCTCCAACACGCCGCCGACTCCAAGCACTGCCGCAACTGCGGCCACGCCTACGTCTACGACGCGGTCTATCTCGGGCACCTGGGTCGCTGGCACTGCCCCAACTGCGGCCGCTCGAGGCCCGAGCCCCAGGTCGTGGCCCGGCGGGTGGAGCTGGAGGGCATGTCGGGCTCGCGCCTGGAGCTGTCCACCCCAGCCGGTGACATCGCCGCGCGGCTGCCCGTGCCCGGCCTCTACAACGTCTACAACGCGCTGGCCGCCGCTGCGACGGCCCTGGAGATGGGTGTCGCGCCGCACAGGGTCCAGGCGGCGCTGGAGGGCTTCGGCGCCGCCTTTGGACGGGTGGAGACCATCCCTGTCGAGGGCCGCGACGTCTCGATTCTGCTCGTCAAGAACCCGGCGGGCGCGAACGAGGTACTGCGTACGCTGGCGCTGGAGGAGGGCGAGCTGGACCTGTGGCTCGCTCTGAACGACAACATCGCCGACGGCCGCGACGTCTCCTGGGTCTGGGACGCCGACTTCGAACTGCTGGCGGGACGCACGCGGCGGGTCACCTGCTCGGGCACGCGGGCGGAGGAGATGGCTCTGCGTCTCAAGTACGCGGGCGTGGACGCGGAGCCGGTCGTGGATCGCGACCTCGAGCGCTCGCTGGAGTCGGCCGTGGCCGACCGCAACGGGGGCCGCGCGCTGTTCGCGCTCCCCACCTACACGGCGATGCTGGAGATGCGCGACCTGCTGGCCCGCCGTGGCCTCGCGCGGCGGTGGTCGGAGTGAGCTCGCTGACCGCCGACGGCCTGAGGGTTGCGTGGCACGACGCCGAGTGCGGCTCCTACCGCGCGGACCTCGCGTGTTGGCGGGAGCTGGCCGAGCAGGCCAACGGCCCGTTGCTGGAACTCGGTTGCGGCTCGGGACGGGTCGCCCTCGACCTTGCAGCCGGGGGCCACGAGGTGACCGGGGTCGACTCCGAGGATGCGCTGGTCGGCGCGTTGCGCCATCGCGCCGCCGGCCTGCCGGTGCGCGCCGAGGCCGCCGACGCCCGCTCGCTGGAGCTGGGGCGCCGCTTCGCGCTGGCCATCGCCCCGATGCAGGTGGTGCAGCTCATGGGCGGTCGCTCCGGGCGAGCGAGCCTGCTCGCGGCTGCGAAGCGCCACCTGGACCCCGGGGGCCGCTTCGCCGTCGCGCTGGCGGACCCCTTCGAGGAGCTGCCGCCCCAGGACGCCCTCCTCCCCCTGCCGGACGTTCGTGAGGAGGGCGAGTGGGTGCTGTCCAGCCAACCGGTGGCCGTCCGCGTCGAGGAGCAGGGCGTGGCGATCGACCGCGTCCGGCAGGCGGTCTCGCCCGAGGGTGAGCTGACCGAGGAGCTGGTGACGATCTCGCTCGACCACCTGACGCCCGACGAGCTGGAAGCCGAGGCCGCCGAGCAGAGCTTCGTGGCCCTCCCCCGGCGCCGTGTGGACGCGACGGCGGACTACGTGGGCAGCTCCATCGTGGTGCTGGAGGCGCCATGACCACCCTGCGCGCCGCGGCCCTCTATCCCGAGCTGATGAACATCTACGCCGATCGCGGCAACATCGCCATCTTGCGCGCGCGCTGCGAGTGGCGCGGGCTGGGCTTCGAGCTCGCCTCGTCCAGCCTGGGCGAAGAGCTCGATCCCGCCGCTCACGATCTGCTCTACATCGGGGGCGGGCAGGACCGCGACCAGGTGGCCGTGGCGGAGGACATGACTGCCACCAAGCGCGACGCCCTGCACGCGGCGGCGGACCGCGGGGCGGTGGTGCTGGCCGTCTGCGGCGGCTACCAGCTGCTCGGGCACTCCTACCAGCTAGGCGAACAGACGCTCCCGGGAGTGGGCCTGGTCGACCTCCACACCGTGCGCGAGGACGGGCCGAGGCTGATCGGCAACTGCGCGATCGAGTCAGACCTCGGGGTAATCGCCGGCTTCGAGAACCACGGCGGGCGGACCTACCTCGGCTCCGGCGAGCAGCCGCTGGGCAAGGTGCTCAGCGGCCACGGCAACAACGGCAAGGACGGCTACGAAGGCGTGCGGCGGGCGAACGTGATCGGCACCTACCTGCACGGCCCGCTCCTGCCCAAGAACGCGTGGCTGGCCGACCGGCTGATCGAGCTGGCGCTGGGCATCGAGCTGGAGCCGCTCGACGATCGCCTCGAGGACGCCGCCTACGGCTCTGCCCGCCGGGCTGCGGGCGTCTAGGGTCGAGCGCGATGGCCGAGCGCACGTTCGTCACGGGGGGCTCGGGCTTCATCGGCGGCGCCCTTGTCAGGCGACTGGTGGCCGACGGCCACGAGGTGCGCGCGCTGGCGCGCTCGGACCGCTCTGCCCGGGCGGTGAGCGATCTCGGCGCCGAGCCGGTGAAGGGGGACCTCGGCGACCGGGCCTCGCTGGCGGAGGCCGCCGCGGGCTGCGAGCTGGCCTTCCACGCCGCCGCCGAGGTCGAGGAGTGGGGCCCGTGGGAGGACTTCGTCCGCGGCAATGTGCTGGGCACGCTGAACGCACTGGGCGGCTGCCGCGAGGCGGGCGTGCGGCGCCTGGTGCACGTGGGCACCGAGGCCGCGCTGATGGCCGGCCAGCCGCTGGTGAACGCCGATGAGACCGTCGAGCTGCGCCCCGACTCGCCGGCCTACTACTCCGCCACCAAGGCGATGGCCGAGCGGCTGGTGCGGCGGTTCGAGGGGATGGAGACCGTGGTGGTCCGCCCGCGGCTCGTGTGGGGCCCCGGGGACCCGACCGTCCTGCCGGGCTTGCTCGACGCCGTGCACGCCGGGCAGTTCGCCTGGATCGGCGGCGGGCGGCACCGCACCTCCACCACCCACGTCGACAACGTGGTCGAGGGCCTGCTGCTCGGCGCCCGCGAGGGGCGCCCCGGCGAGGCCTACTTCGTGACCGACGGCGAGCCAGTGGTCTTCCGCGACTTCGTGACCCGCCTGCTGGCCACCCAGGGCGAGGACCCGGGCGGCAAGCAGCTCCCCAGGCCGGTCGCGACCGCGGTCGCGACCGGGGGTGAGGCGCTGTGGCGAACGCTCCCCCTCGGCGGCGCTCCCCCGCTGACCCGTCTCGCACTGTGGCTGACCTCGCTCGAGTGCACGCTCGACACGAGCAAGGCCCGCGCGGAGATCGGCTACCGGCCGGTGGTCACCGTGGAAGCAGGCCTCGCAGGGCTGGCGAACGCCGCCCGTTCCTCCGCAGCCTGAGCGCAGCCGTCACCCGACCGATCGCGCGGCGCCGGCCAGAAGCTCCTCCGCGGCGTTCGCGACGCTCGGTGAGCCGTGGTGCCGGGCGGCCTTGAGCGCCTGCTCGAGCAGCTCGCGGGCGCGCGTCGCCCCGTCATGGCGGGCCAGCAGCGAGCGGGCCCACTCGACCCGCGTGCGAGCCACCATGAGCGGCAAGCCCAAGCCCTCGTTGGCCTTCTCGGCCAGGGCGAAGCGCGCCTCGGCCTCTTCGGCGTGGCCCATCGCAGCCGCAGCCATTCCCAGGTAGTGGTTGATCGACCCGAGCTCGGAAGCCCCGTTCCAGGCCGAAAAGCGTCCGTAGGGCTCGAGCAGGGCGTGCGCGGCGGCCGCGCCCTCCGTATGGCCCAAGCGGGCTGCGGTCTCCGCGACCAGGCACATGCCCGTGCCCCACGCCAGGTCGAGCCCCCAGTGCTCGAGCCCAGACTCGAAAAGCGACTCCAGCACCTGCTTGGCCTCGTCAGGCTGACCGCTCTCCATGTACGCCTGGCTCAGGAACGCCGGGGCGGCGGCGAGATCGGGGTTGTCCTCCACGGTGGCTGCCAGCAGGTCGATGACCTCGTCCATGCGGCCCTGCTCTCGCCGCAGGCAGGAGAGCTGCGCGGCGTAGATGATCATGGCGTCGCCCTGGTCGTTCTCCATGCCGTAGGCAACGCCCTGCTCGACGAGCTCCTCGGCTTGCTCGAGACGCCCCTCCGCCACCGCCCATGAACCCTGCACCCATAGCGTCAGCCAGCGCAGGAAGGGCTCGCCCACCGACTCGCTGAGCTCTTCGCAACGCGTGAGGGCATCCACGAGCCGCTCCCGGTCGCCCGTGTCGTGCCCGAGGTGGGAGTCGAGCAGCACCAGCCAGTAGTCGATCAGGGGGTCGCCGAGGCCTGCTGCAACCGTCTCGATCTCGACGCGCAGCTCGTCCCGCTCCTCGATGGTTGAGGTGTTCCACAGCGCGAACCAGCGGTCGATCATCACGTGCGCGAGCGTGGTCGGCTCGCCGAGGGCTTGCGCATCGGCGAGCGCGCGGTCCGACAGCTCGCGGCGCTCTTCCATCGACCCGCCGTAGTGGAGCTCCATCGCCAGCAATGAGCGGAGCCGAACCTGTCGCGGATCGCCTTCGGGCAGGGCCGCCTCGGCCGAGCGCAGCACGGCCACGCGCTCGTCGTCGATCATTCCCACCTCGCTGGTGTAGCCGCGGCTGTTGGCCAGGGCGGCTGCGGCCAGGCGGTCGTGGTCATCGTGCTCGCTCGCGAGCGCTGCTGCCTTCAGGAGGGTCGTCCGATATTCGGCGTCTCCGTCCTGGCGCTGGGCCATCCCCAGCCCGATCAGGAGGTCGGTGTGCGCCGCGGGATCCGCGCCGGACTGCTGAGCCTGGAGCTCGAGTGCCTGGCTGAACCAGCGCACCGCCTCGCCGGGCGCCAGTTCGCCCAGGGCGCGCTCCCCCGCGCGACGGCTGTAGTCCACCGCCTTGTTGACGTCGACGCTCACGGTGGCCGCCGACCAGTGGTGGGCCAGCTCCCCCAGCCGTGGCCCGGGGTCCGCGCCGCAGATCTCCTCCAGGGCCTCGGCGACGCGCTGGTGCATGCGGGCGCGTCGCGTGGCCCCGATGTCCTCGTAGAGAGTGTGCGAGATCAGCGCATGGGCGAACTGGAAGCGGCCCGCTCGGTCGGCCGACTCGACCAAGATCGACGCCTCCACGGCGGATTCGAGGATGTCCAGCACGTCCGCCTCGGTGTCCCGGACCACGCGTTCGAGCAGGTCGAGGTCGAACTCGCGGCCGATCAGCGCGGCGACGCCGAGCACGGTCACGGCCTGGTCGCCCAGGCGCTCGACCCGCCGGCCCACCACCTCACGAACGCTCTGGGGCAGGCCCAGCTCCTCCATGCCGCCCCTGAGCTCCCAGCGGCCGTCGTCGCGTCGCACCAGGGTGTCCGACTCGATCAGATGACGCAGCATCTCCGCGACGAAGAACGGGTTGCCGTCGGTCTCGCTGGCGATCTGCCCGGCCAGTGCCAGCCCCAGCTCGTCCATCTCGTGGCCGGCGGCGGCCTCCATCAACTCGACGACGTCGTCCTGGCCAAGCCCCTGGAGCGCCACGCGCTCCACGCCGTGCTCGCGACGCAGCGCCGCGAGCGACTCGGAGAGGGCGCTGTTGGCGCTGAGCTCGGAGTCCCGGAAAGTCCCGATCAGCATCAGCCGCAGGCCCGGGCCGCCGGAGACGACGTGGCGGAGCAGCGACAGGGTCTGCGCGTCGGCCCAGTGGAGGTCGTCCAGGATGAAGACGATGGGCACCTGGGCGCAGGCCTGCTCGAGCAGGCCAAGCACCGCGCCGAAGAGCAGGTAGCGCTCGGTGTCGGGGTCGCTGCTCTTGGGCTCGGGCACCCCTTCGACCCGGCTGGCCAGCCGGGGCACGAGGCGCGTCAACTCGCCGCCGTGACGCTCGACGTGGACCTGCAGGACTTCTTCGGGCGCGTGGTCGACCAGGTGGCCCAGGCCCTCGATCCACGGCGCGTAGGGCGCCCCCATGTCCTCGGTGCAGCGCCCGAACAGAACCGCGTCGCCGTCGCCGTGGCTGGCCAGGGCGGTGTGGGTGGAGAGCCGGGTCTTGCCGATGCCCGGCTCGCCCGAGAGCAGGACCAGCCGGCGCTCCCCGCGTTGGGACTCCTCGCGTGTCCGGGCCATCAGCTCCCGCTGCTCGTCGCGCCCCACGTAGCCCACCGGCGGGACGCCTCGCAGGAGCACCGGCAGCGGGACGTCAGACGCCTCGGGCTCCTCGGACTGCCAGGTGACCTCGAAGGCCTCGTATTCATCGGGGATGCCCTTGAGCTCGAGGGTGCCGATCGACTCGAAGCAGTCCTTGCGGGTCGCCGTCATCATCTTCACGAGCTGGCCGGTGAGGATCTGGGCCGCGCCCGCCTTGTCGCACAGCCGCGCCGCCTCGATGGTCGGCATGCCGAAGTAGTCGCCGTCCTCGACCGTGGCCTCCCCCATCCCTATGCCTATGCGGACCAGCAGCTGCTCACCGGCCCCGCGGTTGCGCTTTTCCAGGCGCTGCTGCATGCCGATCGCGCAGTCCACGGCGCCGGTCGTGCTCGGGAACACGAACATGAGGCCGTCGCCCATGTTCTTGACCTCCCGGCCCCCGCTGCCCTCCACCCCCTCGCGCAGGAGGTCGAAGTGCTCGTGGCGCAGCTCGTCGGCCACCGCCGGCCCCACCCGGGAGGCCAACCCGGTGGAGCCCACCAGATCGGTGATGACGATCGTGACTGTCTCTACGGAGGGCAGGCAGCGATCGTAACCCGGCTAGCGCCGGAGCGCAGGCCGGGCGTTGGCCGGCCGAGCACCGCCGCTCGACGTCACTCAGCGCCCGCTGGAGCCGAACCCGCCCTCGCCCCGGCCCGTCACGTCCAGCGTGGCGACCTCCTCCAGCCCGGGAGCTTCGGCGCGCACCAGCACGAGCTGGGCGATGCGGTCGCCCTCGGCGACCTCGAAGGGCCGCTCGCGGTCCGTGTTCAGCAGCAGGACTCGAATCTCGCCCCGGTAGCCGGCGTCGATCAGCCCCGGTGCGTTGACCAGGGCGATGCCGTGGCGGGCAGCAAGGCCCGAACGAGGCAGGACCAGGCCGGCGTAGCCGTCGGGGATCGCGACCGCCAGCCCCGTCCCCACCCCGGCGCGCTCGCCCGGTCCCAGCTTCGCGGCCTCGGCGGCGTGGAGGTCGAAGCCCGCGTCGTCGTGATGCGCCCGAGCCGGCGGTCGGGCGGCGGGCGACAGCCGCCGGTAGCGAAGGTTCACTCGGTGGAGCCGTTACGGGCGAAGCGCTCGAAGCGTGGCACGGCCGCCGCCGGCACGCGGGCCCGGACGCGCACCCCGTGGGGCGTGTCCTCGCGCTCGACCTCGCCCGCCAGCTCGTGCAGCTCGGACAAGCGCCCGCCCTCGGCGTAGGGGACGAGCAGCTCCATCGGGCGCAGCGTGGCCAGGAAACGGGCCTCCAGCGCGGTGCGCAGCTCCTCCAGCCCCTCCCCCGTCTCGGCCGAGACCTGCACGGCGCCGGCGTAGCGGAAACCCAGCGCGCGGCGGGACTCGGGGTCGAGCTGATCGACCTTGTTCAGCGCCAGCAGGCGGGGCCGCTCGGCGGCGTCGATGTCGACCAGCACCTGCTCCACGGCGTCGAGCATCTCCACCAGCTCGTCCTCGGGTACCGACGCGTCGGCCACGTGAATGATCAGGTCGGCCTCCAGCGCCTCCTCCAGCGTGGCGGCGAACGCCTCCACCAGCTGGTGGGGCAGCTTGCGGATGAAGCCGACGGTGTCGGTGAGCAGGAAGGTGCGCCCGCCGACCTCGAACGAGCGCGTGGTCGGGTCGAGCGTGTGGAACAGGCGGTCGCGGACACCGACCTCGGCGCCGGTCAGGGCGTTGAGCAGGGTCGACTTGCCCGCGTTGGTGTAGCCGGCCAGCGCCACCGTGGGAAGCCCCGCGCGCTCGCGCTCACCCCGCATCGTGGCGCGGGTGGCCTTCGTGTTCTCCAGGCGACGCCGCAGCGCTGCGATGCGGTCGCGCGCCAGGCGGCGGTCGGTCTCGATCTGGGACTCGCCCGGCCCCCTGGTGCCGATGCCGGCACCCAGGCGCTCGAGGTGGGTCCAGAGCCCCCTCATGCGCGCGAGGTTGTACTCGAGCTGGGCCAGCTCGACCTGCAGCTTGCCCTCGGCCGAGCTGGCGTGGTCGGCGAAGATGTCGAGGATCACCGCGGTGCGATCGATCACGGGCACGCCCAGCGCCTGCTCCAGGTTGCGCTCCTGGCGCGGGGCCAGCTCGTCGTCCACCGCAACCAGGTTGGCGTCGGCGTCGCCGATCGCGCTCTTCAGCTCGCCGAGCTTGCCCTTGCCCAGGTAGCGGTCGGGATCCGGCTGCTCGCGCCGCTGGGTGAGCTCTCCCGCCGCGGCCACTCCAGCCGTCCGAAGCAGCTCGGACAGCTCGGCCAGCTCGGGCTCGTCGGGGCCCGCGGCCACCAGCAGCGCCCGCTGCCGGGCGCGGGAGTTGCGGATGCCGTCGCCGTCTCGCACTCGTGATGATTCTAGGGCGGCCCCAGGAGCCCAGCCTGCATCGCCAGCCCCACGTAGTCCCGGCAGGCCCAGTGCTCAGCGATTTTGCGCTCGGGTTAGGGTGCGGCCATGCGCACCTTCGTAACCGGCGCGACCGGCTTCATCGGCGCCCACGTAGCCCGCAAGCTCCTCGAGCGCGGCGACCAGGTGGTCGCCCTCGTCCGCTCCCCCGACAAGGCGTCCGACCTGCGCGAGCAGGGCGCGGAGCTGATCGAGGGGGACCTCTCCAACGTGGACGCGATCAAGCGCGGCGCGGAGGGCGCGGAGGCCGTCTTCCACCTCGGCGCGATCTACAAGCTCGGCATCCCCAAGAAGGACCGCGAGGGCATGATCGACACCAACGTGGGCGGCACCGAGCGCGTGCTCGACGCCGCGCACGAGGCCGGCGTGCCCCGGATCGTCTACGTCTCCACGGTGAACGTCTTCGGCAACACCGGCGGCCGGGTCGTGGACGAGACCTACCGTCGCGACGAGTCCGAGGGCTTTCTCTCCTGCTATGACGAGACGAAGTATCGCTCGCACACGGTCGCCGAGGAGCGCATAGCCCGCGGCTACCCGATCGTGATGGTCCAGCCGGGCGGGGTCTACGGGCCCAACGACCACTCCGAGGTCGGGAACATGATCGAGCAGGTCCGCACGGGCAAGCTCAAGGCGAAGGCCTTCCCCGACATGGGGATCATGCTCGTCTACGTCGAGGACGTCGCCGACGGCGTGCTGCTGGCCCACGACAAGGGCGAGATCGGCGAGTCCTACGTGCTCGCGGGCGAGAAGACCACGATGGGCGAGATCGTCGACCGCGCCGCCGAGCTGTCTGGGCGCAAGCCGCCGCGGCTGACGATGCCCACTCTGATGATCAAGGCCTCGGCCCCGCTGGGCCCGCTGGTCGGGCCGGCACTTGGGTTCCCGCCCAACCTGCGCGAGCTGATCAGCGCGTCCGATGGCGTGACCTACTGGGCCACCGACGACAAGGCGCGCCGCGAGCTGGGCTTTCAGCCCCGCGACATGGAGACGGGCCTCAGGGAGACCCTGGCCGCGGCCTAGCGCCGGGGCGCAGGCCGGCCGAGCACCGCCGCTCGATCCTGTCCTAGGAGCCGGCCAGCGGCAGGCGCTCGACCGGTGGAACGACCCCGCGGGTCTCGAAGCTCTCCGGCGGCGCCGAGCCGGGCAGCACGATCGCCCCGTCGGGCCCACCGAGCCACGAGGCGTGGCCGACGGCGTAGCGGTGCGCGCACAGCGCACCGGCCGCGGCTTCGAGCTCCTCGATGCGGCGGTGCCAGAGGTCCCCGCCGTCGTCGATGACCTCCTCGGCCTCGAGCTCCTCGATGCGCATCTGGATGCCGAGCGGGTGCCGCCGGGCGGGCAGGCGGCGGTTCTGCAGGGCGCAGAACACCCCGTCGGAGCTGGTCTCGATCAGCGGGGCCTCGGTGTAGCCGCCGTCGCCGACCGTGCCGGCGCCCTCCTCCTCCACCGAGAAGCGGTTCAGCCAGTCCAGCCGGGAGGCCAGCGCGGCCAGCTCGTCCGAGCGAGGCGCCGGCGGGACTCCGAGGCCCGCGAGCATGGCGTCGCAGGAGCGCTCGCCGGCCTCGGGGTCCGCGGGGCCGGCCAGGGCCAGCACCAGCTCGTCTCCCCACAGCCTCAACTGGCTGGCCATCTCGTCCGCCGAGCCGGGCTCGAAGAAGCTGGCCACCAGTCGGATCGGCGGATCGGGATCGCGCAGCTCCTCGACCACCACCAGCTGCAGATGGCTCGGGCCCAGCGCGACTACGCCGCCGTAGCGCATCAGGCGGGGGCCAGCGACGCGTGCAGCCGCTCGACGGCCTCGGCCAGCCGCTCGTCGTCGATGGTCAGGGAGATGCGGAAGAAACCCTCGCCGTTGGGGCCGTAGGCGCCGCCGGGCGAGACGACCACCCCCGACTCCTCCAGCACCAGCTCGCAATAGGAGGCCGACGTGTGGCCCTCCGGGACCGGCGCCCAGACGTAGATCGTGCCTTTGGGCCGCGTCACGTCCACGCCGATCTCCTCCAGCGCCGAGCAGACCAGCTCACGGCGGCGGGCGTAGATCGTGTTCATCTCGCGGGGGACGTCGTCGCCCTCGTCGAGCACGGCGGCCTGGGCCAGCTGAACCGCCTCGAACATGCCCGAGTCGATGTTGGTCTTGAGCTTCCAGTAGGTATCGACCGCCTCGGCGTTGCCCACGATCGCCGCCGTTCGCCAGCCGGTCATGTTGTAGCCCTTCGACAAGGAGAACACCTCGACCCCGACCTCCTTGGCCCCCGGTGTGGCGAGGAAGCTCGGAGCCACGTAGCCGTCGAAGGTGGTCTCGGTGTACGAGGCATCGTGAACGACCAGGACGTCGTTGGCACGGGCGAACTCGATCGCCTTCTCGAACAGGCCGTCGGGGACCACGGCCCCGGTCGGGTTGTTGGGGTAGTTGAGGTAGATCAGCCGCGCGCGCCCGGCGTCCTCGGCCGAGATCGCGTCCAGGTCGGGAGCGAAGCCGCGCTCGGGCAGCAGCGGCATGAGCACCGCCTCCGCACCAGCGAGCAGCGGGCCGCCGGTGTAGACCGGGTAGCCGGGGTCGGCGGCCAGGGCGGCGGTACCCGGATCCAGGAAGGCCAGGTTGAGGTTGAAGATGCACTCCTTGGCGCCGAGCGCCGGCAAGATCTCGGTCTCGGGGTCGAGCGTCACCCTGAAGCGGCGGTCGTAGAAGCGCGCCAGGGCCTCGCGCAGCTCGGGGCGACCGCGGTTGGACGGGTATCGGTGCGTGCCGGGATCGGCCGCGGCGGCCGCGAGCGCCTCGGCGGCCAGGGGCGGCGTGGGCGTGTCGGGGTCACCGATCCCCAGCGAGATGACGTCCACCCCCTCGGCCCTCTTCGCGGCGACCTTTCGCTCCAGCTCGGCGAAGAGGTAGGGCGGCAGGCGGTCCAGGCGGCTACTGGGCTGCATGCAGCTCCTCCAGGAACTCGTCGCTGAGGATGCCCTCGTAGACGGGCACCGCCCACCCGGTCAGGTCCACATGCAGGTCCTCGCCCACCTCAACCTCGAGCTCCCCTCCGTCCAGCACAACCGTCAGCGGGCTGTCGGCGCCGCGCAGCACGGCCGCCACTGCGGCGCCGGTTGCGCCGGTGCCCGAGGACATCGTCTCCCCCACCCCGCGCTCGAAGATCCGCGCGCGGATGCGCTCGTCGGACTCACGCCGCCAGAACGAGACGTTGGTGCGGTTGGGGAAGAGCTCGTGGCGCTCGATCGGCGCGCCCAGCGGCGGCAGGTCGAGCTCCTCGAGCTCGTCGCCCACCTCGACCGCGCACTGCGGGTTGCCGACCGACACGAACTGGAAGTCCAGCCTGCGGCCGGCCACCTCGAGGCTGCCCCGGCCGTCCTCGCCGCCACTGGGGAAGTCGGACGCCGTCAGGCGGGCCCGGCCCATGCCGACCGTGCAGGTGCGCTCGCCGGTGATGCGCGGGCGCACCTCCCCGGCCGCGGTGGAGACGGAGAAGGTGTCGCGGTCGGTCCAGCCGCTGCGGCGCAGGTACATGACCGCCTCGCGCACGCCGTTGCCCGACAGCTCCGCCTCGGAGCCGTCGGGGTTGAAGATGCGGAGGTCGGCCACGAAGCCGCCGTCGGCGGGCTCGTCGAGCAGCAGGACGCCGTCGCTGCCGATTCCCGTGTGCGGCGCGCACAGGGCGCGCACGCGCGCAGGCGTGAGCTCCACGCCGAGCTCGCGCTGCTCGACGATCGCGTAGTCGTTGCCCAGGGCCTGCCACTTCTCGAACCTCACAGCGGCCCGACTCTATCCGCGGCTAGCGGTGCCCCTTGAATGCGATGACCTTGGTGAGACGATGAAAGCCGCCAGCGCGAGCAGCGGGGCCATCACCATGCGGAAGCCCGCCACCGTCTTGCGGAAGTGGTGGGAGTCCGAAAAGCCCATCGAACCCTCCTTTGGTTCGGCTTTCCTTGGCTCCCACCGGTACACCCAAAGGTGGCAAAAGTTACAAGAGCCGGCGTGTCACCTCGTCCGCCAGCTCGGCGGGCGGCCGGTCGGTGGCGTCGACCATCAGCTCGGGGTCGAGCCGGCGCATCCAGGTGAGCTGGCGCGTGGCCAGGCGGCGGGTGGAGCGGGCCATGGCCTCCTCGTCGCCGCGCAGGAGCTCCTCGAAGCCGAGGGCGGCGCGGGCGGTGGCGCTCGCCCCCGCGGCGTCGGCTCGGCGCACCTCGTCGGCGGCCCCGCCCGCCACCATCGCGCGCACGCGACGCCCGATCGCCCCGTAGAGCGCCTCGCGATCCATCGTCAGCCCGCACAGCAGCGTCGGGTGGCGCAGCCGCGCCGTCCACAGTCGTGAGGCGCCGTCCCGTGGCGCGGGCTGCTCTCCCATCTCGAGCAGCTCGAGCGATCGCACCAGGCGAGTCCGGTCGCCCGGGGACACGGCGTCGGCCGCCTCAGGGGCGCGCTCGGCCAGCTCCCGGTGAAGCGTCTGGGAGCCGTGCTCGGCCAGACGCGCCTCGATGCTCTCCCTCAGCCCTTCGGGCGGTGGCGGGCGCAGGTCGAGGTCGGTCAGGGCGGCCTGCAGGTAGAGCCCGGTGCCGCCGACCAGTATCGGGCGCCTCCCGGCCGCGAGCGCGGCGTCGATCACCGCGTGGGCCCGCGACGCGTACTCCCCCGCCGAGAAGGTCGCCGAGACCGGCAGCACGCCGACGAGCTCGTGCTCGAGCTGCCGTTGCTCGGCCTCGCTGGGAGCCCCGGTGAGCGTCTCCAGGCCCCGGTAGACCTGCAGCGCGTCCGCCGAGACTGCCACCGGGTCCTCCCCGCGCTCGCGCAGAAGCTCCCCCACGGCAAGCGCCACCGCGGTCTTGCCCACCCCCGTGGGCCCGAAGAGCGCCAGGAGCTTCAGGCCAGCCGCGCTACTAGGGTCTCCGAGCCCGCAAGCGTGGTGGACGTGGCCGACTCGATGTCTACCCGCGCGAACTCCCCCGCGCGAGCCACGCCAGTGAAGTGGACGGTCTTGTTGTGGCGGACCCGCCCGCGAAGGCGGTCGGGATCGGTCCTTGATGCGCCCTCCACGAGCACCTCCATCTCGCGGCCCACGAAGCGCTGCGAGCGCTCGGTGGCCCGCCGCTGCACCAGCTCGACCAGGCGCTCCATGCGATCGCGCTTGACGGGGTGCGCGAGCTGGCCGGGCAGCTCGGCCGCCTCGGTCCCGCGCCGCGGCGAGAAGATGAACGTGAAGGCCGAGTCGTAGCCGACCTGGTCCACCACCTCGAGGGTCTCCTCGAACTCCTCCTCGGTCTCGCCGGGGAAGCCGACGATTATGTCGGTGGTCAGCGCCACGTCGGGGACGTGCTCGCGGATCATGGCCACGCGGTCGAGGTAGCGCTGCTTGTCATAGGTGCGGCGCATCGCCTTGAGGATGCGGCTCGAGCCGGCCTGCAGCGGCAGGTGGATGTGCTCGCACACGCTCGGCAGCTCGGCGTGGGCGCGCAGGACGTCCTCCTTCATGTCCTTGGGATGAGGGCTCGTGTAGCGGACCCGCTCGATGCCCTCGACCGAGTCGGCCAACGCCAGCAGCTCGGCGAAGGTCATCTTCTCCTCCTTGGGCAGGTCGCGTCCGTAGGAGTTGACGTTCTGGCCCAGCAGCGTGACCTCGCTGACCCCGTCGGCGGCCAGGCGCTTCAGCTCCTCGTGCAGCTCGCCGGGAGCCCGTGATGCCTCGCGCCCACGCGTGGAGGGCACGATGCAGTACGAGCAGCGGCAGTTGCAGCCCACCGAGATCTGGACCCAGGCCTGGAACTCGCGTTCCCGGCGCGCGGGCAGGTGGCCCGGGAAGCCCTCGAAGTCGAAGTAGCCCTGGGCGGTGAGGGAGTCGCTGGTCAAGAACTCGGCCAGCCGGTGGATCTGGCCCGGCCCGAAGGCGACGTCCACGAAGGGGAACATCTCGAAGACCTTGTCCTTCAGCGACTGCGACCAGCAGCCGCCGACGCCGATCACCCGGCTGGGATCCTCGGACTTCAGCCGCTTGGCCTCGCCCAGGTGGCCGACGAAGCGGTTGTCGGCCGACTCGCGGATGGAGCAGGTGTTGAACAGGATGAGGTCGGCGCCATCGCGGGCCGGCGCCTCGCTGTAGCCGAGCGACTCGAGCATGCCCTTCATGCGCTCGGAGTCGTGCTCGTTCATCTGGCACCCGAAGGTGGTCAGGTGGTAGCGCCCGAGCGCTGGCCGGGTGGTGGCCGGCCGAGTACCGCCGCTCGATCCCTTTCGCTTCACGGCGGAATCGAGGATAGTCCGCCCGTGGGCGAACTCTTTCTCCAGCAGACCCACCTCCTGCCTGCGCCCCGCGAGCGGGTGTTCGCTGCGCTCAGCGAGCGCGGCGAGCTGTCGCGGTGGTGGGGCCCGGACGGCTTCACGATCCCGGAAATCGACTTCGACCCCCGCGAGGGCGGCGCGTACCGGATCGCGATGCAGCCGCCCGAGGGCGAGCTCTTCCACCTCACCGGCGCCTTCCGGGAGGTGGATCCGCCCGTACGCCTGGCCTACACGTTCGTCTGGGATCCGGCGACCGCCGACGACCGGGAGACGCTGGCCGAACTGGACCTTCGCGAACTGGAAGACGGCTCGACCGAGGTGCGGCTGAAGCAGGGCCCGTTCGCCACCGAGGAGCGGCGCTCGTTGCACGATGGAGGCTGGGGCGAGAGCTTCGCCAAGCTCGAGCGCCTGCTGGCCGGCTAGGCCTCGGCCACGCGCGCGAGAACCTGCTCGGCGTAGCGGCGCCACAGCGGGGCCAGTCCCAGGGACACCAACAGCCCGGCGCCGGGCCGCGGCGCGAACGCGTAGGTCCACTCGACCTCGGTGCCGCCGCCCGCCGCGGGCTTGAACCACCACGTCCCCGCGGCGTCCGACACCATCGCGCCGAAGCGGCCGCCGAAGGTCAGCTTGTAGCCGAAGTGGTGCGGCGGGTTGTAGGCCACCAGCTCCTCCCGGGCGGAGGAACCGTCGGCCAGCAGCACCGCGCGAGAGACGCCGACGTGGTCCCAGTCGCCGGTCTGGTCGCGCGTGCCGGTGACCGCCGGCAGCGGCCCCCAGCCCTTGAAGATCGCGGTCAGGTCGATCGGCGCGACCTGCTCGAACACCCGCGCCGGCGGGTCGGGCAGGCGCGTGGCGACCCGGACCGGGACGCGCCTCACTTCGCGAAGTCGGTGGCGCGGCTCTCGCGGATCACCGTGATCTTGATCTGCCCGGGGTACTCCAGCTCCCGCTCGACGTCGCGGGCGATCTGTTGGGAGAGCAGCGTGGCCGCGTCGTCGTCGAGCGTGCCGGGCTCGACGATCACCCTGATCTCGCGGCCGGCGTGCATCGCGTAGGCCTTCTCCACGCCCTCGTGGCGCGTGGCCACCGCCTCGAGCTCGTGCAGGCGGGTGACGTAATGCTCCAGTGATTCGCCGCGCGCCCCGGGCCGCGCGCCGGAGAGCGCGTCCACGATCTGCACGATCACCGCCTCCACGGTCTGCGGCTCCACCTCGTTGTGGTGGGACTCCATGGCGTGGGCGACGGCCTCCGCCTCCCCGTAGCGGCGCGCCAGCTGGCCGCCGACCAGTGCGTGCGGGCCCTCCACCTCGTGCGACACCGCTTTGCCGATGTCGTGCAGCAGGGCGGCGCGGGCGGCGGTCTTGGGACTCGCTCCGAGCTCGCTCGCCAGCAAGGAGGCCAGGCGCGCGCACTCGACCGAGTGGGCGAGCACGTTCTGCCCATAGCTGGTGCGGTAATGCAGCCGGCCGAGCAGCCGGGTCAGCTCGGGGTGAAGCGAGCCCACGTTGGCCTCGTGGACGGCCTTTTCCCCCACCTCGACCACGTACTGGTCGATCTCCGACCGGGCGTGCCCGTAGGCCTCCTCGATCCGCGCCGGGTGGATGCGGCCGTCGGAGAGGAGCTTCTCCAGAGTCAGGCGCGCGATCTCGCGGCGCACCCCGTCGAAGCCCGACAGCAGGACGGCGCCGGGGGTGTCGTCGATGATGAAGTCGATCCCGGTGATCGTCTCGAGGGTGCGGATGTTGCGCCCCTCGCGGCCGATGATCCGCCCCTTGAGCTCGTCGGAGCGGAGCTCGACGACCGACACCGTGGTCTCGATCGCGTGGCCGCCGGCCACCCGCTGCATCACCGCCGAGAGGATGCTGCGCGCGCGCCGCTCGGCGTCGTGCTTGGTCTCCTCCTCGACCTGGCGGATCACGCGGGCGGACTCGTGTCGCAGCTCGTCCTCCAGCTCGCGCATCAGCAACTGCTTGGCCTGGCCCGCGCTGAGACCGGCCAGCCGCTCGAGCTCGCGCACCTGCTGGCTGCGCGCCGTCTTGAGCTTCGAGGCCTCGTGGTCCACGTTGCGCTGGCGGTCGTCCAGCGACTGCTCGCGGGCGTCCTGAGCGGACTCGCGGGCGCGCAGCCGCTCCTCCAGGCGGCCCAGCTCCGCGCGCCGGGCCTGGAGCTCGTGCTCGGCGCCCTCGGGGTCCTCCGCCGGCGGAGCCCCCGCTTCCGGGCGGACCCGATCCCCATCGGTCCGGGGGACGGTCTCGCGGGGCGGTGCCACGGCCGTCCCTACAGCGGCGTCGGCGGCCGGGCGGCGCAGGCGTCCCATCGCGAGCACGACCGCCGCGGACACTGCCGCCGCCACCAAGGCCGCCAGGACGATCTCCATCGAACCCTCCTCCGCTCGGCGCACGCGCCGTCGCTGTCTCGTCGTCGAGCGCCCGGCTCGGCGCCGTGGGACTTCGGCTCCTGGCTGGAGGGATGTTGCCGCGCGCCGGACCGGCGCGCGACGTTCAGCGGTCCGTCGCTCGGCTCCTTTCGGGCCCGCCGATGTGGTCGTCGAAGATGAGGGTCAAGTCACAAAAAGCAGCCATTTGCACGTAAATCGCGTCACGGCGGCCAGAGCGGCCGCTCCATCTGAGGGTAGCCCCGCTTGGGAAGTCGCGCAAGCGCGGCCCGTCGGGGCGTCTCCCCTGGCCGCTCAGGCGGCTTCGCGGCCGTGCCTGCGGACGGCCTCGTAGGCCAGGTCCGGACTGTAGCCGCGGCGGACCAGCAGCTGCCAGGCGCGATTTCGCTCGCGATCGTCGTCGGGCACCGCGGCGAAGCGGTCGCCCAGCACGCCCAGTGCCGCGGCGAGCTCGTCGTGCTCCTCGCCCTCGGCGAGCGCACGCTCGATCAGCGCCGGCTCGACGCCCCTGCGCAGGAGGTCGCGCTCGATGCGCTCGCGCCCCCAGCTCTGGACCGCACGCCGGTCCTCGGCGAAGCGCCGCGCGTAGTCGGCGTCGTCGACGAAGCCCGCCTCGGCCAGCTCGGCCACGGCCTCCTCGATCGCGGCCGGCTCGATCATCCGGTGCTCGAGGTAGCCGCGCAGCTCGTGCTCGGTTCGCTCGCGGGTGCTCACCGCCTTCCAGGCCAGCGCCACGGCACGCTCGGAGTCGACCGGGACCACTCAGGCGGCCTGCTCGTCGCCCTCCTCGGGAACCTCCGCCGAGGCGGCGGGCGCGTCCTCCTGACCGGGCAGGCCGACGAGCGGCACGGGGGGCTCGGCGCCCACCGCCTCGTAGACCTTGCGCTCGATCTCGGCCGCCACCTCGGGATGCTCGCGCAGGTAGCCCTTGGCGTTGTTGCGCCCCTGTCCGAGCCGCTCCTCGCCGTAGGAGAAGAACGAGCCGGACTTTCGCACGATGTCGTGCTCGAGCCCGAGGTCGATGAGGCAGCCCTCGGCGGAGATGCCCTCGCCGTACTCGATGTCGAACTCGGCCTGGCGGAACGGCGCCGCGACCTTGTTCTTGACCACCTTGACCCGGACGCGGTTGCCGACCGCCTCGGTGCCCTCCTTGAGGGTCTCGATGCGACGGATGTCCAGGCGGGCCGACGAGTAGAACTTCAGCGCGCGGCCGCCGGGCTGCGTCTCCGGCGACCCGAACATCACGCCCACCTTCTCGCGGATCTGGTTGGTGAACAGGCACATCGTGTTCGCCCTGTTGAGGTTGCCGGCCAGCTTGCGCATGGCCTGGCTCATCATCCGGGCCTGGATGCCGACCGTCTGGTCGCCCATCGCTCCCTCGAGCTCGGCCTTGGGGGTCAGCGCGGCGACGGAGTCGATCGCCACGATGTCGACCGCCCCCGAGCGGATCAGCAGGTCGGCGATCTCCAGCGCCTGCTCGCCGTGGTCGGGCTGGGAGACCAGCAGCTCGTCGATGTCCACGCCGATGCGCTTGGCGTAGGCGGGGTCCATCGCGTGCTCGGCGTCGATGAACGCGCAGATACCGCCCATCTTCTGGGCGTTGGCCAGAACGTGGTAGAGCAGCGTGGTCTTGCCCGAGGACTCCGGGCCGAAGACCTCCACGATGCGTCCGCGCGGCAGGCCGCCGACGCCCAGTGCGAGGTCGAGCGACAGCGCCCCCGTGGGCACGGCCGAGACCCGCACCTGGGCCGCATCGTCGCCCATCTTCATGATCGAGCCGGCGCCGAACTGGCGCTCGATCTGCGTGAGCGCGCCGCTCAGCGCGGTCTCACGGGCCTTGGCGGCCTTCTCCTGCTCCTTGTCCATGCGCTCTCCTACGAAGTTCTGGAACCTGCACCGTAGGAGTGGGGTCGGACGGCTTCTCGCCCCCCTTGCGGGCGCGCCCAGGGACGCGCACCCGCGTCAGAGATCGCTCGCCAGGCGCGAGAACACGTAGAGGTCCTCCCGCTCCCCTTGGCGGTAGCGCAGCTCGCGCAGGAACCCCTCGCGGGTGAAGCCCGCCTTCTCGGCCACCCGCTGAGAGGCCCCGTTCGCCGGGTTGGAGTAGAGGTCGAGCCGCTCGAAGCCGGCGTCGCTGAGGGCCCAGGCCGACAGCAGGGCCACGGCGCGGGAGGCCAGCCCCCGCCCGCGCCACGACGCCGCCACCCAGTAGCCCATCTCCGCCCGGCGGTCGCGCCAGTCCACGTTGGTGAGGCCCACCGCCCCTTGGAGCTCGTCCCCGATCGCCAGCGTCAGCGCCCGGCCCGCCAGGCGCTGCGGGTCGGCCTGGGCGAGAAAGGCCTCACCTTCTTCTCGCCCGTAGCTCGACGGCACGTTGGTCCAGCGTGGGATCTCGGGATCGGACAGCTCGGCCACCAGCGCGTCCAGGTCCTCCGCGCGGTAGGGGCGCAGCCGCAGCGCGCCGTCGCTGAGCGGCGGGGCGGGGTAGTGCAGCTGGGCCACCGGCCGTCAGGGAGCGGCGAACAGTTCCTCGAGGAGCCCGCGGGCGTCCGGGGGAGCGGTCGCGTCCAACACGACGGCCGACCCGTCGGCGAAGAGCGAGAAGCCGAAGAACGGGCAGCACTCCCGCTCGCGGCGAAGCAGCTCGCGCAGCTCCGCCTCGCAGTCGCCGCGAAAGCGCAGCCGCAGCCCGCCCTCGATGGGTTCGCGGGCGATCAGGGAGCGCCCGATGAGCGCCGCGGCCTCCCTGCGCCGGGCCAGCTGGCCGCCGGCGGTCAGGCTGCAGGCGATCGTCTCGCTCATGGCTCCAATGTAAAGCTCCGCTGGGGCTCGTAGACCGCGCCGTCGGGCCGCAGCATCGAGCGATAGACGACGACGCGATCGGCCCTGAAGGCCCCGGGTAGCGGCCCGCCGCCGGGAACGACCACGCGGCCTCGCCGCACCCGGGCCAGGGTCACGTGCGGCCAGAAGGGGCGCTTCTCAGGCTCGAGGAGCGCCGCCTCAACAAGCGCGCCGGCCACGGCGGCCTGGAGCTCGCCACCGGCGCCGGCCGGGTCCTCGAGGTCGAGCGCGAACAGGCGTGGGCGCCGCGGCGGGACGGCGCGGACTCCGGTGGGCACCAGCTCGACGGCCCTCCGCCCGGCCACGGCCTCCCCCGTGAGGGCTCCCACCCGCCCGATGTCCCCCTCGTCTGTCCACCCGAGGAAGGCCAGCGTCACGTGCAGCGTCTGCTCGGCCGCCGGCCGCAGCCCTCTGTGTGCAGGGAGGATGCGGGCGGCCTGCCCCCGCGTTGCCTCGGGCAGCTCCAGCGCCACGAAGAGGCGCGCCTTAGAAGGTCGGCTCTTCTCCACGCAGCAGACGCCTCAGCAGGTGCATGCCCACGGTGGTCGAGCGGTCGCGGACCTCGGCCCGGTCGCCTGGCAGGCGCGCCTCGCGGGCCAGGGTCGATCCGTCGGCCAGGCGGGCGCACCAGCAAACCGTCCCCACGGGCTTGTCCTCGCTGCCCCCTCCGGGGCCCGCGATCCCGGTTATGGACAGCGCCGTGTCCGCGCCGAAGCGGTCCAGAGCGCCTTCGGCCATCGCAGAGGCGATCTCCGGGGACACCGCTCCGTGGGCCTCGATCAGGGCCGGGTCCACCCCGAGCTGGCGCACCTTCGCCTCGTCGGCGTAGGTCACCGCGCCGCCGAGCACGTAGGCCGACGATCCCGCCCGCTCGGTGAGCCGGCCCGCCATCAGGCCGCCCGTGCAGGACTCGGCCAGGGCGAGGCGGCGCCCGGCGAGCAGCTCGGCCACCTGGTCGTCCACCGAGCTGCCGTCCGCTGAGAACAGCGTGTCGCCGTGCCGCGCGGCCACGAGCTCCTCCAGCGCGGCGTAGAGCCCCTCCTCGGCGGGCTCGAAACGGGTCACGACCTCCACCTCCCCGCGTCGCAGGCAGGTCGTAATCTCCAGCGCCGACAGTTCGCCCAGCGAGCCCTCGGCCACGCGCAGGGTCTCCGCGATCTCCGACTCGGGGATGCCGAACAGCCGCAGCATCCGCTGCTCGTAGGCTGTCCGCCCGCCGATGGCGGCCCGGAACTCCTCGGACTCCGCCGCCACCCGCCACATCGAGTGCAGCTCCCGGGGCGGGCCGGGCAGCACCACTACGGTCGGGCCGCCGCGGTCCAACGGGGGCACCACCAGACCGGGCGCGGTCCCCGCCGGGGCGATCACCCGCGCGCCCTCCGGCACCATGGCCTGCTTGCGGTTGGCCGTGCGCACGGCCTCGAAGTCGAGGTTCGGCCAGCGCTTCATGAGCGGGCGCAGGATCGCGGCGATCTGGGCCTCGAGCTCGGTGTCGAGGAACAGCGGACGCCCGGTGAAGCCGGCGACGACCTCGATCGTGAGGTCGTCCGCGGTGGGCCCAAGGCCTCCGCTGGTGACGATCAGGTCGACCCCCTGGGCGGCCATGAAGGCCAGCTGCGCCTGCATGTCCTGCGGGCGGTCGCCGCAGATGGTGATGTGGGCCAGGTCCACCCCCAGCTCGCGAAGGCGGTCGGACAGCCAGGGGCCATTGCGATCCTGGATCCGCCCGGTCAGCACCTCGGTGCCGGTGACCACGATTCCCGCCCGCGCGGGCACTAGACGGCTAGGCGCACGGGCGCTGCCCGGCCTCCAGCGGCTGGACGCGTGTGGGCGTCACGTCGTAGCCCACCGGCGTCGGCGAGGGCTCCAGCGGCACCGCCTTCCCGTTCGCAGTCAGGCGCGCCGAGGTCTTGCCCAGGTTCAGCCGCACCCGCTTCGCCCGGAAGCGGCGTGAGGAGGCCAGCGTGCCCTCGAACAGGACCTCCGTGCCGGGACCGGTGTCCACGCAGACGTAGGTCGGCACGGTCGGGGCCACGTTGAGCGTCGCCACGTTGCGCGCGGCCTGCCGGCGGCGGCGCGGCCTGGGCTCAGGCCGCCGACCCCGGTCGGACTGCGCGTTCTGGCCCTCGCTCGACGAGCTCTCCTTGCCGGCCTCGTCCTCGCCTCCGATGAGGCCGATGATCGCCAGAGCCACGAGCACGACCAGGATCGTCCCCGCGATCATGGCCAGGGGACTGGGCCCGCCCCGGCCCACGCGGGAAGGTGGCGTGGGCCGCCGCTCCCGGCGCTCGCGGCGCTCGCGGCGGTCCCCCCCGCGCGCGGGCGCGGGCATCGGCTGGACCTCCGCCTCCTCGCGCTGCTCGCTCTCGCTGCGGAACTGCTCCACCAGCGGGTGCGGGTCGAGGCCGAGGAGCTCGGCGTACGTGCGGATGAACGAGCGCACGGTGGTGGGCCCGGGCAGCACGCCGAACTCCTCGTTCTCGAGCGCACGGAGGTACTTGGCGCGGATCTTCGTCCGCGCCTCGACGTCGGCGATGTCCAGCTCGTGACGCATGCGCGCCTGGCGCAGCGTCTCCCCAATGGGTGGCACCCCGCCTATTCTGGCGAAGAGCGTCTATTCGTCCGTTGCGGCGCCGACCATCGGGTCGGCCAGCTGCTCGAGCACCCGCGGCAGGTCGCCCTCGGTGACGAGCACCTGACGGGCCTTCGAGCCCTCGTACCCCGAGATCACGCCGCGGCGCTCCATCATGTCGATGAGCCTCCCCGCGCGCGTGTACCCCACCCGCAGGCGCCGCTGCAGCATGGAGGTGGACGCGGTGCCCATCTGCACGACCGTCGCGATCGCGTCGGCGAGCAGGTCGTCCCTATCGGCGCTGAACTCCTCCTCGGAGTCGGTCTCCTCCTCGCCTTCCACCGCGTCGAGAAGCTCCTCCTGGAGCTCGGGCTCCCCCTGCTTGCGCCAGTGGTCGGTGAGCTTGAGGATCTGGTCCTCGTCGATGAAGGCGCCCTGGATGCGGGCCGAGCGGGACTCGCCTGCCGGGCGGAAGAGCATGTCGCCCTGGCCGAGCAGCGACTCGGCGCCGTTCTGGTCGAGGATCACGCGCGAGTCGGTCTGGGAGGCAACCGCGAACGCGATCCGCGCGGGCACGTTGGCCTTGATCATGCCGGTGATGACGTCGGCGCTCGGGCGCTGGGTAGCCAGCAGCAGGTGGATCCCCACGGCGCGCGACTTCTGGGCCAGGCGGATGATCGAGTCCTCGACCTCGCCCGGAGCGATCATCATCAGGTCGGCGAGCTCGTCGATGACGCACAGGATGTAGGGCAGCGGCGGCTCTCCGGCCCGCTTGCGGGCCCGGTTGAGCTCCTCGAGGTTGCGGGTCCGCACCGCGCTCATCACGTCGTAGCGCTCCTCCATCTCCTTGATGAGGTTGGCCAGCGCGTTGGCGGCCAGGCGCGGGCTGGTGATCACCGGCGTGAGCAGGTGCGGGATGTGCTCGTAGTGGTTGAGCTCGACCCGCTTGGGGTCCACCAGCACCAGGCGCACCTCGTTCGGGGTGGCCCGCAGCAGGATCGACGACAGCATGGCGTTCACGCAGCCGGACTTGCCCGAGCCCGTGGTACCCGCGACCAGCACGTGGGGCTGCTTGGCGAGGTCGGTGCCGATGGCCTTGCCGGCGATGTCCTTGCCCAGCCAGACGGTCAGCGGGGACCACTTTTCCGGAGCCTCCTGGAAGACGTCCCCGAGGTGGACCATCTTGCGCACCCGGTTGGGGACCTCCACGCCGACCGCCTGCTTGCCGGGGATCGGCGCGAGGATGCGCACGTGCTCGGCCGCCATGGCGTAGGCCAGGTCGTCCTTGAGGTTGGCGACCTTGGACATCTTGATGCCGGGCGCCAGACGCAGCTCGTAGCGGGTGACGTGCGGGCCGCTGACGGTGCCCGTCACCTGGGCGTCCACGCTGAAGTGGGTCAGGGCCTCGACCACCTGGCGCCCGCCGCGCTCGATGCCCTTCACGTCGGTCTTCTGGCCACCGTTGGAGCGGGTCAGGAACTTGTCGCGGGGCAGGCGGTAGTCGAGGTCGTCGGACTCGGTGACCAGCGAGCGCCGGTTGCCCATCGGCGTGAGCTCGTCGTCGGTCCCCTGTTCTTCGTCGAGGTCCGGCCCAGGCTGGAGGTCGGGCTCGTCGGCCGCGGGCTCCTCGAGCTCCGGCTCGAACCCCGGCTCCTCGTCCTCCTCATCCTCCTCCTCGGCGGGCACCTCGACGTGAGTGGCGCGCACAACCGGCTCCACCTCGGGCGCCAGCGGGCGCGTGCGCTCGGTGCGCAGCACCGCGGCGAACTCGCCGGTGGACTTGCGTACGCGGCGGGTCGTCGAGGCCACGCTCTCCCGCGTGCCCTTGACGATCCCCGCTACCGAGGCGCCCGTGAGCAGCAGCAGGCCGGCGAGCAGCAGGAACAAGAACAGGATGTGCGCCCCCACGTCCTGGAACAGCTTGCGAATCCCGTAGAAGAGGGCCTCCCCCACGACTCCGCCGTGGGAGCGCAGGTACTCGGGGTCGAAGGTGCCGCTGCGGGCTGTGTCGCCGGGCCCCATGCCCAGCGAGCCGGCCGCCAGTCCCAGGCACAGCGCCGCCCCCAGGCACAGCGCACCGGTGCGGAAGGGATGGACAGCGGGAAGCATCGGCCGCAGCACCAAGACCGCGCCGGTTCCGAACAGCGCGACCGGCACCAGGTAGCCGGCACCGCCGAAGAGCAGCAGGAAGCCGTCGGCCATGGCCTCGCCCACCTCGCCGCCGGCCCAGCCGAGGTAGAAGACACAGGCGAAAAAGGCGGCGAAGGCCACCAGGCCCAGGCCGATGAGGTCGAGCTGGTGCTGCTCGAGCCGCGGCACCGCGAGCCGCGGCAGGGACGGGCCCGACCTGCGGGAGGCCTTCCTGCGGCGCTTGCCCTTGGTGCGCTTGCGGCTTGCCACGGCTACGAAGCGTCTTTCGACGCCGGTCCGCCCGGCCCTGCGCCCTACCATCCGGCCTGTGAGCGATGAACCGCGAGTCCTCGTGGTGGAGGACGACGGCGACATCGCCGGCGTGCTGCGCCGCTCGCTCGGGATGGAGGGCTACGACGTGCGCATCGCAGGCGACGGCGAGGCCGCGCTCGAACAAGCCGCTGTCTTCGAGCCCGACGCCGTCGTGCTCGACCTGGGCCTCCCCGGCATCGACGGCGTCGAGGTGTCGCGGCGCCTGCGCGAGGGGGGCGACGTGCCCATCCTGATCCTCACCGCGCGCGAGTCGCTGGACTCCCGCGTCGAGGGCCTCGACTCCGGCGCCGACGACTACCTGGTCAAGCCGTTCGAGCGCGAGGAGCTGCTGGCGCGCCTGCGCGCCTTGCTGCGTCGCCGCCCGCCGCGGGGCAGCGCCTTTCTCACCAGCGGCGACATCCGCCTGAACCCCGCCACCAGGGAGGTCTTTCGCGGCGACCGCGCGCTGGACCTCACCAGCAGGGAGTTCGAGCTGCTCGAGCACATGGTCCGAAACGAGCGGCTGGTGGTCTCGCGGCAGAACCTGCTCGACGAGGTCTGGGACTACCACCCCTACGCCGAGACCAACACCGTCGACGTGTTCGTCTCCAACCTGCGCCGCAAGCTCGAGGAGGGCGGCGAGCCGCGCGTGCTGCACACCGTGCGCGGGGCGGGATACGTGCTGAGGCCGGCGTGAACCTGCTCTCCGAGGCGCGGCTGCGCCTGCCGGTGCGGCTCAAGCTGGCGGTGGTCTCCGCCGGGCTGACCTTCGTGATCCTGCTGCTGTTCGCCGTGGTGGTCGGCACGCTCACGGTGCGCAGGCTGAACTCAAGCTTCGACTCCGAGCTGCGCTCCGCCACGGCCAGCCTGGCGGACCGCATTCGCCTGCGGCCGGAGCCGACCGTGCCCGAGGACCTGCTGAGCGCCGCCTCGGCCGGCGGTGCTCAGATACGCGTGCTCGACCGCTCCAACCGGGTCATCGGGTCGGCGCCGCTGAACGGCGAGGACCTCGGCCCGCCCAGCGACGAGCTGCGCGACGTGAGCGGCTTTCGCGTGGCCTCCCGGCCGCTACTGGTGGGCAACGTGGGCGGCGGCAGCTTCCAGTCGCCCCTGCAGGGCCGCTTCGCCGAGCCGGTGGGCTACGTGCAGTACGCGCGGCCGCGCGGCGGCCTGGGCTCCACCGTCGCCCGGGTCAAGGCGTTCCTGGGCTTCGGCGTCCTCGGCGGCACAGCGCTCGCCTTCCTCGCCGGCCTGGCGGTGGCCCGGCGCGCGATGCGCCCGGTCACGCGCCTCACAGGGGCGGCGCGCGAGGTGGCTCGCACCCGCGATCCCTCCACCAGCCTGCCCAAGCCCGAAGCCAACGACGAGGTGGCCGACCTCGCCCACACGCTCGAGGACATGCTCGGCGAGCTGGGTGCCGCGCGCTCGGAGACCGAGGCCGCCCTGGCCCGCCAGCGTCAGTTCGTGGCGGACGCCTCGCATGAGCTGCGCACTCCGCTCACCAGCATCCTGGCCAACCTGGAGCTGCTGGAGGCCGAGCTGAAGGGCGAGCAGGCCGAGATCGCCGGCTCGGCCCTTCGCTCCTCGCGGCGCATGCGGCGCCTGGTCGCGGACCTGCTGCTGCTGGCCCGCGCCGACGCCGGGCGCCGGGCGCCGCGTAAGCCGGTCGACCTCGCGGTCGTGGCCCGTGAAGCCGCCGCCGAGGCCGCGCCGCTGGCCGTGGAGCACCAGCTGGCGCTCGACGCGCCCGGAGAGCTGTGGGTGCAGGGCGTCCCCGACGACCTGCACCGCGCGGCGCTGAACCTGATCGAGAACGCGCTGGCTCACACCCCCAAGGGCACGCCGGTGACCGTTTCGGCGCGCGGCGAAGACGGCTTCGCCTCCCTCGAGGTCTCCGACCGCGGCCCGGGCGTGCCCGAAGAGCTGCGCGACCGCGTCTTCGAGCGTTTCTCGCGGGGAGGCGGCGACGCCGGCGGCTCGGCGGGCAGCGGCCTCGGCCTGGCCATCGTGCGAGCCGTGGCCGAGGCGCACGACGGGGCGGTCACCCTCGACGACGCTCAGGGGGGTGGCGCCCGCTTCCTCCTGCGCCTGCCCGCGGCCGCGGCGTCGGTCTCGGACTCCGAGCGGGTGACGCCGTGAAGGAAGTCGAGATAGACGACCGCCTGCCCTGGGCGATCAGCTGGACGGCGAGCGAGCCGCTGGAGCGCTCCTCCCATGCGCTGCTGCACGAGGGCCGGGTCTGGCTGATCGACCCCTTCGCGGACGAGGCCGCGCTGCGGGCAGCCGTCGGCCTGGGCGAGATGGCTGCGGTCGTGCAGCTCCTCGACCGCCACCCGCGCGATTGCGAGGCCGTGGCCGAGCGCTTCTCGGTCCCCCACCTGCGGCTGCCCGAGTCGCTGCCCGGCAGCCCCTTCGAGGTCCACCGCATGATCTGGAAGCCGCGCTGGCGCGAGCTGTGCCTGTGGTGGGAGGGCCACCGGGCGTTGGTGGTGGCGGAGGCCGTCGGCGCCTCGAGGTACACGGCCGTGGGCGACCAGCCGCTCGGTGTTCACCCCTTCCTGCGCATGAAGCCGCCGGAGGCCCTTGGCCGCTTCTCCCCCGACGTGCTGTTCCCCGGACACGGCCCGGCCATTCAGTCCAACGCCGCCGCCGCCCTCGACCAGGCCCTGGCGCGCGCCCGCAAGGACATCCCCCGCGTGGTACCGGCTGTGCTCAAGAGCGGCTGGGAGAAGCGCTAGATCGCGTTCCCGCGCTAGACCTCGACCACCACCGGCAGGACCATCGGCCGGCGCCGCAGGCGGTCGTAGACGAACTCCGCCAGGTCGTCGTGCAGGTGGCTCTGAAGCAGGTCGATCTCGCGGATCTCCTCCACGGCGGAGCGGGCCAGCGACTCCTCCACGGCCTCGCGCAGCTGGTCCACCATCTCGTCGCCCTCGTCGATGAAGGGCACGCCGCGGAAGATGATCTCCGGCGGGGCGACGGAGCGGCCGTCCTGCTCGGAGACGGTCGCCACCACGATGAAGATGCCGTCGGCCGAGAGCATGCGCCGGTCGCGCAGGGCGATGTCCTCGGGATCCCCCACGTCGACCCCGTCCACGAACACCAGGCCCGCCTGCTCGCGCGAGCCGAAGCTCGCGCCGTCGGCGCCTAGCTCCAGCGGCAGTCCGTTCTCACCCCGGAAGACGTTCTTCGGCGGCACGCCGACCGCGGTGGCCAGCTCGGAGTGCAGGCGCAACCGCTTGTGGTCGCCGTGCATCGGCATCACGTAGCGGGGCTTGGTCAGGTTGATCATGAGCTTGAGCTCCTCGGCGTAGCCGTGGCCGGACGCGTGGATGGGCGCGTCCCGGGTGGTGATCACGTCGGCGCCCAGGTGGAAGATGCGGTCGACGGTCTCGTTCACCGCCCGCTCGTTGCCGGGGATGGGGGTCGCGGAGAAGACCACCGTGTCGCCGCTGTGCAGGGACACGTTGGGGTGGTCGCCGTGGGCCATCCGCCGCAGGGCCGAGAGAGGCTCGCCCTGAGAGCCGGTGGAGATGACCACCATCTTCTCGTCGGGGAAGTCCTCGATCTCCTTGGGGCCGAGCAGCATGCCCTCGGGGATCTGGATGTGGCCGAGGCTGCGCCCGATGTTGACGTTCTTGCGCATCGAGCGTCCCACCAGCGAGACCTTGCGGTCCAGCGCGGCCGCGGCGTCCACGACCTGCTGCACCCGATGGATGTTGGAGGCGAAGGCCGTCACCACGATTCGCCCGCCGCAGCGGCTGAAGGTCTCCTCCAGCCGGGGCCCGACGCTGGACTCCGAGAGCGAGATTCCGGGACGGTCGGCGTTGGTGGAGTCGCCGCACAGCAGCAGCAGTCCCTCCCGGCCCAGCTCGGCCAGCCGCGAGACGTCGGCCGGCACCCCGTCCACCGGCGTCTGGTCGAACTTGTAGTCGCCTGAGATGAGCGTGGTCCCCGGCTCGCATCTCAGGGCGACGGCGAAGGCGTCGGGGATGGAGTGGGCCATCTTCACCAGCTCGACGTCGAACGGGCCAGCATCGAGCTCCTCGCCCGCCCTGACGTCGGTCACGTCGACATCGCGTAGGCGGTGCTCGTCGAGCTTGGAGCGCACCATCGCCGCAGTGAGCGGCCCGCCGTAGATCGGCGGCCTGCTCTCCAGCTGGCGCAACACGAAGGGCAGGGCACCGACGTGGTCCTCGTGCCCGTGGGTGAGCACGATCGCCTCGATGTCCTCGGCGCGCTCGCGCAGGTAGGTGAAGTCGGGCAGGACGAGGTCGACGCCGAGCTGGTCGGGCGTGGGGAACATCAGCCCGGTGTCGACCACCACGATCCGGCCGTCGTACTCGACGACGGTCATGTTCTTACCGATCTCGCCGAGGCCCCCGAGCGGGAGCACCCGCAGCGTGGAGCTCAAACCGCGCTCAGCAACCCTTGACGCTCGAGCGCCTCGCGCAGCGTGGCGGCCTCGTCCTCGCTGACCTCCACGTAGGGCAGGCGCGGTACTCCGAGGTCCCTCCCCAGCAACCCGAACGCGCCCTTGATCGAGCAGGCCGCGGGCGCCACCCCGAGGGCGCGGTAGAGCGGCTGGAGCGACTCGTGGATCTCGCGCCGGCTCTCGGGCTCGTCGATCATGCGGCGCATCTCGCGGCCGGCGAGGTGCGAGGCCACGAGGATGCCCCCGCCCCCGCCCATGTCGAGCACGTCGGGCAGCATGTCGTCGTTGCCGGCGAGGGTGGTCAGGCCCTCGATCGGCTCGAGCTCCTCGTAGCGAGCCTGCTTGACGGCGACGACGTCGTCGATCTCCGCGAGCTCGCGTAGCAGGTCGTTGGGCATGTCGAGCGCGCAGCGCTGGGGGATGTTGTAGAGCACGACGGGCAGCTCGGTGGCCGCCGCCACCGCCTGGAAGTGGGCGACGAGGCCGCGCCGGTTAGGGCGGTTGTAGTACGGCGTCACCACCAGCACGCCGTCCACGCCGAGGGCGCTTGCGCGCTCGGTCAGTGCGGCGCTGTGCCGGGTGTCGTTGGAGCCGGTGCCGGCGATGACCGGGGCATCCCCGGACTCGGCCACTGCCAGCTCCCACAGTTGGCACTTCTCGTCGTCGTCGAGGGTCGAGCCCTCGCCCGTGGTGCCGGCGACGACCAGCCCGTCGGAGCCGCCCTCCTCGAGGAGGTGCCGGCAGAGGGAGGCGAAGGCGTCTTCGTCGATCGCCCCGTCGGCCCCGAACGGGGTGACCATCGCCGTGAGGATGCCCTCGAGCGCCACGCGGCGATTATGTCACCGGGCTCCGCGGTCTTACTGGATGGGGCGGAAGGGGTCCGGCGTGGAGTCGTTCTGCCCCTCCACGGGCGGCGGCTGCTCCTCGGCCACGGGCTCCTCGCTCTCGGGCGGCGGCTGCTCGGCGCCCGTCGCAGGCTCTCCGGCCGGAGCCACCGGAGCGGCGGGCTGGGCGGGCGACTCCGTGCCCGGCATCGGCGGCGAGGAGGGCGGGGGCGCCTGGGCGGGCTGCTGCCCCTCCTGTGGTATCGGACGGCCCTGATCGTCGTAGCGCACCCCGCCCGCGGGGGCGCCGCCGCCCTGCTGGCGCTGGTTCTCGTTGAAGCCCTTCTGTGCCTCGTCGATCTTCTGCTGCGCCTGATCGGCCAGCTTCTTGGCCTTGTCCATGAAGCCCATGCGGCTCTCCTTCCTCTGGAACTTCGGACCATAGCTGAGCAAATCTGCCGCGTAGAATGTGCCTCGGTCCGATGGCCACGGAGCGCGATTACAGCCACCGCAGCGCCGTTCAGAAGCTGGGCGTAGCCCGCGAACAGCGCGTGGAGGTGACCGGGGACGTAGGCACCGGACTGCGCCGCGACGTCAAGGAGGCGATCGGCCGCGGGCTGGTGCGCTCCGGCGACCTGGACGCCGCGATCATCATGGTCCAGACCCCGAAGGAGGCCGAGGCCGCCTTCGCCGCCTACCGCCCCCGCCTGCGCGACACCGGCTGCGTCTGGCTGATCACCCGCAAGCGCGGCCGGGACGGCTACCTCAACCAGATGACCCTCGTTCCCCACGGCAAGCGCCACGGGCTGATCGACAACAAGACCTGCTCGATCGACGACGAGCGGTCCGGCATCCGCTTCGTTGTGCCGCGCGCGCTGCGCAAGCCCGCGCGCGAGCAGGCGGCGTAACTACCGAGCGGCGGTGCTCGGCCGGCCGACGCCCGGCCTGCGCTCCGGCGTACCTGTCGAGCGGCGGTGCTCGGCCGGCCGACGCCCGGCCTGCGCTCCGGCGCTAGTTAGTCCAGCGGGGCCCCGGCGCCGCGGTCCAGCGCCGCGGCCATCACCCTCACGATCTCGGGATCGAACTGCGTGCCCGCGTTGGCCTCGAGCTCGGCCCGGGCGTCGCTCTCGCTCATCGCCCTCCGGTAGGGACGGTCGGAGACCATCGCGTGGTAGGCGTCGACCACGAACACGACCCGTGCGCCGATTGGGATCTGCGCGCCGCGCAGCCCATCGGGGTAGCCGGCGCCGTCCCAGCGCTCGTGGTCGTGGCGCACTATCCGGCGGACGTCGCTGAGGAAGGGCACGGGGGCGAGGATCTGCTCGCCGACCACCGGGTGGCGCTTGATCACCGCGAACTCCTCGGGCGTCAGCGGTCCCGGCTTGTTCAGGATGGCGTCGGGCACGGCGATCTTGCCGATGTCGTGGAAGATCGCGCCGTAGCGGATCGCCTCGAGCTCCGGCTCGGGCAGCCCCAGCTCGCGCCCGACCTCGACGGCCAGCTCGGCGATCCAGCGCGCGTGCTCGGCGGCGTAGCCGTCCTTGGCCTCCAGCGCGGCGGCCAGGGCCTCGGCCACGCCGCGGTGGGTTTGCTCGAGCTTGCGGTAGAGCTCGGCTGTGCGCAGCGCGGCGCCGGCGTGGTCGGCCACCAGCTCCACCAGGCGCGCGTCGTCCTCCTCCAGCGCCCCCGGCTCGGCCGCCTGGAGCACGATCGCGCCCCACAGCTCGGTGCCGACAAACAGCGGCACGGCCAGCTCGGAGCGCAGCGACAGCCCGGGCAAGCTCGAGGAGGAGGGGTCGTCGGCCAGGTCGCCCACCAGCACCGGCCGGCGCTCGCGCAGGCAGCGCCCGACGGCCCCCTCGTCCTGCGGCAGCGTCCAGGTCCACGTCTCGAGGTGATCCTTCCCCCGCGAGGACGATGCCACGGCGGCCATGAGGCCCTCGCCGCTCAGGCGCATGATGGTCGCGAAGTCGTAGTCGAGGTTCTGTGTCAGCTCGGTCGTCGTGGCCTGGGCCACCGAGTCGACCTCCAGCAGGCGCGAGAGCTTGGCCCCCACCCGCGAGGCGATGGCCATGCGCCGTCGGCGCGATTCCGAGCGCTCGTCCTGTACCCCGGTCGCGGTGCTCCAGGCCGTGAGGCTCTCGCGGCGCTCGGCGGGGCGGCTCTCGCGCTTGCCGGTGAGGAGCGCCTGGTCGGCACGCTCGATCAGCGTTATGGGCCCCTCGCCCGGCCGCCACTCGGCCAGGCCCGCATGGGCGCCGAGGGTACGGCCGCCGGGCACGCTCACCTGGCGCAGCCTGCCCAGCAATCGGGCCAAGAGGGGCTCGCTCTCGGCCTCGGGGGTGTCGGGGAGGATGAGCGCGAATTCATCGCCGCCGAAGCGCGCGACGTGGTCCTGCCCGCGCACTGAGGAGCGCAGCGCCTCGCCGACCCCGCGCAGGACGGCGTCGCCGCTGAGGTGCCCGAAGCGCTCGTTGACGGACTTGAAGTCGTCGAGATCGAGCAGCACGAGGGTGAAGGGGTCCGCCCCGCGGTCCGCCCGCGCCACCTCGGCCCGCAGCCGACCCTGGAAGGCGGCGTGGTTGAGGCAGCCGGTGAGGCCGTCGCGCGAGGCAGCGCGCTGTGCGACCGCGTGGTCGTCGGCGTTTCGGCAGGCGACCGAGGCAAGCTCAGAGAACGACGCCAGCAGCTCCGTGTCGGCGTCGGCGATCCAGCGCCCGTCCGGAAAGCCGACCGAGATCACCCCGTCGAGGCCGCCGCGGCGGCGGAGCGGAGCCGCCATCGCGGAGCGGACGCTGTCGAGCGCCGCTGTGGCGCCGGAATTGAGGCCGTCGCCGGCGTAGTCGTTCGAGCACTGCGCCTTGCCGCTGGCAACGACCCGGCCGCAGAGGCCCTCGTCGACGCCGCGCCGGTGGCCGATGAAGTCGTCGGGCAGGCCGTGGGCCGCCACGGCGTACAGCCCTTCGCGATCGTCCCCGAAGTACACGACGACTATCTCCCCCCCGGTCGCGTGGGAGGCCTCGGCGCAGAGCGTGCGCAGGACGCGCTTTGGGTCCAGCGACTCGCCGAGGGCCTGGCCCGCTCGGGCCAGGGCGGCCTGGCGCGTGGCGTGCAGCTCGCGGTCGCGGGAGAGCCAGAATCGATGCAGGGCGTGGGCGGCGCTGTCGGTGACCGCCTCCAGCAGGGCGGACTCGGAGGGGTCGAAGGCCTGCTCGTAGGTGCGGCCCACCCCGACCAGCACGCGGTCGCCGTCCTCGCCTCCGAGGGCGAGGGCCAGCGAGCCCGCCTCCAGGCCTCCCAGTCCCTCGCCCACGCCCGCGCTGATGCTGTCGCCGGCGAGGCTGCCCACGCACAGAGGGTCACGAACTATCCGCTCGCGCTCGCGGTCGGTCAGGCCCACGCTGGAGACCAGCGCTGCCGGCGACCCGTCCTTGCGGGAGGCCATGACGAAGGCCTTCTCGCCCTCGAAGGCCTCGCAGAGCTCGTCGCAGATCGCGAAACCGAGCTCGTCGGGCGAGGAAGACGAGTTGACGAGGGCGATGATCTCCGCGCGGCGCGAGGCCTCCACGAAGCGGCGGACGAGGTCGTCCCCCAGCCCCTGTCGCTCAGGCGAAGGCGGCGACCACGACGGTGTGGCTGCGATCTCCCTTTGCTCCTCGGACACGTCCCACCTCCCCTCGGCTGTAGAGGCCGGCAAGCGGCGGGAGGCTCTGCCCGAACGAGGCGCGCAGCGCGGCGGCCTCGGCATCCAGTGACTCACCCGGCCCGCCGAGGACGCTGCGCCGGCCGGCGCAGTCGAACACGAGCGCAGCGCGGGCGGGGCGGCCGTCCAGCGGGGCCAGCGCGTCGCTGACCGCGGTCCAGGTGCTGCGGACGATGGTCTCCGGGGACTGCTCGGTGAACTCGATGGCGCTGTTGACCGGGATGTCGGTCGCGCAGACCAGCCCGCCTTCGGGCCCCTGCCTGAGCACCTGGCGCAGCCGGACATCGCCGCTCAGCGGGGGTTGAGCGAGCGGATGGGCGGCGGCGACGCGGGCGAACTCGTCGTCGCCGAGGCGCTCGCCGGAGCGGCCCAGCTTGGCGAGGTAGACCGTCTCGGCGGGCAGGCCGTCGAGCTGGACGAGGGTGCGACCGTCGGCGCGGGTGACCACCGAGGGGCCGGCGCAGGGCGAACAGCCGTGGGCATGGCCAACGCCGATGGGATTCGCTGAGCGCAGCAGCACGGCGACGACGCAGTCCCACAGCGGCTGGCCTTCGGCCAGCTGCCAAGGCGAGTCTCCACCCGCCGCGCCGCCGACGAGCGGCACGGCCGGTCCCACCGCCTCGTAGGCACCGGCCACGGCGTCGGACTGGTCACCCGAGCTGTTCTCGAGGAAGAGGGCGAGCAGAAGATGGGCGCCATCGGCTTCGCCGAGCTTCCGCATGGCCGCCTCGGCCGCGGCGCGGCCGGCGGCCTTGAGGTTCCGCGAAGCGCGCGTCACGAGCCCGACGGCGGCTTCCAGCTCGCCGCCGAACGCCAGCGCAGAGCAGCCGCGGTCCAGCGGCCCGGTCCCCCCGATCGCGCCACCCGCCGTCATGCCCGCCACCGGGGCGCCGGCGGAGTGGGCCTGGGCCTGCTCGAGCTGTTCGGAGGCCTCGAGGCCGCCGTCGGGGAAGGCGAGCACCAGGGAGGGGCGCCCTCCGTTCAGGCCGGCGACGGCCTGTCGAACCGCCTCCGCGCCGGCCTCGGCGCCCTCGGCGTGGCCGGCGCCCGCCAAGGGGCCCTGCGCTCGCGCCGCGGCAGGGATCGATCCGCTGAGAGTCGAGGGAGGCAAGGTGCTTCACCTCGATATCGGCAGACGGGCCCCGGTTCCGTACAGGCCAGGGCCGACATTCGGCCAGTGTCGGCCCCTAGAGCAGGTTCTCGAGGCCGATCACGAGCCGCTGATCGAGCTTCCCCACCCGTCTGACGGCCAGCAGTACCCCAGGCATGAACGACTCGCGAGAGATGGTGTCGTGGCGGATGGACAGGGTCTGTCCCTCGCCTCCGAAGACGACCTCCTGATGGGCGACAAGCCCCGGCAGCCGGATCGAGTGGATCGGCTCGTGGACCTCGCCCCCGCCCTCGCGGATCAGCTCCGCCGTGCGGGTGGCCGTCCCGGAGGGAGCATCCAGCTTCGCGGGGTGGTGGAGCTCGACGATCTCGCACTCGGGCATGTGCGGGGCGGCGAGCTTTGCCGCCTCCATCATCAGCACCGCCCCGATGGCGAAGTTGGGCGCGTAGAAGAGATTGGCCGAGCCGACGCCCTCGAGCTCGGTGAGGTCGGCCCCGGTGGTCCCCACCACGCAGTGCACCCCCGCCTCGAGGCACTCGCGGGCGTTGGCGAGCGCGGTGTCGGGAGTGCTGAAGTCCACCACGATCTCCGCCTCGTCGAGGACGTCGGACAGCGCGGTGCCCAGCGAGGGGTCGGCGCGGCCGGTCAGGCGCATGTCGTCGGCGCCCTCGACGGCCGCGCACACGGTCTGGCCCATGCGCCCGGCGGCGCCCGAGACCGCGACGGAGATCACGCGGCGGCCAGCTCGGCTCCGGCCAGGGCGTCGCGAAAAACCGACTCGTCCGGTCCGACCCCGGCGGCCGACATCGACGCGGGCCCGTAGGCCGTGCGCGCGAGCTCGGCGACGTCCTCCGCCGTCACGGCGTCGATCTCGGCCAGCAGCTCGTCCAGGCTCAGGATCGGGACGTCCATGAGCACCGAGCTGCCGAGGCGGTTCATGCGGGCGAGCGTCGACTCCATCGAGAGCACGGTGCGCCCCTTCACGTTCTCCTTGGCCCGGTCGAGCTCGTCGGCGGGGACGGGCTGGTCCTGCAGACGGCGCAGTTGGTCGCCGACGATCCCCAGGGCCTCCCCCACGTTGTCGCGGCGGGTGCCGACGTAGACGCCGACCTGCCCGATGTCCGCGAAGCTGCTGGCGTAGGAGTAGACGGCGTAGGCCAGGCCGCGCTTCTCGCGCACCTCCTGGAACAGCCGCGAGGAGCTGGAGCCCCCGAGCAGGGTGTCCAGCACGCGCAGCGCGAAGCGGCGGTCGTCGCCGCGGGCGAAGCCGGGGCCGCCGAGGGCCAGGTGGTACTGCTCGGTGTCCTTTGTGTGGAAGCGCACCGCGGGGCCATCGAAGGTGACCGGCTCCGAGCCGTTGGCCGGCTCGCCGGAGCGCCCGCCGAGGAGGCGCTCGGCCTGGGCCACCACCTGCTCGTGCTCCAGGTTGCCCGCCGCGGCCAGGACCAGGTTCGGCCCGACGTAGCGGGAGCTGTGGTAGGCCGCGATGTCCGGCACGGGGACGGAGCCGACCACGTCGGCTGAGCCGATGATCGGGCGCCCCAGCGGGTGGTCGCCGAACACCGCGCCGGCGAGCACGTCGTGCACCTTGTCCGAGGGCTCGTCCTCGTACATGGCGATCTCCTCGATCACCACCTGGCGCTCGGAGTCGACGTCGCGGTAGGCGGGAGCCAGCATCATGTCGGCGATCACCTCGAGCGAGCGCTCGAGGTGACGGTCCAGACAGCGGGCGTAGACCGACGTGGTCTCCTTGCTCGTCCCTGCGTTCACCTCTGCCCCCATGCCGTCGAAGATCTGGTCGATCTCCTCCGAGGAGAAGCGCTCGGTGCCCTTGAACAGCAGGTGCTCGAGGAAGTGCGAGATCCCGGCCTGCTCGACCAGCTCGTCCCGTGAGCCGGTGCGCACCCACAGGCCCAACGCCACCGAGCGGACGGACGGCATGCGCTCGGTGACCACGCGGAGCCCAGAGTCGAGCTCCGCGAGCTGGTGGTTCTGGGGAGCGTCAGGCATAGCCGAGGAACGCAGGCCGAGCGTTGGTCGGCCGAGTACCGCAGGCTCCGTCCAAGGTCCTAGCGGCGGTCCGGATCGCGACGCGAGTCGCGCTCGCGACCGCCTTCGCGCCGCCCGCGGCCGTTGCCGCGGTCGCGGTCGCGTCCACGGCCGCCACCGCCGCCGCGGGGACCCTTGTCGCCCGTGCCGACGGAGGCGAGCTCCTCGGCCGACTTGCCGGCGACGTCGGGGTCCTCGGCCAGGCGCAGTCCGATGCGGCCGCGTTCCTTGTCGACCTCGACGACCTTCACGTCGATCTCGTCGCCGCGGTTGAGCACGTCCTCGACTGTGTCCACCCGTGAGCCGGGCGAGACGTTCGAGATGTGCAGCAGGCCGTCGGTGCCCTTGGCCAGCTCGACGAACGCGCCGAAGGTCGTGGTCTTCACGACCTTCCCGCTGAACTCGTCGCCGACCTCGACCTCCTTGGTCATCTGGCGGATGCGGTCCACCAGGGCGTCGCCCTGCTCGCCGGAGGCGGCGAACACGCGGACGATGCCGTCGTCGTCGACGTCGATCGTGGCGTCGAACTCCTCGGACAGCGCGCGGATGGTCTCGCCGCCCTTGCCGATGATCATGCCGATCTTCTCGGTGTCGATGGTGATCTGGCCGATGCTCGGCGCGTGGCGCGAGAGCTCGGGCCGCGGACCCTCGATGGCCTGGGCCATCTCACCGAGGATGTGGGTGCGCCCCTCCTTGGCCTGCGAGAGCGCGTCCCGCAGGATGTCGAAGGTCACGCCCGTGATCTTGATGTCCATCTGCAGGGCGGTGATGCCCCTCTCGGTACCGGCGACCTTGAAGTCCATGTCGCCCAGGTGGTCCTCCACCCCGGCGATGTCGGACAGGACGATGTAGTCGTTGCCCTCTTTGATCAGGCCCATGGCGATGCCCGCCACCGGCCCCTTGATCTGCACGCCGGCGTCCATGAGCGCGAGGCTCGAGCCGCAGACCGAGGCCATCGAGCTCGAGCCGTTGGACTCGAGGATGTCCGAGACCACGCGGACCGAGTACGGGAACTCCTCCGGGTCGGGCACCACAGGGACCAGAGCGCGCTCGGCGAGCGCGCCGTGGCCGATGTCGCGGCGCTTGGGGCCGCGCATGAAGCCCGCCTCCCCGACCGAGAAGGGCGGGAAGTTGTAGTGGTGCCAGTAGCGCTTGGCCGTCTCGAGGCCGAGCGTGTCCAGGCGCATCTCGTCGCGCGTGGTGCCCAGCGCGGCGACCGACAGGGCCTGTGTCTGGCCGCGGGTGAAGATGGCCGACCCGTGCGTACGGGGAGCGACGCCGACCTCGATCCAGATGGGCCGGATCTCGTCGGCGCTGCGGCCGTCGGGGCGCTTCTTGTCGACGGCGATGCGCTGGCGGATGGTGTCCTTCTCGAGCTTGTCGAACGCGAGCTGGACCGCCTTGCGGCGCTCGCTGTCGTCCTCGTCGGGAGCGAGGGCCGCGAGGGCCTCCTCCTCGACGCGCTGGGTCGCGTCCTGGCGCTCGAGCTTGTCCTCCACCTGCGTGGCGGCGCTGAGGGCGTCGCCGAAGCGCTCCTTGACCTCGGTGAGGACGGACTCGTCCACCTGCGGCGGGGCGATCTCGACCTTCTCCTTGCCGGCCTTCTCGCGCAGCTCGTTCTGGGCCTGGCAGAGCTTCTTGATCTGCCCGTGGGCGATGTCCAGTGCGTCCAGGATCTCCGCCTCGGAGACCTCGTTGGCGCCGGCCTCGACCATGAGGATGGCCTCCTCGGTGCCCGCGACCACCAGGTCGAGCGAGCTGCCCATCAGGGTCTCCTCGTGGGGGTTGACGAGGATGTCGCCGTCCTCGCTGAGGCCGATGCGCACGGCGCCGACCGGAGTGGGGAACGGGATGTCGGAGACCGCGAGCGCGGCGCTCGCCGCGTTCATGGCCAGGATGTCGTAAGGGTGCTCGTGGTCGATCGACATCGGGATCGCCACCAGCTGGGTCTCGCGGTGCCAGCCCTTGGGGAAGAGCGGGCGCAGCGGGCGGTCGATCATGCGCGCGGTCAGCGTGGCCTTCTCTCCGGCCCTGCCCTCACGACGGAAGAACGAGCCGGGGATCTTGCCCGCGGCGTACATGCGCTCCTCGACGTCGACGGTGAGCGGGAGGAAATCCACGTCGCGCTCGTTGCCGGCGGTGGCCGTGCCGAGGACCATCGTGTCCCCGGCCTGGATGACAACCGATCCACTGGCCTGCTTGGCGAGCTTTCCCGTCTCGAGAGTTATCTCGGAGTCGCCGATCTCGACCGAGACGCGGGTTGCTTCAGGCTTCATGTGCTTCCTTTCGGCCGCCTCCGGTTGGCGGCATCTTGTCTAAGACTCTCCGGTAAGGGATCGCGTCGAGCGTAGCAGTGGGCCCCTTGACGAAGAACGCCGGCGTGCTCGTGACACCGGCCCTGATACCCGACCGGAAGTCGCGCTCCACGCGCTCGGCGACCGCTTGCGAGCGGCGATCCGCCTCGAAGCGGCCGAGGTCCAGCCCAAGGAGCTCGGCACGCTGCCACAGGTGCGGGTCGTCGAGGTGGGCCTGGTCCTCGAGCAGCAGGTCGTGCATCTCCCAGAAGCGCCCCTGGATCGCCGCGGCCTCGGCCGCGTGGGCCAGCACCCGGGCCCGCGGATGCTTGGACTTGACCGGAAAGTGGCGGAAGACCCGCGTGACCGCCCGCTCACGCAGGCCCAGGTGGGCGAGTGCGCAGTGGTGGCACTCGAAGTCGGCGTACTCGACCACCAGCGGGCCGTCGCCGCGCCGGTGGTCGTCGGGCCCCGGCTCGGGCGGCCCGGCGCTCGTCCAGCTTGCTCGGGGCAAGAACCGAGCATGACAAGGACAGGCGAGCGAAGCCTGCTTTCAGCAGGTGAGCGAGCGAGGACGCCCTCAGGCGACGGTGCTTGCGTCGAGGGCGTCGAAGATGAGGTTGGCACCCGGGATCTCCAGGGGGCTGGGCGACCGGTAGGACCACTCCACGGTGCCGTCGGGCCCGACCATCACCAGTGCCCGGGCGCTCACGCCGTAGTCGTCGACCCAGACGCCGTAGGCCTTGGCCACCTCCCCCTTGGGGTGAAAATCGGCCAGCAGGGGGATGGAGACGCCCAGGTGCTCGCGGAAGGCCTTGTGCGTCCAGGCGGAGTCGACCGACACCCCGAGCAGCTGCGCGCCGCGCTCCTCGAGCTCGGCCAGGACCTCCTGGTAGACGTTGAGCTGGTCGGTGCAGACCGGCGAGAAGTCCGACGGGTAGAAGACCAGCACCACGCGCTGGCCCTTGAGGCCCGACAGCGAGACCTCGTTGCCGTCCTGGTCGGGAAGCGTGAAGTCAGGCGCCTGGGCGCCCGCCTCGATCACTTTCTAGCGCCTGAGGCCGAGCTCGGCGATCAGCGCGCGGTAACGGTCGATGTCCGTGCGCGAGAGATACTTCAGCAGCCGGCGGCGCTTGCCGACCAGCATCAGCAGCCCGCGGCGCGAGTGGTGGTCGCGCTTGTGCTCGCGCAGGTGTTCGGTCAGCTCGTTGATCCGCGCCGTGAGGAGGGCAACCTGGACCTCGGTGGATCCGGTGTCCTGGGGGTCGCGCCCGTGCTTGGCGACGATCTCCTGCTTGGCCTCGACCGTCAGCGTCATCGGCGGGAGACGGTAGCAGCGGAGATCAGGCCGAACGGCGGTGCTCGGCCGGCCGGCGCCCGGCCTGCGCTCCGGCGTTACGACAGATTTCGCGGGCCTGCTCGACGTCTCGGGACATCTGCTCCATCAGCGCGTCGGCCGAGCTGAAACGCCTCTCGCCGCGCATCCGCTCCACGAAGGCGACCCTCAGGGTCTCCCCGTAGAGGTCGCCCTCGAAGTCGATCAGGTGGCTCTCCACCAGCAGCCCGCGGCCGGACTCGAAGGTGGGCCTCACGCCCACGTTCACCGCGGCCGGATGCCCGTGCGCCCACGCCGCGTAGACGCCGTGGCCGGGGACCACCAGGCGGTCGTCGGGGACGACGTTGGCGGTGGGCATGCCGAGCTCCCGGCCGCGATGGTCGCCTCTCACGACCTCCCCCTCCATCAGGAACGGCCCCCCGAGGAAGCGCGCAGCCTGATCGACCTCGCCGGCGGCCACCAACCCCCGGATCTGGGTCGAGGAGACGCTCTCGCCCTCGGCCTCCACCATCGGCACCACCCGGGTCTCGAACTCCTCGTGGGAGGCCAGGTAGTCCGGCGTGCCCTTGGCCCGGGTGCCGAAGCGGAAGTTCTCGCCCACCGAGACCCGTTCGGCGCCCAGCTGCCCGATCAGCACCTCCTGCACGAACCGCTCCGCGCTGCGGGAGGCGAACTCCTCGTCGAAGGGGATCACCACCAGCTCCTCGACCCCCAGCCCGCCGATCAAGTCGCGCTTGATGGCGAAGTTGGTGAGCAGCTTGGGCAGCGCGTCGGGGTGGGTGACCGCGGACGGATGCGGGTCGAAGGTCAGGACGGTGTCGTTGCCCCGAATGACCTTGCGGTGGCCGAGGTGGACGCCGTCGAAGGTGCCTATGGCGACCTTGCGCGGCCCGGCCTCGCCCGGCGGGCGGACCGGGAGCTCGGGCAGTGGTGTGACCTTCATGCGGGGTCGAACACTACGTCCGGCTTGGTCGCCTCGCCGTCCGGGACGCCGATGGCCACGAGGCGCCCCTCGTGGGTCAGGCGCAGCGCCGGGTGTTCGCTGGCGCCGGCCAGCCGGCGGCCGTGGCGCACGTCCTCGGCCTCCCCGCCGCCCAGAGCACGCTCGGGCAGGAAGGCCAGCGCCTCCTCCAGGGGGATCGTGCGGTCGGGGTCGGCATCCTCGAGCCGGAAGCCGCCCACGGCCGTGCGCTCCAGCTCCTCGCAGTAGGCGTCGCCCAGGTCCGCGATCAGCGAGCGCACGTAGGTGCCCGAGGAGACCTCGAGCTCGAATGCCGCCCGCTCGTCCTCGTGCCACAACAGCTCGGCGCGGTGGACGGTGACCGGCCGCGCCTGTGGCGTCACGTCTTCCCCGCGGCGCGCCAGATCGTAGGCGCGCCGCCCGCCCACCCGGACCGCCGAGTAGGCCGGCGGGACCTGCATCAGTTCCCCCACGGGCAAGCGCGGCTCGGCGGGCACCCGGCCGGTGCGCTGCAGGGCTCCGTCGCGGTCGCCGGTGTCCGACAACCAGCCCAGGCGGGCCACCGCGCGGTAGGTCTTCGGAAGCGCCATCAGCCAGCGCTGGGCGCGCGTGGCCCGGCCCAACAGCACGAGCAGGACACCGGTGGCGAAGGGGTCGAGCGTGCCCGCGTGCCCCACCCGGGTCCCGCGCGGCAGCGAGCGACGGACCGCGGCGACGACGTCGTGGGAGGTGATGCCGGCCGGCTTGGCGAGGACCCGGACGCCGGTCATGGCGCCGGAGCGCAAGCCGGGCGCTGGCCGGCGGAGCACCGCCAACGGGCCCCTACAGCTGAGTGGCGACTTCGGTGCGCAGGCGCTCGACCAGCTCCTCCAGCGACAGCTCCGTGGTGAAGCCCGCCGCCTGCGGGTGGCCGCCGCCGCCCAGGGCGCGGGCGATGCGCGACACGTCCACGCGGCCGTCGGTGGCCCTCAGGCTCACTTTGCGCAGGCCATGACGGTCCGCCGCCAGCAGCTCGCGTACCAGCACCGCCACGGCGGTCCCCTCCACGGTGCGCATGTGATCGACGATCCCCTCCGAGTCGGTCTCCAGGGCGTCGGTCTCCTCGTAGTCCCGGCGCGTGAGGTTGGCCAGGGTGATGGCGCCGTCGTCCTCGCGACGCACGCTGGCGAGCGCCCGCTGGAGCAGCTGAAGGCGGCGGAGGGGGAGGTCCTCGAAGAGCCGGCGGTAGACGTCGTGAGGGTTCACCCCGGCCTCGATCAGCTCGGCCGCCATGCGGTGGGACTCCGGGGAGGTGTTCTCGTAGGAGAAGCGGCCGGTGTCGGTCACCAGGCCCACGTACATGGCGTCGGCGATGCCCGGCGTCAGCTCGGCGCCGAGATCCTTGGCCAGCCGCCAGACGATCTCGGCCGTGCACGAGGCGGCGGGATCGACCAGGTTCACCGTCCCGAAGCGGGTGTTGTCGTGGTGGTGGTCGATGTTGAGGATGTGCAGGCCCTGAGCGCGCAGGAAGTCGACCGGCATCCGGTCGATGTTGCCGCAGTCCAGGAAGACGACCGTGCGCTCGGCCAGATCGTCGGGCGGGGCGCCCAGGATCCCCTCGAAGACCATGTCGCGGTACTCGTAAGGCAGCGGGAACTCGTCCGGTGACATGTACATGACGGAGTCCTTGCCGAGCTGCTCGAGGATCCAGTGCATCGCCAGCAGCGAGCCCAGGGCATCGCCGTCGGGGTTCTCGTGGGTGGTGAGCAGCAGCTTGTCGGCCAGCTGCAGCTCGTCGATGACCTCGTCGATCTCGGTCGCGGGGACGCTCACTCGGGCGGCTCGCGGTCGATCAGCTCGGTTATCCGCATCCCTCGGTCGATGGAGTCGTCGTAGACGAACTCCAGCCGGGGCGTGCGCTTCATGTGGAGCTCGTCGTTGACCTGGGCCTGGAGGAACCCGTGAGAGGCCTCGAGTCCCTCCAGCGAGGCGGCACGGTCGTCCTCGCCACCCAGGACGGAGACGTACACGCGCGCGTGGCGCAGGTCGGGAGTGGTGTCGACTGAGGTGACTGTCACGAATCCGATCCTTGGGTCTTTCAGACCTTCGGCGAGCCGCGCGGAGAGCACTTCGCGAACGGCCTCGTTGACCCTTCTCATGCGGCCGCCCGCCACGTTACCTATCCAGCACGTCGCCGAAGGAAACGAGGTCGCCGTGGACGGACGCGCCCTCCGGGTAGCGGGCATGGACCCAGCGCTCGAGGTCATCGCGCGCGGCCTGGACGGGCCCGGCCTCGCGCCCCACGAGCGCAGCCGAGAGCTCAGAGCGCTGCCACAGGTCGTGGTGGCCGGTCTCGGCCACAGAGGCTCCGAAACGCCGGTGCAGCTGGGCTTTCACCGACTGGAGCTCCTTCCGCTTGCCCTTGAGGCTCCCGTTCTCGGGAAAGTGCAAGTCGATACGAATCAGGCAGACGAAGGGCACGGGGTCAAAGCGCGCGCTCCCGCTGCCTGGTCTCGTAGACCTCGATCACGTCGCCCTCCTTGACGTCGGCGTAGTTCTCGAGCACCACGCCGCACTCCAGTCCCGCTGTCACCTCGCGGACGTCGTCCTTGAAGCGGCGCAGCGAGCCGATCCGCCCGTCGTAGATGACCGTGCCGTCGCGCACCAGGCGAGCCGGGCCGCCGCGGCGCACCGTGCCGTCGGTGACGTGGCAGCCCGCGATCGTGCCGACCCGGGAGGCGCGGAAGGTGGCGCGGATCTCGAGCTGGCCGACGGTCTCCTCGATCTCCTCGGGGTCGAGCAGGCCCTCCATCGCGTCGCGCAGGTCCTCGATCACCTTGTAGATCACCGAGTAGGTGCGAATCTCGACGCCCTCGCGCTGGGCGACCTGCGGCGCGTTGCCCACGGGGCGGACGTTGAAGCCGATGACCACCGCCTCCGAGGCGGCGGCCAGCATGACGTCGGACTCGTTGATGCCACCGACGGCGTCGTGGATGACGTTGGCCAAGACCTGGTCCTGGGGCAGCTTGGCGATCTCGTCGGCCAGGGCCTCCAGCGAGCCGGCCACGTCGGCCTTGAGCACCAGGTTGAGCTCCTTCTCGCCGCGCTGGGCGCGCGCCATCACGTCCTCGAGCGAGACCCTCACGCCGGCGCGGCGGGCCAGGGCCTCTGTCTTCAGGCGGTTGGCGCGCTCGCCGGCGATGCGCCGGGCCTCGCGCTCGTTCGAGACCACCCGGAAGTGCTCTCCGGCCTCGGGAACCCCGTCGAAGCCCAGGATCTCCACCGGCTGGGCCGGGGTGGCCTCCTTGACCTTGGTGCCACGGAAGTCGTGCATCGCGCGGGCGCGGCCGGGGTGAGCGCCGGCCACGATGGCGTCGCCTACCTTCAGCTTCCCGCGCTGGACCAGCACGGAGACCACGGCTCCGCGGCCCGGATCGAGCCGCGACTCGATGACCATGCCGGACGCCTCGGTGTCGGGGTTGGCCTTGAGCTCCTGGATCTCGGCCAGAGTGACGACGGTGTCCAGCAGGTCCTCGAGATTCTGGTGGGTCTTGGCCGAGACGTCGACGAACTCGATGTCGCCGCCCCAGTCGGCGGGCGTGAGGCCCTGCTGGGCCAGCTCGCCGCGGACGCGGTTGGGGTCGGCGCCCTCCTTGTCGATCTTGTTGACCGCGACCATGATCGGCACCTCGGCCGCCTTGGCATGGTCGATGGCCTCCACGGTCTGGGGCATCACCCCGTCGTCGGCCGCCACTACCACCACGGCGATGTCCGCCGCGCGCCCGCCGCGGGCGCGCATGGCGGTGAAGGCCTCGTGGCCGGGGGTGTCGAGGAAGGTGATCGCGTGGTCGGAGTGGTGCACCTGGTAGGCGCCGATGTGCTGGGTGATCCCGCCGGCCTCCGCCGCGGCCACCTCGGTCTCGCGGATTGCGTCCAGCAGCGAGGTCTTCCCGTGGTCGACGTGGCCCATGATCGTGATCACCGGCGGGCGCTCGGCCAGCGCCTCCTCGTCGTCCTCGTAGACCGGCTCGGGCTCGAGGTCCTCCGCCGCGTGGACGATGTCCACCTTCTTCTCGAACGAGTCGGCAAGCACCTCGATCGCATCGTCGGAGAGCGTCTGGGTGAGTGTGGCCATCTCGCCCAGAGTCATCAGCTTCTTGATCACCTCTGAGGTGGCGATGCCGAGCGACTCCGCGACCTCCTTGACAGTCGCGCCGGACTTGATCTCCGTCGGCGGCTGCTCCTTGGGCTCCTCGGGCGGCGCGTTGAGGTCGGGCTCCACCCAAGGGGTGCGGCGCCGGCGGCCGCGTCCGCGCCGGAGGGGCTGCTGGGGTGGCGGCGGGCCGGGGCGCCCGCGCGAAGCCTGAGAGTCGATGACCACGCGGCGGCGGCGCCCGCCGCCGCCCGGCGCCTGCTCGCCACCGCGGCCGCCGCGGGTCGGGCGGGCGGGGCGGCTCTGGCCGTCCTGGGCGGGGCGCGACTGGCCCTCGCCGGCCGCCGCGGGCTGCGCGCTCTGCTCGGCAGCAGCGGGCTGCCCGGCGCCGTTGCCCGACGGCGTCTCCTCGGCCGCGCCGCCGTCGAAGGCGCGCTTGACGTCGGCCTCGTCCACGCTCGAAGCCGCCGCCTTGACGTCGAAGCCGGCAGCCTGGAGCTTGGCGATGACCTCCTTCGAGGGCATCCCTCGCTCCTTGGCTATCTCGTGAACGCGCTTTTTCGCCATCGACTCACCGATTGTATGGCCTCGGGGGTGATCGTCACCGGGCTGCGGAACGACCTTGCAAAGGCCGCGGTGCCGGTCAGCGCGCGCTCGGCGCACTCCTCACGAGCGCACAGGTAGGCGCCGCGGCCGGGCTCGCGCCGCTCGGGGTCCGGCGACACCACACCGCCGGGCAGACGGACGAAGCGCAGCAGCTCGTGCTGTTCCGCGGTGCGGCCGCAGGCGACGCAGGAACGACAGGGGGCCGAACGAGCGGCGCTCGTCCGGCCGGCGTCCGGGCTGCGCTCCTCCGTGGGAGGCCCTACGGGGCTTCCTCGGGTGCGGGCGGCTGGGTCACCGAGCCGGCCGCGGCCGAGCCGTCGGCCTCCACGGGCTCGGGCTCGGGCTGGACGGTGTCCGAGTCGGGCTGCTCGGTGTCCGGCTCGGGCTGGACGGTGTCGGGGTCAGGCTCGCTCGCCTCGGGCGCGAGCCCGTCGCCCTCTCTCTCGTCGTCGGCGGCCGCCGGCAGCCGGTCGCCCTCCTGGTCGACCAGCGCCTGGTGGGCGGGCAGGCCGCAGTAGCGCGAGCTGGGCAGCGAGGCGTTGGGGCAGCGGCGGCCGTTGGTGAGGATGGCCGCACAGCGGCCCGACTGCTGCTCCTCTTCCTCGTAGCCCATCTCCGCCTCGTCCTCGGCGAACTCGGTCTCCGAGCGGATGTCCACGCGCCAGCCGGTCAGCCGGGCGGCGAGGCGGGCGTTCAGGCCCTCCTTGCCGATGGCCAGCGAGAGCTGGTCGTCGGGCACGATCACGGTGGCCTGGCGGCCCTCGTCGTCGACCAGCACCTCGCGCACACGCGCGGGCGAGAGAGCCTTGGCCACGAAGCGGGCCGGCTCGTCGTTGAAGGGGATGATGTCGATCTTCTCGCCGCGTAGCTCGGACACGACCATGCGCACGCGCGAGCCGCGCGGGCCCACGCAGGCACCGACGGGATCGACGCCCGAGGCGTGCGAGACCACGGCGATCTTGGAGCGGTAGCCGGGCTCGCGGGCCACGTTCTGGATCTCCACGAGCCCGTCCGCGATCTCGGGCACCTCGAGCTCGAACAGCTTCGAGATCAGGTCGGGCGAGCGGCGCGAGACCACGATGCTGGGGCCCTTCGCCTGGTTGGAGACGTCGGAGATGATCGCCTTCACGCGCGCGCCGTGCTCGTAGCGCTCGCCGTGCACCTGCTCGGAGCGCGGAAGCAGGGCCTCGACGCGCTCGCGCAGCTGCACGAGGGTGTAGCGCGAGTCCGACTGCTGGACGATCCCGGTGATCAGCTCGCCGACGCGGTCCTGGTACTCGTCGTAGGTCATGTCCCGCTCGGCCTCGCGGATCCGCTGGAGGATCACCTGCTTGGCGGTCTGGGCGGCTATGCGGCCGAAGTCGTCGGGCGTCACGTCGCGCTCGTCGATCTGGTCCTTGTACTGAGCCAGGCGCTCCTGGCCGATCTCGGGCGCCTCGGGCTCCACCAGCTCGCCCGTCTCGGGATCGACCTGGGCCTCGCCGGCCTCCTCCTCGACCTCGTCGAGGAGCTGCTCCTCGAGGTCGGGCGGCAGGATCAGCTCGTACACGCGGAAGTCGCCGGTGTCGTGCTCCATGTCCACGCGCGCGTAGCGGGCCGCGCCGGGCGTCTTCTTGTAGGCCGACAGCAGCGCGTCCTCGAGGGCCTCCATCAGGCGGTCGGCCGAGATGCCCTTCTCGCGCTCGAGCACCTCGACGGCCTCGACGATCTCCTTGCTCATGATCCCTCCTCCACGAGGTTGCTGCGGTTGATCTCCGAGTACGGGATCGAGACGACCCCGGTATCGGCGGCCACGGTCACTTCCTTTTCGCTGGCACCGAGCAGCTCGCCGGTGAAGCTCTTGTGGCCGTCCTTTGCCTCACGGGTGCGCACGCGGGCCCGGCGGCCCAGGAACTGGCGGAAGTGCTCGGGCTTGGTCAGCGGGCGGTGCGGCCCGGGCGAGGAGACCTCCAGCCCGTAGTCGGCCAGGAGGTCCCGCAGGTGCCCGGTGACGCGCTCACAGAGCTCGAGGTCCACCCCGTCGGGGTGGTCGATGGTCACCCGCAGGCGCGCGCCGGCGACCCGCTCGCAGGCCAGCACCTCCACTTCGGGCTCGCCCGCTGCCAGTGTCTGCTCGATTCTCGTCTGTATCTGCTCTGTCGTCATCGGCGATAAAAAAAGGTGGGCCGCGAACGCCCACCTTCAGGCGCGGCCTCGGGGGCCGCAACGTCTGAAAGTCCTGGGCCGAGTATAGGGCCCTCACGCCTCGATCATCAGGGTCACCGGCCCGTCGTTGACCAGCTCCACGCGCATGTGCTCCCCGAAGGCGCCGCGGCGCGCGCCCAGGGCCTCGCAGACGCGCTCGTACAGCGGCTCGGCCTCGGCCGCGGGCGCCGCCTCGGTGTAGCTCGGGCGGTTGCCTCGGTGCGTGTCCCCGTACAGGGTGAACTGGCTGACGCAGAGGACCTCACCCCCGGTGTCGGCCAGCGAGCGGTCGTCGAAGACGCGCAGCTTGAGCAGCTTGGCCGCCAGGCGGTCGGCCTGCCCCGGCGTGTCACCCCGGGCCACCCCGAGCAGGACCAGCAGCCCCGGTCCGATCCGAGCGAGCTCGCGGTCGGTGGTGACCGACGCCTCGGCCACACGCTGCACCAGCGCTCGCATCGCGACACTGTATGGCCGTGGCGGTCCCCGAACTCCTCGACGCCTACCTAGCCGAGCTACCGGGCGAGAGCCGGCGGCTGGCCGGCGGCGAGTGGGGCCTGACCGTGCCTGCCGAGGCCGCGGGAGGGTGGCCGCTCCACGTCGGCCTGCGGCTGGCCGACGGACTGCTGACTGCCAAGGCCGCGGTTCTCGACGCCGACTCGGGCGTCGATCCGCGGATGCTGCTCTGGTGGAACCGCCAGACCCGCCTGGTGCGCTTCGGCTGCACCCAGTCCGGCGAGGTGTGGGTGCACGCCGACCTGCCGGTCGCCGCGGCCGACGAGCAGGGCGTGGACCGCCTACTGGGGCTCGTGTGCGAGGGCGCGGTCGCGGCGAGGAGCTACGTGAGCACCCGGGACGACGGGCCCGAAGCGGCATCCTCGTGGCTGGGGCCGGACGCGGCGCCGTCCCCGTAGGGATTCGTCAGCCCGCCGAGGGCTTTTCCGGGGAGGGCGGCGACGTCGCGGGCCCGACCGGGCCGAGCATCCTGATTACGCTGCGCGCCATGCCGAAGCCGCGGTAGAAGCGCTCGGCCTCCTCGTTGCCGGCCATGACGCTCAGCGAGACGAAGCCGATCCCCTGCTCGGCGGCCCACTCGTGCACGCGCGTCAGGAGCATCGACCCGAGGCCCTGGTTGCGGTGCGACGGCGCCACGGCCATCGCGTCGATCTCCACGACCCCGTTGCCGGTGGCGAACGAGGCCTCGCCCTCTGGCCGAAGGCGAACCATGGCGAAGCCCACGGCGTGGTCGCCCTCGCTGGCCAGGAAGAGCGTCACCCGTCCCTCTCCCAGCTCGCGGCGAAAGCGGACGAAGCGGCGCTCGAGCGCCTCCGCGGCGGGTAATGGCGGCACGGCGGAGGAGGCCTCGGGCGGCAGCGAGCGGTGCCACTCGAACATGGACAGCCACAGCGGCCGCACGGCCTCGAGCAGCTCGGCGCCGCCCTCCGAGACGGTCAGCTCTGGCACCTAGGCGACGTCGCGCAGGTACTCGTTGAAGGCCCGGTAGTCCTCGCGGTCGGGCCGCATCCCCACGGCCAGGGCAGCGTGACGGCGGGCCTCGCCGGGCTGGCCGATCTTCTCGAGCGAGCGGCCGAGGCAGAAGTGCGAATAGTGGTCGACGGGCGAGCGCTCGACCACCGCCGCGAACTCCTCCCGGGCCTGCTCGAAACGGGCAGAGCGGAAGTACGCCCGGCCCAGGGCCTCGCGGATCGAGGTCTTGTCGGGCTCGAGGTCGCGGGCCTGCTCGAGCGGGATCGCGGCCGCGGCGAAGTCGCCGGCCTCCAGCAGGGCACTGCCTCTCCGGAACAGCCCGTAGACGCGTTCGCCGCGCTGCTCGGGGGTCTCGCTCACGCCTGCGTCTCCACGGCCCGCAGCTCCTCCACCACGTCGAGCACGGAGGCGGCCACCTCGGCCTTGGACGTCCTCGGGACCTCGCGCTCGCCGGTGGAGGTAACCACGACGACCTCGTTGTCCGCCGCCTCGAAGCCGATCCCCTCCCCGGTGACGTCGTTGAGCACGATGGCGTCGGCTCCCTTGTCGCGCAGCTTGCGCCGGGCCTCGGCCAGCGGGTCGCCGCCGTGCTCGGCGGCGAAGCCGACGACGGTCTGGTCGGCGCGCCGCGACGCGCCCAGCGTGGCCAGCACGTCCTCGGTGGCCTCCAGCTCGATGCTCAGGGAGTCGCTGTCGGCCTTCTTGAGCTTGGCCTCGCCCGCCCCGCGCGGGCGGTAGTCGGCCACCGCAGCGGCCATGAGCAGCACGTCGGCGGCCGGGAACTCCGAGCGGGCGGCCTCGGCGAGCTCGGCCGCCGTAGGGGCCTCGACCACCCGCACGCCCTCGGGCGCCGGCAGCGAGACGTTCGCGGCGATCAGGGTGACCTCGGCGCCGCGGCGGGCGGCCTCGGCGGCCAACGCCAGGCCCATCCGCCCCGAGGAGCGGTTTCCGACGAAGCGCACGGGGTCGATCGGCTCGCGGGTCCCACCCGCGGTGACCAGAACGCGTCGGCCCAGCAGCCCGGAGGGGGCCCGGGTCACCAGCGCGGCCTCGATCGCCGCGAAGACCTCGGCGGGGTCGGCCAGCCGGCCCGTCCCCCACTCGCCCTCTGAGGCCAGCCGGCCCGTGCCGGGGTCCACCACGCGCGCCCCCCGCGCGCGCAGCAGCTCGAGGTTCGCTCGGGTGGCCGGGTGCTCCCACATGTGGCTGTTCATCGCCGGGGCCAGCACCAGCGGCGCCGTGCTGGCCAGGGCGGCGCTGGTCAGCAGGTTGTCGGCCAGGCCCCAGGCCAGCTTGGCCAGCGTGTTCGCCGACGCGGGCACGACCGCGAAGACGTCGCAGCGGCGCACCAGCTCGAGGTGCGAGATCGGGTCGTGGTCGGTGGCCGGGTCGCCGGGAAAGGCGCCGCGGGCGGGGTCGCGCTCGAACTCGTCCGCCAGGACGGGCGCGCCGGTCACCCCCTCGAAGGTCGCGGCGCCCACGAAGCCGCGGCTCGCGGGCGTCTGGATCACCCGTACCGAGTGCCCGGCTGCGGTGGCCAGGCGCACCACCTCCACCGCCTTGTAGGCGGCGATCCCCCCGGAGACTCCGAGCAGGATGCGGGCCATCAGAGGAGCCCTAGCGGTACCGGTACTGGATCTTGCCCTGAGCCACTTCGTCCAGGGCGATCTTCAGGTAGTTCTTGGACGCCGTCTCCACCATCGGCGGCGGGTACTCATCGAAGGTGCCCTCGCCGAGGTTGTGGTAGTAGGCGTTGATCTGACGCGCCCGCTTTGCCGACACCAGCACGCACGCGTAGTGGGAGTCGACCTTCTCCAGCAGGGTGTCGAAACGGGGCTTGATCATCACTCGAAGACTCTAGCGGCGAGGGCCGTGAGCTCCTGCAGGGCCCGCTCCAGGTCGTCGTTGACGATGACCTCCTTGAACTCGCCCTGCGCGGACAGCTCCTCCTCCGCCGCCTCCAGGCGCCTGCGCACCTGCTCCTCGGAGTCCATGCCGCGACCCACCAGGCGCTCGCGCAGCACATCCACCGAGGGCGGGGCTATGAAGACCTGCGTGGCCTGCGAGGAGGTCTCGCGCACCTGGCGCGCCCCCTGGACGTCGATCTCCAACACGATCCCGTCGGCGGGGTGCTCGAGCTCGGACCGCAGCGTGCCGTAACGGTTGCCGGCGTACTGGGCGTGCTCGACGAAATCGCCTGCCTCCACGCGCCTGTCGAACTCGTCCTGGCTCAGGAACCAGTAGTCGACCCCGTCGCTCTCCCCCGTTCGCGCCTCGCGCGTGGTGGCCGAGACGGCGAGCCGCAGCCCGGGCATGCGCTCCAGCAGGCCACCGATCAGCGTTCCCTTGCCCACGCCCGAGGGGCCGGTTATGACGAGGACGGGGGGAGCTATCGCCTGAGGTAGCTGACCAGCTCGTCGCGCTGGCGCTGCGAGAGGCCGCCGATGGTCTTGCTCGGCGAGATGCGGCAGTGGGTGAGGATGCGGTTCACCTTCACGCGCCCGTACTTTGGGACGGCCAGCAGCAGGTCGATGACCTTGGCCGTTTGCAGGTATTCCGGCGGATCGAGCAGCAGTCCGTGGACCTGGACGCGGCCCGCCTTGAGGTCCTTCTTGAGCCGGGCGCGGCGTGTGCGGATGTCATTCGCGCGAGCCAGCGCGTCCATGCGCTGGGTGATCGTCCGCTCCGGTGCCGGGCCCGCGGAGGAGGTCTTCGCGGGCGTCTCGGAGGCGGCCGGCATGGGCGGCGATACTACACACCGACCCAGCGTTGAGAACCCGCCAAGGCCAGAAAATCGGCCAATTCACCTAGACCTCGACCTAAGCTCCAAGGTGGTTGGGGGTACTTGACCCCCTCCCCCGTCCTTTGCAGGGGTTTTAGGCGGTTCGCGCCCCGCTTTTTGCCGCATCTGCGCGGGCTTCGTCGCCGTCGTCTGCCGTCCCGGAGTGAGCGTGACCCTCCACGCGGCCAAGCTCAGCTCGAATCCGCGCCCCCGCCGCGGGGTCGCGGAAGCTCTCGGTGCCCACGGCGACGACGTGGGCCCCGACGGCGAGGAAGTCCGCAGCGTCCGCGCCGGAGGCGATACCGCCCATGCCGACCACCGGGATGCGGACCCGCGCACTGACCGAGGCCACCTGCTCCAGGGCCACCGCGCGCACCGCCGGCCCCGAGACTCCGCCACTGCCGCCCCCCAGCCAGGGCATTCGGGTGGCGGGGTCGAGCGCCATCCCCTTGAGCGTGTTGAGCAGCGAGACTGCGTCCGCCCCCGCCCCCTCGGCGGCGGCCGCCACCGCGGCCGGCTCGCTCGCGTTGGGGGTCAGCTTCACGATGACGGGCTTCTCGCAGCGCTCACGGACCGCCTCCATGGCGCGCGCGGTCTCGGAGGGATCGGCCCCTATCACCAGGCCGCTCTCCACGTTGGGACAGGACACGTTGAGCTCGACGAGGGCCACCTCGTCCCGCGCGGCCACGCGGCCGGCGAGCTCGGCCAGGTCCCCGGGGGTGTAGGCCATCACGGATACCACCAGCGGCACCGGGAGCTCGGCCAGCTGGGGGAGGTCCTGGGCCAGAAAGCCCTCGAGGCCCTTGTTGGGCAGCCCGATCGAGTTGATCAGCCCGGCCGGCGCCTCCCAGAGGCGTGGTGGAGGGTTGCCCTCGCGGGGCTCGCGGGTGATCGTCTTGGAGACGAAGGCGTCGAAGGGAAAGCGCTCCAGCAGCGCGTCGCCGAAGGCTCGCCGGGCGGCGATGGCGTCGAAGGTGCCCGAGCCGTTGAGCACCGGGCCGGCCAGCTCGACCCCGCAGAGCGTCGTGCTCATCCCTGGTGGCCCCCGCCCGGCGTCCTGGCGGTCTCCAGGCTCGCCGCCTCCACCACCGGCCCGTCGACGCAGAGGCGCAAGTAGCCGTCGCGCGTGGGCACCACGCAGCCGAAGCAGGCCCCGAAGCCACAGGCCATGCCCGACTCCATCGCCAGCTGGGCGGGCAGCGCGCGCTCGGCGCACAGCACCCGCACGGCCTCCAGCATCGGCGGCGGCCCGCAGGCGAAGATCTCCGCGTGGGCGTCGGCGTCCAGCTCGGCGGCCAGCAGCTCTGTCACCAGGCCGTGGCGGCCGGCCGAGCCGTCGTCCGTGGCGAGCTGGACCTCATCCGGGAACAGGGCGGCAACCGCGGCGTGGGCCGCCGAGCGGAAGCCCAGCAGCACGGCGGGGTGGTCCAGCTCGTCGGTCAGGCACAGCAACGGAGCGGTGCCGATCCCGCCCCCCACCAGCAGCGGCCGGCGCCCCTCGCGAACCGGCCGAAAGCCGAGCCCCAGCGGGCCGACCAGCGACAGGCCCTCCCCCGCCTGGAGCTCGGCCAGTCGCTCTGTTCCCGGGCCGACCTCCTCGAGCAGGAAGGCCAGCCGTATGCCGTTCCCGTCGCGGAGCGCACGGGCAAAGGAGAAGGCGCGCGGCAGGTAGGGCCGCTCGGAGGAGCCGCCGCCCCAGCGCTCGGCGGCGGCGAGCATGTAGAACTGGCCGGGCCGGGGGTCGAGCGGACCCTCGCGGTCCAGCGCCCACAGCAGCCCGTAGGCACCCAGGGTCTCGCAGCCGGCCACCTCGACGGTGCGCCGCTCGGGTGGGGCCGGCGTACGCGGCTCGTTACTCACTGGGTCGGCGCCGCGGAGCGCGCCGAGGCCGCCGCGCGGTGAAGCTCCTGGAGCGAGACCGGCTCCGGCTGGCCCTCGCGGCGGGCACGGATAGCGCGCTGGGCGGCGCTGGCGCCGCTCATCGTGGTGATGCACGGCACCCCGCGCGCGACCGCGGCCCGGCGGATCTCATAGCCGTCCGCGCGAGCGCCAGAGCCCGTCGGCGTGTTGATGACGAGGTCCACCTCGCCGGCACCGATGCGGTCAACGACGTTGGGAGAGCCCTCGGTCAGCTTCAGCAGACGCTCCACGGGCACCCCCATGCCGCGAATGGCCTGCGCGGTGCCGCCGGTGGCCAGCACGCTGAACCCGAGGTCGTGCAGGGCAGCGGCGACCTGCGTGGCGCCGGCCTTGTCGCCGTCGGTGACCGAGATGAAGACGCTGCCCCCCGTGGGCAGCTGCACCCCGGCGGCGGCCTGGGCCTTGCCGAAGGCCGCGGGGTAGTCGGAGGCCACCCCCATCACCTCGCCGGTGGACTTCATCTCGGGGCCCAGCAGGGAGTCCGCCGAGGGGAAGCGGCCGAAGGGCAGCACCGCCTCCTTGACCGAGACGTGGTCGCTACGCGCGGGCAGGTCGACGTTCATGTCCTCCAGGCGCTCCCCGAGCATTAGGCGACAGGCCACCTTGGCCAGCGGCACGCCGGTGGCCTTGGACACGAAGGGCACCGTGCGCGAGGCGCGCGGGTTGGCCTCGATCACGTACAGCTCATCCTCGCCGCGGACGGCGAACTGGATGTTGATCAGGCCGACCACACCGAGTGCCTTGGCCAGCGCAGCGGTGGCCTGCTCGACCTGGCTGAGCATCTCGTCACCCAGCGACATGGCCGGGATGACGCAGGCCGAGTCGCCGGAGTGGATGCCGGCCTCCTCGACGTGCTGCATGATCGCCCCGATGCGCACCGTCTCCCCGTCGCAGAGCGCGTCCACGTCGATCTCGATCGCGTTCTCCAGGAACCGGTCCAGGAAGATCTCGCCCCCGCCCCGGTCGGTGCGGCCGAGGTAGGCGGCGAGCCCGTCGCGGTCGTAGCAGATCTCCATCGCCCGCCCGCCCAGCACGTAGGAGGGACGGACGAGCAGGGGGTAGCCGACGCCGTCGGCCTTCTCCAGGGCCTCCTCCGGCGAACCGGCGACCGCGTAGGGCGGCGACATCAGCCCCAGCTCGTCGAGCAGCGCCCCGAAGCTGGGCCGGTCCTCGGCACGGTGGATGGACTCCACCGGGGTTCCCAGCAGGGGCACGCCGGCGTCGGCCAGCCCCTTCGCGAGCCGCAGCGGCGTCTGGCCCCCGAACTGGACGATCACCCCCTGCGGCTGCTCGATCTCCACCACCCCGAGGACGTCCTCGAGGGTGAGCGGCTCGAAGTAGAGGCGGTCGGAGGTGTCGTAGTCGGTGGAGACCGTCTCCGGGTTGCAGTTGACCATGACCGCGTCCCGGCCCGACTCGCGCACGGTCATCGCCGCGTGCACGCAGCAGTAGTCGAACTCGATGCCCTGCCCGATGCGGTTGGGCCCGGAGCCGAGGATCATGACGCTGGCGCGGTCGCCGCGATCCACCTCGTGCACCGCGCTGCGCTCCCAGCCGGAGTAGAAGTAGGGCGTCTCGGCGGCGAACTCGGCAGCGCAGGTGTCGACCGACTTGAACGAGCGCTCGAGCCCGGCCTGCGGGTCGTGGCCGGCCGCGAGCGGCGCCAGCTCGGCCAGGAACCAGGGGTCGATCCCGGTGCGACGGTGCACGTCCTCCGCCGAGGCGCCGCGGCGCAGCGCCTCGAAGAGCACCTCGTAGCGGTCGTGCGACGGGGTCTCGAGCCGGGTCAGCAGCTGCTCGGCCGTGCCCTGAGGCGCGCCGTCCACGTCGAGCTCGCGCGAGCGCATGGCCTTGACGAAGGCCTGCTTGAAGGTGCGGCCGATGGCCATGGCCTCCCCCACCGAATGCATCGAGGTGCCCAGCTCCCCCGCGGCCCCGGGAAACTTCTCGAAGGCAAAGCGGGGCCACTTGACCACCACGTAGTCGATGGTGGGCTCGAACGAGGCCGGCGTGAGCCGCGTGATGTCGTTGTCGATCTCCTCCAGCGCGTAGCCCACCGCCAGCCGTGCGGCGATCTTGGCGATCGGGAAGCCCGTGGCCTTCGAGGCCAGTGCGCTCGAGCGCGAAACGCGCGGGTTCATCTCGATGACCACGATCTCGTCGGTGTGCGGGTTGACCGCGAACTGGATGTTCGAGCCGCCGGTTTCCACCCCCACCGCCCGAATGACCTTCAGGGCCTGGTCACGCAGCGCCTGGTACTGGCGGTCCGACAGCGTCTGCTGCGGGGCCACCGTGACCGAGTCACCGGTGTGCACGCCCATCGGGTCGACGTTCTCGATCGAGCAGACGATCACCACGTTGTCGTTGTGGTCGCGCATGACCTCGAGCTCGAACTCACCCCAGCCGATCACCGACTCCTCCACGAGCACCTGGCCGATCGGCGACGCTGCCAGGCCCTCGGCCACCCGTTGGCGGTACTCCTCCTCGGTGAAGGCCGTGCCGCCGCCCTCGCCCCCCATGGTGAAGCCGGGGCGCACGATGGCCGGCAGGCCGATGTCGTCCAGCGCCTGCTCGGCCTCGCGGATCGACTTGACCGCAGCGCTGCGCGGAGTCCGCAGCCCGGCACGGTCCATGGTGGAGCGGAACTGATCGCGATCCTCGGCGCGCCGTATCGCCTCGTAGTCGGCGCCGATGAGCTGGACCCCGAAGCGGGCCAGCGTGCCGTCGTCGGAGAGGTCGCGGGCCAGGTTCAGCGCGGTCCCGCCGCCCAGCGTGGGGAGCAGCGCGTCGGGGCGCTCGCGCTCGATCACGCGCGCCACAGAGGAGGGCACCAGCGGCTCGATGTAGGTGGCCGTGGCGAACTCCGGGTCGGTCATGATCGTGGCCGGGTTGGAGTTGACGAGGACCACCTGGTAGCGCTCCTCCAGAAGCACCTTGCAGGCCTGCGCGCCCGAGTAGTCGAACTCGGCGGCCTGCCCGATCACGATCGGTCCCGAGCCGATCACCAGGATCTTCTCTATGTCGTCGCGCCTAGGCAACGGCGAGGCCTCTCAGGAAGCGGTCGAAGAGGTGGAGGGCGTCGTGCGGGCCAGGGCCGGCCTCGGGGTGGTACTGCACCGTGCTGCCCGGCACGTCGCGCAGCACCAGCCCCTCCACGGTGCGGTCGTAGAGGTTGAGCTGCTGCAGCTCGGCGGCGCCGAAGTCGGTCTCCCAGCGCAGCGGCTCGTCGCTGTCGACGGTGCGCTCGCCATGCGGGCCCAGCACCGCGAAGCCGTGGTTCTGCGAGGTGATCTCGATCTTTCCGGTCTCGAGGTCCTTGACGGGGTGGTTGGCCCCGCGGTGCCCGAAGGGCAGCTTGAAGGTCTCCAGCCCCACCGCGCGGCACAGCAGCTGGTGTCCCAGGCAGATGCCCCAGACCGGGACCTTGCCCACCACGCCGCGCACACTCTCCACGACGTACTCCAGGGCGGCGGGGTCCCCCGGGCCGTTGGCCAGGAAGACCGCGTCGGGGTCGCGGGCCAGGAGATCCTCGGGTGAGGTATCGCACGGGTGCAGCTCCACGGTGGCCCCGCGCTCGCGCAGGTTGCGCACGATCGAGTCCTTGATGCCGGTGTCCAGCGCCACCACCCGCGGCCCGGCTCCCTCGAGGATCACCGGCTCGCGCGGCGTGACCTCGCGCACCAGGTCCTGGCCGGCCATCTCGGGCTCGGCCCGGACGTGCTCCATGGCCTGACCCTCGGAGGTCTCGGCGGCGAACACCCCGCCGCGCATCGCGCCCCGGCTGCGCAGGTGGCGCACCAGGGTCCGTGTGTCCACCCCGCTCAGGGCCGGTATGCCGCAGTCGGCCAGCCAGGTCAGCCAGCCGCCCTCGGCGCGCGGGGCGTCCTCGCGGTCGACGCCCTCCCGCATGATCACCGCGCGTGCGTGGACGGAGTCGGACTCCATGTGCGCCGCCGCCACGCCGTAGTTGCCGACGTGCGGATAGGTGAAGACGATGACCTGTCCGCGGTAGCTCGGGTCGCTCACCGCCTCCTGGTAGCCGGACATCGAGGTGTTGAACACCACCTCGCCGGTGGCGGGCGCAGGCGCGCCCACGAGCTCGCCGTCGAAGCGTGTGCCGTCCTCGAGCAGCAGGTAGGCGGGGCTCACCTGATGAGCCTCTGGACGGTCTTGAACTCCTCGCTGCCCGCGGCCCCGAGCAGCTCGAACAGGGCAGCCTCGACGCTGGTGATCACCGCGCCCTCGCGCTCCATCCGGCGCAGCCCGACCTCGCGGTTCTCCTCGGTCCGCGAGGTCACCGCGTCGCGCGGCACGTGCACCTCGCGGCCCTCGGCCAGCAGCGCCAGGGCGGTCTGGGAGACGCAGACGTGCGCCTCGATGCCGCAGACCAGAACCTGGTCGCGCCCGTCCAGGGAGAAGCCGTCGGCAGCGGCGGCCGAGAAGCGCACCTTGTCGAGCGGCTTTCCGGGCAGGTGCTCGGCCACCTCGGGCACCGTCGCCCCCAGGCCCTCCGGGTACTGCTCGGTGGCGACCACTGGGAGGCCCATCGCCCGGGCGCCCTCCACCAGAACGGCGGTGTTCTGGGCCACCCGCTCGAAGTCGAGCACCGCGGGCCGGAAGGCCTCCTGCACGTCGACCACGACCAGCGTGGTGTCGTCGCGACGGAGCATCAGTGATTACCCTCCGCGGGGCATCCCGCCCCGCGTCAGATGGCGTCGATCGGCGCCCGGCCGCTCGTGAACGCGGTCCGGTTTCACCGGACTGCTCCGATCGCGAACGAGCGCTCGCGGTAGGCCACCTGGCCGCCGGCCACGGTGAGCCGGACCCTGCCCCGTACCCGGCGGCCGGCGAAGGCGCAGTTCGAGGAGCGGCTCTGGTAGCCGTTCTCGCCCACCTCCCACTCGGCGGCCAGGTCCACCAGGCAGAGGTTGGCCGCAGCACCGCGCTCGATGCGGGGGATCTCCAGGCCGAAGGGCTCGCCGCCAGAGGTCAACCGCTCGATCAGCAGCCCCAGCCCCAGCACCCCTGGCTCCACCAGCTCGGTGTAGAGCGCGGCGAAGGCGCTCTCCAGCCCGGTAACGCCCATCGGTGCGAGCTCGAAGGGCTGCTCCTTCTCCTCCTGGGAGTGGGGGGCATGGTCGGTGGCGACGCAGGAGAGCACTCCGGAGCGCAGCCCGTCGACGAGCGCCTTGCGATCGTCCTCGGAGCGCAGAGGCGGGTTCATCTTGAAGTGGGTGTCCAGCGAGCGCACCTCGTCGTCCGTGAGCAGGAGGTGGTGGGGCGAGGCCTCGGCCGTCACCTGCACGCCGTCGGCCAGTCCGCGCTCGATCGCCTCCACCGACTCCCGCGCCGAGACGTGCTGCACGTGGATGCGCCCGCCCTCGTGCCGGGCCAGGAGGACGTCGCGGGCGACCATCGTCGACTCCGAGACCGCGGGGATGCCCGCGAGGCCCAGCGCGGCCGAGGCGGCGCCCTCGTGCATGCCGCCCCCGCGCGAGAGCGAGGGCTCCTCCTCGTGGAGGGCGAGGGTGCGGCCGGCCAGGCGCTGGTACTGCAGCGCCTTGCGCATGACGCCGGCGGAGCGCACGGGCAGGCCGTCGTCGGTGAAGGCGAAGGCCCCGGCGTCGGCCAGGTCTGCCATCTCCGTCAGCTCCTCCCCCGCCTGGCCGTGCGTGATCGCCGCCGTGAAGCCGGTGGGAATGCGCGCCTCGGTGCGGGCCCGCTCGCGCAGCGCGCCGAGCACCGGCGCGCTGTCCACGACCGGCTCGGTGTTGGGCATGGCCAGAATCGCGCAATAGCCGCCGGCCGCCGCCGCGTGGGTGCCCGTGTCGAGGTCCTCCTCGTCCTCGCGCCCGGGCGTGCGCAGGTGCACGTGGGGGTCGACGAAGGCCGGGAAGGCGGTCAGGCCCTCGCCGCCGACCTGCTCGGCGCCGTCGGGGGCCTCCAGCGCGCCGGGCTCGCCGATCTCGGCGATGCGACCGCGGCGCACGAGCACGTCGCCCTCGCGGTCGAGCCCGGTCCTGGGGTCCAGCAGCCGCGCGCCCTGGACCAGGACCGTGCCAGAAGCGGTCTCGGCGCGCTCGAGCGCCGGGTGGAGCAGTCCCTCGATGCTCACGCCGGTTGCGGCTCCGTGGCCTCGCCGAGCGGACTGCCGGGCCGGCGGTCGCCGGCACCGCTGCCTCCGGCCAGCAGCTCGTAGAGCACGGCCATGCGCACCACCACGCCGGACTCGACCTGCTCCACGATCAGCGCCTGCGGCGAGTCGATCACATCGGCGGCCAGCTCCACCCCCCGGTTGACCGGGCCCGGGTGCATCAGCAGCTGGCCGGCACCCAGCCGACGGCCGTCGATCTGGTAGCACGCGGCGTACTCGCGCAGCGAGGGGACGAACGCGCCGTCCATGCGCTCCCGCTGCATCCGCAGGGCGTAGACCACGTCGGCCTCGCCGAGTTCGTCCAGGGTGTGGCGCACCCGGCAGCCCAGGCTCTCGATCTCGCGCGGGATGAGGGTGGGCGGGCCGCAGACGGTGACCTCGCAGCCCATGCGGCTGAAGGCCAGGATCCCCGAGCGCGCCACCCGGCTGTGCATGACGTCGCCGACGATCCACAGCTTCAGCCCCTCGAGCCTCCCCGCCCGCCGCCGCAGCGCGTAGAGGTCGAGCAGCGCCTGGGTGGGGTGCTCGTGCTTGCCGTCACCGGCGTTGACCACCGCGGCGGCGCTCCAGCGGGCCACGAGCATCGCGGCGCCGGCGTGGGGGGAGCGGATGACGATCGCCGCCGGGTCGTAGGCCGACAGCGTCTGCACCGTGTCCTTCAGCGACTCGCCCTTGTCCACCGCCGAGCCCTGGGCCTTGACGGACACCAGGTCGGCCGAGAGCCGCTTGGCGGCCAGCTCGAAGGAGGAGCTCGTGCGCGTGGAGGACTCGTAGAAGAGGTTGATCACCGTGCGCCCGCGCAGCGTGGGGACCTTCTTGATCTCGCGCCCGGAGACCTCGGCGAAGCTGGCCGCGCGGTCGAGGATGCGCTCGATGTCCTCGCGCGCGAGGTCGTCCACGGAGAGCAGATGGCGGTTCACGCGTGCTCCTCGCTGGCGACGGCGATCTCGACGAAGTCGACCCCGTCGAGCTCGGCGAGCGAGACGTTGACCCGCTCCTCGCGCGCGGTGGGCAGGTTCTTGCCTACGTAGTCGGGGCGAATGGGCAGCTCGCGGTGGCCGCGGTCGGCCAGCACGGCCAGCTGCACCCGGCGGGGCCGGCCGTAGTCGAACAGGGCGTCGACGGCGGCGCGGACCGTGCGACCGGTGTAGAGCACGTCGTCCACCAGGACGACCGTCGTGCCCTCGAGCGGGAAGTCGATGTGCGAGGAGTGCACCACCGGCTGGTAGTCGGGCCCGCGGATGCCGACGTCGTCGCGGTAGAAGGAGATGTCGATGTCCCCGAGCGGGACGGGCTCACCCACGAGCTCGGCGATCAGGTCGCGCAGGCGTACGGCCAAGAGGGCCCCGCGAGAGTGGATGCCGACCACCGCGATCCGCTCCCCGCCGGTCTGCTCGACGATCTCGTGCGCGATGCGGACCAGGATCCGCCGCACGTCGTCGCGGTCGAGCACCTCTTTGTCGCTCACAGCACGTCCTTCCTGGCCTCTCCGGACCGGGTTAAAGGAACCGCGGGGGAATCTAACAGCGGGCGCGGCCGGGCTCAGCCCGCGGCCGGTGGACCGGTTCGCCGCGCTCGGGCAACGGGAGCTCGACGACGTCGAAGTCGTCGGGGATGACCGTCGCCTCGAACTCCGAGCGGGCCTCCTCGCGCACCTCCTGGACCGGGTAGCGCGCCGACAGGTGGGTCAGGGCGAGCATCTTCACCTCGGCCTCGGCGGCCAGCGCCGCAGCCCCCCGGGCGGTCGAATGGCGGGTCTCCGCCGCGCGCTCGGCGTCCTCGGAGATGAAGGTGGCCTCGTGCACCAAGAGGTCGGCCCGATGGGCCACCGCGACGACCAGCTCCGAGGGAGCGGTGTCGCCGGTCAGCACCAGCTTGCGTCCCTGCCGCGCGTGGCCGAGCACCTGATCGGGTGTGACGTCCCCGACTGCCTCGCCGCGCTGCAGGCGGCCGAAGTCGGGCCCCGGCTCGACACCCAGCTCCCGCGCCCGGGCCTCGTCGAAGCGGCCGGGCCGGCTGTCCTCGAGCAGCGCGTACCCCTGGGCCCGCACGCCGTGATCGACGTCGAAGGCCGCGATCCGGTAGCCGTCGCGCTCGAGCTCCTCCCCGTGATCGAGCTCGATCAGGCGCAGCTCGAACCCCGTGCCCCCGATCAGCGGCGCGAAGGTCTTGAACAGCCGCGAGAGCCCGGGCGGGCCGTGAATGGTCAGCGGGCGCTCGCGCCCGCGCAGGTTGAAGGTCTTGACCATCCCGGGCAGCCCCAGGACGTGGTCGGCGTGGAAGTGGGTGATGAAGACGTCCTCGAGCTCGACCAGGCCGATCGAGCGGGTGAGCTGGCGCTGGGTGCCCTCCCCGCAGTCGAACAGCAGGCGCTCGCCTCCCCTGCGCACGAGCGTCGCGGGCAGCGAGCGGCGCGCCGAGGGCGCCGAGCCCGCGGTGCCGACGAAGAGGACGTCCAGATCCATTGCGTCCGTTTCCTCCCGGCTCCGGCTCAGCTGGAGGTCCGACGGCGCAGGAAGCCGTGCGGGCTGTAGGTGGCTATGTGGCGCTCCCTGCGCGCGTCCAGCTCGAATTCGTGGGACTCGCCCAGGAAGTGCCCTACTGCGGCAAACGGGCCGGGCGACGTCCGCCCGCCCTTCGCCGGCGAGATCAGGTCGCCGACGCCGTCCTCCACGATCAGATAGCAGCCGGGCGCTACCAGCGGCGAGTAGCTGCGCAGGTCCTCGAGCACCACGTCGGCATCGTGGCTCGCGTCGTGTATCACCATCGCCCTCCCGCCGGCGCACAGCTCGCGCACACGATCGATCACCGCGGGGTCTCGGGTGTCCCCGGTCACGGTGCTGATGCGCCGGTGCTCGGCCTGGAACGCCTCGTGGCTGTGGTCCACCGAGACCACCCGCCCCTCCCCCCCGAGGAGATCGAGCAGGTGGGCGAAGAACAGCGCACTCCCCCCGTAGGCGCTGCCGAGCTCCAGGATCACGTCAGGCCGCGTCTCGTAGACGATCTCCTGGTAGACCCACGCGTCGAGGGGGTTCTTGAGGCTGCGCACCCCCATCCAGTGGGAATCGGCCGACAGGACGTCGCGGTAGTAGAAGACCAGCCAGTCGCTGATCGCCATGCGCCAGGGCCGCGCGTACTCGGGCGGCATGAACCGCCGCCGCCAACGGATGTCCGAGAGCTCCTCTCGTACGCGGTCCCTCAGCTTCCGGAGTCGCGTCATCGGTCGCGCGAACATACGCGAGGGCTCAGTCCAGGTGGACCAGGGCGAAGTCCAGGTGCTCGCCATGAACCTCAAGCATGCCCATGGTGTGGCTCGGCGCCCGGCGGCGCTCGGTCGGACTACCGGGATTGAAGATCTGGAAGCCGACCTCCTCCTCATGGACGGGGAGGTGGGAGTGGCCGAAAATCACCGCCCCCGCTTCCGGGAACCGCCGCCACAGACGCCGCAGGCGGCCCTTCGCGGGCCCGGCGTCGTGAACCATCCCGATGCGGGCCGTCTCGGCTTCCACCACAAGCTCGAGAGGCAGCAGTCGCTGCAGGTCCGGTTCGTCCACGTTGCCCCGCACCGCCTTCAGAGGGGGACCGATGCCTTCCAGGTCTCTGAGGACCGAAGTCGTGATCACGTCGCCCAGGTGGAGAATCAGGTCGGCCGCGGCCAGCCGCTCCAGGCAGCCGGCCGGCAGCGCACGAGGGCCGCGGGGCATGTGGGTGTCCGAGATGATGGCGACCAGCATCCGGGCTCGGCGCGCGGGTCAGCGCGCCCGGCAAGATTCGAACTTGCGGCCTTTCGCTCCGGAGGCGAACGCTCTATCCACTGAGCTACGGGCGCGGGAGGCCAAGGCTAAAGGACCGCCGGGCGCCGTTCGGCCCGCGCCGAACCGGCCTGCCGCTCAGCCGAATCGCGCGGCGTACCACGCCCAGGCCCGCCTCAAGCCTTCGTCCAGGTCGACTCGAGGCTGCCATCCGAGCTCCTCGCGAATGGCGGTCGAGTCCAGGAACTGGCGGTCGATCTCGCCTCGCGGCGGCCCCTCGCCCTGTACGTCGGGCTCGGCGTCCCGGGCCGCGGCCTGGATCAGGCGGCGGACGAGGTCGAGCACCGAAACCGGAGTCCCCCAGCCGGCATTCCAGGCTCGGCCACGCAGGTCCTCGCGTGACAGGGAGGCCGCCACCGTGAGGTAGGCGTCCACCGCGTCCTCGACGTAGAGGTAGTCGCGCTCGGGGGTACCGTCGGAACGGATGATCGGCGCCTCGCCGGCCGTCAGGGCGCGCGCGGTGTCGGGAACCAGACGCGACCAGTTGAGGTCTCCGCCGCCGTAGACGTTCGCCAGCCGCGTCACCGCCACGGGCAGGTTGTAGGTGACGGCGTAGGAGCGGGCGAGCATGTCCGCGCAGGCTTTCGATACGTCGTAGGGGTAACGAGGCCGCAGCGGGAAGTCCTCGCGGTACGGAAGTTCGTCGTGCTCGCCGTAGGCCTTGTCCGAAGAGGCCACCACCACCCCGTCGATCTCCGAGCCGACCACGCCGGTGGCTCGGCAGGCCTCGAGCAGCACGTAGGTGCCCCTGATGTTGGCCTCGAACGTGGACAGCGGTGAGCGGTTCGCAATGCCCACGAGCGTCTGGGCGGCCAGGTGGAACACAAAGCGCACCTCATGCTCGTTGAGGATCCGAAGGAGGCCCTCGTAGTCGGTGATGTCGGCGGCGACGACCGTGCAGCGCTCCTCGATCCCGTCCGCGCGAAAGCGCGACTCGGGCTCCACGTCGCGGCGCGGGGTGACGACCTTGGCCCCCTCGGCGAGGAGGCGCTCCGCCAGCCAGGAGCCGACGAAGCCCTGCGCGCCGGTGAGCAGCACCGAGGCGCCCGCGAAGTCGATCGGCCCCAAGGCGCGGTCGGCTAGGGGACGAGGCCCTCGACGTAGGGCACCTCGAGCACCTTCTCGTGGGCGATCGGCCCGTGCCCGAAGAAGCGGTCCTCGCCGAACAGCTCTCCGTGGTCGGACGTGACGATCACCCAGGTGTTGGAGGGCAGCAGATCGAACAGACGCGCGAAGACGGAGTCGAGGTAGCCCACCGCGTCGATCTGGCGCGCGTGGAGCTCGCGCAGCGCGGCCTGGTCGAAGAACTCCGGCGCGTCGGGACCCTCGGCGTCGTCGAGGCGCTTGAAGACGCCGTGCACGCCGTGGATGTGGGGCCACTCGGAGGGATCCTCGCCGGGTTGCGCATAGGGGTAGTGGGTCTCCCCCACGTTCAGCAGGTAGAAGGAGGGCCGGTCCTCGAGGCTCATCCCCCCGAGCATCGCCGCCATGTCGTTGTGCTGGGGCATCAGCCGATAGGAGTCGAAGTCGCGGTTGATCGCCGTGTGCTCGTTGAGGACCGGCATTGAGACCATCGCGTGGGTCGAGTAGCCGAGCGTGTGCTTGAGGTAGCTTGGCACGAACATCGAGGGGAGCAGCTTGCGGAACTCGATCCCCTCGACGCCCAGGCGCTCGCTGTAGCGAAGGAAGTCCTGCTTGTAGTACTCCGAGGCATATACCTCGGGCGGGTTCGTGTGGGGCAGCAGCCCCATGAGGAGGTTGTAGTGCGAGGGCGCCGTCCAGGTCGCGTAGCTCCAGCGACGCTCGACCGCGCCGAGCGCGCTCAGCGCCGAGGGCGACGCCTGCACCCACGAGTCGTAGCGCAGGCTGTCGAGGATGACCACGACCAGGTTTCGGGCGCCGGGCGGGGGCTCGGGGCGGGGGTCCGGCGCGCCCGTCGGCCTCTGTCGAATACGCGGCCTCATCGGCGGCGTAAGGGTAGTTGCGCGCGTAAGCTCCCCTCGTGCCGCGAAACGTGGTCCTCCTGGTGTTCGACACCGTCCGGGTCGACGCTCTGGAGCCATACGGGGCACCCGCCGGCGCCTCGCCCGCGATCGCCGACCTGGCCCGCTCGGGGCGGGCCGTGGCCGATGTCTTCTCCACCGCCTGCTGGACCCTGCCCGCGCACGCCTCGCTGTTCAGCGGGCGCCTACCCCGCGCGCTGGGACTGGGCCAGGCGCCGGGCGGCAGCCCGCACGGCGCCCGCCCCGTGCTGGAGGCCCAGCGCGAGCGGCTGCTGCCCGAGGTCCTGCGACGCGCTGGCTGGGACACGCGTGGCTTGAGCGCGAATGTGTGGGTCGGAGAGGCTTCGGGCTTCTCCACCGGGTTCGAGATCTTCGAGGAGCTCGAGACCGGGCGCCGCCAGGAGCAGGTCGAGCGCGGAGACCTGCGCGCTCGCGGAGTCTGGGCCCTGGAGGGCCTGCGCGCCCGCGCCGACGACGGCGCAGCAGCAGCCGAGCGGGTGCTCGCCCGCTGGCTCGACGAGCGTGACGACCGGCCGTTCTTCTGGTTCGTGAACCTGGTGGAGGCTCATTCGCCCTACCTGCCGCCCAAGCCGTACAACGACCTCGGCCCCCGCCACCGCATCAAGGCCGCCGGCGAGGCCCGGCGCCACCTCTCGCTCAGCGCGATCTGGAAGTCCTGCCTGTCCGACCTCGCGGTGCCCGAGGAAGCCCTGCAGCGCATGCGTCATCTCTACGCGCGCTCGGTTCTGCTCATGGACGACTGGCTCGAACGCCTGCTCGGCCGCCTCGATGAGGCCGGCGAGCTGGACGAGACGCTGGTGGTCGTGACCTCCGATCACGGGGAGAACTTCGGGGAAGGGGGCCTGCTGGCCCATGCCTTCTCGCTCGACGACCGGCTCATCCGCCTGCCCTTCGTGGTGAGCGACCCCGCCTTCGACGCCGGCGAGGGGCCGGTCAGCCTCGCCGACGTGCCGGCTCTGCTGGCCGAGCACCTGGGGGTGGCGGAGCATCCGTGGACCCAGCGGCCCGGCCCGGACGGTCTCGCGGCCGCCCAGTGGGACTTCATCGAGGCCGACGACCCGCGGGCGGACGTCGCCACCGAAGCGTGGGGGCTCGACGAGCACGAGCGGGCGAAGCTCTCGACGCCGCTGACCTGCGTCACCGACGGCGAGCGCAAGCTGATGGCCCGCGGCGAGGCCATCGAGCTCTACGAGCTCGAGGCCGATCCCCTGGAGACCGATCCCCGGCCCGGCGGCGACACGCCGCTGCGGGAAGCACTCGACCACCCCGACCTGTGGGCGACCGCGAGCCCGGAGCGCGTCGGTCCAGGGGCCGAGACCGAGGAGATCGAGCGGCGGATGAAGCTGCTCGGGTACATGTAGCCGTGGCCGAGGACACGTTCGGCGTCGAGCGCGCCGAGGCGCGCGGCATCGAACTGGGGGGCCGCAGCCTTCGCGAGCACACCGCGCGTGGAGGCATCGTCAACGTGGCCTTCTTCTCGGTGCTGGCGAGCATCGGGCTGGGCCGCCGCTTCCTCGTCGCGATCTTCCTGACGGCCTCCGAGTACGGGCTGTGGGGCCTGATCTATGTGGCCGTGGTGACGGTGCTGTGGCTGAAGGACGTGGGCATCTCCGACAAGTTCATCCAGCAGGAGGAGCTCGACCAGGAGGAGGCTTTTCAGAAAGCCTTCACGCTCAACCTCTTCTGGACGCTGCTTTTCGCCTTTCTTGTGGCGGCGCTGGGGCCCGTCTTCGCCCTCCTGTACGGCCAGCCGGAGATCATCGTGCCGGTCGGCGTGATGGCGATCGGAGTGCTGCTGACCGCCTTCTCGGCTCCCACGTGGGTCCTCCATCGCCAGATGCGGTTCTTCCGCGAGCGGGCACTTCTGGCCATCGAGCCTGTCCTGGGCTTTGCCGTCACCATAGGGCTGGCCGCTGCCGGAGCCGGCCACTGGGCGCTGGTGATCGGCTTCGTGGCCGGCACCGGCGCCACCGCCATCGCGGCGGTGCTCGCCTCCCCCTACCGGCTGCGGATCCGGCTGGATCGCGGCACGCTGAAGCGATACTTCACGTTCTCCTGGCCGCTCCTGGTGGCAAGCACCAGCGGCCTCGTCGTGGTTCAGACCGCCACGATCCTCGGTGAGAAGACAGCGGGTCTGGCCGGCCTCGGGGCGATCGGGCTGGTGGGTTCGATCACCGCATTCGCCGACCGGGTCGACCAGCTCCTGACGCAGACGCTGTACCCCGCGGTATGCGCGGTGAGGGAGCGGCTCGACCTGCTCTTCGAGTCCTTCTCGAAGTCCAACCGCCTGGCCCTGATCTGGGGCATGCCCTTCGGCTTCGGGCTGGCGCTGTTCGCCCAGGACATCGTGGACCACGTGCTCGGCAGCAAGTGGCAGGTCGCCGTCGGATTGCTGCAGGTGTTCGGCGTGGTGACCGCCTTCAAGCAGGTGGCCTTCAACTGGACCGCCTACTTCCGGGCGCTGGATCACACCCGCCCGCTGGCCGTCAGCGGAGCGGTCTCGGTGGTCACCTTCTTGGCTCTCGGGATCCCCGGCATGCTGCTGTACGGCCTGACGGGGTTCGCGGTCGCGGCGGCCGCCGCGGAGGCGATGGCGCTCGCCACCCGCACGTATTACCTCGGCCGCCTGTTCTCCGGGTTCAGCGTGATCCGCCACTGTGCGCGAGCCGTGGCCCCCACCCTGCCCGCGGTGGCGGCGGTACTCGCGCTGCGCGCCCTCGACCCCGGCGACCACACCGATGCCATGACCGTGGTGGAGGTGCTGCTGTTCGTCGGGCTGAACGCGGCCACCGTATGGCTGACCGAGCGGCCGCTCATGCGCGAGCTCTTCGGGTACCTCCGACGCGCCGCGCCGAGTCGGGTGCGCGCGGCCTGATGCACGAGAGCTTGGCCGCCGAGGTGGCGGCGTTGCAGTGGTACCACACGATGGAGCTGGCCCCGGGGGTCCTCACTCCGGGGTGGCTCGACACCCGGCCGGTGGCCAGGGAGGTGCCCCTCCCCTCTTCGCTCAGCGACATGCGCTGCCTGGACGTGGCCACGTTCAACGGGTTCTGGGCGTTCGAGATGGAGCGGCGCGGTGCGGCCGAGGTCGTGGCGGTCGACGTGCTCGACCCCGCCCGCTGGGACTGGCCTGCCGGAAGCGAGCCGGAGGTCAGGGAGGCCATCGGCGAGCGGCACGCCGGCGGGCGCGGCTTCGAGATCGCAAGGCGCGAGTTGGGCTCTGCCGTCGAGCGGGTGGAGCGAAGCGTCTACGACCTCGACCCAGCCCAGGACGGGGCCTTCGACGTCGTCTACCTGGGCAGCCTGCTGGTGCACCTGCGCGACCCGGTGCGCGCGCTCGAGCGGATCCGCTCGGTCTGCCGCGGGACCCTAGTGGTGGTCGACGGGATCGACCTCCCCCTCTCCCTCCTGCTACCACGGGTGCCGGTCGCCCGCTTCGACGGCCGAGCGCGCCCGTGGTGGTGGTACCCCAACAGCGCCGGCCTGGCGCGGCTGGTCGAGTCCGGGGGCTTCCAGGTGGCGGGCAGGCCGCGACGAGTGTTCATGCCGCGCGGTCCCGGGCAGCCGCCGGTGAGCCCGGACCCCGGGGTGCTGCTCTCGCGAGAGGGCCGCCGGGCGCTCGTGGCCGCCCGCCTGGGCGACCCTCACGCAGCCTTCAGCGCCCGACCGCGACCCGGGCTCTGAGACGGCCGAGGGCGAGCCGGGCGCGGCCTCCGAGACGGTCGGGCAGGCGCGCGCGCTCGCTGCGGTAGGCCACCAGGTGCGAGCGCCCGTGCAGCAGCCGGTAGCGCAGCACTCCGCGGCTCGAGGCCCGGCGCAGGATCGGCTCGACAGGCAGCTCATGGTGGATCTCCTGGTCACCCTCCTCGGCCTCGAGGAGGTTGACCATGACCAAACGGGCGCGGCTCTCGATCTCGGCCAGGAAGGCGAACGGGTCCTCGACATGCTCGATCACGTCGAACGCAAAGGCCGCGTCGAAGCCCCCCGGCACATCGACGTCGAGGTCGTGGACCGGCGCCTGAAGGCCACGCCGGCCCAGCCGCCAGCGCAGGTAGTCGGTGCTGGGGTTGGCGAAGTCCGCGAACTCGACGCGGAATCCCGCCTCGATCAGCGCGAGGCCGTCCGAGCCTATGCCGCAGCCGTAGTCGAGCACCCGCGCCCCCGCGGGGAGCAGGGACGCCAGCTCCCGTAGGTAGGGCAGCTTCGTCCCGGTCATCGCGAACGCTGTGAGGTTGTAGAGGTAACCGCGAGAGCTGCGATAGAAGCGCTGCTCGTCGCCGCACGCCGCGAACTCCTCGGCGAGCGTGCGCTGGTAGGCCTGCAGGCGGCCGAGGTCGAAGCCCTCGCCGAGATAGTCCCGCAACTCCCGCTCCTCACGAGCGGGGTCGCAGGCCACGCCGATCCGCGTCACCGCCCGCAAGCTAGCGCGGGGGCTTGCTAGCTTCGCCGCGATGCCCGAGCCGCGGCTGAGCGTCGTGCTCTCGACGATCGGCATGCACTCCGTGCTGCGGCGCGTGCTCGACGGCTACGACCGCCAGAACCTGCCGCCGGAAGAGTTCGAGCTGGTCCTTGCGGTGGACGCCGCCGAGCCCGACCCAGCCGCCGTCGAGGAGGCCGTCGGCGAGCGCGCCTTCCCTGTGCGCTGGACCCAGGGCGCCCGCCCCGGCCTCTCGGCCAACCGCAACGCCGGGCGCCGAGCGGCGAGGGCGCCGATCGTGTTGTTCACCGACAACGACACCGTGCCTCGACCGGATCTCGTAGCCGAACACCTGGACTGGCACCGCAGCAACGCCGACGACGAGGTCGCGGTGCTCGGGCTGGTCCGCTGGGCTCCCGAGGTCGAGGTGACGACCTTCATGAGGTGGCTGGACCGGGGAATCCAGTTCGACTACCCCAACATCCGCGGGACGGAGGCCGGTTGGGGGCGCTTCTACGGGGCGAACGTGTCGGTCAAGCGCGCCTTCGCGGAGCGGGTGGGCGACTTCGACGAGGAGCGCCTGCCGTACGGCTACGAGGACCTCGACTGGTCCTACCGTGCCAGCCGCGTGGGTCTGCGAGTGCTGTTCAACCGGCGCGCCGTGGTGGACCACCACCGAGAGATGACCCTCGAGTTCTGGAAGCGCCGCGCCGCGCGCGTTGCGGTGTCCGAGCGCGAGTTCGTTCGCCTTCACCCCGAGCTCGACGCCTGGTTTCACCGCTTGTTCAGCGAAGCGCAGAGACAGCCCCCCGCCAGCGGGCGCGGGCTGAGGCTGGCCCGGTGGATCCCGCCGTGGGTGCCGCTCCTGGGCTCGCGGGTCTGGCACAGCGTGGATCTCTCGTTCCGCCAGGCGCTGGCTCCGCACTTCCTCTCGGCCTGGGAGGAGCAGAGCAGCGAGGGCCCCGACCTCTCCGAGCGCGCCGCCGAGGGAGACGCGGCTCAGTAGCGGCCGAGCAGGCGCTCCCTCGGCCCGAGGCCCACCGCGTGGATCCGGGCCCAGCGCCGGTGGTGCTCCGACCCCCCTCCGAGGCGCCCGCCCGAGACCCGCCCCGCAAGCGAGAGCGCAAGCCAGCGGGCCGATGCCCCCGCGACGTTCAGCCCCGCCACCGTGCGGGCCACGGCCATCCCCCGCCGGCGGGCCATCCAGGCATAGCTGGCGGCCATGTGCCGGCGCTCCACGTCGCCGAAGGCCTTGCGGGTGGCGACACTCCCGACATGCCGCACGACCGACGAGGGCTCGTAGCGGGTGGACCAACCGGCGGCGCGCAGCCTCCAGGCCAGGTCGAGGTCTTCGGCGTGCAGCCACTGCGCGGGGTCGAAGCCGCCCACGGCGTCGAAGGCCTGGCGCCGCAGGGCCAGGAAGGCGGCGAAGGCCCAGGGCACCTCGCGGGCCCGTTCGGGGTCCCAGCCCTCCTCGAGGCACAGCCGCTCGGCGAGGCCACGGCTGAGGCGGTGCAGGCGGAGGTTGTAGGCGAGCGTCACCCCCACGGTCGGGAAGGGCTGGACGGAGCGCTCCTGGCCCCCCGCCGCGGCGATCAGCCGCGGCGTCACGGCCCCCGCCCGGGGATCGCCCGCGCCGGCCGCCAGCAATCGCTCGAGGGCGCCGGGCGCCACCTCGACATCCTGGTTGGCCGCGACCAACCAGGGCGCGCGGCTGCGCCCAGCCACCAGGTTCACCGCGGCCCCGTAGCCCACGTTGTGCTCCAGGGCCACGAGCGAGGCCCAGGGAAAGCGGTCGCGCACGAGCTGAGAGGAGCCGTCGCCCGAGGCGTTGTCGACCACCCAGACCTCGGCCAGGCCCGCTAGCGCGTCGGGCTCGAGCGACCCCAGACAGGCGGCCAGCAGCTCGGGCTCGCGGTAGGAGACCACCGCGACGGCGGCACGGGGCTCAGCCATCCCGGGGCCAGCCCTCGGGCTCCTGCCCGGGCGGCCCGAAGTAGTCGACCACCCTTGCGGGGACGCCCACCGCGACGGTGTACGGCGGGATCGGGCGCGAGACCAGCGCGTTGGCCCCCACGAAGGCGCGCGTGCCCACATCGGCGATCACCGTCGTCTTGGCCATCACGCCCACGCCGTCGCCGATATGGATGGTGCGCAGGTCGTAGCCCTGGTCCAGTAGGCCGACATCCAAGTCGCGGAAGCGGTGGCTGCCATCGACCACCATCGAGTGGGCGGCGAACATCGCGCCCGCACCGATGGTGATCGAGCCGGCACATTGGATCACCACGTCATACGTGAAGCGGGTCGCGTCCCCGATCGCAACGGTCGCGTCAGGGCCGGCCAGCTCGGCGCGGAAGCCCCGCCTGAACTCGCAGCCCGGGCCACAGTGAAAACGGCCGCCCCACGGAGCCTGGAGGGAAAACCCGGGCCCGAGCCGGCAGCCGGGGCCGAAGCTGATGTCGGCCAGCGGGTTGCGCAGCCTGACCCAGCGCTGGCGCAGACGTGAGGCCAACCGCGGTCCCCAGTCGTGGCTCAGGCGGATCTGCAGCCGCTGGCGGGCGGTCATCGGGAGGCTCAGGCCGCTGCTCCCCTGGCGTGGACGACCACGTGGGGAACCCCTCCCCGCCGGTCACGGAAACGCAGGTTGAAGCGCCCGTGGCGGCGCACGCTCTCGAAGCCGGCCGTGTAGACCATCGTCTCCCAGGTCGCCGCCGTGGGGATCCACCAGGTGCTCCAGGGCGAGTCGCCGCGGAACTCCGCTCCGTGGACGAAGCGCAGCGGCGCCAGGCGGCGGCTGTGCTCCTCGGCCAGTATGAACAGCCCGCGGCAGAGGGCCGCCATGCGCTCGAGGGCCAGCATGGGGTCGCGCAGGTGAATCAGCACCGAGCCGCAGAAGACCAGGTCGAACGCGCCCTCGATACGCTCCGGGGTGGCCTCGTATACCGACAGCCCCACCCTCTCGACCTTGCTGCCCAGCGCCTCCCTCGCGACCCGGAAGGTGTGCCCCCGCTCGGCGTCCTCGGCGGGTCGCAGGCGCGGGGGCCAGTCGAGCTGTTGGGTGCGGTCGAGGTCGAGGCTGGTGACGCTCGCGCCCCGGCGCTCCATCTCGAAGGCCCAGAAGCCATCGAAGGTGCCCACGTCGAGCACGCGCATCCCGCTCAGGTCGTCCGGCAGGCCGTAGCGCGGGACGAACGGCCGCAGGTCGAACATGCCCTCGGTCACCACGTCGCCGCCGAGGGCGAGCGTGTGGTACCAGGGCCCCGCCTCGCGGACCCGTGAGCGCAGGTCGCCGAGGCCGCTCTCCACGGCGACGACCTTACCGCCGGGCCAGGGGGGTGCACTACGCTCGCGCGCCGTGCGCGTCCTGACCGTGGGCAACCTGTATCCGCCCCATCACCTGGGCGGGTACGAGCTCATGTGGAGCTCGGCTGTGACCCGCCTGCGTGAGCTCGGCCACGAAGTCCGGGTGCTCACCACCGACTGGCGCGCCCCGGAGCCCGATCGCTCCGTGCCCGAGGACCCCGACGTCCACCGTGAGCTGCGTTGGTATTGGCGCGATCACGCCTTTCCGCGCATGGGGCCGATCGCCGTCATGCGCCTCGAGCGCCACAACGCTCGCGTCCTGGATCGCCACTTGTCCGATGTGCGCCCGGACGTGGTCAGCTGGTGGGCCATGGGCGGCATGTCGCTGTCCCTGATCGAACGTGCCCAGCGCGGCGGGGCGCCCGCAGGGTGCGTGGTCCACGACGACTGGCTGCTCTACGGGCCGAAGGTCGACCGCCGCAGTCGCGTCCGGGCCCCGCGTCTCTCGGGCGTCGCTAGCTGGCTGTTCGCCAGCCACACCCTGCTCGACCGGGCCAGGAGGGAGGGGTGGGACCTGCCCGGCGCGGAGATCGCCTACCCGGGCATCGATCGGTCGCTGTTCGCCGGACCGGCCCCATCGCGGCGCTGGGCCTGGCGCTTGCTCTACTGCGGGCGCGTCGACGAGCGGAAGGGGATCGACCTGGCCATCGAGTCGCTCGTGCACATGCCCGCCGCGGCGACCCTTCGGGTCGTGGGCGGCGGTGACGCGGCACACCTCGAGGCGCTGCGCGGCCTCGCGCTACGCCTCGGCCTCGGCGGCCGGGTGAGCTTCGAGCGCCACCCACGCTCTGAGCTGCCCGCCGTCTACGCCGAGGCGGACGCGACGCTGTTCCCGGTCCGCTGGGAAGAGCCGTTCGGGCTGGTGCCGCTCGAGTCCATGGCCACGGGCAGGCCGGTCATCGCCTCGGGGCGCGGCGGCTCGGGCGAGTACCTGAAAGACGGCGAGAACTGCCTGCTCGCCGATCCGGACCGCGGCCCACAGGCCCTCGCCGCAGCGGCTGAGGCGCTCGCCGAGCGCTCCGACCTGCGGCGGCGGGTCATCGACGGCGGGATCGCCACGGCGGCTCGCTTTGACGCGGACCGCTTCGACGCGGCGGTCGAGCGGGCGCTGGTGGCGCTCAGCCCCCCGCGACAGCGGGCAGGATCGTGACTTCGTCCCCGTCCTCGACCGACGTGTCGAGACCGTCGAGGAACCGAATGTCCTCCCCGCCCACGTAGACGTTCACGAACCGGCGCAGGTCGCCGTCCTCGGCGATCCGATTGCGCAGCCCGTCGTAGCGCTCGTAGAGGCGGTCGAGCACGTCGCCGACCGTGCCGGCGTCCTCCACCTCGGTGTCGGACTCGCCGCCCGTGACGCTACGAAGCTGTGTCGGGATCTTGACGGTGACGGACATGGGGCCGGGCAGTTTACGCGGCGGGAACGGCGTCCTGCGAGAAGCCTGCCTCGAACGACTCGACGGTCGGCTCGACCACGGTCGTGTCGAAAGTGCCGCGCACGGCGTCCAGGGTCTTGAGGCCCTCTCCGGTGATCACCAGCACCACGCGTTCGGAGGCGTCGATGTCGCCCCGCTCGGCCAGCTTCCGGAGCACTGCGGTCGTCACCCCTCCGGCGGTCTCGGTGAAGACGCCGGTCGTCCGCGCCAGCAACGAGATCCCCTCGCGGACCTCGTCGTCGGTGACCGAGTCGACCGAGCCGCCCGAGCGCCGCGCCAGGTCCAGCGCGTAGGGGCCGTCGGCGGGGTTTCCGATCGCCAGCGACTTGGCGATGGTCTTCGGACGGACGGGGCGGCAGACGTCGTGGCCGTCGTCGAAGGCCTGGGCGACAGGAGAGCAGCCCTCGGCCTGGGCGCCGTTCATCGTCGGCGCACCGCGATCGAGCAGGCCGACCTCGTGCCACTCGTCGAAGCCACGGGCGATCTTGGTGAACAGCGACCCGGACGCCACCGGCACCACTACGCGATCGGGGACCTGGAAGCTCAGCTGCTCCGCTATCTCGAAGGCCAGCGTCTTCGAGCCCTCGGCGTAGTAGGGCCGCAGGTTCACGTTCACGAACGCCCACTCGCGGTCGGCGGAAAGCTCGGTGCAGAGCCGGTTGACGTCGTCGTAGCTGCCCCGGACCGCGACCAGCTTGGTGCCGTAGACGCCGGTGGCGAGGATCTTCTGCTCCTCGAGGTCGCTGGGCACGAAGACGTAGGACTCGAGGCCGGCGGCCGCGGCGTGCGCGGCGACGGAGTTGGCCAGGTTGCCGGTCGAGGCGCAGGCCACCACCTGGAAGCCCAGCTCCTGGGCCTTGGCCAGCGCCACCGTGACCACGCGGTCCTTGAACGAATGCGTGGGGTTGGCGGCGTCGTTCTTGACCCATACCTCCCCCAGGCCGAGCTCCGCGGCGAGGCGGTCGGCGCGCAACAGCGGAGTCATGCCCGCCCCCAGTGCGCTGCGAGGCGGCTTGTCGAAGGGCAGGAAGTCCCCGTACCGCCAGATGGAGGCCGGCCCGGCCTGGATCTTGCGGCGGGTCTCCTCGGCTTCGAGGCCGCTGAGGTCGTAGCTGACCTCCAGGGGCCCGAAACAGACCTCGCAGACGTAGCTGGCCTCGAGCGGGTACTGCTCTCCGCATTCCCTACAACTCAAAGAAACGACTGACATGCCCTTACCCCTTCTTCCGTTGGATCCGCCGCCTATCGGCGTGACGGAGGCCACTCGGTGAAGGAGCCTCGTCACATCTCGATGGAATTGGCACCCTGCCCGCCGGACTGGTCCGGACGGGATGGTTGCCGGGGCTTCAAAGGGCCATGTCCCTCCACCCCTCTCGATGTAACGGCGATATGTCGGCGCAGAGGATACACAAGCCGGCTGCGGAAGCGGGATTAGACTCGGGAGGCTCCCCATGAGCGAAGACCCCCTGAGACCCAGCGATGCCGAGCCTCCCCAAGCCCCGCCTCAGGCGCGCCGCCCGCGAACGGGTCGCTTCAGCCAGGCCGACCGCTGAGCCTCACGTCGAGGTCGTCACCCTCGACGGCTCGGCCGGCGACGGCAAGGCCCTCGAGGGCGAGGGCCTGCGCTGGATCAACATCCCCCGACCCGGCCCGGCTGACCGGGCCTGGCTCGAGGAGCACTTCGACTTCCATCCCCTGGACCTCGAGGACGTCTACTCGCGCAACCAGCGCCCGAAGATCGACGAGTACCCGGGGTACCTCTTCATCGTCCTGCACTTCCCGGTCTACGACAAGGCCGTCGGCCGCCTGAACGCCGCCGAGCTCGACCTCTTCGTCGGCCCCGACTTCGTCGTGACGATGCCGAACAGCGAGCTCCCGCCCGTCCAGTACCTGTTCGAGCGCTGCCGCTCCTCGCAGGAGGCGCGCGAGACGCTGCTCTCCAAGGGCTCGGGGCTGCTGCTCTACCAGATCGTCGACCAGGCATTCGACTACTGCTTCCCGATGCTGCGAAAGATGGGGAACAAGCTCGAGCGCCTCGAGCAGGAGATCTTCGAAGGCCGCTCCCAGGAGGTCGTGCGGGACCTGTCCAACGCCAAGCAGGAGATCATCAACTTCCGCAAGGTCATCCGACCGCAGCGCGCGGTGCTGCGCGACCTGGAGCGCACCAAACAGCGCTACCTGCCCGACGACCTCGACATCTACTTCGACGACATCAACGACGCCTCCGAGCGCATATGGGACATGCTCGAGAACTACAAGGAGGTCGTCGAGGCTCTGGAGTCGACGAACGAATCGGTGCTCTCGCACCGGGTGAACGAGGTGCTGAGGGTGCTCACCGCGTTCAGCGTCGTGATCCTGCCGCTCACGCTCATCGCGAGCATCTTCGGCATGAACGTCGCCGTGCCGGGCGAGGGGAGCATCGAGGCCTTCTGGGTGATCATGGCCTCGATGGCCGTCCTGCTCGGCGGCATGCTGGGCTTCTTCCGCTGGCGCGGCTGGCTCTAGTGCCCCGCGAACAGAGCATGCGGCGCTTCTGGGACGACCGCGCGCGCGAGAACGCGCTCTTCTTCGTCGACAACCAGCTCAGCTACGCCGACCCGGACGCCGCGGAGTTCTTCGCGAACGGGGAGCGGTCGCTGGATGTGATGCTCGAGACGCTTGGCGTCGCGGTGGAGCCCGACGCCCGGGTCGTGGAGATCGGCTGCGGCGCCGGCCGCCAGACACGGGCGCTGGCGGCCCGCGCGGGCGACGTGCGCGCCCTCGACGTCTCCGAGGCGATGCTCGCGCGAGCCCGCGAGCTCAACCCCGACTTGGAGAACGTCGACTGGCTGCACGGCGACGGAACCTCGCTGGCGGGCGTGGAGGATTCGAGCGCCGACGTATGCGTGTCGTATGTCGTCTTCCAGCACCTTCCCGATCCCACCCTGACCCTCGGCTACGTCCGGGAGATGGGCCGGGTGCTGAGGCCGGGAGGCTGGGCGGCGTTGCAGGTATCCAACGATCCTTCGATCCACCGGGCGCCCGCGGCCCGCCGCCAGGCCAAGACGGCACTGCGTGCGCTCGCGCGGCGAGGCCCCCGGGGCCAGGTCGACCCCGCGTGGCTCGGCTCGGCCGTCGACCTCGGTGAGCTTCGCGACGTGGCGACCGCGGCGGGCCTGAGGCTCGAGCGAACGGCCGGCGAGGGCACGCAGTTCTGCATGGCGCTCCTGCGCCGTTAGAGCACGAGGCTGCGGGCACGCAGGCTGCCCCGCGCCAGCGCGGCGAGCGTCACCGCGTCCGCAGCCAGATCCACCACGGCCACCTCGGGGGCCCGCGGACCCGCGACCTTCAGCCGCTCGCGCCAGGCCAGCCGCACGTAGGGCAGCGCGGCCGCCAGCGGCGCCGGGGAGCGCCGAACCGCCGCGACGGCCACCGCCACGGCCGCCGCGTCGAACGCGGCGGTGCGCCGGGAGAGGAAGAGCCGGCGGTGGAACATCGACCGCCGCAGCTCGGGCATGCGGGCCGCGATGGCGGGAAAGTGCCCGGCTCGCCGGCGCTCTGAGATGTACCCCCCGGGCCCGCGCGGGAAGACAGCGTGGTGGGCGAGCGCCTCCGCGGCGAAGGCGCCCCGGGCCCCGGCGCGCAGCGCGCGCCAGCCGAACCAGACGTCCTCGGCCATCAGCTTCCCGGCTCCGACGTCCAGCCAGTCCTCGAATCCGCCGGCCCGGTCGAAGACGTCGCGTCCGACGAAGAGGCTCGCCGTCTGCCACAGGCCGACGTCGTCGACGATCCACAACGTACGGTCGAACGGGCCGAGGTCGGCGGCGGGGTCGGGCCTGACGTGGCCCTGCACGATGTCGGCGGTCTCGAGAGCGCGGACACCGCCGGCCAGCCAGCCCGGCTGGGGAAAGCAGTCGGCGTCGAGGAACGCCAGCACCTCGCCCCCGGCTGCCCGCACGCCCCGGTTGCGGGCTTCCGCGGCTCCGGTGCGCGGCTGGACGAGCGTCGTCGCGCCCGCGGCGCGGGCCACTTCGGCCGTGCCGTCTCGAGAGCCGTCGTCGACCACGATCACCTCGAAGTCCGGCGCCCCCGCCTGGCGCTCGAGGCAGGCAAGCGTCCGGGCCAGGGTCGCCTCGGCATCGCGGGCGGGGATGATGACGCTCGCCTGCGGCACGATCAGCTCGGCCGGACGCCGCCGGACATGACCAGCGCCGCGGCCTGCCGGCCGAGCCGCACCGCGTAGTTGGTCCCCCTGTCCTCCGGGTAGATCTGCGTGGTGTTGGCCAGGAACAGGCCGCCGACTCCGGTCTGCAGGGTGGGCATTCGCGCGCGGTAATCCGTCGTCACGATCGGCTGGGCGTCCGGTTCGCGAAACAGCCACCGCTGCCGCACCCACGATCGCCTGAACGCCGGGTTGGCCCGGCGCAGGCCGGGTTCGTACTCGCTCAGCAACTGGTCGGCGTCAAGGCTCAGGAGGCGGTCAGCCTGAGGGGTGTAGTTCGCCACGTAGAGGAAGTGCCGGCCGTCGAGGGCTTCGGCGCCGACAAGATGCCGCTGCTCGATCAGCCCCACGAACGGCAGGCCCCGGTCGGCCACGTTGGTCCAGTAGAAGGGCGAGAAGCCGCGGTCGAGCTCCAGGAGCAGGCAGACCGCCGCGTGGTACTCGATCGCCTGCAGGCGCTGGAGGTAGCCCGAGCCGAGCTCGCTCGCCAGTGAGGGCTCGAGCAGCCGCTCGAAGATGCGGTTTGGCACCGTGGCGAGGACGGCGTCGTAGCTCTGCTCGCCCTCGACCTCGAATGCGCGCGGGTCGTGGCCCGCGCGGTAGGAGCCCGCCGCGCCGACGTCCACCTCGAGGCGTCCGCTGCGCCGCCTGATCGCCGCGGCGGGGCGGTCGATCAGCACGCGGCCGCCGCGGCGCTCGATCTCTTCCGCCAGCCGGCGGAACAGCGGCTCGAACGTTCCCTCCGGGTATCCGAGCCGCTCCCCCCGGACCTCGGCGCCCTTGATCTGCCGGCGCAGCGTGAGCTTGCTCCAGAGCCAGGCCATGGAGATCTCCTCGGCGTGGTCGCCGAACTTGCCGCGGAGCAGCGGTCCCCAGACGCGCTCCCACCCCTCCGCGCCCATCGCTTCGACTATCCAGTCCCGCGCCGTGCGCTCCTCGAATTCCGTCGGCGTCCGATGGCGGCGCTGGAGACTGAGCACGGCCAGGCCCATGCGCACGCGCGACCGTACCGAGAGGGGCTTGAAGCGCAGCAGGTCGCCCGGCGTGGTGAACGGGTGACTGCTCCCATCGGCGAAGAACGCGACGCTGGACGAATGCCAGCCGATCTCCAGGCCCAGCTCGCGGTAGAGCGCCGCGATGTCGCGGTCCGAGGTGAAGAGGTGGTGGTAGTAGCGCTCCAGCGAAAGCCCGCTCCCCACGTCGAGCGTGGCGGCCTGTCCTCCCAGGCCGGGCCAGCGCTCGAGGACATCGACCTCCCAGCCCGCGCGCGCGAGGTCGTAGCCCGCGGAGAGGCCGGCCACCCCGGCTCCGATGACCGCGATTCGGCTCACCGCGCCGGAAGCTCGATCACGCGGCGGCCCGCCCCTCTCCATCGGCAGGCGACTCTAGACACCACCGGCAGGCGGCTCGGCGGGCAGGCGCAATAGATTCGTGTGTCGCGGGCCTCGTCGGGACAGCGGACGCCCCTGCCGAACTGGTGAAGCACTTCAACGGCGCAACCTTGGGGCGCAGGCTCGATCTCGTCCTGCTGGTGGCACTCGCGGCGTGGGCGGCGGCGCCGGTGGTGTACCTGGTCCGTGAGGCCTCGGCCTCTGGCCGCGCCTTCACCGGCGCTGCTGGCATCTTTCCGGGCGATCAGCTGCAGTACCTCTCCTGGATCCGCAGCGCGGGGGAGCACGGGCTGGCCGCCAACGGGTTCGACCTCGACAGCGGCGGGCACGTCTTCCTGCACCCGATGTTCGTGCTCAGCGGGCTCCTGTGGCGGGCGGGCGGAAGCCTCGAGCTGAGCCTCCTACTCTGGACGCCCGTCGCCGTGGGGGTCCTCTTCCTCGGCTATCGGCGCTTCTGCGCGCGCTTCTTCGCGGACCCTCTCCCGCGCGCCGCCGCACTCGCCCTGGCGCTCTTCTCGATATCTCCGCTCGTGGCCCTGATCGGCTGGGACCACCTGCCGGGAGCCGAGGCGGTCCGCACGGTCGGAGGCGACACCACCACCGCTCCGCTTCTCTGGGGCTACCTGCCCAGCGCCCTGGCGCTCGGGCTGATGCCGCTCTTCCTCCTGGGGCTCGAACGGCTGATGAGCAAACAGGTCGGGCGGGGCTCGGCCTGGCTGCTCGCAGGGACTGCAGGCGCCGGCGCGTTGACGTCTTGGCTTCACCCCTGGCAGGGAGAGACGCTGCTCCTGGTCACCGCGGGACTGGCCGTGTCGGTTCGCCCGCGGAGGGCCCACCTCGGGATCGGCGTGGCCGCGCTCGCCACCGCGTTGCCGCTGCTCTACTACTTCGCGCTCGGGCGCGCGGACGGCGCCTGGGCCGTCGCGCAGGCGCAAACCCCGCTCGAGCGCCCCAGCCTTCTCGGACTGATCTTGACCCTCGGCCCGGTGGCGCTCTTCGCCGTCGCAGGCATCCGGCCGACTGTGCGGGAGCCTCGTGACAGGGTCCTCCTGTTGTGGCCCGTGGCCGCCTTGGCCGTGACCTTCGCCTTCTCGGCGGCACTGCCCTCGCATGCCCTGCAAGGCATCGCGTTGCCGATCGCGACCCTCGCCGTGCGCGGATGGCAGGCCCTTCGCGCGCCGGCGGTTTTGGCGCCGCTGGGCCTGGCGCTGGCGACGCTGCCGGGTGCGGCCTTCTTCGCGGACTCCGAGCGCGCGGCCATCGACGAAAGCCGGCCGGGCTTCTTCCTCGGTCCCGGTGACCTCGAAGCCCTGCGGCACCTCGAAGGCCTGCCCGGGCCGGGCGGCGTGCTGACGTCGCCGGGGCTGGCCCCCGCCGTCCCGGCCTACACGGGCCGGCGGACCTGGGTCGGCCACCCGGTCTGGACACCGCGCTATCCCCAGAGGGCGCGCGAGGCAACCGACCTGTTCTCCGGTCGCCTCACGGGGCGTCGCGCCCAGGGGCTCCTGCGGCGGGCGAGCGCGCGCTGGGTGCTCGCGCCCTGCGGCGCGGCCCCCAACCTTCGCGTTGCCCTGGGGTCGAGACTGCGTCGAGTCCGGCGCTTTGGCTGCGCCACGCTCTACGAGGTGGCGACCGAATCGCGGGCGGCCCTCGTGAGGTCGCCGCGAACGCGGCCGCCACGCAGCAGCCGTACGGCCACGGCCGCTGATCCCACCGCGACAGCGGCCCACAGGCCGAGCATCAGCACCGAGTAGGCCCAACCGATGGCCGGCTCATCCCACGGCCGTAGATAGAAGATCGCCATGGCCAGGGCGAGGACGGCCTGAGCCACGGCCACGACCCGCAACAGCCCGGCCATGAGCAGGAACGGCAGCCCCCAGAGCGCGTACTGGAAGAAGAAGTTGACGCCGAAGGCGAACACGACAAGCCAGAGCAGGACGGCCAGTTGCGGTGCCGCCGCGCGGGTCTTGGCGCCCACGTACCCGACGGCGAGCAGGCTAGCGGCGACCACGAGCGAGCCTTGCTCGGTCAAGGCTCGCGTGAGGCCCGAAGGCGACAGGCCGCGGATCCCCAGGTAGGCCTGGGGAAGCTCGGGCTGGACGACAAGGCTGAGCCCGCCTGCCCCCGGGATTCCCCGGTAGGCCAGTCTCTGGAGATCGGGGAGGGCCCCCGCGACCGCGAACGGCAGGAAGGCGACCACCAGCGGCACTGCCGCCGCGCCGAGGAGCGTCGCCAGCTCCCGCCGCGAGCGAGCGCTGGGAGCCAGTGCGACCACCATCAGAAGCGGGACGCTCTTCATCGCCCCGCCCAGGCCCACGAGAAGACCAGCCTCGAGCGCCCGCCTGCCGGCGGGCGCGTACTGCCAGCGATGCAGGGCCAGAACGGCGGGCAGGATGGCAACGGCGTCGATCTGGCCGTGATAGCCGGAGATGACCAGGAAGGCGGGGCCGAGGCACACCAGCCCGGCGGCGATCAGCCGTGACCGGGCGCCGGCGCCCTGGCGACCGAGGAAGTCCTGCACCACCAGGGCGATCGCGGCGTTGGCCAGGATCGATGCGAGGCGAACAATGAACTCGAACGAGATGCCCGTAGCGTCGGCCAGCCACCCGGACGCCGAGACCCAGGGAAGGAACCCGGGCGGGTAGGGCCACCGGTTCGCAACCGCGTGGTGCTCGTAGAGGCCCAGGAAGTCGGCATGCAAGACCCCATGGACCAGCCTCAGCGACTGCATGTCGTAGGGGTCCCCGTCGGTGACTGCGGCAAGCACGAGTGCCAGCGCCGTCCCGCTGCCCACGACGCCGGCCAGGAGGAGGAAGAAGCGCCGCGGCACCGCGGCGTGAGGCTACCCGCGGCGGCCGTATAGCGCGCGTCGCGCCCGCGAAAGACGCTCAGGCGGCTGACCGATTTCTCGGAGGGCGTGCGAGGACCGCTCGGAGCGGGCGGCTCACGACCCTCGTCGGGCGATGACCTCCATACGGTCACGGAAGTCCGGCCAAACCAGGCAGTCGGCCACGCCGAGGCGCTCGGCTGTCCCCATCGCGGCGCGGGCCAGCGTCCCGGAGTACCCCTCGAGCCGCGACAGGTAGTAGCGCACGGTGAAGGCCTTGGGTGCCGTGTCCACCCGCTCGACCGTGAAGCCGTGCCTGCCCAGGAGCAGGGTGAGGCTCGGACGCGTGAAGTACTGGACGTGGGTGGGGATGACCGACCACCAGCGCGCCCCCAGAGCGCGTGCCACCAGGCTTCCGCTGTCCGGCAGCGCGAGGAGCAGGACGCCTCCCGGCCGCAGCAGCGCCCGGACGCGGTCGAGGGTCGCCCCCGGATCCGGCAGGTGCTCGAGCACGTCTGCCAGCACCACCGCCTCGAAGGACTCAGCCGGCAGCTCCGCTCGGTCGAGAGTGGTGTTCTGCACCGAGAGGCCGAATTGCCGGCGCGCATAGTCGGCAGCAAAGCGGGACGGCTCGACGCCTTGCGCCCTCCACCCCCGCCCCTCCGCCTCGGAGAGCAGGAAGCCCACCCAGCAACCGAGGTCGCAGATCGAGCCGCGATCCACCCGGCGCTCGATGGCCTCCAGGCTGCGACGGGCCGTCGCTCGCTGCCCTCTTTCCTCCTCGAGGTAGGCGGACTCGTCCACCTCGGCGTAGGCCTCCTCCAATTCGGCGTGGGGAGGGAGCTCGGCTACCTGGATATGGCCGCAGAGAGCACATCTCACGAGGTCGGAGGGGGCGACACCGAAAGCGGTGGTGTTGGCGACGAGGCTCTCCCCGCTGGCCGCCTTGACGCTCAGGTGGTGACGTACGTCGGCGCCGCCGCAGGCGGCGCAGAGGGTGCTCACCGGTACCTGCTGTCCAGTTCGGCCAGGCGCCGACGCATACGCCGCAGCTCGCGGAAGGCCAGCAGGATCACGCGGGGATCGGCACCCCGGGCCTGGCCGGCCACGCGCGGGCGGTGGTGCACCCCCACCTCGACCACGCTGGCACCCCGCCGCCCCAGCTTGACCATCAGCTCGGTGTTGACCATGGCCCCCACCGACTCGATGTCCACGTCGGTGAGGACCCGGCGGTCGAAGAGCTTGAAGGCGCAGTCGATGTCCCGCACGGGCACGTAGAACAGCACCCGCACGAGGAGGTTCCACGCGATCGCCATCAGCCTGCGTGACCGCGGATCTTGGCGGTTGACGCGGTACCCGGCCACCACGTCGACGGTCCCCACGTAGTCCAGGAAACGCTCGAGCTCGGCCATGTCGAACTGCAGGTCGGCGTCGGTGAAGAAGACGTACTCGTGGCGGCTGGCGAGGAAGCCGGTGCGCAGGGCTTCCCCGTAGCCGCGGTTGCCTTTGTGAGCCGCGAGGCGGATGCGCCCGTCCCGCGCCGCCAGCGCCTCGACGATCGACCGGGTGCCGTCCGTCGACCCGTCGTCGACGACGACGATCTCGTGATCGTCGAACAGGCGCTCCGCAGTCGCGCTCGCCTCGGCGATGGCCCTTTCGATGTTGGCGGCCTCGTTGTAGGCCGGGAGGAGTATCGAGATCCGGCCTGGCGTGCCTTCACTTCGCTCTCGGAGGGCCTCCATGGGCGGGCGATACTACGCGCGGGCCGCGGTAGCTTTCGCGGCGTGAGCGGCCTCTTCCGCCGCGCGGCGGCGGCCCTCGGCCTCCACGTCGCGCGAAGGCGCGACTACGACCTGGTGGCCCGCGGCTACTACTCGCCTATCCCCGACGAGTCCCGGCTCGCGGAGGGGGTCCGCGAGCGCCGCAGCGCCCTCAAGGGCATCGCCTTCGACACCGGTGAGCAGATCGAATGGGCCGAGCGCGAGCTGAGCTCGTTCACCGGCGAGCTGGAGGCCGGCGGGGGCTTCACCTTCGACAACTCGATGTACGAGGTCGGGGATGCGGAGATCGCGTACGCGGTGGTGCGGCGCTTCGGCCCCGGCCGAATCGTGGAGCTCGGCTCGGGCTTCTCCACGCTCGTGCTCGCGCGCGCGACAGCGGCAAATCGGCGTGACGGCCAGCCCACGCTGCTGGAGGCCAACGATCCCTATCCCCCCGCGGTGGTGCAGGGTCCTGTCGAAGGGCTCGCAGCGCTTCGGCGGCGTGCCGCCGAGACCATCCCGGTCGCAGAGGCCGAGGCCCTGGAGGCGGAGGACATCCTATTCGTCGACACGACCCACGTCGTACGCCTGGGAGGCGACGTCAACCACATCGTCCTCGACCTCCTCCCCAGCCTGCGGCCCGGAGTCCTCGTGCACTTCCACGACATCTGGCTGCCCTACGAGTATCACCCCGGGCTGACCGAGTACCTGGGCGTCTATTGGACGGAGCAGTACCTCCTCCAAGCTCTCCTGAGCGGCAATCCGGGCTTCGAGATCCTGTTCGCCACCCACGCCGTGGCGGTCGAGCAAAGCGAGCGGTTTCGCCACCTGATTCCGCGCTTCACCGGCGCGAACCACCCCACGAGCTTCTGGGTGCGCCGCCTCTAGAGTCGGCCGCCGTGCCCGAGGTCGACCCGACCATCTTCAAGGCATATGACGTGCGGGGCATCTATCCCGATCAGATCGACGAGGAGGTCGCCTACCGCGTCGGACGAGCCTTCGCCCGGGTGCTGGGCGACATGCAGCAGAAGGCCACCAAGGACCTGACCGTCGGGCTGGGGCGCGACATGCGCCTGTCCGCCCCCCGGCTGGCGGACCGCTACTCCGACGGGCTCACCGACGAGGGCGCCGACGTGCTGGACGTGGGCATGGTGGGGACCGAGATGCTCTATTACGCGGTGGGCTCGCGAGGCCTGGACGGCGGCCTGATGTGCACCGCCTCGCACAACCCCAAGGCCTACACGGGGGCGAAGTTGGTCAAGGAGGGCTCCATAGCGCTGTCCGGCGACTCCGGCATAGGCGAGCTTCGCGACCTCGTGGCCGAGGGAGAGCCTGGGCCACCCGTGGACCGGCCCGGGGCGAAGGAGCGCGCCGACGTAGGCCACGAGTTTCGCCAGGCCGCCCTCTCCTGGATCGATCCTTCGGCGATCCGCCCCATGAAGGTGGTCCTCGACGGCGGCAACGGCATGGCGGGCGAGATGGTGGGCCCCCTGCTGAACAACTTGTCGCTCGACCAGGTGGCCACCTACTGGGAGCCCGACGGGGGGTTCCCCGGCCACGAGCCCAACCCGCTCCTCGAGGAGAACCGGCGGTTCATCGTCGACAAGGTGCTGTCAGCCGAAGCCGAGCTGGGCATCGCCTGGGACGGCGACGCCGACCGCTGCTTCTTCATAGACGACGAGGGCCGCTTCGTGGACGGCGACTTCCTCTGCGCCCTGCTCGCCGAGTCGATCCTGGCCAAGGAGCCGGGCGCGGCGATCCTCTACGACGTGCGCGCCAGCCGTGCGGTGCGCGACCGCGTGGAGGCTGCCGGCGGCAGCGCGCACGTGAACCGGGTGGGGCACGCTTTCTTCAAGACCCGCATGCGCGATGAGGGCGCGGCCTTCGGCGGCGAGGTCTCGGGTCACTACTACTTCCGCGACTTCTACAACGCCGACTCCGGGACGCTGCCCGCGCTGCTGGTGCTGGAGCTGCTCTCCTCCCGCGGGGCCACCCTGAGCGAGCTGCTCGAGCCCCTTCGGTCGAACTACTTCATCTCCGGCGAGATCAACTCGGAGGTGATCGACCAGGAAGCCAAGATGAAGGAACTGGCCGAGCGCTATTCGGACGCCGAGGTCTCGTGGTTGGACGGCGTGTCGGTGGACTACGAGGACTGGCACTTCAACATGCGCCCCTCGAACACCGAGCCGCTGCTGCGGCTGAACCTCGAGTCGCTGCGCTCACAGGAGCACATGGAGGAGAAGCGCGACGAGGTGCTCGCCCTGATCCGGGCGTGATCGTGGGACGGTACGTGCCAGGCGTCCTCCTCCAGTCGGCTATCGAACATCCGTCCGCTTTGCCGCGACGAATGGCCTGAGATGCGTCCAGGGATGAGGGCCATGGAGGGGGCCGAGGGGTTCCGAGTCGATGGCTCGGGCATGCCGCCCTTTGCAGGATCGCCGTCGCGTGTGTCTTTTCCGCCCTCCTCGCCGGGGCCCTGGCCGGTCCTGCGTCCGCGTCGACTGGGGATTTCCACGGCATCAACGCCCAGAACCTCTTCAGTCTTCCCGAGTCCCTGTGGGACCGTCACCTGTCGTTGCTGGCCCGATCGGGAGTCAAGCTCGTGCGCCGAGATGCCGTGTGGGACACGGTCGAGCCGGCTGCGCCGGTGAATGGCCGCCACGCCTACGACTGGACCACGTACGACCGGCAAGTCGAGGCCCTTGCCCGCCATGGCATGCGCTGGCTTCCGATCATCGACTATTCGGCCAGGTGGGCAGGAACGGTCCCGGGGGACCTGAACACACCTCCCGCACGGCCGAACGACTACATCGCCTATGCAGTCGCGCTCGCGCGGCGCTACGGACCCAACGGGAGCTTCTGGCAGGCCCATCCCGCCGTGCCCCGGGTTCCCGTCACCCGATACGAGATCTGGAACGAGCCGAACGCGAAGCTCTTCTGGCACCCTCAGCACGACGCTCCTGAGCGCTACGCGGACCTCTACGCCGCCACTCGCGCCGGGCTGAAGTCGGTCGATCCCTCTTCGCGGGTGATCATCGGTGGGCTGGCGCTGGGCAACCAGGACGTGATGTCCGAGCACGAATTCGTGGACCGCATGTATCGCCGGCGCCCCGACCTCGTCGGCCACGTCGACGCCGTGGCGCTTCACCCGTACGCGCCTGACGCGGCAGGCGTCCACGCGCGCATCAGGGACTTCCGCCGCACTCTCGCCCGTCATGGCGGTGGAGCGCTGCCGCTGGAGATCACCGAGCTCGGGTGGACGACCACCTCGGCCAGCGAAGCGCACCGAGCTGCCTCCCTGGCCCAGCTGGCGAGCGAGCTGGTCCGCTCCGACTGCGGGGTCGCGAGCATGATTCCTCACACGTGGCTAACGGCGGAGCTCACCCCCACCAACCCCGAGCACTGGTTCGGTATAGCGAACGACGACGGGTCGTTGAAGCCTTCCGGCGCCGCCTACCTCAACGCTGTCAGCTCGGTAACGCGCCAGGGCGCGGCTGGACGGTTGAATATCTGCGGAGCGGCCGCTTCCCCCAGCGCAGCGGGGCCGCGGTTGGACCTGCGACTCCGCGGCGCCCGCCGCGCGCGCCGGCTGAACGCGGCCGTGCGCTGTCGGGGCGGCTGTCGCTTACGGCTTGAGCTCTTCCGCCGGGGCCGCAAGGGGTCGGTGGCCCGCGGGCGCCCGCTCGCCCGCAGGTCTGTGTCCCTCGGCAGGCGCACTCGAAACGTTGGCCTGCGCCTTCCCTCCGGCCGGCGGCCTCTGCTGCTGCGGGCCGTAGCGAAGGGCAAGCAGGGGGCAGCCACCAGCCGCCTGCGCAGGCTGACCGTGAGCTGTCGTAAGGGGAGAGGGCGGCACGCTCGCGGCTGGCGCTGCACCGTAGTCCGCTCGCGCAAGCGGTAAGACCGCCTCGACCGTTCAGCCGGGCCAGCGGCCTGCGCGAGCCATCTCCAGCGTTCAGCGAGCCCTACGCTGGGCGACGCTTGACCGACCCGAGCCCCGACCCCTACGCCCCCGCCGCCGAGCAGGGCATCCATCGCATCGCCGTTCCCACGCCCTTCGCGGTGGGCCGGGTGAACGTCTTCCTGATCGAGGACGACCCGCTGACGCTCGTCGATGCGGGCCCGAACTCCGGCTCGTCCTTTGACGAGCTGCAGCGCGGCGTCGAGGCGCTGGGCCACCGCCTGGAAGACGTCGAGCTCGTGATCCTCACCCACCAGCACATCGACCACTTGGGGCTGATCGGCCTCGTGGCCTCCCGCTCGGGGGCGGAAGTGGCGGCGATCGGCGAAGCCGTGCCGTTCGTGTCGCGCTTTCAGGAGGAGTCGGAGGCCGACGACGAGTTCGCCCGCGAGGTCATGCTGCGCCACGGCATCCCCGAGGATGTGGCGATCGCGCTCCAGGCCGTGTCGCGCAGCTTTCGAGGTTGGGGCGCGCGCGTGGACGTGACGCGCGAGCTGCGCGACGGAGAAGTGATCGTGCTGAGGGATCGCCGGCTCGAGGTGCTCTTCAGGCCCGGGCACTCCCCCACCGACACCGTCTTTCACGACCCCCAGCGCCGGACGCTGCTCGCGGCCGATCACCTGCTCAAGCACATCTCCTCCAATCCACTGATCACCCGCCCACGGAAACCCGGTGTAGCCGATCGCCCCCAGGCCCTGGTCACCTACCTGGAGTCGCTCCGGCGAACGGCGGAGATGGATCTCGACCTGGTGCTCCCCGGCCACGGCGACCCGATCGCCGACCACCGCGAGCTGATCGAGGAGCGGTTCCGGATGCACACCCGACGCGCGGAGAAGCTGTACGGGCTGATCGCCGACCGCCCGCGAACTGCGCACGAGCTCGCCCAGGCGCTGTGGGGCAATGTCGCCGTGACTCAGGCCTATCTCACGCTCTCGGAGGTCCTGGGCCACACGGACCTCCTGCTCAACGAGGGCCGGGTGCGCGAGGTCGAGCTCGACGGCGTGGTCCACTTCGAGCCCGCCGAGGCCTGAGGCGGGTTACGCTCGGAGGGTGAGGGTCCGCCCCGCGCTAGTCGTCGGCCTCGCGTTGGTCACCATCGCACTTGCCGGGGCGCCGTCCGCCAATGCGGCGCCCCGCAGCTTCTACGGGCTTCAGGCGTGGACCACGCCCAGCAACGGTGAGCTGGTCCGGATGCACCGGGGCGGTGCGGGCACCTATCGCTTCGCACTGCTCTGGCCGGTGGTCGAGCCTCGGCGCGGCGCTCGTCACTGGGCCGCCTACGACGAGGTGGTCGCCCGTGTCGCCCGCGCCGGCCTGCGCATGCTGCCAGTGCTGCACGGGTCCCCGCCCTTCGCCGCCCGCAGGCCTCAGTACCCGCCCCGCTCGCGTCGCAGCAAACGGGCGTTCGCCCGCTTCCTGCGTGATGCCGTGAGACGCTACGGGCGGCGGGGACGATTCTGGCGAGAGCGGCCCGACGTGCCGAAGCGGCCGATCACGGCCTGGCAGATCTGGAACGAGCCGAACTATCCGGCGTACTGGAACGGCCACCCGAGCGCCCGGGGCTACGCGAGCCTGCTCAGATCGGCCCGCTCGGCCATCAAGAAGGCGGATCGGCGGGCAAAGGTCGTGGTGGCGGGCCTGCCGCAGACCCGCAATCGCAGAGGGGTCCCCATGACCCGCTATCTCGCGGCGCTCTACCGCAGGGGCGCGCGGCGGCTGTTCGACGTCGTCGCCGTGAACTCCTACTCGCGCAGCGCGAGCGGCGTGATCCGCACCGTCAGGCGCGCCCGCTCGGTGATGCGCCGCGGGGGCGATCGCCGTAAGCAGGTCTGGGTCACCGAGGTCGGCTGGGGCACCGATGGCCGGGCCAACGGCTTCTCGGCTGCCTACAAGACCACCCAGGCGGGTCAGGCCACCCGACTGACCGAGATCTACCGGGGGTTCGCCAGGGCCCGCCGGCGCCTGAGGGTGGGCATGGTGGTCTGGTTTTCGTGGCGAGACCGGGCCCCCGGCGCCGGCGAGGACAACTGGTGGGGGATCAACACCGGGCTGTTCGGCCGATCGGGTTCCCCAAAGCCCGCGTGGCAGGCGTTCGCCCGGGTGAGCGGCGGAAACGCGGGAGCCGGATCGCTCAGCCCCGCCCCGGCCAGCCCCGTCCCGGGCCTTCCGCCCGCGCCGCCCCCTAGCGCCGGTGACGGCGGTGGCGGTGGCGGAAGCGGCGGGGGTGGTGGCGGGGGCTGCACCCTCATCATCATCTGCTGACCCGAGCCCGCCGCCGGGTAACTCGGGCCCTGAGCCGGGGTTGATCGTCCGTGGCCACGATCGAACGCGCCGAGGAGCTCGCGGAGCGCCTGCTTCCCGACCGAACGCCCCAGCGCCGGATGCTGGTGATCGTCAACCCCTACGCCTCCACGGTGTCCGACCGCCTGCGCAACCTCGTGGTCTACGCGCTGCAGTCGCGCTACTCGGTCGAGGCGATCGACACCGAGAAGCGCGAGCACGCCACTCAGCTGTGCCGGGAGGCGGCGCAGGAGGGCTACGACGTGGTGGTGGCCTTCGGCGGCGACGGCACCGTCAATGAGGCGGCCAATGGCCTGGTGGGCACCGATACCCCCCTTACCTGCCTGCCGGGTGGGGCAACCAACGTCTATTGCCGCATCCTCGGGATTCCCGACGACGTCGTGGACGCCACCGAGCACCTGCTCGGGATGGCCGACGCCTGGAGCCCGCGCCGCGTCGACCTCGGCCGGGTCGATGGCCGCTGCTTCCTGTTCGCATCCGGAGTCGGCCTCGACGCCTCGGTCGTGGAGCGTGTGGACTCTCACCCCTATCGCAAGGCCAAGTTCGGGCCCTGGTACTACACGCTCTGCGGCCTCGGAACCTTCAACCGGCGCTATCTGGTCGACCCTCCGCGGGTGCGGCTGCGGGCCGCTGGGCAGGAGATCGAGGCGGTCACCGTGGTGGCCCAGAACGCCGGTCCCTACACCTACTTCGCGGCGCGCCCGATGCGCGTGGTGGGTGGCGCCGAGCTGGACAGCGGCGGGCTGTCGCTGGCGGCGCTCAAGCGCGCCACGCCGCTGGAGGTGGCCACCCTGCTACCGCGACTGCTCTCCGGCAGCGCGCGGACCGTGCAACGCCACCGCCACATCGCCGGGCTCGAGGGCGTGCGCGAGGCCGTGATCGAGGGGGTCGACGGCGAGCCGTTCCCCCTGCAAGTCGACGGCGATTACATCGGCGAACGCACTTGGGTGGAGTACAGCGTGGCGCCGGGCGGGCTGTCGGTCGTCTCGTAGTGTCGGCGCCGTGAGCCGGCGCGGCCTGTTCGTGACGCTCGAGGGCATCGACCGCTCGGGCAAGTCGACCCAGGCGCGCCTGCTCGCCGAGGCCCTCGGCCCCGACGCGGTCACCGTCCGCGAGCCGGGCGGCACGGAGGTGGGAGAGCGCGTGCGAGCGCTGGTCAAAGACCCCTCCGCCGCTCCCTCGCCGCAGACCGAGGCACTGCTGTTTGCGGCTGCTCGAGCCGAGTTGGTCTCAGAGGTCATCCTGCCGGCGCTTGACCGGGACCTGATCGTCGTGTGCGATCGCTTCCTCGACTCCTCCCTGGCCTACCAGGGCGCCGCCCGCGATCTGGGGATTGACGCCGTGCGGGCCATCAACCGCTTCGGAATCGGGCCCCTGGCGCCCGACCTCACCGTTCTGCTCGACATTCAGCCCGCCGAGGCGGCCCGGCGGGCGGGGGCCCTCGACCGCTTCGAGGCCGAGGGACTAGGTCTCCAGGAGCGCGTACTGGAAGCCTTCCATGCCCTGGC
>DATHAQ010000060.1:0-14779 GCA_035296565.1 Thermoleophilaceae bacterium
AGCGATCGCGAAGCTTCCCCGCGCACCCGGGCTATCGGCCGCGGGCGTGGCCACGTCGAGCCGGTCGCCGGCGACCACCGTCGCAGTGCCGGTTCCCGAGCCGTCGGTCTGACCGGCCGTCATTGTGCAGGTCAGCCCCGCATTCCCGCCGTTGACCCGCAGCGTGAACACGAACGTCTTTCCGGAGGCCACCGCCTCAGCAAGGTGGCACCGCATCTGCGTGAATGTGCCGCCCGAGGCCACGATCTGCTGCACCGAGGCCTCCGGGGAGGCGTTGGTTGACACGGAGCTGTTCCCGATGAACTTGCCCGGGCTGGAAATGTCGGTTCCGCCGGAGTCGAACAGCACGCCGCCGCCGACACCGGACGGGCCGGTCGGACCCGTGGCTCCGGTTGCACCCGTGGCTCCGGTTGCACCCGTGGCTCCGGTCGGACCCGTCGGGCCGGTCGGACCCGTGACTCCGGTTGCACCGGTTGCTCCGGTCGCACCCGTCGGGCCGGTCGCGCCGGTGGCACCTGCCGGACCGGCAGGACCCTCCGGGCCGGCTGGGCCCTCAGCTCCGGTATCGCCGGTGGCGCCGGTGTCCCCGGTGTCGCCCTTGGCTCCGGTGGCGCCGGTGTCCCCGGTGTCGCCCTTGGCCCCGGTGGCACCGGTGTCGCCGGTGTCGCCCTTGGCCCCGGTGGCACCGGTCGGGCCGGTGGCGCCGGTCGGGCCGGTGGCGCCGGTCGGGCCGGTCGGACCGGCCGGGCCCTGGGGCCCAGCAGGACCAGTCGCACCGGTGCCGGTATCCGACCACGAAATCTTGGTCTCGGAGCTCATGCAGACAGTGCTCGCTTGCACCATCCGAATGTTGCCTGTCGAGCTCTTCACGCACGCGTAGTACGTGGTGGCCGCTTCCGAAGCGGAGGCGCTGACGAGGAAAACAACGAGCATCACGATGCTCGCGGCCATGGCGAGCCTTATGAGACCTCGTCCCCCTGCTGAAGTAATCCCTGCGGTATTAGGGCGCACCAGCGCTCCCCTTCTGTTCGAGTATCTGAAGCCACACTCGGACCGCCCGTTCTCAGGATGTCCTTGAGAACTCCCATCCGGCGGTCCTGCATCAAGGATGGAGGCCCTTAGGGAAACCGCCATGGGTCATGCAGCCCTTGTCCGTTCAGCCAACTGAACGATGAGGGATAGCCGGCTGGCGCGGGGGGCAGGCTGGCGCGGGGGGCAGGCGTGTCGGTCCCGCCGACGCACCCCAGCGGCTGCCTAACCCTCACCCTTAACGTTAGTCTCGCGGGCCCGCGGCGAGGACGACCGTCTTGCCGCGACCGCAAGCCTGGTGGCCACCTACTCATCTTTGTGCTGGGACGGAGCGCCTTGGCGACGCGTGCCGCGTCATCGCTGTCGTTCTGTGGCCACCCCTCCCACCCCCTGCTCATCTTCGGTGAGCTCGTCAGTCCCTCGCGAGCCCGGTCTCTTGCCGGAGCAGGCTCAGGCGGTGGCGATCGACCTGGCGTTCGCCGATAGTGCTCCCGCCCCGCGCGCACCCACAGGTAGCCGCGGTGCCTCTCCGCAAAGGAAACTGATCTGGGGCTGGCGGAGCAGGCCCCAGAACCCCCCATTAGCACCTCGAATACACGGCCCATGAAGCGTTTTCCGCCACAAGTCGCGAGTCGCGGGGTGGGGGAAAAGCTCGCTCGCCGGTAGCTCGATACAGGCTCCAGATGAGCCCGGTTTGAGCGACCACCGTGAGCCGTCCCTCAGCGTGGTCGGTCTGGTAGCGGAACTTCGCCGGGTTAACGTCGAGCGAGAAGGCAGCGCCCGGCACCACCCGATAGCCGGGGACCGAGATCGCTCCCCGGCAGCGGACGTAGGCGGAACCCACAGTCGCGCTCGCCGTGAGGTTACGAAGGTCGCGTTCGACCTCCCGACGCTCGGCGGGGTAGGAGTATTGGCGCGTGTACTCGAAGTCGTTGACGATTGAGACGCACACGAGAACCAGGGGGACCGACGAGGCTCCGATCCACGGCCAAAGAAGGCGCGACTCATGCGGCAGGCTCGCCCAACCGAAGACCGCGACAGCGCAACCGAGGGCCAACGCCACCGCCGGGGCTTCGACGTACCGGGGCAGGACCGGCAGGTCCGCGAGCGCAATCGCAAAGAAAGCGGCCAACGCGAGGCCGGCGCCAGCCAACGGCAGAAGTGCGCGGCGGAAGAAGAGTCCGACCGTGATCGCCGACCCCACGAGCCCCACCACCATCACCTTCCCGCCAATGATCAGCTCTGTGAACCGCCCCAGGCTGTCAAACGCCGTTCCAATCCCTCGCGCGCGCGAAAGCTCGGTCGCGAGACTCTGGGTGCCGTGAAGGGAGTGGAGGGGATCCCCGGCACCGGCCAGGTCGAATGCCGCCCAGAGCAGCGGAGCGGACGCCGTCAGCGCCGTGGCACGCGCTCGCTCCTTGTTGGTCGAACGGAACCAGTGGAATAGCCAGTAGGCCCCGGCGAGCAACCATGCGTCCGGTCGCAACAGTCCGGCCACGCTGAGGATTCCGAGCACCGGCAGGCCTCGTCGCCCCCGGGCGTGGACTAGAGCGGCCGTGACGATCAGTGCCAAGTACGAGACGTCGACGGTCGATTCGAGCACCAGTGCGACCAGGAACCGACGGGTCGCCAAGATCAGGGCGAACAACAGACCCACCGGCCAGGAGAAAAGTGTGCGGCCCAACTCGAAGGCGGCCCAGAGCAGCAGACCGTAGGAGAACAGCACGAGAATCTCGGCCAGCGTGGGCGCCGAATCTCCGAAGACGCTGAGGCCGGCGCCAAGGATGTACGCCAGCGGGTGAGGCGTTGGAGCGTGCGGTGTCTCGAAGTTCGGGATATTCCCGTCGGCGAGCTCGCGACCCCAAATCAGCGAGTACATCGTGTCGTAGCCGACGAAACCGGAGCCATAAAGCGCGGCCACGGCGAAGGCGGCCAGGGCCACCCATAGGAGGGCTGGCGCATCCCCGGCCAGCCGCGCGATCGCCGCGGATCGGTTCGCCAGTCCAGGAAGACCGGCGCGTGCGGAGCGATCCGTCATCGGTACATATTTCCTGAGTTTGGCCCAGGGGTGTCCTCAGGGCACTAGGCACGCTCACGCTGCCGGCGCCCTCCTGACCTACAGTCTCTTTTGAGTATGGCCTCGCTCCCATTAGGGAGCCCAGCATGAGCCGGGTTTCCAAGCTGACGCTCGGGGTGGCCCTCGCTGGGGTCGTCCTGACCGTGGCGGTCGGCGCGCTGCCGTTCGTGGACCTCGCCTACCGAGCTCCGGAGCTCCACGCCGCCATCGAGACCGCGGCCACCCTCAGCGCTGCTTTCGCGGCGACCTTGTTCTTCGGTCGCTTCCAGCAGGACTGGGACCTGCCCGACCTCCTGCTGGTGACCGCTCTCGCCCTGTTCGCGGGCTCGAACCTGTTCTTCTCGATGCTTCCGGCGATCGTCGGAGACACCGGAAGCAGCTTCGCGACGTGGGCGTCGACGTCGGCGATCCTCGTCGCGGCGGTCGTCTTTGCGGCCGCCGCGCTGGGCCCCCGCAGGCGGCTGGCGCGGCCCCGGCGAGCGGCCGCCGTGGCATTGGCCGGCTCGGCCGGGGCCCTGGCCCTGATCGCCGGCGCGGCCGGGCTGCTGGCTCCGCACCTGCCGCGCGCCGTCGATCCCTCCATGTCGCCCGCCGCTGTCGACCTGTTCACGGGCAACCCCGCCATTCTTGGACTTCAGGGCGCGACCATGGTGCTGTTCGCCGCAGCCGCGGTCGAGTTCGCCCGGCGCGCGAGCAGAAGCGGCGACGAGCTGACCGGCTGGCTCGCCGTCGGCGCTGCGCTGGCCGCCACGGCTCGCCTCAACTACGTCCTGTTCCCGTCGCTCTATACCGACTGGGTCTGCCTTGCCGATGGCTTCCGGCTGGCCTTTTACCTCGCGCTGCTCGCCGGGGCCCTGCGCGAGATCCACAAGTACCAGGTGCAGATCGCCGGTGCGGCTCTGCTCGAGGAGCGACGGCGAATGGCGCGCGAGCTTCATGACGGCCTCGCCCAGGACCTGGCCTTCATCTCGATGCACACCCGGCGGCTCGCCCGCGGCTTCGACGAGAAGGTCGTCGAGCAGCTCTGCGAGGCGGCCGACCGCGCCCTCGACGAGTCACGCGGCGTCATATCGACTCTGGCGGGAGCGGCCGATGAGCCGCTCGACTCAGTGGTCGCGCGAACTGCCCGGGAGGTGGGTCGCCGCCACGGGGCCGAGGTCAACCTCGAGCTCGACGAGTCGGTCGAGGTCCCCCTCAAGGCGCGCGAGGCCATGCGGCGCATCGTGGCCGAGGCCGTGGCCAATGCGGTACGGCACGGAAAGGCGAGCACGGTGACCGTCGCGGTCACCGACGGCGACTACGGATGCCGCCTCCGGATCCTGGACGACGGCACCGGCTTCGAGCCCGACGCCGCTGACGGCGAGGCGCAGGGCTACGGCCTGGTGAGCATGCGCGAGCGAGCGGCATCGGTGGGGGCGCAGCTCGAAGTCAAGCCTCGCCCCGGAGAGGGCACCGAGGTCGAGGTGGTGCTTCCGTGACCGACAGGATCAGCGTGGTGATCGCCGATGACCAGGCCGCCACCCGGACCGGAATTCGCCGAGCGCTCGAGCCCAGCGGTTTCGACGTCCGGGCAGAGGTGCAGGACGCCGAGCGGCTGCTGCGCATCGCGGATGAGCAGCACGCCGACGTGTACCTCGTCGACGTCGCGTTGTCCGGCGACGGAATCAAGGCCGCGGTCAACATCCGCGAGGCGCGACCCGACAGCACGATCGTCATGCTCACCGCCTCGCCGAGCGGGGCAGAGCTCGTGGAGGCACTCCACGCGGGCGCCATCGGCTACCTGCCCAAGGACATAGAGCCGTCTCGGCTCGCGTTCGCGGTCCGGGACGCTCACGGCGGCGCGCCGGCGATCCCGCGCCGACTGACGGGGCGCATCATTGAGGAACTTCGCACGCGGCCCGACGATCGCGGCCGACTGCGCCTGACGGCCACGCCTCGCAAGCAGCTGAGCGACCGCGAATGGGAGATGCTGGAGCGACTTCACCGCCAGCAATCGACGGACGAGATAGCCAGCCAGCTCTCGCTCTCGCCGGTGACGGTGCGCAGGCACATCTCGTCGCTCGTCAAGAAGCTGGGGGTCGCCAACCGTGCGGCGGCGATCGCCCTCGTAGACGAGCGAACGCCGGCCTCAGACGGGCACGACATGACCGGGACGGGCTAGCGCCAACTAGGCGAGCCCCGCCCGGACGGCCATGGCCGCGGCCTCGACGCGGTTCTCGACGCCGAGCTTTCGCAGGATCTCGGCCACGTGGTTCTTCACCGTGGCGGGACTCAGGTGGAGCTCGGCGGCTATCTCCGCGTTGGCGCGTCCCAGCGCGAGCAGACGCAGCACCTCGCACTCTCGCTCGCTCAGCGTGGAGCGCAGGGCGCTGGCGAGCTCGGAGCGATCCTGGGCGTCGCCGATCGTGCCGACCAGCACCCGGGCGACGCGGGGCGACACCAGCAGCTGCCCTGACGCGACGGCCTGGATCGAGCGGCAGATCTCCTCGATCGGCGCGTCCTTGAGCACGTAGCCCGACGCCCCGGCGCGCAGGGCGTCGACGACGGTCACGTCCTCGGCCGAGATCGTCAGCATCAGCACTTCGACCTCCGGGGCCACCGACTTCAGCCGCTCGGTGGCCTCTACGCCGGACACGATGGGCATGTTCGCGTCCATCACGACGACGTCGGGCCGGTGGTCGCGGGCCAGCTCGACCACTTCGGCGCCGTCCCCGCCCTCACCGACGACGTGGATCCCCCCGTGCGACTCGATGAGCTCGCGAAGGCCGCGCCGGAAGAAGGCGTGATCGTCGATCAGCACGACCCGCGGGCGCACGCCGTTGTCGAGTTGCGCGTCGCTGCCCGGATGCGTCGCCACGTGGGCTCGCCGCTAGGCGATCTGTCCAGCGTGTTCCGGGGTGAAAGCGGATGCACGTGTGCGCGGCTGAGCGGCCGCCTCGAACTCCAGCCAGATCAGGTTCTCGACACGGTCCACGCCCCAGCGATGAGCGAGGCGGCTGATGATGTACAGCCCGAAATCGCCCTCCTCGCCGGCTCCGAGGATTGTCTCGAGGCGCCGCACCCCCGCACCCTGATCCTTGATGATGGCCAGGAGGGTGTCGCCAGCGAGCGAGACCTCCAGCTCCACCGCCTGGACGTCATCCGGCTCCATCGCGCGCACGGCGTTGGTGACCAGCTCGTTCAGGCACAACGAGACGTCGAAGAACAGACCGGCATCAAGCTCGTGCTCGAACCCGGCGAGGGCGCCGCGCGCCTGCGCCATGCCCGCCGGGCCAGGACGTAGCCGGACCTTCCGAGTCGTCGCCAACTGTGTAGCTCCTCGCCGCTTAGACGCCATCTCTGCAAGCAGCGCACCCAGGGCTGCCTCCGCGAGCACGGCAGCTTAACCCCTTTGGGGGATGAGCGCCAGCAGCAGGGCGGCTATGTGGGCCGCCCGGGGGTGCCGAGGTCGGCCGGGCCGGGAGCGCTACAACCCGCGCGGGTGACGCGCGACGAACGCGTCATTGCGGCGCAGGCGCTTGGACCATTGCGGTCCGGTGCGCGACGGGTTGTCGCGCATGCTGGTGTCGAGCCGCAGGCCGGCCACCACCATGTAGGCATGGCCGCCGTGGGCGTAGACCGTGACCCACTTGCCCGGGCCGCTGCGGCCCCAGCGCATCAGGGAGCCGGAGGCCATCGGCGAGCTGATCAGCCGGCCGCCGCGCAGCGCGTAGGAGACGCTGCCCGAGCAGTCGTAGCCGCTGTCGAGGCGGGAGAAGCTGGCGTGGCCGCCGCCCCACTTGTAGGGCTTGCCGATGATCCGGTTGCCCGCCCGGATGACCCGCCTGACGCGGATCGGAGCGTTGCGCGGAGCGATCGCCCTGCCGTTAACGATCTTCGCCCGCTTGGGCGGGGGCGGGGGCGGCTGGAAGGAGGCGCCGCCGGTCGTCGACGCGCTGGCCGAGCCCGCTCCGACCACGAGCAGGGCAGCCAGAACGACGAGCGCACAGACGACGCACAGAGACTTTGTCGGGGCCAGTTGCTTCATCTCTTTCGTACGCCTACGGGGTTAGCTGTCGGGCTCGCGCTGAAAGAGCTTGCGCGCCCTCCGAATCTCGGAGAGTTCGCCCCAACGACCTCAACGGCCGCCTTGGGTCCCCCGTTCGCACCAGGTGCGATTCGGCGTGGCGGGCAAGCTAGCAGCTCTTTCGGCGGATGTCATGGTCTCCCCCGCAAATCCCCCTGCAGGCGAGCCCTTCGCCACAAACGTTGCGTGACACGATGTCCGCCGTGAATTTCCACGCAGAGGTGGTCGAGAAGGCGATTCCAGAGCGCATCGCGCTCGTCGCGCTGTGCGCCGAGGGCTCGCGCGAAGAGCTCAGTTTCGGCCAGGTCGCCGCCCGATCCGCGAGCTTCGCGGGGAACCTGCTAAGGCGCGGGGTGGGCCGGGGGGACGTGGTGATGACGGTCGTCGGCAACCGCCCGGATTGGGTCCTGGCGATGCTGGCCTGCTTTCGGATCGGGGCCGTGGCGCTGCCCTGCACCGAACAGCTGCGAGCCGGGGACCTGCGGGCGCGCATGGACGCCATGGAGCCGATGGCGGTGGTGGCGGACGAGCGCAACGCCGCCACCGTCGAGGCGGCCGGATTCGGAGGCCTGCTCCTCCGGGTGCCCGATCAGAGCCTGCTGGAGGGCGAGCCGGCGCCCGCGGCCCGGCTCGCGTCCGAGGACCCCGCGCTGATCGTCTTCACCTCCGGGACCTCGAGCGAGGCCAAGCCGATCCGCCACGGGCAGCGCTACCTGACCGGCCAGACGACCCAGGCCGAGCACTGGTTCGGTGCCCGCGAGGGCGACCTGTGCTGGTGCACGGCCGCGAGCGGCTGGTCGAAATCGGCCCGCAACTCCTTCATCGCCCCCTGGATCCGCGGCGCGGCGGCGCTGCTCCACGATGCGCGCTTCGATCCCGCGGAGCGCCTGGACGTGATCGAGCGCGAGGGCGTGGACGTGCTCTGCATGGCGCCGACCGAGTACCGAGCGATCGCCAAGCGGGCGACCCTGCGGGACCTCGGGCTGCGGCACGCGGTGGCCGCGGGCGAGCCGCTGAACCCCGAGATCGTCGGCGAGTGGCTCGAGTCGGCCGGGGTTCCCGTGCACGACGGGTACGGGCAGACGGAGACCGGGGCGCTCACCGGCATGCCCATCGGGCCGCCGGTACGCCCCGGCTCCATGGGCAAGGCACTCCCCGGCCTGCGGCTGTGGGTGGAGGAGGGCGAGCTGGTGGCCGACCCCGCCACCGTGCCGACCTTCTTCATCGACGGGCCCCGCGACCGCCCCTGGCACACCGGCGACCGGGTCTCGGAGGACGAGGACGGCTACCTGTGGTTCGAGGGCCGCACCGACGACGTGATCATCTCCGCGGGCTACCGGATAGGGCCTTTCGAGGTGGAGTCGGCGCTGGTGTCTCACCCAGCCGTGGCCGAGGCGGCTGCGGTGGCCGCGCCCGACGAGCTGCGCGGCTCGGTGGTCCGGGCGGTGGTGGTCCTGCGCGACGGCTCGCAGGCCGGCGACGCGCTTGCCGCCGAGCTGCAGGAGCACGTCAAGGGGCAGACGGCCCCCTACAAGTACCCGCGCCTGGTGGAGTTCGCCGACTCGCTGCCCAAGACCGCCAGCGGCAAGATCAAGCGGGCGGAGCTGCGCGGCGGTAGGTGAGGCGCGGAGTCCCCGGGAGTTCGCGCTGCTCGACCACGGGTAGCGTCGGACTATGCCGAACCGCCTAGCCGACGAGACCTCTCCCTACCTCCTCCAGCACAAGGACAACCCGGTCGACTGGCACCCCTGGGGCGAGGAGGCCCTGAACCGGGCCCGCGAGGAGGACCGGCCGCTGCTGCTGTCGATCGGCTACTCGGCCTGCCACTGGTGCCACGTCATGGAGCGTGAGTCCTTCGAGGACGAGGACACCGCCCGGCTGATGAACGAGCGCTTCGTGTGCATCAAGCTCGACCGCGAGGAGCGGCCCGACCTCGACTCGATCTACATGGAGGCCTGCCAGGCCATGACCGGCCACGGGGGTTGGCCGCTCAACGTGTTCCTCACGCCCGAGCAGGTGCCCTTCTACGCCGGCACCTACTTCCCGCCCCAGCCGCGCCAGGGCCTGCCGAGCTGGAGCCAGGTGCTCGAGGCCGTCTCGGCCGCCTGGCAGGAACGACGCGACGAGATCCGCGCCGGCGGGAGCCGGATCGCCGAGCGGCTGCGGGGCGGCGCGCTGCTGCAGCCCTCACCCGAGCCCTTCGACGAGGGGCGCCTGGACGACGCGGTGCGCGCGCTGCGCGACGCACATGACCCGGTCCACGGCGGCTTCGGCGGGGCGCCCAAGTTCCCGCCCGCGTCGGCGCTGGACTTCCTGATGGCGCGTGGCGAGGTCGAGGTGCCCCGCCACACCCTGCGCGAGATGGCCGGCGGCGGGATGTACGACCAGGTGGGCGGCGGCTTCGCCCGCTACTCGGTGGACGAGCGCTGGCTGGTCCCCCACTTCGAGAAGATGCTCTACGACAACGCGCTGCTCGCGCGGGCCTACCTGCACGGCTGGCAGCTGACCGGCGAGCCGCTGCTCCGGCGGGTGTGCGAGGAGACGCTCGACTGGGCCCTGCGCGAGCTGCGCGGCCCCGAGGGCGGGTTCATGTCGGCGCTCGACGCCGACTCCGAGGGCGTCGAGGGCAAGTTCTACGTCTGGTCGCTCGATGAGCTCCGGGAGCTGATTGGAGAGGAGGGGGCGGCCTGGTTCGGCGCCACGGAGGGCGGCAACTTCGAGGGGGCGAACATCCTCGTGCGCGGCGAGGGCGAGCCCGCGGAGCTCGATCGCTGGCGCCGCGCCCTCCTCGACGCACGCTCACGGCGCGTGTGGCCGGGCCTCGACGACAAGCGACTGGCCGCCTGGAACGGGCTCATGATCTCCGCCCTGGCCGAGGCCGGCGCGGCGCTCGAGCGCCCCGACTACGTGGCGGCCGCCGCCGACTGCGCCCGCTTCGTCCTCGAGGACATGCGGCCCGACGGAAGGCTGCGGCGCACCTGGAAGGACGGCCGGGCGCGCCTGAACGCCTACCTGGAGGACCACGCCTTCCTCCTGGAGGGGCTGCTCGCCCTCTACGAGGCGAGCTTCGACCCGCGCTGGTTCGCCGCCGCCCGCGAGCTGGCCGACGAGCTGATCGAGCGCTTCGCCGACCCTGAGGCGGGCGGCTTCTTCGAGACCTCGTCGGACCACGAGCAGCTGGTGGCCCGGCGCAAGGACCTCGAGGACCACCCCATCCCCTCCGGCAACGCCAGCGCCGCGCTGGGCCTGTTGCGGCTCGCCGCACTCACCGGGGAGGCCCCCTACGAGGAGCACGCGGTCTCGGTGCTGCGCCTCCTGCACGAAGTGGCCGTCCGCCACCCCGTCGCCTTCGGCCACCTGCTGCAGGCACTCGACTTCCACCTCTCCCCCACCCGCGAGGTCGCGCTGGTCGGGCCGGGCCGCGAGCCGCTGGAGCGCACGCTGCGCCGCCGCTTTCGGCCGCACGTAGTGGCGGCCGGCGGCGAGCCCGACGGCGTGCCGCTGCTTCAGGGCCGTGAGCCCGTGGACGGCCGCGCCGCCGCCTACGTGTGCGAGCGGTTCGCGTGCCGGCGCCCGGTCACCGAGCCGTCCGAGCTGGAGGAGTTGCTGGCCTGACGCCGGCCCTCGCGGCCGCCCCCGGTTAGAGCGGCCTGACCGACTTCGCGTCGACCTGCCATCGCACGCTGCCCTCGTCGTCCTGCTGGACGGCGCGGATGGTCCCCGTGGCGCGCTCGGTCACGAAGGGGCAGCTGAACGTGCTTCGGGCCTTGCGCTCGATCTTGGCGGGGCACTTGACCTCGACCTTGCGGACCTTGTTCTGCCGCTTGAGGCCGTTCTCGATCTCGCGGGAGAGCTTGGCGCCGTCCAGGTCCCCATTGCCGCAGCCCGACAGCACCGCGACCAGGGCCACGAAGGCGGAGCCGAACAGCGATCGCCCGGCCGGCGTCACCGGGAGCGCTGCCTGTACTGGTAGCGGACGTTGCCCTTGTCGTCCTGCTGGGTGATTTGCACGACGCCCTTCGTGTCGCCGACGGTGGCCGGGCAGTCGAGCGTGGACATCGCCTGCAGCTTGATCTCCTTGGGACAGCGCACGTCGGCGCTGTCCTTGAGCTTGCCCTCGAGGTCCTTCTCGATCTTCGCCTCCAGCGAGGCGCCCTCGAGCGATCCCCCGCCGCATCCGGCGAGCGTGGCGCCGGCGACCAGCAGGGCCAGCGGCTTCGCAAGGCGGCGGCGCGGCGTCACGCGCGGGCACTTTAGCGAGGGTCTTGGGCGAGCTTGGACGGCCACCAGACCTTGGGACCGAGCATCAAGACCAGGGCCGGGACCAGCACGCTTCGGACCAGGAAGGTGTCCAGCAGCACCCCGAAGGCGACCACGAACCCGATCTCGGTGAGGAACACCAACGGCAGCACGGCTAGCACCGAGAACGTGCCGGCCAGGACGATGCCCGCGCTGGTGATCACGCCGCCGGTGACCGCAAGCGCGCGCAGCATGCCCTCGCGGGTCCCGTGACGGATGGTCTCCTCCCGCGCGCGGGCCACCAGGAAGATGTTGTAGTCGACCCCCAGCGCGACCAGGAAGATGAACGCGAACAGCGGCAGCGACGGGTCCGAGCCAGGGAAGTCGAAGATCACGTCGTAGACGAGGTAGCCGACCCCCAGCGCCGCGCCGAAGCTCAGGATCACCGTGCCGATCAGCAGCAGCGGGGCGATCACGGCGCGCAGGAGCAGCATCAGGATCAGGAACACGACCACCAGCACGATCGGCGGGATCAGGGTGGAGTCGTCGGCGGCGGCGTCTCGGACGTCGAACTCGACCGCCGTGGGGCCGCCGACCAGCGTGCCCGGGGCTGCGCCGCCCGCCGCCTTGCGAATCGGCTCGACCAGGTCGAACGCGTCGGTCGAGTAGGGCTGCGGGACGAGGGTCGCCTGCACGAGCACGCCGTCCTCGCCCTGGGCCACCGGCGGCGACACCGCCTCCACCCCCTGCACGCCGTCCAGCGTGCGCGTGACCCTCGCCACCTGCGACTGGTCGGGGACGATCACGTCGGTCGGGACGCTCGCGCCGGCCGGGAAGCTCTTGCTGAGCAGCTTCTGGCCCGCGACTGACTCCACCTCGGTGCGGTAGCTGTCATTGGTCGTGAGGTTCGTCGAGAAGAAGGCGAGCCCCGCGGTCATCAGGAGGAGCACCACGACCGACCCCGCCGCGACGCGGCGCGGGCCCCGGGCGACCCTGTGCCCGACCCGGTTCCAGAACCCGTGGGTGGCGTCGGTCGGCTTCTCGCGCCGGAAGCGGCGCAGCTCGTAGGGCCTGAACACCGCCCGGTCGAGCGGCTGCATGAGCGAGGGCAGGCGCCCGCCTGAGATCCGGCGCAGCAGGGCGCTGATCACGAACAGGGGGAGCAAGATGAAGACGATCAGGGCCGCGCCGATGACGCGCGACAGGGCCGACACCCTGCTGCCCTCGACGATCTTCCGGCGCGCGCGCTCGCTCACGGCGGCCTCGTCGGGCGCGGTGTCCCTGGTGTGGGGCACGAAGGGCCAGAAGGCGCGGCGCCCGAACAGCGTCAGCAGGGCGGGCAGCAGCGTGAGCATCGACAGCGCGGCGCAGGCCACGCCCATCGCCGCGATGGGACCCAGCCCGGCGGTGCCGTTGACCTTGGCGAGGGTCAGGCACAGCAGCGCCGCGATCACCGTCGCGGCCGACGCGAACACCGCCGGTCCCGCCGAGCTCATGGCGGCGCGCATGGCTGCGTGACGATCGTCGGTGGTGTGCAGCTCCTCCCGGTAGCGCGCGGCGATGAGCAGCGCGTAGTCGGTGCCCGCTCCCAGGACGAGCACGGACATGATGGAGCTCGACTGGCCGTTGATCGTCACACCCAGCTCGGAGAGCCCGTAGCCCACCGAGCGGGCCAGAGTCTCGGCGAAGATCACCGCCACCAGCGGGATGAAGAGGAAGATCGGCGAGCGGTAGATCGCGATCAGCAACAGGATCACCAGCGACACCGCCGCCAGGAGCAGCGTGCCGTTGATCGACTCGAACACCTCGATCGCGTCGGCCGCGTAGCCGGCGCCGCCGGTCACCTTCACCTCGAGCCCGCCGCCCGGGTCCGAGGCCGTGTCCCGCCAGAAGGAGACCGGGTCGAGTACGGCGTCGGACTCGCCGTTGCCCTTGATGTAGGCCGTGACGATCGCGGCCTGGCCGTCGGGCGAGCAGATCGGGCCCACGAAAGGCTGGTAGCCCTTCGGCTGGCCGGGGATGGCGGTGGTCGGGCCCGCGCAGCCCTCGCGCTGCTGCTCGGCGCCGCCTGGCGGAGCGCGCTGCCCTCCGGCGCCGCCGCCACCGTCCGGCGCCGACGACGCCCCCCCGCCGCCTTGGCTGGGCTGCGAGGTGCCGGACTGGCCGCCCGCCGCGGCCGTGGGACCGTCGGCGACCACCCCTCCGAAGCGCTTCTCGGTCATCCGCTCGACGTCGTCGGCGATCGTCCGGCGGTCGGCCGCGGTCAGCCCCGACTCCCGCCGGTACACGATCGCCGCCGGCGCCAGCTCGCCGCCCTGGAGCCTCTCCGCCTTCTTGAGCACCTTGGTCGACTCGGCGTCTCCGGGGAGGAACGAGGTGGACTCGTTGCTCTCGGCGTCGGTGAACTTGGTGGGCAGCTGCGCCGGGCCGACCGCGATGAAGATCCCGATGACCCAGATAGCGAAGACGACCCACTTCGCGCGCGGGTTGGCGGCGAAGGCGAAGATAGATGACCGGCCAGAGCCCATGCCCGGCTACCTCTAGCAGGTACGAGCGGGCGTCAGAGAATCGACAGGTAGCGGTCGAGCTCCCACTGGGTCACCTGGACCCGGTAGTCCTCCCACTCCTGGCGCTTGATCTCGACGAAGCGGTTGAAGATGTGCTCGCCGAAGGTCCGCAGCATCAGCTCCGACCCGGCCGTCAGCTCGATCGCCTCGCCGAGGGTCTCCGGGAGTTGCTCGATCCCCAGCCGCTTCCTGTCATCGGGAGACAGGTGGTACAGGTTCTTCTCCATCGGCTCGGGCAGCTCGTAGCCCTTGTCGATCCCCTCCAGCCCGGCCTGCAGCAGGGCGGCGAAGGTCAGGTACGGGTTGCAGGCCGGGTCGGGACAGCGCAGCTCCATCCGGGTGGCCTGCTCCTTGCCCGGGTGGTAGAGCGGCACCCGGACCAGCGCTGAGCGGTTGCGGCGCGACCAGGAGCAGTAGACGGGCGCCTCGTAGCCGGGCACGAGGCGCTTGTACGAGTTGACCCACTGCGCGAACACCGAGCAGACCTCGCGCGCGTGCTTGAGCTGGCCGGCGATGAAGGCCTTCCCCACCTCGGACAGGAAGTACTGGTCGTTGGGGTCGTAGAAGGCGTTGCGGCCCCCGGCGAACAGCGATTGATGGGTGTGCATCCCCGAGCCGTTCTCGCCGAACAGCGGCTTGGGCATGAAGGTCGCGTGCCACCCGTACTTCATGGCGTACTCCTTCACGGTGATGCGGTAGGTCATGCAGTCGTCGGCCATCTTCAGCGCGTCGGCGTAGCGCATGTCGATCTCGTGTTGCGAGGGCCCGACCTCGTGGTGGGTGTACTCCACGTGGATCCCC
>DATHAQ010000061.1:0-34277 GCA_035296565.1 Thermoleophilaceae bacterium
CCGAGCCGTCCACACCCGCCACGTTCCCCCTACGCCTCGAGCCGGGGCGTTATCGGGCGGTGTTCACGCCGGCGGGCTCCGGCGACGTCCGCGCGATCGGGACGGTGCTCGTCAGGCGCTGATCGTGGCGCGGTCGGGGGCCCCGCTGAGGACCAGGTGGCCCGGCGAGCCGTCCTCGCCGCGGCCACCGTGATCCTGCCGCCGACCCGCACGAGGAGGCCCTCCTTGTGCAGATAGCACGTCTCGATCAGGCTCTCTTCCAGCTCGCCTACGGCCAGCCGCGCCCGGCAGCTCGCGATGCTCCTCGCGCGTGCTGTGGTTGCTGAGCGAGGCGGGCCAGTCCCTGTCTTGAACTCCTCCTCGGAGTAGCGGCCAGCTCGCAGGAGCCGGCCATGTGGTCGTCTATCGGCAGAGGGAGGCCGGCCCATTAGTCGCCGTCCAGGCCGTTCTGGACGGCCGCACGCATGGTTGCGAGGGGTGCGGGGCGGCCCGTCCACAGCTCGAGGCTGAGGGCGCCCTGGCGCACCAGGACCTCCCGGCCATCGACCACGCGCGAGCCGCCGTCGCTGGCCCATCCAGCCAGCGCCGTACCGCCCGGCGCGTAGACCAGGTCGACCACCAGCGGGGGCGGGGCGAGGCCGGAAAGGCCGAGCGCCTGCAGCGGATCCACCCCCGCCTCGAGCTCCGCAGACGTGGTGTTGACCAGGACGTCGAACTGCCCCGGGGTCTCAGCGTGTCCCACCCCGAGTTCCCCGGCCAGCATCCGCGCGCGCTCGGCGGTCCGGTTCCATACCGACACCTCGGCGCCCGCCTCGCGCAGCGCCCAGACAGCGGCGCGCCCGGCCCCGCCCGCCCCGAGCACCAGCGCACTTCGGCCCGCGACCTCCTCGCCCAGGGCCGCGATCAGGCCGGGCGCGTCGGTGTTCTCGGCCACGACCGCGCCGTCGCTGAAGCTGAGCGTGTTCGCCGCGCCGATGGCGGCGGCCCGCGGGCTGGAGCGGTCGGCCACCGCGAGCGCGGCCTCCTTGTGGGGCACGGTCACGTTCAGGCCCGCGTAGCCGGCCTCGGGGAGAGCGCGCACGGTCTCCGGGAACAGCTGCGCAGGCAGCGGAAGCCTGAGGTAGCGCCACGGGATCGCGAGCTCGTCCAGCGCGGCCTGCTGCATGGCAGGCGAGCGGCTGTGGCCTACGGGCCAGCCGGCCACGGCAAGCAGCCGCGGCTCGCTCAGCACTTCGTGGGTGACTTGCCGCCCCGGCGCTCGCGCTCGCGGTTGTAGCGGGCAACGTCGGCCTCGAACTCGGCGTTGGTCTGCGAGAAGGCGTGCTCGCCGCACGTCCCCGGCTTGACCACGTAGAAGAGGTAGCCGGAGCGCGCGGGCCTGGCGGCGGCCCGGATGGCGTCGATGCCCGGGCTGCCGATCGGTCCCGGCGGCAGGCCGCGGTTGGTCCGCGTGTTGTAGAGAGACTGGACCTGGAGCTGCGACTGCTTCAAGGGCCGGTCCCAGTTGTTGGTCACATAGCGAATGGTGGCGTCGATACCAAGTGGGATTCCGTCGCGCAGCCGGTTGTAGATGACCGAGGCGACCAGCGCGCGCTCGCGTGGCTGCTGGGCTTCGCGCTCGATCATCGAGGCGATGGTCAAGACCTCGTAGGGGCTCAGGTTCGCGCGCCGCGACGGGCCGAGGTCCACCCTCGCGAACTGCTTGCGGAAGGCGGCGAGCTGCTCGTCCACCAGCACCTTGACGGCGCGCCCTCGCTTGATCTCGTAGGTGGACGGGAACAGGAAGCCTTCGAGGCTGGATCCGCGCGGCGCTCCATAGCGGCTGGGGTTCAGGCGAGACGAGCGGCGCGTGGCCGATACGTAGTCACCAGGGAGCTGGTTGGGGAGGGTGCGCGCCACCTCCCGCCGCGAGCGACCCTCGGGCACGGTGACGTTGAGCACGTCGGGCGCCGGGCCCTTGGCCAGCGCGTCCAGCGCCGCGCCGATGCTCATGCCCTCGCCCAGGGTGTAGAGGCCCGGCTTGAGATCCCCCGAGCGCCCCGCGAGCCGGGTCCGGGTCTGAAAGAAGAACGCGCTGCCCACCACGCCGCGCTCCTCGAGCACCTCGGCGATCGCCCCTACGCCCGCGCCGGCCGGTACGCGCACGCTGACCCGGCCCTCGCCGCGGCCGTCTCCGGCCAGCGGCTGGAAGAGCGAGAACAGGAACCACAGCGCCACCAGCCCGAGGAGTGTTCCGACCACCGCCAGGCCGACGGCGAGCCGGCGCCGGCCAGCCACCCTGGCGTTCGCGGGGGGCGAGCGGCGCCACGCTTCGCGGCGCGGTCGCCGGGACTCGCGCGGCGCGGAGCCGTCGCGGCCGCCGGTCAGGCGCCGCGCGCGCTCGCGCCAGCTCTCCGCCCCGGTGGCCGCCGCGGGGCCCGCTGCCTTCCCGGGTCGGCCCCGCCCCCGCGCGGGCCTGTCGGGCGCGGCCTCCTCCTTGCGCGCCTTCTCCTGCGCCTTGCGCGCGTCCTCGCGCGCCTTGAAGGCCTCACGGGCCGCGCGACGCTCCTCCTTCGCCGCCTCGCGGCCGGCGCGGGTGGCCGCGCGCTCCTGTTGCTTCTGGGCGCGGCGGGCGCTTCTGTCGACACGGCCGTCCGCCTTCGCGGCGCCACCGTCGGCCTTCTTGGTGTGCCCGTTGCCATCGGCCGGCGGGGCCTGGCGGGTGGCGTGCCCGCTGCGGCCGTCTGGCTTCGCGGCGCGTCCGTCGCCCTTCCCAGCGTCGCGCGCGGCCCGCCGCGCCTCGCGCTCGCGTCGGGCTGCCTCGCGCTCCTCGGGCCGGCGCCCGCCGGGCACGGGGGGCGGTCCGGGGGGCGTCACGCCCGCTGCCCCCGCGCCGTCAGCCAGCCCTCGAGCAGGTGGGCGGCGGCCCGCGAGTCCTCGTCACTGGCGGGTCGGGCGCCGCCCGAGCGCTCGGCCATCCTGGTCGTCAGGCGCTCGTCGTGAAGCTCGACCGGCACGGTCACGCGCTCAGCCAGCGCCTCGGCGAAGGCCCGCGCTGCCCGTGCCTGCTCGCCTTCCTCGCCGCCCAGCGTCAGCGGCATGCCGACGACGATTCGCTCGACCTCGCGCTCGGACACGAGCCGCTCGAGCTCCTCCAGGCCGGCTTCCGTGTCGGGACGCGCGACCGCGCCCAACGGGGTCGCCAGAGTGCCCGAGGGATCAGAGACCGCGCAGCCGCAGCGCGCGGAGCCGTGATCGAGCGCGAGCACCCGGCCGCTCACGCCGACAGCGCCCTCTCGATGGTGGCGCGCGCCGTGGCCAGCGCGTCGGCCAACCTCTCCGGCTCGCGCCCGCCGGCCTGCGCCATCGTGTCGCGGCCGCCGCCACCGCCGCCTACCACTTCGGCCGCCTCGCGGATCACCTCGCCCGCCCGCACCCCCTTCTCGACCACGCCCGGGCCGACCTGCGCGACCAGGCTCACGCGCTCCTCGCCGGCCGTACCCAGGACCACCACGGCCTCGCCGAGGCGCTGGCGCACGGTGTCCGACAGGGCGAGCAGCGCCTTGGGGTCGCTGCCCTCGACGCGCTCGACCACCAGCGGCACCCCGCCCGCGTCGGCCGCGGCCGCCACCAGCTTCTCGGCGGCCCCCTGGTCGGGCGCCCCGGAGGGCTTCTTGCCCAACTCCTTGACCCGCTCGGCGAGCCGCTGCACGCCGCGCACGGCCTCGGCCTCGGGAGCGCGGACCAGTTCGGCGATCTCGCGCAGGCTCTCGGTGCGCTCGCGGAACAGCGCGGCCGCGGCGCTGCCGCTGACCGCCTCGATGCGGCGCACGTTCGATGCGCTGGATGTCTCAGTCGTCACGTGGAAGAGCCCAACCTCCGCGGTGGTGCCGACGTGCGTGCCGCCACACAACTCGCGGGACACGCCGTCCACCTCGACCATGCGTACCCAATCGCCGTACTTCTCACCAAAGAGCGCCATGGCCCCCAGCCGCTCGGCCTCTTGCCGCGTGGTCTCGACGGCATGCACGTGGTGGCCCGAGGCGATCCAGCCGGCTATGCGCCGCTCGACGTCCTCGAGCTCCTCGTCGCTCAGGCGCTCCCCGTGCGTGAAGTCGAAGCGCAGCTTGTCAGGCCCCACGTAGGAGCCCGCCTGGCGGACGTGCGTTCCCAGCCGCTCGCGCAGCGCCGCGTGCAAGAGGTGCGTCGCCGTGTGGTTGCGCATGGTCTCCAGCCGGACGCTGCGGTCCACCGCGGCGCGGGCGGTCTCGCCACGGGCTATATCGCCCTCGACCTCCTCCAGGGCGAGCGCCTGATCGTCGCCGACCCGGTACACATCGGTCACCTGACCAGCGCCGGACGGGGTCTCCACGCGCCCACGGTCGGCCACCTGGCCGCCGCCCTCGGCGTAGAACGGGCTCTCCTCGAGCTTCACCAGCACGAGGCCGTTTACCCGCTCCACCGCGCTGACCACCGTCTCCAGCTCGGTCTCCTCGTAGCCCCGGAAGCGGCTGGGCTCGGCGGCACGGGCGAAGGCGACCACCCGCTCGTGCTGGCCGCCGCTCGCCGTGGCGTTGCGCCCTCCGCCGGCGCGAGCTCGCGCGCGGGCGCGGTCCATCAGCTCCTCGAAGCCCTGGTCGTCGACCGACAGCCCTTGCTCGGCCAGCAGCTCGCGCGTCATTTCGAAGGGGAAGCCATAGGTGTCGTGCAGCTTGAAGGCCTCGTCGGCGCTCACCCAGGAGGTCTCCTCCTGGCGCGCGCGCTCGACGAGCTCGCTCAGCATGCGCTGGCCCTGTTCGAGGGTCCGCCCGAAGTGCTCCTCCTCCGAACGAGCCCAGCGCATGATCGTCTCGCGCTGGGCCGCGAGCTCGGGATAGGCGTCGCCCACCGTGTCGGCCACGCGCCCGAGCAGCGCCGGAAGGAACGGGTCGTCGATCCCCAGTACCTTCCCCTGCTGGATCGCCCGGCGCATGATCCGGCGCAGCACGTAGCCGCGGTCCTCGTTGGAAGGCACCACCCCATCAGCCAGCATGAACGCCGCGCCGCGGCCATGGTCGGCGAGTATCCGCATCGCTCGCGTGACGGCGAAGCTCTCGCCGTAGCCGCGGCCCGAGAGCTCCTCGCCCAGGTCGATCAGCGGACGAAACCCGTCGGTGTCGAAGACCGACGGAACGTCCTGGAGAATGGCCGCCATGCGTTCGAGCCCCAAGCCGGTGTCGATGTTCTTGGCCGGCAGGTCGGTGAGCGATCCGTCCGCGTGCAGCTCGAACTGCATGAACACGAGGTTCCAGTACTCGAGAAAGCGGTCGGTGTCGTCCCCCGGTCGGTCGTCGGGCCCGCCGAACTCCACCCCGCGGTCGAGGTAGAGCTCCGAGCACGGGCCGCAGGGGCCCGCCGGGCCGGCCTGCCAGAAGTTGTCGGCGCGCCCGAGGCGCACGATGCGCTCTTCCGGGATCCCCACGGCGCGCCACTGCTCGATGGCCTCCTCGTCGGGGCCGACGCCCAGCTCGTCGTCCCCCCCGAAGACGGTGATCCAGATGTCCTGCTCGGCCAGGCCGAAGCCCTCGGTCGACAGCTCGAGCGCATAACGGACGGCCCGGTCCTTGAAGTAGTCGCCGACCGAGAAGTTCCCCAGCATCTCGAAGAAGGTCAGGTGGCGGGCGGTGGTCCCCACCTCCTCGATGTCCGGCGTGCGAAAGCACTTCTGGCATGAGGTCAGGCGCTGTGAGGGCGGCTCCTCCTCGCCGCGGAAGAAGGGCTTGAAGGGCTGCATGCCCGCGGTGGTGAGCAGCACCGAGGGGTCGTAGGTGGGCGGCACCAACGACGCCGAGGGCATACGGCGATGGCCCCGCTCCTCGAAGAACGAGAGGAACCGCTCGCGAATCTCCCCGGTTTGCATAAACCGGTCACTCTAGGCACAAGCTCGAGAGATCGGCTCCGAATTCCGGGTGCGGGCGAAAGCAGTTCTCGGCGTCGATCCGAGCCGACAGCAGGGTGGCGTCCTCGTCGTAGCCGAGGGGCACCACGCGCGCCCGCTCGACCAGCGCGGTGTCGAGCGTCGTCCAGTCCTCGGCGGTGCGGTCGGGGTCGGGATCGACGGGCACCCGTGCGGCAGCCCGGGCCAGCTGGGGGTCCAGCCGGCGCAGCGCCCGCAGATAGGCCTCGGGGTGGGGCAGGACCGGGCGCAGGCGCAGCAGCTCGGCCTGAGCGTCGGCGCCCCGCCGGGCCACCCGCGCGCGCAGCCCGAGCTTGCGCAGGAGGCGCGCGAACGACGCGACGACGGCCCGGTCGGACGCGCTGCGCCCGCCGCCCACGGTCACGCGAGCGCCCTCGGCGCCGGCGTCGCGCAGCAGCGAGGCGGCCTGGCGCAGGTCGCCGGGCTCTGACGGCTCGCCCCAGGGACACGGGTCGGGCTCGCGGTAGCCGCTCACCGTGGGCGGCAAAACCGTGCAGCCCGCTCGCAGGCGTCCGTCGAGCACGCGGTCAAAGGCCTCGGAGTCGACGGCGAAGTTGACCGCCTGGCGGACGCGGATGTCGTCGAAGGGCGGCGAGCGCGAGTCGAGCGTGAACATGGTGCTCGACAGGCCGACGCTCTCGTCGTAGCGCCTGGCGTACTTTGAGCGCACGTCGGGAAGCCGCTGGGCGGGGAGGGCTCCGATCGTCGCGTCCAGGTCGCCCGACAGGGTGCGTCGTGCACGGCGCTCGGGATCGTGGTCGACGGTGATCGCAATGCGATCGACGTTGGCCTCGGGCAGGTCCGCCAGGCGGAAGCGCCGGCGGCGCAGCAGGACCGGCTCCCCCCGTACGAGTGCGAGCCGGTACGGCCCGATGCCCGGCGGCGGACGGTGTGTCTGGTCGCTGAGCGACGTACGAGCCGGCACCGGAGCGGCGTAGGTGCTGGCGAGCACCTGGGCGAAGGCGCGGTCGGGCGCGCTCAGCCGGTAGACCACCACGCCGCTGCGGTCGTCGGCCTGCAGCGACGCCACGCGAGCGAACAGCCGCCGGCCCCTGGTGCTCAGCGCGCGCACCCGCCGCAGGCCGTGGACGAAGTCGCTCGCCCTGAGGGGTGTGCCGTCGGAGTAGCGCAGCCCCCGGCGCAGCTGCAGCCGCCAGGTCAGGCCGCGCTCGGAGACCGTGGGCAGCGACCGCGCGAGGCCGGGTATGACCTCGGTCCCCTCGGGTCCCCGGGCGCGGCGCAGCGTCAGCGGGCCGGTGTAGACCTGCCGAACCACAAGGCCGGCCTCGGGGCCCGACGCCAGCGCGGGGTCCAGCGAGCCCGGCGGACGATCGAGGCCCAGCGTCAGCGAGCCCCCCTTGCGGGCGTCCTCCCCCACGCCGAGGCTCTCGCCCGCGCAGCCGGCCAGCGCGAGCGCGCACGCCGCGAGCGCCGCCAGCCGCACAGGGAGCATTCCTACCGCCGGAGAGCAGGCCGGACGCGGGCCGGCCGAGTACCGCCTGCCGATTCCACCTCAGGCCAGCTCGTCGCGCATCGTCGCGAGCGACTTGCGGATCAGCCGCGAGACGTGCATCTGCGACAGGCCGACGCGCTCGGCGATCTGCGTCTGCGGCAGCCCCTCCTCGAAGCGCATGCGGAGGATCTCGCGCTCGCGCTCGGGCAAGCGGTCGAAGGCCGGCTCGAGCGAGGTCCGGGTCTCCATCTGGTCGAAGCCCTCGTCCTCCTCGCCGATGGTCTCCATGGGATCGAGATCCTCCTCGCTGCCAGGCCCCTGCGAGAGGGAGACGGTCGAGTAAGCCGAGCCGACCTCGAGCGCCTCGAGTACGTCCTCGGGCGTCGACTTCAGCTCGCCGGCGATCTCCCCGATCGACGGCGAGCGGCCGAGGCGGCCCGTCAGGCGGTCGATCGCGTTGGACATGGACGCGTTGAGCTCCTGCAGCGCACGAGGCACGCGGATGGCCCAGCCCTTGTCGCGGAAGTGACGCTTGATCTCGCCGACAACGTTGGGGGTGGCGTAGGTGGCCAGCGACACCTCGCGCTCGAGCTCGAAGCGGTCGATCGCCTTGATCAGCCCGATCGCCCCCACCTGCTCGATGTCCTCCAGCGACTCGCCGCGGCCCGCGTAGCGGCGGGCGAGCGAGCGCACCAGGGGCAGGTGGCGCTCGATCAGCTCCTCGCGCGCGGTCGAGTCGCCGCCCTGGTGATAACGGCGCAGAAGCAGGCGGTCCTGCTCGCGGGCCTTGGCCGCCTCGCTGGGGGTGCGCGTGCGGGCGCCCTGCCTCACCGAGCCTCCCGCAGCTTCTCGAGGCGGACGTAGATCGCCCCGTCGGCTGCGTCCTCCACCCCGTAGGAGTCGACGACCGCCTCCAGGATCCGGCGAAGGTTGAGCTCCCCGGGCTCGGGTGGCGGTCCCTGCAGCGCGTCGGCGATGGCGCGCTCCCGGAGCGGCCCCACATGCGTGCGCACGCTTCGCGAGCCGAGCTGGAAGGAGATGTTCACACTGCCGTCCTGGCCCGCCTCGGCCAGCAGGCGCTCGACGGCGAGCTGGAGGTCGTCGACCTCGTCGAAGGCGAAGTCGAGCGTTTCGGCGATGCCGCCCACTATCAGCCGCACCACGGCGCGGAAGTCGCGGGAGAGCGGAGTGGTCAGCTCGATCCGGTCCATGCTCAGCCCGCCCTCGCGATCGTCGCCTCGCCCACCACCAGGTCACCGTCGAGCAGCACGGCGGCCTGGCCGGGGGCCACCGCCTCGACCGGGCGCTCCAGCGAGAGCTCCAGCGCCTCGTGCTCGCCCGCGGCCGGGTCGCCGTCGACCCGGCACGCCATGGCCCGCGAGCGGTAGCGCAGCTTGACCGCGCTCACCCGTCGCCCGCGGCGGTGAAGGCGGGCCCTCTCCACGGCCACCCGGGTGGCGTCGAGCTCGTCGCGGGGCCCCACGACCACCCGGTTGCGCACGGCGTCCTTGGCGAGGACGAACAGCGGCTCCGGGCCGGCCACGCCCAGGCCGCGCCGCTGGCCGACCGTGAAAAGGTGTTGGCCGTCGTGGCCTCCTAGGCGCCGGCCGGAGCGGTCCACCACGTCGCCGCGCCGCTCGGCCAGGCGAGGCCCTCCGTGGCGGCGCAGGAAGCCGCGCGAACCCAGGCCGGCGACGAAGCACAGGTCCTGGCTCTCGCGCCGCTCGGCCACGGGTAGCGAGGCGGAGCGGGCGAGCTCACGGACGCGCGGCTTGCTGAGCCTGCCGAGCGGGAAGCGCAGCCGGGCCAGCCGCTCGGTGGGCAGGCGGGCGAGCATGTAGCTCTGGTCCTTGTCGCCGCTCTCGGCCGCGCACAGCAGCGGGCCCTCGCCATCCTCGCGCACGCGCGCGTAGTGACCGGTCGCCAGCGTTCCGGCCCCGAGGCGCTCGGCGGCGTCGAGCAGCGCGTCGAAGCGCACCTCGCCGTTGCAGCGCACGCAGGGGTTCGGGGTGAGTCCGGCGGCGTGGGCGTCGATGAACGGGTCGACGACGCCGGCCCGAAAGGCGTGGCGCAGGTCCAGCGTGAAGTGCGGCAGGCCCATCGTGTGGGCCAGCGAACGTGCGCCCAGCACGGCGCTGGGCGAGCAGCAGGAGCGCTCGCCGTCGGTGGCCGGGTCGGCCCACAGCTCGAGCGTCAGCGCCACCACGTCGTGGCCCTCCTCACGGAGGAGGTGAGCGGCCACGGCACTGTCCACGCCGCCGCTCAGCGCGACCGCCACGCGGCCAGTCACCGGGTCCAGGTCACCGGCGCCGTCGCGCAGCGCGGCGCCAAGCGCCCGGTGCAGCGCGTCGGCGGCCAGCTCGGCCGCGTGGCGGCCGGCAGGGGTCAGCCCGCCCGCGGCCGCGGCCACGTCGGCGGTGGTGATCCGTGCGGCCTCGAGCAGCGGCGCCCCCTCGGCCAGCCCGGCCAGGCCGGCGCCCGCCGCGTGCAGCGCGCCGCAGCCCTCCAGCTCGCAGTCCACGTCGCCCACGCGGCCCCCGCGCGCGTCGAGAGAGACGCGCACGAGGTCGCCGCAGGGCGAGCCGCCCGCGGCGCCCGAGTGGGGATGGACCGGATTCGGGGCCAAGTAGCTACTCAGGGTGACAGAGGCCCCAGCTTGCCGCTGCTGTCCGGGAGTTGGGCCTGCATCTGCAAGCGTGGGTGTTCTCCGGAGCGCCCCACGAGGAGCCCCGAGTCGAACTCCCATCCCGTTGGTGTTGGCTCAACGTGTGAGAGACGGCTGGCGCACAAGCTCGGGCCGGGGCCGAGCATAGCGTCGGAGCTCAAGGCCGACCGCTGCCCTGGGGACGCAAGCCGAGCTCCCTGAGCTGTTCGGCGTCGACCGGCGCCGGAGCGCCGGTGAGCGGGTCGCTTCCGCTCGCCGTCTTGGGGAAGGCGATCACGTCACGGATAGATCCGCGGCCGGCCAGCAGCGTGACGATCCTGTCCAGGCCGAATGCGATCCCCCCGTGGGGCGGGGCGCCGTAGCGCAGCGCCTCGAGCAGGAACCCGAAGCGCTCACGTGCCTCCGCGGGGCCTATGCCCAACGCGTCGAAGACCTTCTGCTGCACGTCGGGGCGGTTGATGCGGATGGAGCCGCCGCCCAGCTCCCAGCCGTCGAGCACGACGTCGTAGGCGCGGCTGCGCCAGCTGCCCGGCTCGCCATCGAGGTCGCCGGTCGGCGCGGTGAATGGGTGGTGCAGGGGGTCGTAGCGCCCTGCCTCGTCGTCCCACTCGAACATCGGGAAGTCGACCACCCACAGCAGGTCGTGCGCGCCGTCGTGCGCCGGCCCGGCCACCTCCAGCCGCAGGGCGCCCAGCACCCGGGCGGCCACCTCGGCGCGGTCCGCGACGATCAGAACCGTGTCGCCCTCCGACGCTCCGAGCGCGTCCCGGGCGCGGCCGACTTCATCCTCGGAGAGGAACTTGGCCACGGGCGAGCGCAGGCTGCCGCCCTCCTCCACGACTCCCCACACGAGGCCGCCGGCTCCCAGCGACTGCGCCTGCTCGGTCAGGGCGTCGAAGCGGCTGCGTGGGAACTCGCCGGACGCCTTTAGCCCCCTCACCACCCCGCCGGAGTCGATGACACTCGCGAAGACCTTGAACTCCGAGCCGCGAAAGGCCTCGGTCAGCTCGACGATCTCGTGGCCCACGCGACGGTCGGGGCGGTCAGTGCCGTAGCGCAGGATCGCCTCGTCGTAGGAGAGGCGGTCGAGCGGAAGCTCGACGTCGATGCCGCCCACCGCGAGCACGTCGCGCAGCAGCGGGTCGACCAGGGCCATGACGTCCTCCTCGTCGACGAACGACATCTCCACGTCGAGCTGGGTGAACTCCGGCTGGCGGTCGGCCCGGAAGGCCTCGTCGCGAAAGCAGCGGACGATCTGGAAGTAGCGCTCGAAGCCGCCGACCATCAGCAGCTGCTTGAACAGCTGCGGCGACTGGGGCAGCGCGTACCACGAGCCCGGCTGGAGCCGGGCGGGGACCAGGAAGTCGCGCGCCCCCTCCGGCGTGGAGCGCGTGAGCATCGGCGTCTCGACCTCGAGGAAGCCCTCCTCGCCGAGGCGCACCCGCATCACGCGCGTCACCTCGTGGCGCAGCACGATCGCGTCGCGCATGTGCTCGCGGCGCAGGTCGAGGTAGCGGTAGCGCAGGCGCAGCTCCTCGCCCACGGGGTCTTCCTCGACGATCTCGAAGGGCGGCGTCGCCGAGTCGGCGAGCAGCTCGAGCTCGCGCACGTTGAGCTCCACCTCACCGGTGGGCAACGCCGGGTTCACCGTGCCCTCCTCGCGGCGCACCAGCTTGCCGCGGGCCGACAGGACGTACTCGCCGCGCAGGCGCTCGGCCGCCGTGTGCGCCGCGGGCGCCTCCTCGGGTCGGAAGACGAGCTGCACGAGGCCCGTACGATCGCGTAGGTCGATGAAGATCAGGCCGCCGTGGTCGCGGCGGCGGTGAACCCAGCCGGCCACGCGCAGCTCCTCACCCACGCGGTCCGCGCGCAGGTCGCCGGCCCAGGCGTCGCGGTAGGCGTTGGCGCGCGGCGGTTTCACGCGACCTCCCTCAGCACTTCCTGCACGCCGTCCACCTCGCGCTGCTCCCCGGTCTCCATGTCCTTGAGCTCGAACGCGTCCCCGAGGATCACGGTGTGGCGCACGCCGAGGCGGTCGGCCTGCTTGAGCTGCCCCTTCAGCGAGCGCGTCGTGTGCTCGAGCTCGGCCGCGACGCCCGCCGCGCGCAGGTCATTCGCGACGCCGAAGGCCTCCTCGCGGCGCTCGGGCTTGGCGACGGCGACGAACACGCCTCGGGGGGGGCCCTCGACCGGCTCGGGCTGCGCGAGCAGGATCCGCTCGATCCCTGCGGCCCAGCCCACGCCGGGCGTCGGTGACCCGCCCAGCAGCTCGACGAGGCCGTCGTAGCGCCCGCCGCCGCCGAGGGCCGCCTGGGCGCCCAGGACGCCGCTCTCGAACTCGAACACCGTGCGCGTGTAGTAGTCCAGCCCGCGCACGAGTCCCGGGTCGACCTCGTAGGCCAGGCCGGCGTCGTCGAGCAGCGAGCGCACCGCGGCGAAGTGCTCGGCGTCCTCGTCGTCGAGGCGGTCGATCAGCTTGGGCGCCTCGGCCATCACGGCCTGGGTGCCCGCGTCGTCGGAGTCGAACGCCCGCAGCGGGTTGAGGTCCAGGCGCGCCCGCACCGGCTCGGACAGCTCGCCCTCGCGGGCCCCCAGCCAGTCGCGCAGCTCGTCGCGGTACGCGGAGCGGGTGCGCGGGTTGCCCAGGCTCGAGATGCGCACGCTCACCTCCCGGCAGCCCTCCAGCAGCTGCGAGAGCAGCACGATCAGCTCGGCGTCGGCCGACGGCTCGTCGGTGCCCAGCACCTCGGCACCCACCTGGCTGAACTGGCGAAAGCGCCCCGCCTGCGGGGCCTCGTGGCGGAAGAACGGGCCCCAGTACCAGAGCTTCACCGGCTGCGCGCGCTTGTGCATGCCGTGCTCGACGTAGGCGCGGCAGATCGGGGCGGTGCCCTCGGGCCGCAGCGTCAGCGAGCGCCCCGCCTTGTCCTCGAAGGTGAACATCTCCTTCTGCACGACGTCGGTGGACTGCCCGATTCCGCGCGCGAAGAGCTCGGTCTCCTCGAAGACCGGCGTCTCGACGTACTCGTACATCGCGGTGTCGAGCAGGTCGCGGGAGCGGGACAGGAGCGCGAGCCGCTCCTCCCCGTCGAGGACGTCGAATGTGCCCCGAGGGGCCTTCAGCGTGCGAGCTCCGCCAGGAACGGGTTGGTGGCCCGCTCGGCGCCCAGCGTGGTCACGCCCATGTGACCGGGATAGACCGTCGTCTCCTCGGGCAGCGACTCGACCAGCGAGCGGATCGAGCGCATGAGCGTCGGCCCGTCGCCCCCGGGCAGGTCGACGCGGCCGACCGAGCCCTGGAACAGGACGTCGCCGGAGAAGACCACCCCTTCGTCGGGGATGGAGAAGGTCACGTGGCCGGGGCTGTGACCCGGGGTGAACAGCACCTCGATGTCGAAGCCGGCCAGCTGGAGCGTCTCGCCGCCCTCGAGATCGTGCTCGGCGTCGTAGCTCTCGAAGGGCCCGAAGCCCGGCCAGGGCACGAAGCTCATGATGTCAGCGAGCACGGGCCGTTCGATCTTCGGCACCCACACCTCGGCGCCGGTGGCCTTGGCCACGGGAGCGACCGCGCCCACGTGATCGAAGTGCGTGTGGGTGAGCAGGATCCCGTCGAGCGTGACCCCCGGCTCCTCGAGCGCCCCGAGCAGCTTCGACGCCTCGTCGCCGGGGTCGACGATCAGCGCGCGGTCGGAGCTGTCGCGCCGGAAGATGTAGCTGTTCTCGGCCACCTGGCCGACGGTGAACATGCGCACGTCCATGGCCGCCGAGCCTAGCCCTTCCCCCTGGCCTTGCGCCGCTGGCGCATGTTGTAGAAGAGCCTGTCGGTGCCGTAGCCCAGCGGCACATAGATCAGGAACACGAAAACGGTCAGCACGGCCGCCTGGCCGATGGGGCGGCCGAACAGCGGCGAAGCCAGCAGCACTCCGAAGATGACCGCCGCGATCGCGGCGCGGTTCAGCGCGCCGCGCCACGTCGGCTCGCGGTTCATGCGCTCCTCGCGGCGCGCGCGGGCATCCGCCTTGGGCTCGCCCTTGCCCTTGGGCCGCGCCTTGGTACCCGAGACCACGGTGCCGGCCGGCGTGCCCTTGTGCTTGCGCCTGCGCTTTCGCTTGGTCTGGGCCATGCTCAGCCCAATCCTCGCAACACCTGCTCGATCAGGTGCCGCTCCGGGCTGAAACCGCGCATGGCGAGGTCCTCGGGAAAGCCCTCGAATGCCGCCTCGGGGGCCAGGCCCACGAGCTCGGCTTCGGCAACGGGCGCTCGGACCCGGACGAACTCCACGACCTCGCGCAGTGGCGTGCGGCGGTGATCCTCCACGTTGGTCGAGACCTGGGCCCGACCGCGGTCGGGCAGGAAGACTCCCAGGGCCCGGACCCCCTCCAACCCTCCGCCGCTCTCGCGCAGCTCGCCGGCGATCCGCTGCGCGAGCTCCAGGTCGTCGCTCACGAGGTCCAGGTTGAACGCCACCAAGGGCGGGCGCGCGGCGGCGAGCAGGACACCCGCGCTGGGATGCGAGCGCGGCGGCCCGAAGTCGGGCACCACCTCGCCGCTCTGAATCCGCGCGGCCAGCGCCTCCCAGCCGCCCGCGCGCAGGTTCGCGCGAAGGCGGTGTTCGGGACGCGTGGCCAGCTCGCCGTAGAGCACCACCGGCACGTCGAGCTCATCGCCGATCAGGTTGGCCGCCGTGAGCACGGCGGCGCAGGCCGGCCCACGGCGGTCGTCGTCGAGGTGCACGACCGGCATCACGTCCAGCGCACCCACCCGCGGATGCAGCCCGTCGTGCTCGCGCAGGTCGATGCGGGCGACGGCCTCGCGCGCGCCCCCGAGCAAGGCCTCCGGAAGGTCCGCGGATGAGCCCGCCAGCGTGAAGACGCTGCGGTGGTGATCCGGGTCGGCGTGCAGGTCGAGCAGCCGCGCCGGGTGAAAGCCGGCTCCGATGGCCTCGATCGCTTCCTGGTCGCGCCCCTCGCTGGCGTTGGGCACCGCGAGCAGCGACAGCGGATCGGCCACGGCGCTCAATCTAGATTGCCGCGCCCCGCGGCAAGGGCTCCCGCGCCCGCGCAGGCCGCCGCGCCGGCGGCGGCCAGCAGCGCCCAGGGGAGCCAGCCCGGCGGCGGGGATCAGCCATCGCCGGTCAGGAACTCCGCGGGATACTGGGCGGGCGATGGCGCAGGAGAACATCGAGCTCGCGCGGCGGACCTGGGAGCTCTGGAGCGAGGGCGCTGACGACGAGGTCGCTCGGCAACTCGCACCCGACGTGGAGTGGCACCACCAGATCGGCGTCGGAACTCCGCTGGAGGGCATCTATCGGGGGCCCGAGGAAGTACTCGAATTGTCCGCCGCGTTTCGCGACGCGTTCGACGTGGCTGGTATCGAAATCGAGGACGTGCGCGACCTCTCCTCCACCGAGGTCCTGGTGCTCGGGCACCTTCATCTCGAAGGCAGAGGGAGCGGTGCGGCCGTGACGACTCCCTTTGGCGCTGTGACGGAAATCCGCGATGGACTCGCCGTGCGGCAGAGATTCTGGTCGGACCAGGGCAAGGCCCTCGAGGCCGCGGGGCTGTCGGAGTAGGCGATGTCGCAGGAGAACGTGGAGATCGTGCGGGGGATCTACGCGCACTGGGCACGGGGCGAGATGCAGGCGGGCGTCGACATTTTCGATCCCGAGATCGACTTCAAGTCGTTCATGCCCGATGTAATGGATTGGGTCGTCGCCCATGGTCCCGAGGAAGTGGAAGCCTTCATGCGCGAGTTCCTCGCGCAGTGGGCGAACTACAGACTGATTGGCGAAGAGTTCCGCGACGCGGGTACCAAGGTCTTCGTGGGCGGACACCAGGCGGCGCGCGGAAGGCAGAGCGGAGCCGAAGTCGAGCTGCCCATGCACTCTGTCTGGACGTTTCGCGCCGAGAAGGTGGTCGGGCTTCGGTTCAGCCCGCGGCGCGAAGAGGCCCTCGAAGCCGCCGGCCTGTCGGAGTAACGACTTCGAGCGGTGGGGGCACCGCTCGGCCCAAGTATCGGCCTGCTGGCCGACAACGATTTCCGGGCCGCGTGGGAGCGCTGGCCAACAATGTCCGCTGTTGCCACCCGCGTTGCCACCCCGCGGCCGAGGAACTCGCAAGGGCCCCGAGAACCGCTCTTACGCGGGCTATGCTCGACCCGCGGCTCCGTAGCTCAGCGGTTAGAGCGCACCACTCATAATGGTGAGGTCCCTGGTTCAAATCCAGGCGGAGCTACTGCCCTCCCATCTCGCCGAGATCAGCGCGCTGACGGAGGAGTCTCGACGCTCGTTGCCTGCGCTGGGCTATGGACCTCAGGAGGTCGGGCTGAGGCCAGTGTCTCACGCAGCCCGTCGATGGCCTGCTCCGCCCAGCGCTTGATGAACCAGCGCCCGACCGATTTGTCGAATAGCCGGTACCCGAACGCGGGCGGATGGAGTCCCATCTCCATGTCCACGAACGTGCCGCCTTGCGCCGGGGCCAGCAGCCAGCGCTGGAAGCCGCCCGTCGTCGGGCAACTCCACTTCAGTTCCTTGAGCTCGTCGCGCAGGTCGATGATCCGGGTGTACTCCAACCGCCGCCCGGCGAACTGCCCCATCACCTGGGTATATACGTCCCCGACCTCGAACGTTTCGCCGCGAATCTCTACCGCGACCGGCCACCAATGAGGGTAGGTGGCGGGGTTCCCTACCAGCGCCCAGACCTCATCCAGCGGCGCATCGAGGTGGGCCTGCGCACGGTAGCCCGACATCACGCGAACTATCGCAGAGCGCGACAGCGACGCGAGACGCCTGGCGGCGCTCCTGCGTCGACGAACCCACGCCTTCGGCCACCCGAATCCATCGCTCCTGGTGGTGAGGCCCCTGGTTCAAATCCAGGCGGAGCTGTTCGCTCCACCGCTTCAGTCGTGCGAATCCTCAAGGTCGGGATACCGGGACCTCCTGCGGCCGACCTCGCGGCCATTGAGCCAGAGCCGCCCGCCGGCCGGGCTCCCGCCCTCGCTCGACTGGTCGAGCCATGCCTGGAGACCTGTGATCTCCTCGCTGGTGACCTGCAACCGGGCATACGCCTTGATCTCGTTCGGGGTGCCGATCAGCGCACGCCAGTCCTCGCTAAGTCTGGCTTCCTCAACTAGCGCAGCATCCAACTGCCGCACCGCCGCATCACGTTCGGTGGTCATCGCCGTCTGCCTTCCGACCTCTCTCGAGAGGGGCGCGCGAAGGAAAGAGAGGGTGAGACCCGACCCGCGATCCGAGACTCTGGACAGTAGTCCTTTCGGGCCACGACGCCCGAAGGCCGCGCCATGAGGGTCTGGCGCACCGCCGCCAGCTGGGGCACCCTCGGCTCGGAAGTAGGGCAAGTCATCGAGACGCTCCAACTGCTCGGACCGGAGCGATTCGCCGACAAGGAGAAGTGCAGGACGCACTGGCCTCGCAGCGGACCCCGTGATAGGTCGCCGTGTGAAGAGTCCCGTGAGACGATCGTCTTGATGACCTGGCATCTGAGTGCGGAGGTCAGCCTGGGCAACGGGTCCGTGCGGTCGACCGTCGTGAGAGCGCACGGCGAGATCGACGCGCTGACGGCCGGTCGCTTCGCCGAGACCCTGAGTACGGCCGCCGCGGAGGCCGAGGGGTCCCTTCTCATTGACCTGGAGAAGGTCGACTTCATCGACGTCAAGGGGTACGTCGCGATTCTCAACGCCGAGCGCAAGATGCGAGCGCGCGGAGGTGAGGTGCTCGTCGTCTCCGATCGCCCGACGGTCCGGCGCATCTTCAACCTGCTCGACCCGCGAGGCCGCGTGCGGGTCTGCCCGTAGAGCCAGGTCGCGCCGAAACCGGACGCCAGAGGGGCTATATAGGCGGATGGCGATGTAACCTGCTACGGTCGCAGCTTGCCCGCGATCGAGCTCGAGCTCGCCCCCAAGACGAAGCGTCCCGTCGGCGAGCCGTGTTGCGAGCCGATCGCGCTGCCGACGGTCGACGGCGCGAAGGCGGCCCGGCTCGCCCGGCTGGCGAAGGTACTCGGTGACCCCACGCGCCTGCAGCTGGTCGACGTCCTGCGCTCCCACGCCGGCGAGGTGTGCGTGTGCGAGCTCCAGCCGCTCTTCGACATCAAGCAGTCCACGCTCTCCGAACACCTCAAGAAGCTGCGTGACGCCGGGGTGGTGGGCGTTGAACGGCGCGGGCTGTGGGCCTACTACTACGTCAACCCCGAGTCCTTGGAGGAGCTGTCGACATGGCTGAGCTAGGCGATCGGGTGCGCGAGCAGGTGCGGGAGAGGTACGCGACGGCGGCCCGGACGGCGGCCACGGGTGGGCCCGCGTGCTGTGGTCCTGCGGGGGACTGCTGCGGGCCCTCGGGCGTCGAGTTGAGCGACGAGGAGGGCAACCAGGTCTTCGGGTCGTCGCTGTACGCCGGCGAGGAGGCGCCCGACGCCGCGGTGCAGGCCTCGCTCGGCTGTGGCGTTCCCACTGCGGTGGCCGATCTGCACGAGGGCGAGACGGTCCTCGACCTCGGGTCGGGGGCCGGCGCGGACGTGCTCATCTCGGCGCGCCGAGTCGGCCCGGCCGGCAGGGCGATCGGCCTCGACATGACCGACGAGATGCTCGACCTCGCACGCCGCAATGCCGCCGACGCCGGCGCGGAGAACGTCGAGTTCGTCAAGGGCTACCTCGAGGACATCCCGCTCCCCGACGCGTCGGTGGACGTCATCGTCTCCAACTGCGTCATCAACCTCGCCGCCGACAAGACCGATGTCCTGGCCGAGGCAGCGCGCGTCCTGCGGCCGGGCGGGCGGTTTGCGGTCAGCGACGTGATCGCCTCCCTGGAAATGGACGACGCGACCCGTGCCGACATGGAGCAGTGGACCGGCTGCGTGGCCGGCGCCCTCACCGAGGAGGAGTTCGAGGCGACGCTTCGCGGCGCCGGCTTCGAGGACGTCGAGATCCGCAGGACTCACGGAGTGCACGAGCACGCCAGCGCGGCGATCGTGCGCGCCCGCAAGCCGGCGACGTAGTCAGCCCGCCTTGCCCGAGGACGGCCTGCAGCTCAACGACCCCCAGACGCTCTACCGGCGCTGGGAAGCCGAACAGTGGTCGCCGTTCGAAATCGACCTCGGCGCCGACAGGCGGCAGTGGCAGGAGATGAAGGGCCCCGAGCGGGAGCTCGTGTTCTTCGCCCTCTCCTCGCTGATGGTGGCCGAGGAGCGGATCACCGCCAAGTTCTCCGGTCTGGTGGGAGCCCAGGCGCCCGAGGAGGAGACGACCTTCCTCGCCACCCAGCAGGTCGACGAGGCGCGTCACATGCAGTTCTACGCGCGCTTCCAGGACGAGGTCATCGCCGCCCCCGACGTCATTGCAGCGCACGTCGCCCGCGCTCGCGAGCAAGTCTCCGGCGCCTTTCGCCACATCTTCGACGAGGCACTAGTCGAGGCGCACGAGGCCCTCGTGGCCGCGCCGGCTGACCGGGCGGCCAAGGTCCGCTTCGTGACCCTCTATCACCTCGTCCTGGAGGCCACGCTCGGCCTGACCTCGTTCAGGTTCATCACCGACCACCTGCGCCGCGAGGAGCTCCTGCCGGGCTTTGTCGAGGGCTACTCGAAGATCCACCATGACGAGACCCGCCACATCGGCTATGGGATGTGGTTCCTGCGTGAGGCGGTCAGCTCGGATCCTCAGGCCGCTGGGGTGCTGCGTGAGACCCTGCGCGAGCTGCTGCCCTCCGTCGCGGAATCACTTCAGCCGCCGGGCGGCGGCGACGGCGAGGTCCTCGGGATGAGCCAGGAAGACATCCGCGGCTTCGCCCTGGAGGGCCTGACGCGCCGGCTGAAGATCATCGGCGTGCCCATCGAGACCCTCGGTGACTGACGGCGCCCTGCTGCGGCGTGCCACCGCGGAGGGTCTGGGAACGTTCGCCCTGGTCTTCGCGGGTTGCGGAGCGATCGTCACGGACGCTCGCACCGGAGACCTCGGCGCCGTCGGAATCGGCCTGGTCTTCTTCCTCGTGCTCCTGGCCGCGATCGCCTCCCTCGGGCACATCTCGGGCGCACACTTCAACCCCGGGGTGAGCCTCAGCTTCTTTCTGACCCGCCACCTGCCGGCGCGCGATCTGGGCGCATACTGGGCGGCGCAGCTCTCAGGCGCGGTGGCCGCGGCGCTGCTTCTCCTCGTCGTGTGGCCCGGCCATCCGGCGGACCTCGGAGCGACGGAGCCCGCGGTGGCCGTCGGCCGCGCGCTGCTCATCGAGGCCGTCCTGACGGCGTTTCTGATGCTCGTGATCATGAGCGTCGCGACTGACACGCGCGCCGTAGGGGCTCCCGCCGCGCTCGCCATCGCCGCCGCGGTGGGCCTGGCCGCGATCGCCTTCGGCCCGCTGACGGGCGCGTCGCTGAACACCGCGCGCTCGTTCGGACCGGCGTTGGCCGCCGGCCAGTGGCAGGACTTCTGGATCTACGTGGCGGGCCCGCTCATCGGCGCGCCGCTCGGTGCGTTCGCCTATCGGTTCGTGCGCGGGGAGCAGGGCTGATGGCCACGGCACTGTTCGTCTGCCTGCACAACGCCGGGCGCTCGCAGATGAGCCAGGCGCTCTTCGAGCGCGCCGCGGAGGGCCGCCACACCGCGCTCTCGGCGGGAACGACGCCCGCCGACCGCGTTCACCCCGAGGTCGTGGACGTCATGCTGGAGCTGGGCGTCGACCTCGCAGGCCGCACCCCCCGCCGCCTCAGCGACGACCTGGCGCGCGCAGCCGACGTGGTCGTGACCATGGGCTGCGGCGACGCGTGCCCGGTCATTCCCGGCAGGCGCTACGTCGACTGGGACCTACCCGATCCGAAGGGCCGCCCCCGCGAGGAGGTGCGGGCGATCCGCGACGAGATCGCGGGCCGCGTCGAGCAGCTCGTCGCCGAGCTCGACGCGGCGTAAGCGAACTTCTCGGTCCGGGCCCTCCAGAAGCGGATCGCCCGTGTCGGGCATGCGCAATTCGTCAGCCCGCTGAGGGGTTCTCCCGGGAGGGCCCCCGCACACCCGCGGTCCGCTCGGCTCCCCGGGGCTCGAAACCCGAGGCGCCCGGTGACCAGCGCACCCCTCCCGCGCAATTCGTCAGGCCGCTGAGCGTTTCCCCGAGGGCCCCGCCCGCGCCCGCGGGCCCGCTCAGCGCTCGACGGGCCCGCCCGCTCGCTCCCAGGCCTCCACGCCGCCGCCCACTACGTGCAGGACGTGCCGGGCGCCGTGGCGCCGGAGCAGGCTGGCGGCCGTGCCGGCGCGCTGGCCCGACGAGCACAGGGCCGCGGCCGGCGCCTCGGGGTCGAGGTCGGCCGGCAGGGCGTGGAGGTCGTGATAGGGCACCAGCAGCGAGCCGGCGATGTGGCCCTCGTCCCACTCCGAGCGCTCGCGGACGTCCACGATCTGCAGCTCGGGGTCGCTCTGTGCGCGCGCATGCAGCTCGCCGGCGTCGATGCGCTCGATCGCCTGGGCTGTCCGTCCCTCCTCGCGCCAGCTCGTCATGCCCCCGGCCAGGTAGCCGCCGACCTGGTCGATCCCCACGGCCGCAGCCAGCTCGGCCGCCTCCAGGGCCTCGGCGTCGTCGCGGCCGACCAGGAGGACCTCCTGGTCGCGCTCGACGAGCCAGGCCAGCTTGGAGCCGAAGCCCGCCCGCAGCGCCGTGATGGACACTGCGCCGGGCACGTGCGCGTCGTCGAACTGCGAGTCGGTGCGGACGTCCACCACCAGGGCGCCGGCCCGGCCGTGGACCTCGAGCTGCCGCGGCGTCAGCGGGCCCGGCAGCTGCCACTCGGAGCGAAGCGGGCCGCGGTTGCGCGCCACGATGTCCTCGAAGCGCGGCGGTTGCGGGCCCAGCTCGGCCAACGAGTCGCGCACGAAGCCCTCCTCCTCGGCGGCGAGGCGGGCGTTGTGTTCGCGCTCGTAGCCGATGCTGGAGGCGACCTTGCGGTCCATCCCCGAGCCGCCGCACAGTGAGCCGCCGAGGTGGCCGGGCCATACCTCGGTGTGCGGCGGGAGGTCGAGCAGCCGCTCGTGCACCGAGCGGAAGATCTCGCGCGCGCCCTCCTCGGGCTCGACGGCCAGGTCCGGGCGGCCCGTATCGCCCACGAACAGCGCGTCGCCGGTCAGCACCGCCCAGGGCTCCGAGCCGCGAGCGCGGTCGATCACCAGGAAGGAGGTGTGCTCGGGCCGGTGGCCCGGCGTGGGCACCGCCCGGAGTACCACGTCGCCCAGCTCGAGCTCCCAGCCCTCGTCGAAGGGCTCGTGCTCGTACTCCACCCCGGCGAGGCGGCTGACGTGGATCGTCGCCCCAGTGGCCGCCGCCAGGCGACCGTGGCCCGAGACGTGGTCGGCGTGGTTGTGCGTCTCGACCACGTGCTCGATGCTCACGCCGCTGTAGCGCGCGAGGCGCAGGTAGTCCTCGACGTGGAGCTTGGGGTCGACGACCGCGGCCACCCCGCCGTCGCCGACGAAGTAGGAGGCGCAGCCCAGGTCGTCGTGGATCACCTGGCGGAAGATCACCAGGGCATTTTGGCGCCTCGGGGGCTCAGTGTCGGCGCCGGCGCCCTCCGCCGCCCTTGAAGAGCTGTCCCAGCGCCCGGAAGGGCGCGGCGATCAAAGTGACGATCGCGTCGAGGATGTTCCGGATGATCCGCATGCGTCGGTCCCTACCCCCGCACCGCGCGTAGTAACTCGCATGAGGGTCCACGTCCTCGAGCGTTCCCAGCGCCTGCCCGGCCCACCCGAGGAGGTCTTCGGCTTCTTCTCGGAGGCCTACAACCTCGAAGACATCACCCCGCCGTTCCTCGGCTTCGAGGTGGTCACACCGAGTCCCGTCGATATGTACGAGGGCGCCCTCATCGAGTATCGCCTAAAGCTGCACGGCGTGCGGGTGAACTGGCTTACGCGGATCGACGTCTGGCAGCCCGGCGTGCGCTTCGTGGACCGCCAGATCAGGGGCCCCTACCGCCTCTGGCACCACACCCACGCGTTCGAGCCCGACGGCGACGACACACTGATGCGCGACATCGTGCGCTACGCGCTGCCCCTCGGCCCGCTCGGCAGCCTGGCCCGCATCCTGCTCGTCCGGCGCGATCTCGACCGCATCTTCGACTTCCGCCAGGCCGAGATCGCACGACGCTTCAATAAGTAAAGTAACGAGGTCGTGCGCACGTTCTGGCGACTTCTCGGCTTTCTGAGGCCCTACTGGGCGGGGGTGATCGCCTCCTTCCTCCTCGCAGCCGTCGCGATGGGCATGGGCGTGCTGATTCCCTACCTCGTCGGCCGCACCATCGACGATGTCCGCGGCGACGGCGCGAACCTCGAGCCGCTGGTCTGGGCGTTGATCGGCGCCGGTGTCCTGCGGCTGGCCTTCAGCGTCGTGCGCCGCCTCGTGGCCGGGCGCGTCTCGCTGGGCGTGGAGTTCGACCTTCGAAACCGCATGTACTCGCACCTGCAGTCGCTCGAGCTCGCCTTCTTCGACGGCCAGCAGACCGGTCAGCTCATGTCGCGCTCGACCGTCGACCTTCAGGCGGTCCGCTTCTTCCTGGGCTACGGCCTGGTGTTCATGGCCCAGGCCTCGCTGACCATCGTCATCGCGGCGGTGGTCATGGTGGCCGTCAACCCGCTCCTGGCGCTGGTGGCCCTCGCCCCCATGCCCGCCGTGCTGTGGGTGGCATGGCGCTACGGCTCGCGCAACCGCCCGGCATCCCAGGAGGTCCAGCAGCGCATCGCCGAGCTCACGGCGGAGGCGGAGGAGAACGTCTCCGGGGTGCGGGTCGTCAAGGCGTTCGCCCAGGAGCAGCGCCAGCTGCACCGCTTCCGCGGAGCGGTCAGGCGCGTCTTCGACCAGTCGATGGTGTCCACCCGGCTGCGCGCCTTCTACAACCCGTTCATCGGCTTCCTGCCTCAGCTCGGCCTCGCCGCGCTGGTGCTGGTGGGAGGCCGCCAGGTCATCAACGGCACGATCAGCGTCGGCGACTTCGTGGCCTTCTACGGCTACGTGGTGATGCTCACCTCGCCGATGCGCACGCTGGGCGTGATGCTCGGAATGGCGCAGCGCGCGGTGGCCTCCGGCGCTCGCGTGTTCGAGATCCTCGACCGCGGGCCGGAGCTCGTGGCGCCCTCAGGCGCGCCCGAACTGCCGGCCGGTGGCGGTCGCGTGGAGCTGCGTGGCGTGACCTTCGCCTATGAGGAGCCGGGCGAGCCCGTCCTGCGCGACGTCGACCTCGATGTACAGGCCGGACAGACCGTCGCCGTCGTGGGCGCCACCGGCTCGGGCAAGACGACGCTGGTGCTGCTGGTCCCGCGCCTCTACGACGTCGACGACGGGGCTGTGCTCATCGACGGAGTCGACGTGCGCGACGTCGACCTCGAGTCCCTGCGCCGCGACGTCGCGCTGGTCTCCGATGACGCCTTCCTGTTCTCGGCCACCCTGCGCGACAACATCGCCTACGCCCGCTCGGAGGCGAGCGAGGAGGAGGTGCGCGAGGCCGCCGCCCGCGCCGGGCTCAGCGAGCTGCTCGAGGACCTGCCCGAGGGGCTGGAGACGCTCGTCGGCGAGCGCGGGCTCACCCTGTCCGGCGGCCAGCGCCAGCGCGTCGCCATTGCGCGGGCGCTACTCGCCCAGCCGCGCATCCTCATCCTCGACGACGCCACCTCCAGCGTGGACGCCACCACCGAGGGCAGGATCAAGGACGCGCTGGCCGAGGTGATGGAGGGCCGCACCACCTTCGTGATCGGCCACCGCCTGTCGACGATCTCCCTGGCCGACGAGATCGTGGTGCTCGAAGGCGGTCGCATCGCGGCCCGCGGCACGCACGATGAGCTCCTCGAGGAGTCCCCGCTCTACCGCGGGATCGCCGAGGGCTCGGGACGAATCGTGGACGACCGCGCTCCCGAGGAGGCCGAGGTGGCGGGGCTGTGAGCAGCGACCGCGAGGCCGAGGAGCGCAGCCCGAGCGCTGGTCGGGCGAGCACCGCCGGCTCGACCCGTTCAGCCGAGGAGCGCAGCCCGAGCGCTGGTCGGGCGAGCACCGCCGGCTCGACCCGTTCCCGCAAGGTCGGCCAGCTCCTCGCCCTCCTGCGTCCCTACCGCGGGCGCGTGATCCTGATGTTCATCGCGCTCACGCTCGCCACCGCGGCGAGCCTGGCCCCGCCCTACCTTGCCGGCCGAGCGATCGATGACGGAGTCCGCCAGAAGAGCATCAGTGCGCTGGTGGTGATCACGGCGCTGTTCGTGCTCGCCGCGCTGATCAACTGGGGCGCGAGCTACGCGCAGACCTACCTCGTCAACTGGGTCGGCCAGCGTGCGCTGCAGGACCTGCGCGAGCGGCTGTTCGCGCACCTCCAGCGGCTGTCGGTGGGCTTCTACTCGCGCAACCGCGCGGGCGTGGTCATCTCGCGCATCACCAACGACGTCCAGGCGCTGGATCAGCTGGTCACCGACGGCGTGGTGACACTGTTCTCCGCCTCGCTGACGCTGATCGGGACGGCGGCCATCCTGGTCTTCCTCGACGCCGAGCTGGCCCTGGTCACCTTCGCCGTGTTCCCCGTCCTGCTGATCGCCAGCGTGGTCTTCCGCCTGGCCTCGGCCAACGCGTACCGCATCACCCGGGAGAAGATCGCGCTGGTCACCGCCTATCTCCAGGAGACGCTGTCGGGCGTCCGCGTGGTGCGGGCCTTCGGCCAGGAGCCGCGCCACAAGAGCCGCTTCGCCGAGCTCAACGATGACAACCGGGTCGCCAACATGAAGACCGTCCACCTCAACGCCGCGTACTTCCCGGCGGTGGAGCTGCTGTCCGCCGTGGCCACCGCGGTGATCCTGCTCTACGGCGGCAACCAGGTACTCGACGACGCGATCACGATCGGCGTGCTGGCCTCGTTCGTCTTCTACCTGCAGACCTTCTTCGACCCGATCCAGCAGCTCTCGCAGCTCTACACCACCTACCAGGCGGGCATGGCCGCGCTGGACAAGATCTTCGATCTGCTCGACGAGGAGCCGGACGTGACGGACGCCCCGGGCGCCGTCGAGCTGCCGCGCGTGCGCGGCGAGATCCGCTTCGAGGACGTGACCTTCGCCTACGGCGACGGCGACCCGGCCCTGGCCGACATCGACCTCCATGTCGCGCCGGGGCAGACGGTGGCCCTGGTGGGAGCAACCGGTGCCGGCAAGTCGACCCTGGCGAAGCTGGTGGCCCGCTTCTACGATCCGACGCAGGGCGCCGTGCTGATCGACGGGCACGATCTGCGCGGTGTCACGGAGCGTTCCCTGCGGTCGCAGCTGGGGATCGTCCCCCAGGAGGGGTTCCTGTTCTCGGGCACGATCCGCGACAACATCGCCTTCGGCAACCCGGACGCCTCCGACGAGGAGATCATGGCCGCGGCGCGCGCGGTGGGGGCCGACGAGTTCATCGAGCGCCTCCCCGACGCCTACGACACCGCGGTCGGCGAGCGCGGCGGCCACCTGTCGGCCGGCCAGCGCCAGCTCGTGGCCTTCGCCCGCGCCGCGGCGGCCGACCCGCGCGTGCTGATCCTCGACGAGGCCACCTCCAACGTGGACGTGGCCACCGAGGCCCGCATCGAGCACGGCCTCCGGCGGCTGCTGGCGGGCCGCACGGCGATCGTCATCGCCCACCGCCTGTCGACCATCCGCTCGGCGGGCCGGATCCTCGTGCTCGAGGGCGGCCGGATCGTCGAGCAGGGCACCCACGACGAGCTTCTGGAGGCCGGCGGCGCCTACGCGCGCCTGTACGGGGACTGGGCCGGCGAGCGCGCGGCGTAGCGCCCGGCCGCGGCTAGACTGCGGGCCAGTTACGCGGTGGGGACTGGTGTAACGGCAGCACGGCTCGCTCTGGACGAGTTAGTTCAGGTTCGAATCCTGGGTCCCCAGTAGTCAGCGCCGGTTCAGGTCGCTGCCCTCGTCGGCCAAGGCCGCCGGCTCCGGCGCTCCGCCCTCGAGCATGAAGCGCCTCGCCGCCTCCAGCTCCTCCTCGTCGCGGTCCACCGACAGGGCCGCGGTCACCTCTCCGTCCTCGACGTAGAAGGCGGTGAAGCTGCCTTCCTCCAGCGACCCGCGGATGACCGGCTCGCCGCTCCCTGGACCGACGTACTCCAGCGAGACCCAGTCGGCCAGGTCGGAGAAGAAGTACGGGACGGCCGCGTGGTCGACCCCCTGGCCCAGCATGTTGCGCGCCGCGGTCTTGCCCTGCTCGGCGGCGGCGTCCCAGTGCTCTACGCGCAGCGGGCGCCCATGAACGGGGCTGTGGTACTCGCACATGTCGCCGGCGGCGAACACGCCCTCCAGCGACGTCGCGAGCTGCGAGGAGCACAGCACGCCCCCGGCCTCCCCCAGCTCGAGGCCGCCGGAACGGGCCAGCATCACGTCGGGCATCACCCCGGCACCGACCACGACCAGGTCGCAGTCGAGCTCCAAGCCGCGTTCGGTCACCACCCGCGTCACGCGGCCGTCCGCGCCCTCGAAGCGCTCGAGCGAGTCACCGCCGTGTATCTCGATGCCGTGCGAGCGGAGGACGTCGCCGAAGAAGGGCGCCACCTGCGGGCCGAAGGAGCGCTCGAGCACCTCGTCCTCCTGCATCACGATCGTGCACTGCGTGCCGAGCCCGGCCGTCAGCGACGCGGCCACCTCGCAGCCGATGTAGCTGCCTCCGATCAGCACGACACGCTCGGCGCTCTTCGCCTCCTCGCGGATCGAGTCCGAGTTGCCGAAGGCGCGCAGGTAGTGGATGCCCTCGAGGTCGGCGCCCTCCGCGCGCAGCCGGCGCACGTTGGCGCCGGTGGCCAGCAGCGCCCTGCCGAACCCGACCTCCTCCTTGGAGGAGAGCTTGGCCGTGCGCGCGTCAGGGTCGAGCTTCATGACACTCGTCCGCGTGAGCAGCTCGACGCCGTTGTCGTCCCACCAGTCCGGGGACTCGGCGTGGGCGTCCTCCTGCCGCGATTCGCCGCGCAGGTACCCCTTCGACAGCGGCGGGCGGTCGTAGGGCGGATGCGGCTCGCGGCCGACGAGCAGGATCGAGCCCTCGGCGCCCTCCTCGCGCAGCGTCCGGGCACAGCGCGCCGCGGCCACGCCGCCCCCGATCAGGAGGAAGTCGACCGAGCGGCCGGCCACCTACGCGGCTTCGGTCTGCGGCGCGAAGCGCCCCGTCACATCGGCCTCGAGCCCCGTGTCGAGCACCAGCAGCACCTCGTCGCCGGCCTCGACCACCGAGTCCCCCGCGGGCACGAAGCCGCCGCCGTCGCGCAGGATGGAGATCACCAGCGAGCCGTCGGGCAGCCCCAGGTCCATCACTCGCTTGCCCACGGCCGGCGAGGCGGTGCCGACCTCGAGCTCGATGATCTCCAGCCGCTCGGTGGGCAGGTCGAGCAGATGCACCAGGCCGTACTCCGGCACCTCGTGCTCGATCAGCCGCAGGATCAGGTCGGTGGCCGAAACCGCCGGCTTGACGCCCAGCAACTCGAAGTGCTCGAGGTTGCGCGGGTTGTTGCAGCGCGCGACGGTCCGCTCGACGCCGTACTTCTCCTTGGCCACCTGAGAGATGAGGATGTTGTCCTCGTCGTCGCCGGTCACCGCGATGACGAGGTCGGCGCGCTCGATGCCGGCGCGCTCCAGCACCCACAGCTCGGACCCGTCCCCAGACTGGATGCGGTGCTCGAGCTCCTCCTCGACCACCTGGTAGCGGCGCGAGGAATTCTCGACCACGGTCACCTCGTTGCCCTTGTCGATGAGTTCGCGGGCCAGGTTCCACCCCACCTTGCCCGCGCCGACGATCAGGATGTACATCAGCCGGTGACTCCCTCGAAGGGCGCCTGTCCGCTCACCGCCTGCTCGAGCAGTTCGATGGCGATCTGGGTCGGGCACACCGTCTGCAGCCCCTGGTCGGAGTACCACTTCGCACGCGCCGGGTCGAGCACCCGCACCACCACCCTCTCGACCTCGAAGCGCCGCCGGGCTATCTGGGCGATGACGAGGTTGGTGTTGTCCCCGTCGGTCGAGGCCACAAAGGCATCGGCGCGCTCGATGCCGGCCTGGAGCAGCGCGTCGATCTCCAGCGCGGTCCCCTCGGTGAACTGGCCGCCGAGGTCCTCCCAGCTCTCCGCCTGGCCCTTGTTGAGCTGGGCGATCGCCTCGGGGTCCTCGTCGAGCACGGAGACCGTGTGCCCCTGGGCGAGCATCGCCTTTGCGACGGCCGATCCCACCCGGCCACAGCCGACGATCAGGACGAACATGAGCGCCGCACTCTACTCCGCCGCCGGTGCCGTGAGGATCACCTTGCAATGCGCCTTCTCGACCACGTACTTGGTGGTCTCGCCGACCGAGCGGTCACGCGACAACGAGCGCCCGCCCAGCAGCGCCCCGCCGCGGGTGCTGGTGGGCTCCTCGGCCGCGAGGACGATGGCCTCCACGCCGCGCCGCTTGGCCTCCGAGACGATGGCCGCGCCGGCGGTTCGCCCGCGCACCATCGCCGTGGCCACCTCGACGCCCTCGTATTCCTCGCCCACCTCCTTGGCCCGGGCGAGCAGGCGCTTGGCCTCCGCCACCCGCTCGGGAGGCACGCGCGCATCCATCGGCAGCGACATGGGGATCTCGAAGACGTACAGGGCCTCGAGCATCGTGCCGCCCTCGCTGTCGTCGGCGTCGTCGGCCGCCAGCCGCCCGGCGGTGCCGACGATGTCGTCGTCGAGCTCGCGCCCGAAGACCGGGACGAGGATGCTGCCGTACTCCTGCTCCTCGCGCTCGACGAGCGCCTCGGCGGGGATGGTGAAGCGCCTGGTCAGCGACTTGTCCTGCCCGACGCGATAGACGACGTACAGCACGATCCCGAAGGCCATCCAGATCCCGCCCGCCACGCGCGCCCCTTCGTGCAGCACGACCACGCTGATCCAGCCCGCCCCCGACAGCAGGGCCCCCAGGGCGGCCGGAATCGGTATGGAGCCGCCGCGCACGCGCACCGACAGCGGGATGCGGTAGGCGCTCGGCCGGTCGGGCTCGCGGAAGCGCAGCACGATCACCGACAGATGGGCGATGGTGAAGGCCAGCATCGCCCCGAAGGCGAACAGCCCGGCCAGGAAGTGCACGTCGGCGGGAACGGTGAGCAGGAAGGCGAGCCCGCCGCAGATCCCGATCGCCACGTAGGGCGTCGACCAACGGCGGTGCAGGCGCCCGATCACGCTGGGCACCTGGCGGTTGGTGGCGAGCGAGTAGGCCAGGCGCCCCACGCCCAGCATCTGCCCGTTGACGGCCTGGGCGAGGACCACGACCGCCACCGCCCCCACCGCGTAGCGCAGGCCGTCCGCTACCCAGGCCGGATCGAAAGCCGAGACCACCCCCAGCACCGGCATCTCCTCGAAGCGACCGCCGAGGGCGGTCGCCCCGTCGGTGACCGGGACCGCCATCAGCGCGACCACCGACACGCCGGCCAGCATCACGAAGACGGCCGTCGCACTGAGCATCACGAGGCGCCGTAGGCCGCGGCGCCCGACCCTGATCTCTCCGGCGAGGCCCGAGGCTGCCTCGATACCGGTGGCCGCGGCGGCGGCCAGCGTGGCCGCGAAGACCACGTCCTGCACGCGGGGCGAGCTGCCCAGGTCGATCGAGTCCGTGATCAGGGAGAAGTCCGTGACCGTGCCGAGGCCCACGGCGATGATCAGCGCGACCAGCACCACGTTGAGCAGCGTGACCCGCAGCACGAACCGCAGCCGCGCGGGCGAGATGCCGCGCACGTTCAGTGCGACCACACCGGACAGCACGAAGGCCGTGACCAGCACCTCCACCCCGCTGTCGCCCGCCGCGCCCCAGAAAGCGCTCAGGTAGTGCGGCACGGCCAGCGCGGCGATGGCCATGACGATCAGGTAGTCGAGCACGATCGCCCAGCCGGCCACGAAGCTGATCAGCTCGTTGAAGGCGTAGCGCGCGAAGGTCGAGGCGCCGCCGCGCTCGGGGTGCAACGAGCTGCCTTCGACGTAGGTCATCATCGTGAGCGCGAACAGCAGCGCGGCGAGCAGGAACACCAGCGGGGTGAGGCCCAGGGCCTCGCCGGCCACCACGCCGAGCACGTAGTAGATCGACGAGCCGACCGCCGACAGGACGATCGCGAACAGCGCCGGCTCGCCGAGGCTGCGCCCGAAACGCGCCTCGGCCTCCGCCGAGCGTGCCAGCCCCTCCCGCATGCGCGACGCCATCGGCCCCGCACCGTCGCCCGGGACGCCCTTCATCGCGCGCCGGTGGTGCGGGAGATCCACAGCCGTCCCGCGCCGATGATCACGAAGGCCGCCCCGAGGACCGTGCCGAGCACGAGACCGCCGCCCCGCGCGACGGCGCTCGCGAACATCGCCACGCCCAGCACGAGGATCAGGCCCGAGAGCACGCGCTGCACGTGGACGATGTTAGGCCGGAACGCCCGCCCTCTCCGCCTCGCGGCGCTCCACCTCGGCGGGCGTCGAGTCGATGATCACCCGGCACGGGCGGTCCGACAGCACGGTCTCCGCCGTGCGCCCCAGCAGCGACGAGCCCGCGCGCTTGGGGGGCACGCTCAGCACGATCGCCCGGGCCTTGATCTCGCGCGCCTCGTCGAGGATCCTGCGACCTGCCTCGCCCGCCCGCACCTTCTCCCAGTGACCGGTCACGCGGCGCCCGCCGCGCACCCGTGCCGAGTCCACCGCGGCGGCGGCGCGGGACTCCTGCTCGGGCATCGAGGCGTCGATCGGCGCGTTGGCGGGAACGGTGATGGTCACCAGGATGTGGATGCCGCGGCGGCGTCGCGCGGCGAGCCGGGCCGCGGTGTCCACCGCACCCGCGCTATAGCGCCCATCCTCGAAGGCCACGACCACCGACTCGTACTCCACCTCGTGCTCGACCGCGGGCTTGGGCAGCACCACCTTCCGCGTCTCGGTCAGCGGCAGCCTCTGGTTGCGCCGGTAGAGGACGTAGCCCGCTACGCCGATAGACAGCCAGACCACGCCGGAGATCAACACGCGTGAATCGAGCACGGTCACCACGACGAACGCGATGCCCGTACCGAGTCCGCCCAGCACGGCGAGCATCGGCACCTCGCGCCCGGCCAGGTGCAGGGTGAACGGGCTCTTCCACGGCCGCTCGATGTCGGGATGCTTCATCCGAAGCCATGCGACGGCCCCGTGGGCCATCGTGAACGAGAGCATCGCCCCGAAGGCGTAGATCGTGCCGAGGAAGTCCGCCTGCCCCGGCACGATCGCGAGGCAGGCGATCGTCCCGAAGATCGCGATCGCGACGTAGGGCGTACGAAACCGTGGGTGCAGCTTGCGCAGGCGCTCGGGCAGCTGGCGGTGCTGGCCCATCGAGTAGGTCAGCCGCGAGACCCCGAGCAGGCCGGCGTTGGTGGCGATGAACAGGATCGTGGCCGCCAGCACGCCGACGTAGATCTGCGCCGCCCCCTGCAGGGGACCGAGGTCGATGTTCTCGACCACGCCGAGGATGGGGTCGTCAGCGAACCCGCCCTGCTCCTGGGGCCTGGCCAGCAGCGTCTCGCCGTTCTTGACGGGCATGACCGACAAGGCGATGGCCGGCAGGAAGACGTAGATCACGGCCACCGCGCCCACCACCAGCCCGATCCCGCGGGGGATCGTCTTCTGGTAGTCGCGGGCCTCCTCAGCCATGTTCGAGATCGTCTCGATGCCGGTGTAGGCGACCATGCCTACGGGGATCGCGATCAGGAAGTCGTTGACCGTGGGCACCGAGCCGAAGTCGATCTGGCGCAGCAGCAGGTCGGGGTCGAGCACCAGGACTACGCCGATCACCACCAGCAGCACCTGGGTCAGGAAGTCGGCGACCGCGAAGAAGATGTTCACGCCGGCCGACTCCTGGACGCCCACCACGTTCAGCACGCCCAGCGTGAACACGATCAGGATGCCGCCGATGATGTCGGCCGGGGACTCCCCCAGCGGCTCCCAGAAGACCCCGAGGTAGTGCGGCACGAAGAACGCCGAGATCGAGATCGTGACGATGTAGGTGAGCATCTGGCCCCAGCCCGCGAAGAAGGACCAGAACTCGTTGAAGGCGCGCCGCGAGAACGAGGCCGACCCGCCCGCCTCGGGGTACATGGTCGTTGCCTCGGCGTAGGTGGCCGCGGTGGCGGCGAAGATGACGCCGGCGATGACGAAGACCAGCGGCGTCGCACCCGCGGCGTAGATCGCCACGAGCCCCAGCGCGTAGTAGATCGAGCTGCCGACGTTGCCGTAGGCGGTGGAGAACAGAGCGCCCGTGCCCAGCACCCGCTCGAGCCCCCGCCCCTTGGGCCTGTACTCGGCCATCGGCCAGAACGCTACTGCGCGGCTAGGGGGGTCAGTCCCGGAGCGCTTCGCAGACCAGCGTGCGCTGCATGGCCCGCAGCTTGGCCAGCAGCTCGCTGCGCAGCGGCGACCCCGCGATGTTCATCGACGAGGTGACCGAGCGCGTCCCGTGGCGCGACGCGGCGGCGAACTGCGCGTAGCCTGGGAAGCTGCCGGTGTGGCCGTACATCGTCCCGCACTTGGTGCGGTAGCTGAAGATCGCGAGACCGGCGGAGTTGCTCCCTGGCCCGCGCGGATCGGAGCTGCCGCCGGGGACGAAGCGCAGCTGGTTGCGCCGCAGCCGGCGCGGGAACAGCCGGCCGCCCAGGTTCCCGCGGATGAAGGCGCCGAGGTCCCTCGGAGTCGAGACCACCGCGCCGGAGGCCCCCGCCCCGGACGCGCTGATGAGCCTGCTCAAGTCGGTGTAGGACCCGTCCGGCCCGACGCTGTAGCCGTGGATGAAGGGGCCGGGCAGCGCCGTGCCGCTGGGGAAGCTTGGCCAAGGCGTTCAGCGGCGCGGTGGCGCTCCGGCTGGTGGGCGACCGGAAGCTCAGGCTTACGATGTTGTCGGTGTTCGAGTATCCGTACCGGGCACCGGGAGGGAAGCTGAGCGGAGGCCGGGCGACCCACGAGATGATCTCGCCTGTCGAGACGAAGCCCCCGGGGTCGCGTTCCAGCTGGTCGGCGAAGCCCTGTGACTGCGTGTAGTCGGGCAGCCCGCTGGTGTGGTTGAGCAGCCGGCGGACGGTGACGCCGTGCCAGGCGGTCGGGAGGTCGGGCCGCAGGTTGCCAACCGTGTCGTCCAGCCTGAGCTTCCGGTCGCCCACCAGCCGGAGCGCCACCGCGCCGCTGAACGCCTTGGCCAAGCTTCCCCAGCGGCACGGCGCTGCCCGGCCCCTTCATCCACGGCTA
>DATHAQ010000062.1:0-3410 GCA_035296565.1 Thermoleophilaceae bacterium
AGGTCCTGGAACTCCCGCAGCTTCCGGAGCACCACGGTATGACCGAGGTGGATGTCGGGAGTGGTAGGGTCCACCCCCAGCTTCACGCGCAGCGGCGAGCCCTTCGCGAGCTGGCGCTCGAGCTCCCCCGCGGGCAGCGCATCGACGGCGTTTCGGGTGAGGAAGCGGGCTGCCTCGCCCGGGGAACCCGTCATGGGCCCAATGCTAGAGTGCTGCCCTTGCCCCGCGCCCGTCTTGCCGTGCGGACGGGGGCCGTCGATTGCTGTTTCACACCCGCACGGGAGCGGGGAGCCCCTCACCCGGGCGCCACGTTTATGCCGGAGCCGCCGACGCCCATCATCCATCCAACTGCCACGCGCAGCGAGCGTTTCGAGCGCCCGCACGGCGTGCCCGCGCGGACCAACGGATCGGGCCCGCCCCCGCGCAAGCCCAAGTTGAAGAAGCTGCGCCTGGCGCTCGTGATCTGCGGCCTGTCGCTGCTGGCGCTCATCTCGACGCTGTTCGGGATGCTGATGGCGGTCGCGAGCGACCTGCCGAGCCTCGAGGACCGCGCCCAGTACAGGAGCGCCGAGAACTCGGTGCTGTACGCGGACAACTGGGGCTGCAAGGAGCTCGAGGGCGATCCGGACTGCCGGCAGATCGCGAAGCTGACCGGCAACCAGAACCGCATCCTCGTGGGCGAGAACGAGATCTCGCCGAACGTGAAGAACGCGGTGATCGCGGTCGAGGACCGCCGCTTCTACGGCCACAAGGGAGTGGACTACGCCGGGATCGCCCGCGCGTTCGTGCAGGACGTGATGAAGCGTCGAGCGGCACAGGGCGGCTCGACCATCACGCAGCAGTTCGTGAAGAACGCCCTGGCGACCCAGGCCGACCGCTCGGTGTTCCAGAAGCTCCGCGAGGCCGCGCTCGCGTATCACCTCGAGCGCAAGTGGTCGAAGGAGAAGATCCTCACTCAGTACCTGAACACCGTCTACTTCGGCAACGGCGCCTACGGGATCGAGGCGGCCGTGCGCACCTACTTCGGCGACGGCGACGAGCCGGACGAGCGCTCCGGCGCGGACGATGCCGGCGTGAGCTACACGCCGCCGGTCGCCGAGGAGCAGCAGGACCCGGATGCCCGCGAAGCGGTTGACGTGGCCCCTCACGAGGCGGCCCTCCTGGCCGGGATGATCGCCTCGCCGAGCATGTACGACCCGGTCGTGCACCCGCAGGCCGCCCGGGCGCGGCGCAACCTGGTGCTCGAGCACATGCTCGAGATGAAGACGATCAGCCAGGCGCAGCACAACGAGGCGATCCGGCAGAGCCTGCCCGCGGAGGACGACGTCGACCCGCCCAACACCGAGTCGGAGGAGCCCTACTTCACCACGTGGATGACCGAGCACCTCCTCGAGGAGTACTCCGCGACCAAGGTCTTCGCGGGCGGCCTCAAGGTCCGCACCACGATCGACCCCGAGCTCCAGCAAGCCGCCGAGAGCGCCATCGTCGGCCGCCTCGCCGGCGTGGGCCCGGACGCCGCGCTCGTCGCGATCAAGAACAGGACGGGCGAGGTGCGGGCGATGGTCGGCGGCTCCGACTTCAACGCGCGCCCCTTCAACCTCGCGACGAACGGCCACCGCCAGCCCGGCTCGGCGTTCAAGCCCTTCATCCTCGCGCGCGCCCTCGACGACGGCATCGACCCGAACAGCACCTGGACGTCCGCGCCACAGAGAATCTCGTTCCGGGGGGCGAAGGGCCCGGAGATCTTCGACGTCAAGAACTACGAGGACTCGTACCTGGGCGCCGCCTCGCTCTGGTCCGCCACCGCGGCCTCGGACAACTCCATCTTCGCCCAACTCGGCATGAAGGTGAAGCCGCGCCGCGTGGCCGCGCTCGCGCAGGACATGGGCATTCGCACGAAACTCTCCACCAACCCAGCGATGCTGCTCGGTGGGCTCAAGGACGGCGTGACCCCGCTCGAGATGGCCTACGCCTATTCCACGATCGCCAACGATGGCAAGCGCGCCTCCGGCACGCTCGCGCCGGACGACACCGGCCCCGTGGCGATCCAGAGCGTCGAAGAGGGCGACGGGACCGTGAGGGAGAACAAGCCCGTCGAGGAACGGGTCCTGCCGCCGAAGGTCGCGCAGGTCGAGAAGGAGATGCTCTCGCTCGTGGTCAGTAGCGGCACCGGCAAGGCCGCCCAGGTCGGCGACGAGTCCATATGGGGCAAGACCGGCACCACCGAGAACTACGGCGACGCCTGGTTCGTCGGCGGCAACGACGACATCACCGTGGCGATCTGGGTCGGTTACGCCGACAAGCTGCAGCCAATGGAGTACGAACACGCCGGCGGCCCCGTCGCGGGCGGCACCTATCCGGCGGAGATCTTCCACGACTTCATGTCGTCCTGGCTCGAGCTGCGCCAGCAGCGGCGGCTCGAGCGCGGCGCCAAGGAGAGCGATGGCGAGGAGGAGGGCGTCACGCCGTTGACGCCTATCGCACCGTCGGAGGTCCCGCCCGCCGAGCAGGCGCCGGCCCCGCCGGAGATGGACGGCCAGCAGGACCAGGGCGGCCGCGGCGGCCAAGGCCAGCAGGCGCCGCAGAACCCGGCGCCCGCCCGGGAGCCAGCGCCCGCGCCGGCCCCCGCGCCAACCGAGCCACCGAGCGGCGGCGAGGGTGGAGGCGGTGGCGTCAGCCCCGAGGGAACGGGCTAGGCGGCCCGTTCGCCCATCGCGGCCGGCCACGGGCGCGACACATGGCGCGAGTCCGCGTCGCAGAAGCGCCAGGGCAGGTCGGCAGCCTTCGTGATGCCGATCCGCTCGCCGATCACGACGCGCGGCTCGCGCGAGCCGGACTCGCGGGTGAGCACCTCGATCGGGCCGTCGACCAGCGAGGTGCCGTTCAGGGACAGCCCGATGCCGAGCGCCTGAGTCAGCTTGCCGGGGCCCGAGCAGAGCTCCTCGTCGCGCCCGACGCCGCGGCGCGCGCGCATCGCCTCGAGCCCGTCCAGCGGCTCGAGCGCCCTGATCAGGACCGCCGCCCCCACACCCGGCTCCTCGGCCACGGCGTTCAGCAGCGAGTGGACCCCATACGAGAAGTACACGTAGGCGTGGCCGGGCTCCCCGAACAGCGTGCTCGTGCGCTCGGTCACGCCCGCGAAGGCGTGGCAAGCCGGCTCGTCCATGTGGTAGCTCTCGGTCTCGACGATCCGGCCGGCGGTCTCGCCGTGACGGACGACGCAGCCGACCAAGTCGTGCGCCAGGTCGTGCACCGAGCGCGCATAGAAATCCCTTCCGAGCCTCACGGGCTCGCCTCGCGCAGGACCTGCCGCGCCTGGGCGAGCTGGTCGCGCACCCTCGGCAGCGCAGTGCCGCCGTCCGAGACCTTGGACTCGAGCCAAGAGCCCTCGTCGAGCATCTCGTAGAAGC
>DATHAQ010000063.1:0-3433 GCA_035296565.1 Thermoleophilaceae bacterium
GGGTAGTCGAGCCAGAGGTAGAGGCAGCGCCGCTTGAGCGCCTCGGTGAGCTCGCGGGAGTTGTTGGAGGTGAGCAGCACCAGCGGGTGCGTGCGTGACTCCACCACGCCCAGCTCGGGAATCGAGATCTGAAAGTCGGACAGCACCTCGAGGAGCATGGCCTCGAACTCCTGGTCGGTCTTGTCGATCTCGTCGATCAGCAGCACCACCGGCTCCTGCGCGGTGATCGCGTTGAGCAGCGGGCGGGCGAGCAGGAAGTCCTCGCCGAAGATGTCGTCCTTGACCTCCTTCCAGCCGGTATCGGCGGCCTCGGTCTGGATGCGCAATAGCTGCTTGCGGTAGTTCCATTCGTAGAGCGCCTTGGCCTCATCGAGCCCCTCGTAGCACTGGAGCCTGATCAGGTTGCGCCCGGTGGCGCGCGACACGGCCTTGGCGAGCTCGGTCTTGCCGACCCCCGCCGGGCCCTCCACGAGCACGGGCTTGCCGAGCCGCCCCGCCAGGAACGACACGAGCGAGGCGGGCTCGTCGGCCAGGTATCCAACTTGCCCGAGGCGATCGCGCGCATCCTCGATGCTGGTGAACTCGTCGCTCATCCCGCTCGAAGGATACTTTCGCCCACGTGGTCGCCGCCCTGGTCCTCGTATTGGCCCAATTCCTCACTCCGGACGACGGCCCCGGCCAGTCGGGCGACTTCCAGGTCTCGCCGCGTTTCTTCCTCGTGCTGCTGGGACTCGGCTTCCTGATCGGGACCATCGGCCACATCGTCAAGTCACGCACGCTCGTGGCGGCCGGCGTGCTGCTGATCTTCGCGGCGACGATTTTCCTGCCGATCGTCTACACCGTGTCGCGCTGATGGTCCTCGGGTAGGAGCGCCCCATGCCAGAGCTCGGCTATGCCCTGTCCAGCGAGGAGCACGGGCCCACGCAGCTCGTCCGCAACGCCGCGCGGGCGGAGCAGGCGGGGTTCTCGTTCGCCCTCGTCTCCGATCACTTCCATCCGTGGATCGACCGTCAGGGTGAGAGCCCGTTCGTATGGGCCGTCATAGGCGGCATTGCCGAGGCCACCGAGCGGTTGCGCCTCGGGACGGGCGTCACCTGCCCGACGATTCGGATGCACCCGGCGATCGTCGCCCACGCGAGCGCCACCGCCGCGGTGATGATGGAGGGCCGCTTCTTCCTTGGCGTCGGTTCCGGGGAGAACCTCAACGAGCACGTACTCGGCGACCGCTGGCCGCCGGCCCGCGACCGGCTCGACATCCTGGAGGAGGCCGTCGAGATCATCCGCGAGCTGTGGACCGGCAAGCTGGTGTCCCACCGGGGGCGCCGGTACCAGGTGGCCAATGCGCGCCTCTACACCCTCCCCGACACGGCGCCACCGGTGATGATCGCCGCGGCCGGCGAGGCGGCGGCTGAGCTTGCGGGCGGGATCGCGGACGGCCTGGTGCTCGCGTCGCCCAGCGAGGAAACCGCCAAGAAGTTCACCGAGAGCGGCGGTGAGGGCAAGCCGCGCTACGGCCAGTGCCACGTGTGCTGGGCCGCGACGGAGGCGGAGGCGAAGAAGACGGCGCTCGAGTGGTTCCCGAACATCGCACTGCCGGGCGAGCTGAGCCAGGAGCTGCCGCAGCCGGCCCACTTCGAGCAGGCCGCGAGCCTGCTCTCCGAGGACGACCTGGCCGAGATCGTGGCGTGCGGGCCGGATCCCGACAGGCACGCCGAGATGATCCAGCGCTTCGTGGACGCCGGATGCGACCACGTCTACCTGCACCAGATCGGTCCCGATCAGGACGGCTTCTTCGACTTCTACGAGCGCGAGGTCATGCCGCGGTTCAGCTGAGCGTGTCCGCGAAGCCGGTGCGCCAGGTCGGGTGCGCCGGTTGCCAGCCGAGTTCGCGCTTCGCCTTCTCGTTCGAGGCCCCGCGCAGCTCTGCGGAGAAGGTCGCCGCCTGCTTGCCGCCCATGAGCTTCGCGAGCCAGACCGGAACTCGCATCGGGCGCTTCGCACCGGCCGCCTCGGCCAGCACCGGAACCCATTCGCTCATCGGCGCGGGCTCATCGTCCGTGACGTTGTACACGCCAGGGGCGCCGCGCTCGACCGCGGCCACCGTCGCATCCGCCGCGTCGTCCACATGGATGAACGAGAAGACGCCCGCGCCCTTGCCGACGATCGGCAGCCGGCGCCGGCGGACGTCCGCGACGATCGCGCCATCGCCGCCGTAATGCGTGCCGGGCCCATAGAAGAAGCCGTAGCGCAGGACGAGGCCGTCCATGCCGTCGGCCCCGAGCACCATCGCCTCCATCTCGTTGAGGGCCTTGACCCCGCCGCCAAAGGCCCCCGGTGCGTCATCGAGGAGCGGGTCGTCCTCGCTCTTCACGTGCGAGCCGTCGTTTCGGTAGGCGAAGGCGATGCTCTGGCAGATGAACCGGCGAGCGCCCGCCGCGCGCGCGGCGCCCAGCAGGTTCCTCGTTCCCTCGGTGCGAAGCCGGTTGGTCGGGGCGTAGACGTCCTTCCGCCTGAAATCGAGCCGCTCGGGAAGCGCGGTCAGCTCGTGCACGATCACGTCGGCGCGCGCCGCCTCGACCGCGCCTCGGAGGGCGTCGGCGTCGAAGACGTCCACGACGGCTGCCCGCGCCCCGGCCTGGCGCACGGCCTCGGCCCTCGACTCAGAGCGGCTCATCCCCGTGACCTCGTGGCCGCCGGCAACCAGCTTCGGCACCAGCGGCCGGCCGATCGCGCCGCTCGCGCCCGCCACGAACACCCTCACCGGATCACCTCGCTCTCGCGCCGCAGCATCCAGCCCAGCAGCAGCGTGGTAAGCAGCAGGGACACGAAGTTGGCGGGGCCGAGCCAGGACGGATCGGACCGGCCGATGTCGATCAGGTGGTTCAGCGAGTGCAGCCCGTACTGGATCAGGGCAAACGCGAGCACCGGGACGCGCCAGCTCGCACGTTGCACCGCCACGAGCGTCACGGCGCCCAGAGCGAGGTAGAACGTGGCCAGGTCCGCCATGTAGTGGTCGTTGCGCGCGCCGTACGGGCCGATCTCGTCGTGGAAGAAGCCCGGTGCCAGCCAGAGCGCCACGCCAAGCGCGAGCTGGCCGATTGCAAAGACGATCAGCAGGATTCGCATGAGGCGGATCATCGCGCGCCCGAACGGGTATAGCGGCTCGACTATCTCCACGCGATCGGCCACACCGCCGCGCTCCAGGTAGACGCGGGCCTGCGCCGCGCGCTCGGGGTCCCGCTCGGGCGTCACCACACGGCCGCGGTTTACCTGCTCGGCCATGTGGAGGGTCGAGTATCCGATCGCCAGGCAGGGTACTCTGGTCGCCATGGCTGGACTCGTAGAGGCGATCCGAATCTCCCCCGAGCACGAGAAGCTGCCGGAGCCCGTCGAGAGCGTCGACGTGACCGGCGAGGGCCTCCCGGGCGACCGC
>DATHAQ010000064.1:0-2831 GCA_035296565.1 Thermoleophilaceae bacterium
CCAGATTCATCACCGCCCCCGCCACCGCCAAGACCCAGCCCGCCTCCTCGCCGAGCCCCTCGCTGGGCGGGAACAGCGGCAGCAGGACCAGGACGAGGCTGCCGTGAAGCGCGACCAGCACCGCCGTCGCGTTTCGCGAGCTGGGCATGTCGGCGCCGGCGTATGGGTCCTCGCCGCTGACGAAGAGCTGGTGGACCATGTCCCACCTGGATCGTGCCGATAGCTTCCGTGCCACCCTCTGGAGCTTCCTCAGTCCTGCCCTGGCGCGCATCCGCGACGGGCGCGTGCGCTGGTGGGCTGCAGGGCCGTCCTCCCCATTCGTGTTGTAGTTCACCACACATGGGTCATGCGGGCCCGGGACTCCGCGGTTGGCCAACCGATCAGCGGACGATCGCGACCCCGACCCGCCGCGCCGCCGAGCGGTTGGTCGCAGGATCGAATGCGCGGATTTCAGAGCGCAGCGATCGGGTGGCGACCCAAGAATTCCGCGATCCCGCGCGCCACAGGCCCCGGGCTCTGGATCTGCAAGAGGTGACCCACATCCTGCACGGTCAGATCCTCGACGCTCGGAAGCCACGAGCGCAGCAGCGCCGCGCCCTCGACGAACAGCAGCCCGGTTTCGGCGCCCAGCACCGACAGGACGGGCTGCGAGACGGCGGCTGCGTCCTGGGACCCGAACTCCCAGGCGCTAAGAGCCGGCAGGTCGACGCCGCAGAAGGTGTCAGCGTCCCTGATGGCCTGCACCACGCCGCCGGGGAGGTAGTCGTCGATCACCGCTCGCGAGGTCTCCCACTCCAGACCGCTCGCAAGACTGATGAAGCCCGCCATGGCGGTCTCCTTGTCTCCCGCGGCGTAGGCGTCCATCGGGGGCCCCGCCTGCTCGAAGAAGGCCGGGGCGCTTGCCGAGGCGGTCAGCCACGGCTCGAGAAGTGTGAGTGTCTGGACAAGCTCGGGCCGGTCGAGCGCCAGCTGCAGGGCGATGTTGGCCCCTGTCGAGTGACCGACGACATGCGACCGGCCAACGCCGAGCTGGCTCAGCAGTCCCGCGGCGTCCGCCGCCTGCTCCGCGTAGCTCACCGGCGCAGTGGCCGGCGAACTGCCCGCCTGTCCTCGCCGGTGATACTGGATCAAGCGGTAGCGCTCGGAAAGCGCCTCCTCGGAGACGAACGGCAAGAAACCATCGGCCAGAGGGCCGGGTGGGATCAATAACACCGGCTCGCCCGATCCGACCACCTGGTACTCCACCTCAACTCCGTCCAGCCTGGCGCGTTTCATGCCTGCCCCTTGATGTAGTCGATGACGTGGTTGAAGTCGTCTGTCGGCGAGAAGTCCACGTACTCGGAGTCCTCGAGCGCCTCGGGCGCGTGCCCGGGCGCCCAGTAGACGGCCTGGCCGGCCTCGTACACCTCCGCGCCGTCCCGCGTATGCATCTTCAGCCGCCCCTGGAGCAGGTACCCCCAGTGCGGGCATGGGCACAGGTCGTCCGGCAGTCCGGCGAGGGCCGGCCTGAAGTCGACGCCCTGGGCCACGCGCACGAACGCCGTCGTCATGCCGCCGCCCAGCTTCTGCATGCGCAGCTCGACGCCCTCACCCTCGATCACGACGGGCGCCTCCGCCCGTGAAATCGCCTTCATGGTTCCTCCTACAAGTCGGGTCGTACGAGCGTGCCCGACCGGTGTTCCTGAAACGTTCCTGATGTAGGGTGCGCCCGGGTCCGACAAGCGATGGCTTCCGAAGCTAAGGACGGCGGCGTCCGCATCGAGTTGCTCGGCCGGTTCCGGGTCGCGATCGGCGGCGATGAGGTCGTCGCGGATGGGTGGCCGGGTCGTCGCGCCGCCGAGCTGGTGCAGCTATTGGCGCTCGCCGACGCGCATCGCCTCACCCGCGACCAGGTGGTCGAGGCGCTGTGGCCCCACCTCGGAGTCGACGCCGGCGCTGCGAACCTGCGCAAGACCGCCCACCACGCCAGGAAGGCGCTCGCCAGCTCTGAGGCCGTCGTGCTCCGTCGCGGGCAGGTGGCCCTCTTCCCATCGAGGACCGTCGAGACGGATGCCGGCGAGTTTGAGAGCCAGGGCGGTGCGGCGTTGGCTCGCGGCGATGAGGCGGCCTGTGCCGCTGCCGCGTCTGCCTACACCGGCGATCTACTCCCCGAGGCCCTGTATGAGGATTGGACCCAGGCGCCGCGCGAGCGCTTGCGGTCGCTGTACGTCGAGCTGCTGCGATGCAGCGGCCAGTGGGAGCAGTTGGTCGAGGTCGAGCCAACCGACGAGGCGGCGTACCGGAAGTTGATGCGGCGCGAGTTGGAGGACGGCCGTCGCCCCGCCGCCATCCGCTGGTACGGACGGCTGCGGACCGCCTTGCGAACGGAGCTCGGGATCTTGCCGAGCGACGACACCGAGGCCATCTACGGCGAGTGCGTCGCGGGCTTGGGCAGTATCGAGCCCGCCTTCGTGGGCCGCCAGCACGAGCTGGCGAGGGTCACTGCCCTGCTGCGCTCAGAGCCGGGCGGCGAGCTCGGCGCGCTCGTCGTGCGCGGCCCGGCAGGGATTGGCAAGTCGGCGCTCTGCCGGGAGGTGGCACGGGTGGGGCGGGCCGAGGGGTGGATGGTGATCGCCGTCGCTGCCACCGAGGCGGGCGCGCCGTATGCGCCCGTCGCCAGCCTGGCCGAGCAGCTACTAGGTGGGGAGCGGGCGCTGCTCGACGCCGTCGGTAGCCGGGCGCGCTCGGTGCTGGCCGAGCTGACCTCTCTGGCCGGACCGGCCGCGCCACTGGAGAGCCCGCTCACTCGCCACCGGGTCATAGGTGCGTTCCGCCGTCTGCTCCTGGCCGCC
>DATHAQ010000065.1:0-20359 GCA_035296565.1 Thermoleophilaceae bacterium
CAGGTGGCCCCGGCCGGGCGTGACCGTGATCAGCCTCCCTCCGGGGCGCAGGATGCGGGCGAACTCCGCGCCGTTGCGGGGCGAGAAGACGCTGAGCACGGTGTCGGCCACGCCGGCGCGCAGCGGCAGCTCCTTCCACAGGTCGCAGCCAACCGCCGTCGCCCGTCGAGCCGCCCGGCGCAGCGCTGCGGTGGAGCTGTCGAGGGCCAGCGGGAGCTCCGCGCCGGTCGCCGCCAGGTGATGGGCCGGGCCCGAGCCGGCGTCCACCACCACGCCGTGCGCGTCCAGGGGGATGAAGTCGAGGTGGCCGGCCTCCAGGAACGCCTCGCGGGCGCTGACCATGGCGGCGGTGTCGCCGGGCGCGGGGACCAGGTTCACGTAGCCCTGGCGGGCGATGTCGAAGCGGTGTCCCTCGTCGCAGCCGAGCGAGCCGTCGATGAGCTGCAGCCCGTGGCGGCAGTGGGGGCAGCGCAGCAGCGCTACCGCATCAGGGTGCACGCGCGCCGGGGTCCTTGGCGCCGGGGGCGGGCTCCTCGGTGGTGCCCCAGCCCTGGCGCGGGTCCTCGCTGTAGAGGCCGTGGCCGGTCACGAGCATGCGCGCGGTGCGGGCGAGGATCCTGAAGTCCAGGCGCGTCGAGCGGTGGTCGACGTACCAGACATCCAGCTCGATGCGCTCGGGCCAGGGCAATGAGGTGCGGCCGTTGACCTGCGCCCAGCCGGTGATGCCGGGGCGGACCTCGAGGCGGCGCCGCTGGCGGGGCGTGTAGCCGTCGACCTGCTCCTGCACCGTCGGTCGCGGACCGACGATCGCCAGGTCACCGGTCAGCACGTTGACCAGGTTGGGCAGCTCATCGAGCGAGAAGCGCCGCAGCAGCGCCCCCACCCGGGTGATGCGCGGGTCGTCCTGCTCGATGTAGATGCCCGCGCCCATGCCCTGGGCCCCGGTCACCATCGTTCGTAGCTTCCACAGCTCGAACGGCTCCCCGTGACGGCCCACGCGGGGCTGGCGGAAGAAGGCGCCGCCCCTGCTCTCGAGCCTGATGGCGACGGCGGCGATGGCGATCGCCGGCGAGAGGATGACCAGCGCGGCCGCGGCGATGACGATGTCGAAGGCGCGATTCATAGGCTCTGTCGGTGCGCATCTTGTACCTGCACCAGTTCTTCATGACCCGGACAGGGGTCGGGGGAACGCGCTCGTACGAGTTCGCGCGGCGGTTCGTGCAGCACGGTCACGAGGTCAGGATGGTGACGGCCGGCAACGACGGGCGCCGCAACGTGGACGGCATCGAGGTCGTGTCGGTGCCCGCCGGGTTCGGTGACTACGTGCGCGCGACGAAGCTCGGCTACGGGCGTCGGGCGGTGGAATTCGCGCGCTTTGCCGCAGCCTCGACGCGAACCGTGTTGCGGCTGCCGCGCCCCGACGTGATCTACGCCACCTCGCCGCCATTGACCATGGCCCTGCCGGCCCTCGCGGCCTCGAAGCGCTTCGGGACCCCGCTGGTGTTCGAGGTGCGCGATCTCTGGCCCGAAGCGCCCATTCAGATGGGCGCGCTGCCCAACCCCGTCCTCCAGCGAGCGGCGCGGCTGCTCGAGCGGGCCGTGTATCGCGGGTCCGCGCACGTGAACGCGCTGTCCCCGGGCATGCGCGACGGCGTGATCGCGGCCGGCGTGCCGCCCGAGCGCGTGTCGATGATCCCCAACGCCTCCGACCTGGACATGTTCGACCCCGATCTGGACGGCTCGGACATGCGCGAGCGGCTGGGGCTGGGCGACCGCTTCGTCTGCTCCTACTTCGGGACGATGGGCGAGGCCAACGACCTCACACAGGTGGTGGACGCCGCGTCACTCGCCCCCGAGGTGGCCTTCGTGCTTCATGGCGACGGCAAGCGCCGCGAGGAGCTGGTCGAGCGGGCGCGCGGCGTGGAGAACGTGATCTTCTCCGAGCCGATCCGCGACAAGACTTCCGTGGCGCGGCTGGCCGCGGCCTCCGACGCCTGCATGACGATCTACAAGGACGTCCCGATTCTGGCCACCTGCTCCCCCAACAAGCTGTTCGACACCTTCGCCGCCGGTCGCCCGGCCGTCGTGAACTGCGACGGATGGATGCGCTCGCTGGTCGAGGACAACGCCGCGGGGGTGTTCGCGCGGCCCGGCGACCCCGCCGACCTTGCGGCGCAGGTGCGCTCCCTCCAGGGCCGCACCGAGGAGATGGGTCGCAACGCACGGGCCCTGGCCGAGCGCGAGTTCGACCGCGACCTGCTCGCGGGGCAGATGCTCGAGGTGCTCGAGCGCGTCGCCAAGTGAAGCTCAGCTACTGCATCGTCAACACGGACGGGGCGGCTTTCCTGCCGGCCTGCCTGGAGGCGGTGAGGGCCGGGCCCGAGGGGGAGGTCCTCGTGCTGGACAACGCCTCCGACGACGGCTCGGGCGAGGGGGCGGACATCAAGCTCGAGCGCCGCGAGGGCAAGGCGGCCAACGACTCGCGACTGCTGCGCGAGGCCCAGGGCGAGTACGCGCTGCTGCTCAACGAGGACGCCGAGCTTCATCCCGGCGCAGCGGCCGCTCTGGTGCGCGCGCTCGACGACGACCCCGGGGCGGCGGCAGTGGGCGCCCAGCTGGTGTCGAGCGACGGCAGGCCGGTGCCGTGCGCCTGGCGGCTGCCGGGGGTCGGGCCGGCGCTGGCCGTCGCCACCGGCACGCAGAGGCTGCTTGTGACCCAGAGCGGGGGAACGCGCCGGCGCGAGGTGGGCTGGTGCCAATCCAGCGCGCTGCTCGTCCGGCGCTCGGCGGCCGAGCAGGTGGGCTACCTGGACCCGGACTTCTTCGTGTACTCCGACGAGACCGACTTCTCCAAGCGGCTGCGGGACGCCGGCTGGCGCATCCTGTTCGAGCCCGCCGCGGTGGCCACTCACCACAACCAGCTCTCCACCGACCGCGCCGCGGAGGCCCGGCGGCTGGCCGAATTTCACCGCAACCGCGACCGCTACATGCGAAAGCACCACTCGACCGTCGAGCGGCTGCTCACCCGCGCCCTGTGGGTGCTCGCCTACCTGGAGCGGGCGGCACTGGGCTCAGACCGAGCCCGCATGCTCCGACATGCTCGCCACGAGCTTGTGGCCGGCTCGGGCGAGGACATCCGCGAGGCCGCTGCGGCCCGCAACCGGGCCGCGGCGCGGCGCACCCTTCCTGAGAATCCTCCAGCCGACTGAGCGATTTTCCGAGAGGGGGCCGGCCTCCGCGGCCACCGGCCGCCCTGCCGGGCGGCAGACCCCCAGGGAGCGTCGCGGAGGCTGGGTAAGGTGGCGCCATGGTGGTCGCCGCCCTGGCCGGCGCGCTCGGTGCGGCCGGCGTCCTGCTCGCCCGTGAGCGCCTGGTGTTGCTCGCGGGCCTCGCGCTGCTCGCCGTGGCCGAAGCCACCCTCGTACTCGACGGCGGCAGCTTCGACTCGCTGAGCTCGGTCACGGCGCTGGGCGGCGGGGTGGTGGGGGTAGTCGCCCTGGGAGCGGCTGCCGCGCTGCTGGTCCGGCGGCCCTCCTGGGCGCCGCTGGCGGTGCTGGCGGCCGCTCCCTTCCGACTGCCGCTTTCGTTCGACCCCGGCGGCGGCGGGTTTCCCGTGTCGATCGCCGAGAACGGCCAGCTCGGGCGCCTGCTGCCGCTCTACTTCGTGCTGGCCGCCGCCACCGCGGCGCTGGCCTGGCGCGCCGTGCGCGGGGAGCGGCCGCGCGTGCTGCCCCGCGCAGTGGCCTGCCCCGCTGCGGCGTTCCTGGCGGTGTGCTGCCTGTCGCTCCTGTGGGCCGAGGAGCCCGGGCCCGGGGAGGACCTGCTCGGCTTCTTCCTGCTGCCCTTCGGCGCCTTGCTGGCCGTGGTGGGACGCTCGCCGATGCCCGCCTCGCTGCCGCGACAGCTCGCCCGGCTGGCCATCGCGCTCGCCACCCTGTTCGCGGTCATCGGGCTCTACCAGGCCGCGACCCAGCAGCTCTTCTTCTTCGCCCCGAACGTGCAGACGGCGAACGCCAACGGCGACTTCTTCCGCGTCACCTCGTTGTTCGTTGACCCGAGCCTGTACGGACGGCACGTGGTGCTCGGCCTCGGCATCGTGCTGGTGGCACTCGCGCTCGCCCGTATCAGCCTCCGCTGGGGCGCCGCGATCGTGATCGTCCTATGGGGCGGGCTGCTGTTCTCGTACTCGCAGTCGAGCATGGTCGCGCTCGTTGTCGTGACGCTGGCCCTGGCCGCAGCCACCGGGGGCCCGCGGCTGCGGCGCCTGGCTGTGGTGGCCGCTGGGGTGTTCGCGGTCGCCGGCGTAGCCCTGGTGATCGCCGCCGCGCTCTCCGACGACCTACGCAAGGAGACCAGCGACCGCTCCGACCGGGTGGCACAGACGGTCGAGGTGATCGCCCAGGAGCCCGTGCTCGGGGTCGGCGTCGGAGGCCAGCCCAAGGCAAGCCGGGTGGCCGCGAACAGCAACAAGCCCACCGCGGACTTCGTCTCGCACACCACTCCGCTGACGGTGGCCGCCGAACTGGGGATCGCCGGGGTGCTGGCCTACCTGGCGCTGCTGGCGGGAGGGGCGCGGACCATCGTGTCGATCACCCGCCGCGACCGCGCCTTCGGCCTCGCGCTCGGCGCCTCCCTGCTCGTGCTCTTCGTGCACTCGCTGTTCTATCCGGGTTTCCTCGAGGACCCCCTCACCTGGCTGGTGCTCGCGCTGGCCTGCGCCCACGTGGCCCAGCGCCAGGCCACCCCGGCCGACCGCGCGGCCGAGCGGGAGCGGCGGCGGCACCCCATGGCCACCGCGTGAGCCAGCGGGCGCTGCTCGCGCTCTGCGCGGTCCTGATCGGCCTGATCGCGATCACGCTGCCCGAGCTGGGCTCGGATCCCTGGCCCTTCCGCCCGCCCTCGGTGCACCCGCAGGGAGTGCTCGCTCCGCTGGTGCGGGCGGCCGGCGAGGAGTGGGACGTGGGCATCGCCCGCGCGGCGGCCTTCCTGGCGGCGCTGGGGGTGGGCGCCGTCGCGGTGGTCGCGCTGCGCAGGCGCTCGTTCCCGGCGTGGACCGGGATCGCGCTGGCCCTGGGGGTGGCGCTGATGCTGCTGCTGCCCTCCACCCTGCTCCAGCTCGGGCTGCGCCAGTCCACCGCGCCCTGGTTTCACACCAACGACTCGACCTTCCAGATCGACATCGCCGGCGACCTGGTGCTCGACGGAGAGAACCCCTACGGGCACGACTACCGTTCCCAGGGACTGGACCGCTTCTACACGCGCGACGGGAGCATCTCGCCGCGCATACGCCGGGAGGAGGTGGCCCTGGACCACTTCGCCTACTTCCCCGGAGCGGCGGTGTCGGGCGCGGTCTGGCGCCTGCTTCCCGAGCCCTTCGACGACTACCGGCTGTTCGTTCTCTTGTGCACGCTGGGCCTGTTCGGCGCAGCGATGCTGATCCGGGCGCCGCTGTCGTGGCGATTAGTGATCGGGGTCCTGCTGGCCGCCAACCCGATCGCAGTCAGATCCGCCTGGTTCGGCCAGAACGACGCGCCGAGCATGCTCGGCGTGGTGCTCGCCTTCGCTCTGGTGACGCGCGGCCGCTTTCGCTCCGCCGCCGCCGCCCTGGCTGCCGCGGTGCTGCTCAAGCAGTTCGCGGTGGTGGCCGTGCCCTTCCTGGCACTGATGGTGCCCCCCGGACGCCGGCTGGGCGCGGCGGCCTGGTTCGCCGGCGTCCTGGCAGTCTGCTCGCTGCCGTTCCTCGTCGCCGACCCCGGCGCCTTCGTCGACGACACGGTCAAGTACGGCGCCGGTACGTACAAGATCGTGGGCTACGGCCTGTCGGCCATCCTGATCCGCGCCGGGATCCTGGAGGACCGGGAGGGCTCCTACCCGTTCGTGCTGGTCGCGCTGCTGCTCTGGCTGCCGCTGACGGTGTGGCTGCTCCTGCAGCAGCGAAAGGCCAAGGAGGCCTGGTTCGCCGCAGCCGGCTTCGCCATCTCGATCCTGGTCCTCCTCTTCGTCGGGCGCACCTTCAACAACTACTACCTGGTGTGGCCGGCTACCGGCGCCGGGACTGCTGCCTTGATCGCTCTGTCAGCGCGTACAGGTACGAGCGCCCCGTCAGGTAGATCCGCTTCGAGTCGGCCACCACCGGGCTCGCGTACTTCCCCTGGTTGAGGCGCCAGCGCACGCGCCCGGTGCGCGTGCTGTAGGCGACGGTGCTGTCGGGGCCGCCCTTCACCGCGCGCGAGGCCTCCGAGCCGCAGGTCGAGCAGGTGGAGAAGTAGGCCAGGCCGTTCATGATCGTCGGCGCTCCGTGCACCGCGGCGGGCGCCGGCTTGCGCCAGACGACGTCGCCCGTGGCGGCGTTCAGCGAGTAGACGAAGCCGTCGTAGGTGCCGGTGAACACCCGGCGCTTGGCGACACCGGCCGCGGCGTAGATGTAGGAGCCCAGCGGCTTGGCCCACAGCAGGCGCCCGCTGCGTGCCCCGTAGGCGTACATCGTGCCGTCGGTGTTTCCGACGAACACGCGCCCGTAGGCCACCGTCGGCGTGGCGTAGAAGAACTCGCTGCTCGGCTTGGCCGACCACTTCTTTCGCCCGGTGCGGGCGTCCAGGGCGTAGACCGTGCCGGCGTCGGAGGCGATGAAGACGGTTCCCTTCGAATAGGCGGCCGAGGTGTTGACCTCCTCGTCGGCCCCGAAGGTCCAGCGCCGGCGTCCGGTGCGCGCGTCGACGGCGTGGACCTTGCGGTCCCAGGAGCCGAAGTAGAGCGTCCGCTTCACCAGGAGGGGCGAGGACTCGACCGGGCCCGTGCGGTAGATCCAGCGCCGCTTGCCGGTCTTGAAGTTCATCGCGATCACGAAGCCCGAGGCCCCGGAGCGCCCCTGGGGGCAGTCGACGAAGTCCATGTAGGCCTGGTAGACGGTGCGCCGGCCGACCGTGGGCGACGAGGCGGCGCAGCGTTTGAAGTTGCGCTTCCAGCGAACCTTGCCGGTCTTGCCGTCGACGGCGAAGAACAGGCCCTTCTGCTGGGCGAGGAAGACGCGGCCGTAGCCCACCGTCGGCGGGAACTCCAGCGTGTCCTTTCCGTCGAGCCGCCAGACCTTGCGGTACGGCGGCCGGTGACGAAAGCCGGTGGCCCGGTGGGTGCGCCGGCTGTCGAACGCGTAGGTGGGCCACGGAATCGTGGCCTTGCGCGGTGCCTCGGGCTCCTGTGTGGCGTCGAACTCCTGCTTGGCCGAGCCCCGCTTCTCGGTGCCGCGGTCGTCGCGCAGCAGCGCGTAGCCGCCGGCCGCGACCAGGATCACGAGCACCACGGCGCCGACCAGGAGGGCGGCCTCGCGCCTCATCGGCCGGAGGATAGGAGGCGCCAGAGACTGGCGGTGACCCTCTGAACCTCCACGCTCGCGCGCTCCTCGCGCAACTCCGCGGGCCAGCCCGGCGACCCCAGGCGCACCACCGTTCCGCGGCCGAGGCGGTAGCCGACCAGGGCCGGATCGGTTTCGCGGCCGGCGCTGGCCTGCAGCCGCGCCTGCGAGGCCAACGAGACCGAGCGCTCGAACAGCCGGAAGGAGCCCAGCAGCTCGTCGGTCCCCCGGAACAGGCCCAGGCCTTTGCGCTGCACGCGCATCGGCGCCTCTCCGGTCCGCGACAGCTCCGTCCGCTCGCCGAAGGGGTCGACCGGGCGGCGCGACCCCGGGTCGCTCAGCACGTCGTCCTCGAGGCGCACCGGTCGCCGGAGCGAGTCGGCGCCGAACAGCGCCACCCTGCCCCCGTCCTCGACGTAGCGGCGCAGGCGGCGGGCCAGCGTAGGCAGATGCCAGTGCGCATCCCCCGCGACCACCACGGCCGAGGCGGCGCCCATCGAGGGGCCGCGCTCACGAGTCAGCGAGAGATCGGTCGTGAGGTCGTAGGGCAGGCGGGCGCGGTCGAGGAAGGCGAGCAGCGGGGCGGCCTGGGTGCGGGCGTCGAGGGGCAGCCCGCCGCTGTAGGGGCGGAACAACGGCGCCTGGCCGGCGGCTGGGAGGTCGTCGGGGAGGCCGTCGAATCGGTCGTCGAAGGGGTTGGCCCCCTGCCAGGCCACGACGGGGAGCACAACCAGCGGCCGTGCATCGGGGTCGCCCCCGAGGGGCCGTCCGGCCACGGCGAGCGGCGCGGCCGCCGTGCGCCCGCGCGAGCGGATTCGGACCACGTAGAGGCCGGTGCGCGCGCCGGAAGGGATGCGCAAGCGCAGCGTGCCGCGACGCACGCGGCCGTTCGGGAGCGGCCTGCCGCCGCCGACGGGTCGCACGCTATAGGGCGAGCCGCGGCGCACTCCGTCCGCTCGCAGGATCGCGCGCGAGCCCGCCGACACCACCCCGGGCGGCGCGGCGAGGGCCGGTCCCCTCACCGCCACGGCGGTGCGAGGGCGGGCGGGGCGGAGGCGGGAGCGACCGAGGTTGCCGGCGCGGTCGCGGGCGGAGACCTCAAACACGTACTCGCCCTGCGGTGGCGGCCCGCCGCGGACGTGGCCGTCCCAGGTGCCCCGGCGGCGCCCGTCGGCCTCGAAGCGGGCCACCTCACGCGGCCCCCCGGCGCCCACCCGCAGCACCCGGAAGCCGGCGTCGGCGGTGCGCAGGCCGCGGAAGCGGACGCGGACCGGGCGAGGACCCGTCCCGGCCGGGATCAGGTTCGGGCGGGCCCCGGTGATCGCCAGCACGGCGGGCTTGGTGTCGACCCGGACGCGGCGTCCCGACGTGACCGAGCGCCCCTGGCCCTCGCGGAGCACGCGCATCTGGTAGACGCCGTCGGGGACGACGCGGCCCTCGTCGTCGCGCCCGTTCCAGTCGAACAACAGCTCCTCGTCGCCGCGGAGCCGGCGGGCATCCACCAGCCGCCGCACCTCCGCGCCCTCGGAGTCGACCATCGAGAACGTCACCTTGGCCGGTTCGCGCAGGACGAAGCCCACGCGTGCCCGGTTCACCACCCCCGGCGCCGTGGGAGAGAAGGCCTTCGGCTCGCGCTCGAAGCGCAGCACCAGCGGCTCCTCTCCCTTCAGGTACTGAGAGGCCAGGAAGGCGCCCGTCGTGGCCAGGATCAGGACGGCGAACAGGACGCGGACAGGGGTGCTCGCCATCGGCGCTGAGCGTAAAGGCCGAGAATGTCGACTCGATGAAGGTCAAGCTCGTCGATCCCTCGGGGGACGTGGCCCCCTACGACCACGCCCTGGCGGCCGCCCTGGCCCGCCGGGGAGCCGCCGTGGAGCTGATCACATCGCGCTTCCTCTACGGGCCGATCCCATCCGAGCGCGACTACGAGCTGACCGAGCTCTTCTACCCGCTGGCCACGCGCCTCGGCCTCGAGGCCAGGCGGCGCCGGCGGGCAGCCAAGGCGCTCGAGCACCCGGCCGGCATGCTGCGGCTGCGGGGGCGGCTGACCGGGGGCGACGTCGCCCACTACCAGTGGCTGCGCCCCGCCGACCGTCTCTTGCTCCCGCCCCATCGCCCGCGCGTGATGACCGTCCACAACGTCCTGCGCCGCAGCGGAGCGGTCGACGTGGCGGGCAAGATGGATGCGGTGGTGGTCCACACCCGCCACGGCCGGCGCGAGCTGGTCGACCGCGTGGGCGTGGCGCCCGAGCGCATCCGGGTCATCCCCCACGGCGCCTTCGAGCACATGCTGAGCCTCCCCGACGAGCGGCCGCTGCCCGCCGAGCTTGCCGAGGTGCAGAGGCCGGTGATCCTCTGCTTCGGCACCATCCGCCCCTACAAGGGAATCGACGTACTGCTCCACGCCTTCTCCGGGCTGCAGGACGCCGAGCTGTGGATCGTAGGCCGGCCACTGAGCACCCCGCTGGAGCCGCTGCGCCGCCAAGCCACGGGTGGTGTCCGCTTCGTCACGCGCTACCTGGCCGAGCCCGAGGTCCCCGCCTTCTTCCGCCGGGCGGACGTGGTGGTCCTCCCTCATCGCGAGGTCGACCAGTCGGGCGTGCTCAACGTCGCGCTGGCCTTCGGCAAGCCGATCGTCATGACCTCGATCGGCGGCTTCGAGGAGGTGGCCGAGGACACCGGCGCCGGACTGCTGGTGCCCCCGGAGGACCCGGAGGCGCTGGCCGGCGCCCTGCGCGGGCTGCTCGATGATCCCGGCGCGCGCCGCCGGCTGGGCGAAGCCGCCCGGGCGGCAGCGGAAGGCCCATATTCCTGGGACCAGGTGGCTCGTCTTACGCTCGAGCTCTACTCCGAGCTGACGCGATGAAGGTCCTCTACCTCTCAAAGCACAAGCGCTCCGCAGTGCGGGCGCTCGAGACCCTGGTCAACCGGGGGTGCGACGTGCGCGGGGTGGTGGTCGCCCCGCCGTCGGGCGACGAGCACTCCTCCCAGCGCATCGACGAGGCCGCGGAGCGCCTGGGCGTGGATCTGATCGACGAGAGGGAGGCCTACGCGGCGGCCGGCGAAGCCGACCTGGCGATCTCCTTCCTCTTTCCGCGGCTGATCCGCGAGCCGCTGATCTCCGGGCCACGGGTCGGCTGCCTGAACTTCCACCCCGCGCCCCTGCCGGACATGCGCGGCGTGGGTGGCTACAACGTCGCCGTCCTCGAGGGCTTCAGCGAGTGGGGCGTCTCCGCCCACTTCGTGGACGCGCGCTTCGACACCGGCGACCTGGTCGAGGTGCGGCGCTTTCCCATCGATCCCGCCGCGGAGACGGCCTGGTCGCTGGACCTGCGCTCGCAGGAGGAGCTGCTCGAGGTCTTCCGCGGCGTGATCGGGACGCTGATGGCGGGCGGCAGCCTCGCCCGCGAGCCGCAGGGCGAAGGGCGCTACGTCAGCCACGAGGCGCTGGAGGAGATGCGCCGGACGCCGCCGGACGCCGCCCCCGAGGAGATCGAGCGGCGAATACGCGCCTTCTGGTACCCGCCCTGGCCCGGCGCGACGATCGAGCGCGACGGGCGGCCCTACACGCTGCTGGACGGCGCCCGGCTCGCCGAGGTGGCGCGGGCACTCAAGGACGCGGGCGAGGTGCCGTAGGGCCTAGCGCCGGAGCGCAGGCCGGGCGGGCCGATCACCGGGTCTTGTCGGAACCGGCCACGACCACCACGCGGGCGTCGCCGGCCAGCGACTGCGTACGCGTGTCGATGCCCTCGCGCTGGGAGATGTCGAGCGCGCGCCCCACAGCGATCGCCTCGCGCTCGCCGCCACGGGCAAAGAACACGACCGACTCGTTGCGCACGCCCTGGTCGCTGGCGTTGGTCACGTTGCCGAGCTGGAACCCCTTGGCCTCCACCTCGTCGCCGATCTGCGCGGCCAACCCGGGGATGTTCGTGCCGTTGAGAACCGACACGGTGACCGAGCTGGGGCTCACCGCTGCGGAGCGCCGGCGGGACGAACTGTCGGAGCCGTTGTCGCTTCCGTTGTCCGCACTCTGGGAGGCGCGCTCCTCGCTGCCCGAGTCGCCGATCTTGGTCAGGCCGAACACGGCGGCGCCTCCCACGATCAGGACGCCCGCCACGGCCAGCACCGCCAGCCGCGGGTCGCGCCGGTACCAGGGCGCACGGCGCTCGGATGGGGGGATGACCTCGGTGTGGCCGCCCGCGGCGCGGCTGGGCGGCGCGGAGCGCGCCGGGAGGCGCGACGCCGGGCGGGGCGGGAGCGTGGGAGGCGAGGCGGGCGCCACCGGGGGCACCGGCGGCGAGGGGCGTTCGCTGTCGGGCGCGCCGTTGGAGGGCGCGCGCGCGAGGTCCTCGTCCTTCTCGCCCTCGGCGCCCACGTCCCCGTCCTCGAGGGGTTCGTCCTCCTCGCCGGGGGCGCCCTCGGCCGGACCGTCCTCCCTGGGGGGCCGGACGATCTCGGTGGCGTCGTCGTTGTGGGCAGCGGCCGGGCTCTCCAGCTCCTCCTCCTGGTCCGTGCCGGCCTCGTCGGCACGAGGGCCGGCCGGCGGCGCCTCCGTACCGCCTGCGGCGCTGCGGGCCGCGGGCGAGGAGGGCCCGGCCGCCCCGGCCCCCGCGGCGGCTCCGGCTGCAGCGCCGCCCGCCGCCGCCGCTCCGCCCACCGCGCTCGCCGGTTTCGCCCCCGTCTGAGCCGGCGTGGCCGGAGCCTGGCCGGGGCGCGCCGGCTGTCCCGGCCGGATGGGACCGGTGCGCCGCGGCTGGGGGGTCACCCGGGGGGTCTGGGGGGAGGCTGCGTCGGGGGTGCGCTCAGGGGCGCGCCCTGCCCATTCGCGCAGCCGGCGAACGTCACGCGCCTGCGAGAAGTAGAGGGCGGACAGCACGGCGAGACCTACCACCGCGGCCAGCCCGGCGTAGGCGCCGATCTCCTGGACGATCTCCATGCTGGAAGTCTCCGAACCTTAGAGCGCGGGGCGGCTGCTGGCGCTCACCATCAGGCTGCGCTCGGCCGACAGCTCGGCCACCGCGCTTGCCAGGGCCGACGGGTCACCGCCGTAGACGAGCTCCTCGATGCGCAGGAAGGCGGTCTCGACCCACTCCGGATCCGGCGCCGGCCGCAACGCCGAGACGATCTTCTCCGCCGGCGTCGGCTGGGGCCGCTCCCCGGGATTGAACAGGTCCTCGTGGATTTTCTCGCCCGGCCGCTGGCCGATCACCTCCACCGCGATGTCCTCGTCGGGCTCCAGGCCCGCCAGGCGAATCATGTTGCGTGCGAGGTCGACGATCTTCACCGGGTCGCCCATCTCGAGGACGAAGACCTCGCCCGCGGCGGCCAGCTCGCCCGAGCGGATGATCAGCTGCACCGCCTCGGGAATCGTCATGAAGTAGCGGGTCATCTTCTCGTGGGTGACCGTGACCGGGCCGCCCGCGGCGATCTGGCGGCGGAAGATGGGCACCACCGATCCCGACGAGCCGAGCACGTTGCCGAAGCGCACCGCGGCGTAGCTGGTCGAGCGGTAGCGATGCTGGGCGGCCTCCACCGCCCACTCGGCCAGCGCCTTGGAGGCGCCCATCACGGTGGCGGGAGCCACGGCCTTGTCGGTGGAGACGAGCACGAAGCGGTCGACCCCGGCCTCGCCGGCGGCCGCGGCGACGATGCGGGTGGCGACAGCGTTGTTGCGCACCGCCTCCACGGGGTTCTCCTCCATGAGCCCCACGTGCTTGTAGGCGGCGGCGTGGAAGACCACCGAGGGCTCGTGCTCGTCGAAGATCTCGGCCATGCGGGTGGCGTCCTTGACGTCGGCCAGCACGGGCACCGCCCGGCCGAAGTGGCGCTCGTCCTCGAGCTCGCGCGCGACCTCGAAGAGGGCGTTCTCGCCGTTCTCCACCAGCACCAGCTCGCGCGGCCCCACGCGGGCGATCTGGCGGCAGAGCTCGGAGCCGATCGAGCCTCCCGCGCCCGTGACGAGCACGGTCCGACCGCGCAGGTAGGCGCCGACGCGGTCCAGCTCCACGCGCACGGGCTCCCGCCCCAGGACGTCCTCCACCTTCAGCTCGCGGACCTGGCGGACGAGATTGACCCCGCCCGAAAGCAGCTCGAAGGTGGTCGGCAGCGTGCGGACGGGAATGTCGCGCGGGCGGCACGCCGTGACCACCTTCTGGCGCAGCACACCCGGCGCCGACGGGATGGCGATGATGACCTCGCTCGGCTGGGTGTCGTCCAGCACCCGGGCGAGGTCGTCGGTCGAGCCGAGAACCTCGAAGCCCGCGATGCGCATGCCGCGCTTGCGCGGGTCGTCGTCGATGAAGCCGATCGGGGCGGTGGAGAGCCCTGGGTTGCGGCGCAGCTCGGCCGCCACCTGCTGGCCGCCGTTGCCGGCCCCAACGATCAGCACCTCTCGGTCGGCCGATTCGACGAGCGGGCCGCGGGGCCGCTCGACCAGGGCGCGAACCAGGAAGCGGGCGCTGACGCAGAAGGCGAGCGTGAGCAGGAAGTCGAGCGCCATGACGCCGCGCGGCGGACTGGTGTCGCCCGGCGAGAGCAGGAACAGGGCAGCGATGAGCACGAAGCTCGATGCCACGACCGCCTTGACCAGCGACTCGAAGTCGCGCTGGTCGACGAAGCGCCAGAGCTTGGAGTAGAGCCCGAACAGCGCGAAGCCCGCGAGCTTCATCACCACGACGAAGACGAAGGTGTCGGTGAGCAACTCCTCGTACCGGTGGGGGACGCCCGAGTCGAAGCGCAGCACGTAGGCCAGGTAGTAGGCGAGCCCGATCAGGCAGGCGTCGACCGCCACCTGACCCAGGCGGCGGGCCTTCACGGATGAGACGAGTGAGCTCAACTGTGATCGCTTGTAGCCGACAGCAGCATGTTGACGAGTTCGCGGGGGTCTCGCCGGATGCGGTCCGACCCCTCTTTCGACCGCTCCACTCCGGTGACCTGCGCCGGGTCGGTGAGCCGACGCAGACGACCCTCGTGAAGCAGGCCCTCATCCACGGCACCCAGGCGCCCTTCGAAGGTCGTGAACACCGGGGTGCCGAGAGCCACCGCTTCGCGGTTCATGGTACCGCCGGCGGAGACGACCAAGTCGGCGAAGGCCACGAGGCTCTGGGCGTCCACCGCCCGCTCGGGGACGACGAAGCTGCCCTCCGCCCTGAGCTGCTCGCGCTGCTCGGCGGTGCGGGGCAGCACCACGGCCTGCTCCCCGCGCAGCCGTTCAAGGACACGGCCGAAGACAGAGCTCTCGAACCGGTGGTAGAGCGCGAGCGCCGGCGGGGTGCGGATCACATACAGCGGGCGTTCCTGATCGAGGCCGAGCTCGTCGAGCACGGCGCGGTCGGGCTCGAAGTCGGAGAGGTAGTACTCCTCCTTGAGCCCCTCGTAACGGCGCAGCTTGCCTTTCGCCCCGTAGCGCGCCAAGCGCTCGGGCGGAATCACCTCGGGCACCACCACCGCGCGCGCCAGGCGGCAGTTGACGTGGTGCTGGACGGTGGCCCACTCGTAGTCGAACGCCGTGGAGCTGGGGATGCGCAGCAGGGCGGCGGCCACCATCACGTCGTTGGAGCCATGCCCTATGGCGACGTCGAAGCGGCGCGGGCGCGCCCAGCGCGCAAGCGCGCCGCTGCGACGCGCGAGGTTGCGAGCCCGGCCCTGGCCGCCGTGGCGGCCGATGGCGGTGTGGTCGACCCCGAGGCGCTCGCACAGCTCCAGTGTCTGCGCGAAGTCGCGCGCGGTGACCTCCACGTCGTGCCCGTCCTCCTGCATCGCCGTGATCAGCGGGCGCATGACCAGCACGTGGGGGGAGTTCGTCAGGTCGACCCAGACGCGCACGCGTCGACCACCTCACCCACGGCCTCGGGATGAAGCGCCGTGCCCATGGGCAGCGCCAGGTTGGTGGCGGCCAGCTCGGCGGTGCCGGGCAGGTCGGCGCCGGCGCCGAAGGCGCGCATCGCGGGCTGGAGGTGCACCGGGGTGCGGTAGTAGCCGCGCGCGCTGACCCCCTGCTCGCCGAGCCGGGCGGCCAGCTCGTCGGCGCGGGCGTGACGGGCCACGTAGAGGTGGTACGCGTGTCCGGCCCCGCCCACCGGACGAGGCAGGGTCAGGTGCTTGCCCAGGCCGCGGCGCTCGTACTCCGCCGCGGTGGACCGGCGGGCCTCGGTCCAGCCGTCGAGCTCGGGCAGAAGCACGCGCAGGGCGGCCGCCTGAAGCTCATCGAGGCGCGAGTTGTAGCCCACCTCCTCGAAGGTGACCTTGTCGCGCGAGCCGTGGAAGCGCAGCTTGCGCGCCTGCTCGGCGACCTCGTCGCTGTCGGTGACGATGGCGCCACCGTCGCCCAGGCAGGGCAGGTTCTTGGAGGGAAAGAAGGAGAACGTGGCGGCGTCGCCGAGCGAGCCTGCGCGGCGGCCGCCGAGGGTCGCCCCCGCCGCTTGGGCGGCGTCTTCGAGCACGGGCAGGCCGAGGTCGTGCAGCTCGGGCACCGGAGCGACGTTGCCGAACAGATGCACGGGCACGATGGCCTTCGTCCTTGGGGAGAGCGCCGCACGCACGGTCTCCGCGGCGACGCAGGCGGTGTCCGGGTCGACGTCGCAGAAGACGGGGACCGCGCCAACGTCGACGGCGGCTTCGGCGGTCGCGTAGAAGGTGAACGAGGGCATCACGACCTCGTCGCCGGGCCCGACGCCCAACGAGCGGAGCGCGATGGCGAGGGCGTCGGTGCCGTTGGCCACGCCTATGCAGTGGCGTACCCCCAGGTAGGAGGCGAACTCCTCCTCGAAAGCGGCGACCTCCGGCCCGAGGATGTACTTGCCGCTCCGGACCACGCGCGCGAGGGCCTCGTCGAGGCGGGCGCGATAGGGCTCGAGGGAACTGGCGAAAAGGGGGACGCTCAAACCGGCCAGCTACCCTAACCCGCTGCCGTGTTGCCGCTGCTGGCCTCCATCACCGACCCGATCGTCGAGGTCGCCGTAGACGTCGTCGACGCGATGGGCCTGCCGGGTGTGTTCGTCCTGATGCTGCTGGAAAGCGCCTGCATCCCGGTGCCCTCAGAGGCCACGATGCTGTTCGCCGGCTTCAACGTTTCCAACGGCGAGTACAGCCTGTTCATGGCCACCTTGGTGGGCTCGGTGGCCAACCTGGTCGGCTCGTGGGTGGCGTACTGGCTGGGGTACATCGGGCGGGTGGACCTCCTGGAGAAGCACGGCAAGAAGCTCCACATAAAGAAGCGCCACCTCGAGTGGGCCGACCGCTGGTTCGAGCGTCACGGCGACGCCACCGTGTTCTTCGCGCGCATGCTGCCGATCATCCGCACCTTCATCTCGCTGCCCGCCGGCGTCGCGCGCATGCCCTTCTGGCGCTTCAGCCTGCTGACCCTGGCCGGGTGCGTCCCCTGGGTGCTGATGCTGACCTTCATAGGGCAGAAGGCCGGCGACAACTGGGAGAACTGGAAGGACAACCTCCACTACGTCGACTACGTGGTTGTGGCGGCCATCGTCATCGGCGTCATCTGGCTGATCGTGCGCAACCGGCGCGGCGGCCCCTCCCCGGAGGCCGACAGCAGCTCGCCGGAACCGGAGGGCGCCTAGAGCCCTGGCGCCCGGCGGTGAACGGGCCTACTGTGGGCTTCCGGCCCATGTCCATAGCCGTTCCCGTCCCCAGGAGTCCCGCCGCGCCGCCTGGTGAGCGGGCGCTCGAGCCGCTGATCGAGCACGCGCGGCGGCTCATGCCGATCGACGGAATCGCCTTCTTCGGCGTCGACCCCGGCCGGACCCAGATCGAGCCGCTGGCCGGCTGGTTTCGCGATCCGGAGCTCAGCGCGCTGCTGGAGCCATCGCAGCGGCGGCCGTATGACCGCCTGCGCCCTGGGCCGCCCGAGATAGTCATAGAGCGCGACCGGCCGCTCTTCCTGCCGCGAATGGAGGACTGGGAGGCAGCGGGCATGCTCGTGGAGCGCGCACGGGCCGACCTGGGACATGACGTCGCCGACCGAGTCTGGGAGCGCTACCGCACGGCCGCCCTGGTCTGCGTGCCGATCATCGGGCGCCACGGGCGCCAGGAGGGAGTGCTGCTGGCAGCGGGCGTCGAGCCCGAGGAGCCGCTCACGCGCCGCGACCTCGACTTCTCCCGCGTGCTGGCCGATCTGGCCGCCACGGTGCTCGAGCGCTCGACGGTCGCGGAGGCCGAGACCCGGCGCGCGCGTCAGGAGCAGATGCTCAAGCACGCGGCCGAGGACGTGTCGGCCTCGCTCGAGCTCGACGCGATCGTTGACCGCGTGGCCGAGCACGCCAAGCGCCTGACCGGCGCCACCGACGCCGAGGTGTCCATCGTCGCCGATGGCCGCGAGGAGCGGGCCGGGACCGGGCTGTCGTCCCTGCGGGTGCCGCTCGAGCTGGGGCGGCGGCGCTTCGGGTCGCTCTCGGTCAGCCACCCCGAGGCGGACCACCTGACCGACGACGACGTCTCGCTGCTCGTACAGCTCGCCCGCGTGTCGGCGGGCGCGATCGCCAACAGCTTCGATTTCCAGCACGAGCGGCGGGTGACCGCCGCCCTGACGCGCGGCTTCGTGCCGCAGTCGCTTCCAGAGGTGGCCGGCTTCGAGGTCGGGCTCGCCTACGAGCCCGCCGCGAGTCAGCCCGTGGGCGGCGACGTCTACGGCGCCTGGCCGCTTCCCAGCGGGGAGGTCGCGATGTTGGTCGGGGACGTGGCCGGCAAGGGGGTCGAGAAGGCAGCGCTGGCCTCGATGGTGCGCTTCTTCATCGAGGCGAGGGCTTGGGACCTGACCGACCCCGCGGAGGTGCTCGAGCAGGCCAACACGATGATCAGCGGGCGCCTGGACGACGAGAGCTTCGTGACCGCGTTCCTGGCCTACATCTCGCCGAGCGGCCTGCGCTACGCCGGCGCGGGCCACCTGGCTCCCCTCCACCTCAGCCCTGGCGTTAGCTCCCAGCCGCTCGAGGCCCCCGGCCTGCCGCTCGGCGTCGAGAGCTCTTGCCGGTCCTACACCGAGCACGTGGCGCTCAGCCCCGGCGACCTCGTCTTCGCCTACAGCGACGGGCTGCTGGAGGCGCGCCGCGACGGCGAGATCCTCGGCATCGACCGCCTGCGCGACATCGTCGTGCGCCTGGCCGCCGAGGTCGAGACGGCCCAGCTCCCCCGCGCCGTTTACGACGAGGTCTCAACCTGGGCGGGCGGGCTGGCCGACGACGCGGTGGGGCTCGCCCTGCGGCGCACTCCCTCCTGACCGCACCGACGGCGAGAATGGCGGCCATGGAGGCTGAGCCGACCTACCCGGGCGCCGACGCCGGCGTGGCGGCGCTGGTCGGCATCCTCAAGCGCATCGACCTCGGACGGCCCTCGAGAGCGGTCATGGGATCGGGCCACTACGCCAACGTGCTGGCGCTGGGCGGCGAGCGCGGCCTGGCGCTGTCCACCGACGGCGTGGGCACGAAGCTCTTGGTGGCGAAAGCCCTGGGCCGCTACGAGACAGTCGGGATCGACTGCGTGGCCATGAACGTCAACGACGTGGTCTGCGTCGGGGCCGAGCCGATAGCGCTGCTCGACTACATCGCCGTCACGGAGGCCGACCCTGATGTGCTGGCCGAGGTGGCCCAGGGGCTGCGGCGCGGCGCCGAGGACGCCGGGGTGGAGATCCCCGGAGGGGAGCTCGCCGTCGTGCCGGAGATGGTCAACGGGCTCGACCTCGTCGGAGCGTGCGTCGGGACCGTGAGCCTCTCGGAGATCGTGACCGGCGCGGCCGTCCGGCCGGGCGATGCGATCGTCGGGCTCCCCGCCTCGGGGGTGCACTCCAACGGCCTCACGCTGGCGCGGCACGTCCTGCCCGACCTCGGCGAGCGCCCCGAGGAGCTGGGCGGCGCCTCAGTGGGCGAGGCCCTGCTCGAGCCCACCGTCATCTACGTGCGCGCGGTGCTCGAGCTGCTGCGCTCGCCCGTGGAGGCGCGCGGGCTGGCGCACATCACGGGCGACGGCCTGCTCAACCTCTTGCGCCTGCAGGCAGAGGTGGGCTACCGGATCTCGGCGCCGCTGCCCCGCCCGCCGGTCTTCGACCTGATCGCCGCCCGCGGATCGGTCTCCGAGGCCGAGATGCACGAGGTGTTCAACCTGGGCTGCGGCTTCTGCTGCGTCGTGCCAGCCCCGGACGCCGAGGGGGCGGTGGAGCTGCTCGGCGAGCGCCACCCCGGGACCGCGGTGATCGGAGAGGTGACCGACCGCGCCGGCGTGGTCGAGGCCGGGGGCCTCGAGGGCCGGCGCGGCGAGGGCTTCCGCTAGCCGCCCACCCAGCGCACGCGCACGTTGGCGAGGCTGGTGGAGGAGCGCCTGTCCTCTGCGGGCTCGGGCTCGGCGTCGAGGCGGTCCAGCTCGGCCAGGCGCCGCATCAGCTCGGCGCGCTCGGCGTCCAGCCGCTCGACCTCGCCTCGCAGGGAGTCGCGCACCCCACGCAGCTCCTCGGTCGACAGCAACCGGCCCGCGGGGGCGCCGCTGGCCGCCGTGCCGCGCTGGGGCCGGCGGGCGACCGCCGCCTCCAGGCGCTCGATCTGCCGCCGCAGCTCGCGCCGCGTGCCACGCTCGTCGGCGACGAAGGTGCCGCGGCCATGCTCCGTGCGCACCAGGCCCTCGTTCTCCAGCCGGGCGTATGCCGAGCGCACGGTGTTGACGCTCACGCCCGTGGCCTCGGCCAGCTCGCGGATGCTGGGCAACAGATCGCCAGGGCCGAGGTCGCCGTCGGCCACCGCCGCGCGCAACTGTGCCAGCAACTGTGTGCCCACCGAGACCTCGCTGTTCCGCGCTACACGGGAGAACACAACAGGAGTGTAGCTGTGTGTTGACACAGAAGGCAAGGGGGCGCTACTGTGCCAACACAGATGGTCCGAGCCGTAGCCGACCGCGCATTCCTGCCGACCAAGAACCTGCTCGAGCAGGTCGGCGACATGATGATCCTGACCGGCAAGGTGCTGCTGTCGGCGCTGCGCCCGCCCTACCCCTACGGCACCGAGTTCGTGC
>DATHAQ010000066.1:0-33587 GCA_035296565.1 Thermoleophilaceae bacterium
GCCCTCAAGCCATGCGTCGATATCCCGTCGATTGAAGACCTCGTAGCCCCGCCGCAGGGCCTCGACGCTCTCCTGCGACATCGCCTACTCCGACAGGCCCGCGGCTTCGAGGGCTTCGTCTGGCTCATTGAACCACTGGAAGCGCACTGCCTTCCCGTCGCGGATGGTCCAGACGGAGCCATGACGGCGCTCGATCTCGACGCCGCTTGCGCTCCCCCGGCCCCGCATCGTCGCTATCACGACGACGCGGTCGTCCGCATCGATGAACCGCTCGGTGTCCATTCGGAGCTCGCTGATAGTGGCGTCGAGCCCCTCGGTGATGGACGCAAAGGCGTCGATGCCCGCTCGAGTTCCCGTTTCGGGGGCATCGTGCGGATTGACCCACTCGATATCGGGGTGCAGCAGGTTCGACTCCGCTGGGGAGGATCCGGGCACCCAACCCCGGTAGATGCGCCGCACGACCTCCACATTCTCCTGCGACATCGACTACTCCGACAGCCCGGCGGCTTGGAGGGCCTGCTTCCGGTTGCGGTAGTCACCCTTCATCCGCAGCACCCTCCCGTCGCGCAGCGTCCAGACTTGGAAGAACCGCATCCCAGTGGCGACCCCGCTGCGGCCTCCTGTGCCGGACAGCCGGACAGCCGCCACGACGGTTTCGCCCGCATCGATGACCTCCTCTGTTTCGACCTTGAACGTATCCCACATCCCATGGACTGCCTTGACGAGGCGCATGAGGCCCTCGTGGCCGTGATAGACGCCTGGGTTGAAAACGTTCTGCGAAAAATCGATGACGACCTCGGGATCGAAAAGCTCCGACGCCTGCACGAAATCCAGTTCGCCCCAGAAGCGGTTGCAGCGGCGCACTACCTCTACGTTCTCCTGCGACATCGCCCGCCCAGTATCCCTCCAAGGAGCGGGCGTCTGGGCCTGGGGAGAGTCTTGTCCATGAAGCCCGAGGCACTCGACTACCCAGAGGCACTAGCCAAGCTGCTCGAGATGCTGGACCGGCGCGTCGAAGTAACCCTGCGCGGAGTTGGCCGGAAGCCTCCCCTCTTCGTCGACTTCGAGGGAACGCTCCAGGAGGGGCCAAAGATCGAGGCCGGCGAGATCGGTGGCTTCGACCCCGACGCCCTACAGCTCAGCGTTGGCGACGTGAGGCTCGCTGCGCCCCGAAGAGCTGGTCGATGCGATCTGGACCCCCACGCCGAGAGGCGGGTGGCTGAAGCTCGTGATGGGCAGCGTGGAGATCGACTTCCACTACTGAGAGCCGGCGAACCCGCGCAGGGTGCGAAGGGCCTCCACGTCCGGCAGCCGCTGGAGTGCGCGGGTGGCCTGCTCGAGTTCGCGCAGAGTGATTCCCGGCCGCTCGAGCAGGAGACGGGCCAGCCAGCGAAGCGCCACCCGCTCGTAGACCTCGGGTTTCGCACGGCGAAGGAGTTCGCAGACCTCAAGCGCGTCGCGCAGCGGAACCACGGGGAGTTCGGCCGCTGCCGCTCTTACCTGCATCAGGTTGCCGGAGGCCAGAGCCCGCTTGAACCGCGCGTAGGGCGAGCTCTGGCTGGTCACGAACGTATGTTCGACGTCCCCGTGAGCATCCGGCCGAGGCCGCAAACTCGAGCGATCCCCGACACCACCGCCATAGCAATCGTGAGTGTTGTGACCGCGGGGGTGGCGAGACCAGCGATCACGGGCTACGTGCAGGGGAAGCTCCAGGAGCGTCGGCACCAGCAGGACAGGGAGCTCGCGGACGTGGGCGAGCTCCGCAGAGCGTTCAGCGAGGCCGTAGCGCATCTGGACGCAACCGAGCTGGCAATGGGCCAGCTCCGCCGCAAGTTCATCGAGAAGGGAGCTACCGACTGGGAGGCGTTCCTGCCGACGATGAACGCCTTCAGCGAAGCCAACCAGGGCCTGAACAACGACAGGGGGCGCCTCACCATCCTGCTCGGGGCCGACCATCCGGCCGCCGAGCACCTGCTTGCCGCAATCGAAGCCTCCGTCGGCGTGGCGAATCTCATCGAGCGCTCACATGCGCTCGGCCGGATCGACACGACTCAGGAGGGCGACCCCGTCTCGTCACCCTTCGCACGTATGTCCATCTGCTCGATGATGGACTGGGGGATGCGGATTTCCTCGACGGCGTCGTCATCGCGACGCCTCTCAGGTCAGGGGCGTCGTTGCCAGGCGGGGTCCAATAGGTCCGGCCGCAGGCTGGTATTGGGCGGACCCGACTCTCTTCCGAGTGCTTTGAAGACGAACCGACGCTGGCGACCGCGTGGGCTGACGGTGGCGAGGCGCGTCAGCGCGCCGCTTCCTCGCTGGGTCGCGACGAACAGAATGCGACGGCCGTCCGGCGAGAAGACCGGGTCTTGGGCGCGCCTAGTCACCAACCGGCGCGTTGCTCCCCTCTTCAGGCTCTTCCGGTAAATCCGCGCATTGGTGATCCTGTCCGAGGGTGTCTCCACGGCGCGGGTGGCGTCGTAGACGATCGTCCTCCCGGATGGTGAGAAGTCGGGGTTGCCACCGCGCGCGAAGCGGCGGCGGCGACTACCGTCGGGCCGCACCAGACGGACGTAGCCGTCTGCGGCGTACGCCACCAGCCCACGGCTCGAGTAGGCGGGGGTACGGCCGCCCCGCCCGGTCAGACGGCGCAGGCCACTGCCGTCCGAGTTGACGAGATAGATGTTGCGCTTACCCCCTCGCTCGCCCGTGAAGAGCAGCCTTGGGCCTCTCGTCCAGGTTGGGTCGTCATCGAATTCGGTGAACCGGGGCAGTAGCACCTGGCCGCTGCCGTCCGCGTTCGCGATCGCAAGGCGGCCACGGGCCGAGAAGGCCATCTTGCGACCGCGGCGCGAGAAGTCCGGTCCGGACGGGCAGAGCTCGTTGGCCTTGGGAACGAACCCGAGCGCGCTGAATGCGCAGCTCTGGACCGAGCGGCGAATCAGGCGGCCTCTGCTCGACAGCAGCCGCAGGAAGATGCCTCCCTCGCCGGCCCCGTCCTGGTAGCGCTCGACGACAGCGATGTTGCCCTTACCGCCCGGATATGCGGCTTGGGCGCCCGGTGCGAACACCGCGAGCAGAGCGGTCGCTGCGAGGAGCGCAGGCCAACCGCGGCGCAGAACAGACCGATTAGTCACGCGGGCGGGACATACCCCCTCGATGTTCGTACAAACCCTCGACGGAGCGAGGCTGACTAGTTCGATACGTCGGTCACGGCGAATCCGCCCGAGATCAACAACCGGGTCAACACCGGGTCAACAGCAAGGGCGCAAACAGACGCAAACCGCAGACGGCCTTATGGGGCGCGAAACCGCTTATTAGCGGGGGGAATGCGGAACAGCGGCAAACAGCGCAAGGTCTCGACGCGGACTCATAATCCGTCGCGCGGAGGTTCGAATCCTCCCCGGCCCACTCGCGAAGCCCGTGCTGAAACGGGCTTCCGCGCCTTGTGGGATGGCCTCTGAGGAAGCTGCTAAGCCAGCACGCAACGCTCACCGCGCCGCGAGAAAGAGGCGGGCCTGTTCGAAGGTGCCGTTCGGACCCCTCGGCACAGTCGCGCAGACAGCGCATTACGCCGCTCCCGGTCCTATCGAAACGGTACCCGCGAGCACTCCTTGACCTTCGAAGGCACGGGCTGCTTAGAGAGCACGAACATGATCGAGATTCGATCTTGACTCGCAACACACCCCTGGAAGCGAATCTCGTTCGCGGTCCCCATGATCGCGATGAAGATCAGGAGCAGCGACACCACAGTGGCTACTCCGGTGCGTGCTCCCCACATCCCCGTCCCCACTTTCCGAAATTTGATCCTCGGGCTGTTCGTGGGGCAACCGAAATTTGCCGTTGCCCTGGACCTGGGTTCTCTGGCGGGAGTTCGAACCCTCCTGGCCCCTTGTGGCGGCCGACCCCCAACGGGGTGAAGGCTCCGTTCGAGGAAGGTCGACCAAGCCCGGGAAGGAAAAGTCGTGACGGAGCCGACCCCGGTCGAGCGGGCCTGGACCTGATCCCTCATCGCGGTCGCCAGTGAGGCCGGCCGCCCAGGAGCTCGGTCGTGGTGACGAAGCGGTAGCCCCGATGGCGGAGCCGTCGGAGGATCGAGGGAAGCGCCGCGACCGTTTGGGCGCGGCTGCCGCCACCATCGTGCATGACCACGATCGACCCAGGCCGGACGTGGTTGACCACCCGTCTGACAATTGTCCCAGCGCCGGGCGTGCTCCAGTCCTTGGGGTCCACGTCCCAGGCGATCGTCCTCATGCCGGCCCTTCGCGCGTTGGCAACGAGGCGAGCGTTCACCGGCCCGGCGGGCGGCCGAAAGAGACACGGTCGAAATCCCGTCGCGCGGCGTATCCGGACGCTCGTGCTGTGGATCTGGGAGTAGGAGGGGAGTGTGGGGTGGCTCCATGAGTGATCGGCGATCTCGTTGCCCTGGCGGAGCATCCGCCGCAGCAGAGCCTCCCTCTGCGCGACCTGGGAACCCAGGACGTAGAACGTCGCGCGGGCGTTAGCGCGCGCCAATATGCGCATCACCTTTGCCGTGTACGCACTCGGTCCGTCGTCGAAGGTCAGCGAGACCGCGCGTCGATGCCGGCTGCCGTGCCGTCTGAACCAAGAGCCTCGGCCCGAGCATCCGGTGAGGCGAGGTGTGCGCAGGCGGAGGCTCCCTCCAGCGGGAGGGGGAACGAGCTCTTGACACTCCGACCTCGGACACTCCGAGCCGGGCCACCAAGCCGTCACCCACCAACGTAGCTCGCCCGCCCGCAAACCCGCGGCCGACAGCGGTACGCGAGCTGCCAAGCGGCGCCGGGATTGACTGACCGAGCCGACCCTTCCCGGCGCGATTACCGGACCCTGCGCCGTACGGCGCACCCCCCGAAGCACCGCCCTCCCTCCGCGCCCGGGCCGCAGACAGAGCGAAGCGCGGCGTGGCCCCTCGGACAAGGACAGACAAAGCCCCCGGGCCCAGCCTCCGCCGAGCTGCGCTGTGCGCAGCGGTGCGTCCGTTCGGATCCGCAGCAGGAGCTGGTCGCCGGACTGGCGGAGGGTGGCACCGACGATCCGCAGCCCTTCGCTCGGCGCCGGTTCCTGCGCCGTAGAGTCAGTCGGGTGTGGCCCGGCCGCAGCGACGATAGCCAGCAGTGCCACGAGGAGCACTGCGCGGGGCCCAAGGCGGCTCACCAGGCCACATTAAGGGCAGTTGGCGGTGAGCGGGGAGCTCGCGTGTGCGTTGGTCTGGACAGGGCAAAGGGCTACGTTTTTGCCGGGGCTCCGCCGGCTTAGCAGCCGGCGGGCTGGTTTTGGGCGTGCCCGCTCCGTTGCCCGAAATCCGTCGCCGGGAGCCTGGAACCTCCCCGGGCCCGCCGCTCAGGGCCCGGTCTCGGGTCCCCCGTCGGTCTCCGGATCCGAGGATGCGGAGACGTCCTCGCTCGCCTGCTCGAAGGCGGCCATGTCCGTGCGCTCGCCCGAGAGGAAGAACATCTCGACCGCGATGTCGTTCTCGAGATCGGTCTCGCTCATGAATGAGCGCACGCTGCGACCGGTCGCCTGCTCGATCAGGGCCTTGAACTGGTCGGCCATGATCTGCTGGACGTTCCGGCGGATCTCCTGGATGCCGTTGGACTGGCCGCGCTCGATGAGCGTCTGCTCCGCGGGGGTGAACGTCTCCTCGAGGAGGACGCGATCATGTCGCCATCCGCGTACACCTTGGCCTTCGTGGGACCCCGGCCGTAGTACTTGCTGTGGAGCTTGACGAACCCTGTGGCTATCTGTGCGCGAGCGTTTCCCGAGATCACCTTGTTAAGCGAGGTCCCTTACGAAAGCGGGAGAACAGGATAGCCGGGGGCGTCAGATTCGCCTGCGGTGGGCAAGTCCGCCTGCGTGCGGCGTCGATCCTTCGTTTCCTTCTTCGCGCGGGCGGGTAACTCCCCTCTGTACTCGGCCCGCCGGAGGAAAGGATTCCCCGTGTCTGAATTGAGCCCGCGTCTCTCGAAGGAGGAGCTGGAGCTCGAGGGAGGGCAGCTGCTTCCGAACAAGGAAGTCCTGTCGATCCTCGACCTGCTCGTAAACGTCGATCTGGCGATAGACCTCGCCGCCCCGATCGACCTGGCGGTCGCCGCCAACGCGAACGTCGCCGCTCCGGTAGATGCTGCGGCGTCGGCCAACGTGCTGTCGATCGGATCGGACAGCACGGCGGTCGCCCACCAGGGCACGATGATCGACCAGTACATCTCGGGCGACGCGATCGCCACGGCGCCCCAGGACGCCAGCATCGACCAGGGCGACGACACCATCGGAGCCATTGCCGACGGGGCCGGCACTGCCGGCGACCAGACCGGTGAGCTCGCTGCGGCGCCCGGCACTCCGGACAGCCTCGCCCCGGCTGCCGGCGATTCCGGCGGCGACGCCGCCGACGGCGTGGGCGCGCAGGCGATCGAGCTGCCGACGGGGGATTCCGACCTCCTGTCCGGCCCGCTGCTGAACGTCGACGTCGACGTGTCCCTCGACGCGGATCTCGCCGCACCCACTGCCGGGGCGGTGGCCGCGAATGTGAACGCTGCCGTTCCGATCGACGCCGCGGTGTCGGCCAACATCGGAACGATCGGCTCCCACGCGACTGCAGTCGCCGATCAGACCGCGCTCATCAACCAGACGCTCGACGGGGTGACCGCGCAGGCCACCGCGGAGCAGACGGCCGACATCACTCAGTAGCCGAAGCGAAGATCGTCCAGAGGAGTACGGTCACGTGACCGCGTCGGCCGTAGCGGCCGCCTCGCCGGGCAGCGCCCCGGCGGGGCGGCTGCCTGCCGCCACGCCGGCGCTCGAGCGCGGGGTCGAGCTGCTCGGGAAGCTGGCCGACTCGGGGTATCGCGAGGCCCCGACGCTCGTCCGACGCTCGGACGGCCAGATGGTGAAGCTCACGCCGCTGCTCTACGAGCTGCTCTGCGCCATGGACGGCCGCAGAAGCTGCGAGGAGCTCGCGACCGAGCTGGGCAGCCGGATCGACAAGTACGTCACCGAGGAGGACGTGCGGTACCTGATCGAACGCAAGCTCATGCCGCTGGGCCTGGTTGGTGGCGCCGACGGCGCCGCTCCCGAGCTGGCCAAGGCGAACCCCCTGCTAGCGCTTCGGCCTCGGTTCGTGATCACCAGGCCCGGCCTGACCCGCAGCCTCACGCAGCCGTTCGTGTGGCTCTTCAAGCCGCCGATCGTTGGGGTCTTGCTGCTCGTCTTCACCGCGGTATCCGCTTGGCTTATCGGCGACAAGGGGCTGTCCGCGCCCCTGCACCAGTTGTTCTACGAGCCGGGCCTGGTCCTCGCTGTCTGGGCCCTGGTCGTTCTCTCCGCCGCTTTCCACGAGATCGGCCACGCCTCGGCCTGCCGTTACAGCGGCGCAACCCCGGGTGTGATGGGAGGGGGCCTCTACCTCATCTGGCCCGCCTTCTACACCGAGGTGAGCGATGCGTACAGGCTCGACCGGCGGGGGCGGCTGCGCGTCGATCTCGGGGGTCTCTACTTCACCGCGATCTTCGCGGTCGCGACCGCGGGCATTTGGCTGGCGACCGGCATCGATGCGCTGCTCCTCGTCGTCGCCGTGCAGCTCATACAGATGGTCAAGCAGCTGGCGCCCTTCATCCGCGCCGACGGCTACCACATCGTTGCCGACCTGGTTGGCGTCCCCGACCTCTTCGCGCACATCAAGCCCACGCTGGCGGGACTGCTGCCCACGCGCTGGAGGGGCGGACAGCACCAGGCCCTACGGCCTTGGGCGCGCGCGGTGGTGACCGCCTGGGTGCTGATAACGGTGCCGTTGCTGCTGGGCATGCTCGCCCTGATCGTCATGAGCTTCCCGCGCCTGGTTGCCACCGGCTGGGACAGCATGGGACAGCACTGGGCCGAGACGACCGCCATCTGGAACCGAGACGACGTGACCGGTGCCGCCGTTTCGCTGGTCACCACCGCGTTGATTGCCCTGCCGGTGCTCAGCGTTGTCTACCTCCTCTGGCGCCTGGGGAAGCGGGTGGGGGTCGCCGTCTGGCGCCGGACGGCCGGGCGCCCGCGCCTGCGAGGGCTCTCCCTGCTCGGCGCGGCCGTCGTCGCCGGCCTGATCGCCTCGGCGTGGTGGCCCGGCGAGCACTACAGGCCGATCTCGTCGCGGGAGGGTGGAGCGCTCCCGACCGTCCTGCATCCCCCGGTCGGCAACGCGTCAATTGAGGGCGTGCAGGTGGGCCACCGGCGACCGGCTCGCCGGCAGGCCGCTTCGCCGGCTGCGAGGCAGCGGGCCGGCGGAGCGCTGGCCGGCGTCCAGCGGCTGCCGGTCTCCCTGGCGCTGCGGGAGCAGATCGCGCGCAGGCCCGGTCCCGCGCCGGCGGTGGGGGTCTCCCCGGACGGCGGCGCTCCTGGGCCGACAAGCGATCCGGCGACGGGCCATCCGGCAAAGGGCGCCTCGGCCGCCGCGCCGTCCACGGGGCCGAGGGCCGAGGCCCCGTCGGCGTGGCCGTTCCCGTTCGACCCGCCGTTGCCCACCAAGCCGGGCGACAACCGGGCGATGGCGGTCAACACCACGGACGGATCGACACGCTGGGACTTCGAGCCGTCGTTCGTGGTGGTGGAGGGCGGCGAAGCGGCCCGGCACACCAACGACGCGCACGCCTACGCGTCATGTACGGACTGCGTGACGGGCGCGACGGCCTTCCAGGTGGTTCTGATCGTCGGCCAGTCGGACGAGATCAGGCCGGTCAACGCAGCCGCCGCCGCCAACTACCACTGCGTGAGATGTAACACCTTCGCGTTCGCCTATCAGATCGTGGCGTCGGTAACCGAAGTCACGCCGGCGGTGCAGGAGGCGCTCGACGACGCGCGTCGGCGGCTGAGCGAGCTGGAGGAGAAAGCCGACTCTCTCACCGGCTCCCAGATCCACACCGCGCTCGAGGAGATCGAACGGGGGGTCCTCGAGGCGCTGGACGAGGTCATCGCCATCGACTGGGACTCCGACGCGTCGGCGCCGCCGTCCGAGTCCGGCGATCAGGTCGCGCCGACATCCGGCGCTTCAGACCCACCGCCGCCTTGAGGTCGTCGCTGTCCTGGCAGCTCGCCGCCCGTGCTGCAGCACGGGCGGCGCTGGTCAGACGTCGGCGTTGACCGGTCTGGTCCTGCCGGCGCCCGAGGTGGGCCCCGACGACTGTGAGCGGGATCTCGGGTAGGCGAACGGGCCGAATCCGCTCAGCGCGGCAGGGATCGTGGCGCGGGATAATCGGGACTGAGCTGGCGCCATTGGCTGGGGCGAGTTAAGGTGGACGTTCGCGACTTGCTCGGTCGGAAACACCGGCTATCCGCGGATTTTTCGCGAACGAGCCCACTGGAGGTGGCGCGTGGCAGGGCGATCACGGATGCGGTCAGCTGAGGCGTTCTTCGACGCCGCGGCGGCCCGACGCTTCCAGAACGAGCTCAAGGGGCGGGGGCCGGCGGAGCAACAGGCCGCCGCCCTGGCGGAGAGCGCCCAGCCAAGCGGCTCGGCGCGGATCGAGCGTCGTGATTGGCGCTTCCGGCGCATGCTGGCCTGCAGCGACGCGCTCGCCACGTTCGGAGCGCTCTTGGCCTGCCTTCAGCTGCTCGGCAATGGAGACACATTGTCATGGCGTCTGGCCGCGCTCATTCCGCTGGTCATTCTCATAGGCAAGCTGCTCGGGCTCTACGACCGCGATGAGTTGGTGATGCGAAAGTCCACGCTGGAGGAAGCACCAGCGTTGTTGCAGGTCGTCACGCTGTTCGTCCTCCTGATGTGGATCGCGGAGAAGCCTTTGGCCCTCGGCGAGCTCGGGGGCGATCAAGTGCTCGTCACCTGGCTAACCCTGCTGGGAGCCCTGCTCGTGGGAAGGGTCGTGGCCCGTCGTGTGGCATGCCGGGTGACAGAGCCGGAGCGGTGCCTGCTCCTCGGCGACCCGGCCATGTGCGACCGAGCTCGGGCCAGAATCGACCACGGCGCCGGCGTCCACGCGGAGGTGGTCGGCGAGATCGCGTCTGCGCGGATCGGCGAGCAAGAGGTACCGCTTGCGATGCTCGCCGAGATCGCGACCCAACGCGACGTTCAGCGGGTGGTGATCGCTCCGCGCAGCACCGATCACGGGGACGTGCTCAACCTGGTCAGAGCGGTCAAGTCGCTGGGCCTGCACGTGAGCGTACTGCCGCGGCTGCTCGAGGTGGTGGGTTCCTCGGTGGTCGTCGACGACGTAGCCGGGCTGCGTGTCTTGGGGGTACGCCGGTTTGGGCTGACGAGGTCCTCCCTGTTCCTGAAGCGAGGGTTCGACATCTTGGGCGCGGGAGTGGGCCTGGTCTTCCTGGCGCCCCTCATGGCCCTCGTGGCGGCCGCCATCAAGCTGGACTCGAACGGTCAGATCCTGTTTCGCCAGCCCCGGATCGGCAAGGAGGGACGCCCGTTCACAATGGTGAAGTTCCGCACGATGGTGGATGGCGCGGAGGCGGGGAAGCAGGACCTTCTTCATCTCAACGAGACGGATGGCCTGTTCAAGATCGGGGACGACCCACGCATCACCCGTGTGGGCCGGCTGATCCGGCGGACGTCCGTCGACGAGTTGCCACAGCTGCTGAACGTCCTGCGAGGCGAGATGAGCCTCGTCGGTCCACGGCCGCTCGTGATGGAGGACGACTCGCGGATCAGCGGGTGGGACCGTCGGCGCCTGCACCTCACACCCGGGATGACCGGCCCCTGGCAGGTCCTGGGGCCGGCGCGGATTCCGCTCCAGGAGATGGTGAAGCTCGATTACCTCTACGTGGCCACCTGGTCCTTGTGGGGAGACGTGAAGATCCTCCTGCAGACAATTTCATTCGTCTTCCGGCGCGAAGGGGTCTAGAACCGACGTCGGCAAATAGTCTCGGGCGATGCCCGTCAGCGCCGAGCCGCCTGCCGTCACCATCCTCTGCGGCGGGCGCGGGACCCGTCTGACCGAGCACACCGAGGCGATTCCCAAGGCCCTCGTGGAGATCGGCGGCCGGCCGATCCTCTGGCACGTGATGCAGATCTACGGCTCGCAGGGCTTCCGACGGTTCGCGCTGTGCCTCGGCTACAAGGGAGACCAGATCGAGCATTTCGTCTCTCAGGAGCCCTGGCCGGCGGGCCTGGAGGTCGAGTGCGTGGACACCGGTCTCGACACGCCCACGGGCGGGCGTCTGAAGCTGCTGGAGGATCGGCTCGGCGGTCAGACCTTCTGCGCCACCTACGCCGACGGCGTGGCCGACATCGATCTCGCGCGGCTCGTCGGCTTTCACCGCGGGCACGGCGGCCTGGCGAGCATTACGGTCGTGAGACCGGAGCTGGAGTTCGGGGTCGCTCAGCTCGACGGGGAGGACCGCGTGGCGGGTTTTCAGGAAAAACCGCGACTCGACCAATGGATCAACGGCGGCTTCTTCGTCTTCGAGCCCGGCGCCTTCGCCTACTTCAGCGAGTCCTCCGTACTCGAGCGCGAACCGCTCGAGGGGCTCGCCGCAGACGGCGAGCTGCGCGCCTTTCGGCATACCGGATTCTGGGACTGCATGGACACCTACAAGGACGCGATCGCACTCAACGACAGGTGGAAGAGCGGTCAGGCGCCCTGGAAGCTCTGGGCCTGAAGGTCGCCTTCCTGAACCCTTGCTATTGGCCGGAGGTCAGGCGAGGTTCCGAACGCATGATCCGTGAGCTCGCCGACGAGCTCCTGGCGCGCGGCCACCGCCCTCGCCTGATCACCAGCCACCCGGGGGCGACCACCCACACCCTGGAGGACGGGCTCGAGGTGATCCGCCGCCGCCGCCCCCCGCCCCCGCCTTCGTGGCTGCGTCATCACGGGTTCGAGGACTACGTGATGCACGCGCCGCTGAGCTACCTGTCGCTGCGAAGGGGAGCCGATCACGTGGTTCAGGCGCACTTCGTGACAGACGCCCTGGCGGCCGCGCGCCACACCCGCCGTACGGGGACCCCCTCGGTGTTCGCCTACATGGGTGTTCCGGACCGTCCCGATCTGGAGGCCCGGCGGCTCGGCGAGCAATGGCGCCGGCGCGCCGTCGCCGGCTGTACCGCGGTAACCGCCCTGAGCCGGGTGGCGCGCGATGCCTTTCGTCGCCACCTCGGCATCGAGGCACGGCTGATCGAGCCCGGCGTGAACCTGCACGCCTTCCCCCTCTCCACCGAGCGCACTCCCGAGCCCACGATCTTCTGCGCGGCGTCGCCGTTCGAGCCCCGCAAGCGGGTCGCGCTCCTGGTGGAGGCCATGCCCAGGGTCCGCCGCGAGCACCCGGGCGCGACGCTGCTGCTGTCCGGCCCGCGGCGGCCAGGTCTGGAGGACGCCGAGGGAGTGGAGTTCGTGGACGTGGACGACCGCGCCGAGCTGGCCCGCGTCTATGGACGCAGCTGGGTCTCGGCCCTCCCGTCGGTCGGGGAGGCCTTCGGGCTGGTCTTGCTGGAGGCGATGGCCTGCGGGACCCCGGTGGTGGGCAGCGACGTCCTGGGCATCCCGGAGGTGATCGACCGGCCCGAGGTGGGCCGCATCTTCTCCGGCGACAACCCCGTCCCGGCGCTGCTGGAGACCCTCGAGCTGGCGCGCGACCCCGCCACGAGCACCGCCTGCCGAGCCCGGGCTGAGGAGCTCTCCACCGAGCGCTCCGCAACCCGCTACCTCGAGCTATACGAGGAGCTTCTCGACCGCTAGGAAGGAACGACGCCACTGCGCGCGAATCCCAGGTCCGTGGCGCGTTTGGGCACCGCCCTCACCCTCTCCGACGAGATCCGTCACCGCTTCGACGAGTTCTCTCGGTCGCAGAAGGACGTGGGGCAATACATCGTCGACCACCTGGACGAGACGGCCTTCCACACGGCCGAGGAGCTCGCTCGCCGCGCCAACACGTCCAGCTCGACCGTCGTCCGCTTCGCCCAGGCGCTCGGCTTCGAGGGCTTTCCCGAGCTTCAGGCCTCCGCGCGCGACGAGTACCGCCGGGCCCGCGAGAACGGAAACGGCGCCGCGGCCGCCGAGCCCTCGAACCCGCCTTTGTTTCCCATCGATCAAACCGAGTTCGAGGCGGTGCTGGCCGCCGATCACGTCAACGTCGAGGAGACTGCCCGCAAGATCGATCGCGACGAGGTCGCCGCAGTGGTCGAGCTCATCTCGCGCGCCGAGCGCACGGTGCTGTGCGGCACCGACCAGATGGCGTTCTTCGCCTCCTATCTGCGCCATCTTCTGATGCTGCTCGACCTGCGGGCCGAAGTGGTCGCCTCGCCGTCGCAGGAGGGCCTGGCGCGACTCGGCAGGGTGGACGAGAACACGGTGCTGGTGGGGTTTTCCGCCGGCCGGCCCCACCCGCTCGTGGTCCGCGCCACCAAGCTGGCTCGCAACCGAAGGGCGGCGACGGTCGCGATAGCCGACGCCACCCTCTCGGAGGTGGCCAAGCTCGCCGACCACCGCCTCTTCTACTCGTCCAACAGCCCGGCCTACGTGCGCTCCCACAGCGCGCTCCTGAGTGTCGTCCAAGCGCTTGCGTACGGGGTGTACGCCTTGGACGAGTCGGCCTACGCGGACCGCATACGCGCCTTCAAGCTGAAGTAAGGGCAGCGAGCGGCGGTGCTCGGCCGGCGGTCCTCGGCCTGCGCTGTGGCGGAGGGTCGCGGCTACCATCAATGGGGTGAAGGAGACCTCGACCTTCCGCGTCAAGTCCGGCCTCGCCGAGATGCTCAAGGGCGGCGTGATCATGGACGTGGTCGACGCCGAGCAGGCGCGCATCGCCGAGGCCGCCGGTGCCGCTGCGGTCATGGCGCTGGAGCGCGTGCCGGCCGACATCCGCACGGCCGGCGGGGTCGCGCGCATGGCGGACCCGACCAAGGTCGAGGAGATCCAGGCCACGGTGACCATCCCGGTGATGGCCAAGGCGCGCATCGGGCACTTCGTGGAGGCCCAGGTGCTGCAGGCGCTCGAGGTCGACTACATCGACGAGTCGGAGGTCCTCACCCCCGCCGACGAGGCCAACCACATCGACAAGTGGGCCTTCGACGCCCCCTTCGTCTGCGGCGCCACCAATCTGGGCGAGGCCCTGCGCCGCATCGCGGAGGGCGCGGCCATGATCCGATCGAAGGGCGAGGCGGGCACCGGCAACGTGGTCGAGGCGGTTCGGCACCTGCGCCTGATCGGCGGGGAGATCCGCCGGCTGGCGAGCGCCGACCCGGCGGAGCTGGCGAGCGCCGCCAAGGAGCTGCAGGCCCCGCTCGAGCTCGTGCGCAACGTCGCCGCGGCAGGACGGCTGCCCGTGGTGCTCTTCTCCGCCGGCGGGGTGGCCACGCCGGCCGACGCCGCGCTGATGATGCGCCTTGGCGCCGAGGGCGTCTTCGTCGGCTCGGGCATCTTCAAGGCCGAGGACCCCGAGCGGGTGGCCAAGGCCGTGGTCGATGCGACCACCCACCACGAGGACGCCGAGCGCATCGCCGCCGCCTCGCGCGACCTGGGCGCGGCCATGCCCGGGCTCGAGATGTCAGCCGTCGAGGCCGACGGCGTCGTGCTTCAGACGCGCGGCTGGTGAGCCCGCAGACCGTCGGCGTCCTGGCGCTCCAGGGCGGCTTCGAGGCCCACGCCCGCATCCTGCGCGAGCTCGGGGCCGAGCCCCGCGACGTGCGCACGTCGGAGGACCTCGAGGGCCTCGACGCCCTGATCATCCCCGGCGGCGAGTCCACGACGATGTCGCTGGGCATCGAACGCGAGAACCTGGCCGAGCCGCTGCGCGAAATGGTGAAGGCGGGCACGCCCACCCTCGGCACCTGCGCCGGGCTGATCATGCTGGACCGCGACCACCTCGGCCTGCTCGACGTGAGCGCTCGCCGGAACGCTTTCGGGCGCCAGGTGTGCTCCTTCGAGGCCGACCTCGAGGTGCAGGGGATCGGTCCCGTGCGCGGCGTCTTCATCCGCGCCCCGTTCGTGGAGGAGCACGGCGAGGGGGTGGAGGTCCTGGCCGAGGTCGACGGTCACCCGGTAGCGGTTCGGCAGGGCAACATCGTCGCCGTGGCGTTCCACCCCGAGCTGGCGGATGACGCCAGCTTTCACCGCTTCGTGCTAAACGGAGGCCACTCATGAGAGACCACCGCGCCGACGCCCTAGCCCAGATCCTCGTCCGCTACTCCACCAAGGTCGAGAAGGGCGACGTCTGCCTGATCCAGTCGACCACCACCGCCGAGCCGCTGGTCCAGGCGGTGTACGAGGAGGTGCTTCGCGCCGGCGGCCTGCCGATAATGCAGCTGAGCACCGAGGGCGCCTCCGCCGCCTTCTACGAGCTCGCCTCCGACGAGCAGCTCGACTGGGTGGCGCCCACCTCCAAGTGGGCGGTCGAGAACACCGACGTCCGCATCGCGATCATCGCCGACGCCAACTCCCGCGAGCTGTCGAAGGTCGACCCGGCCAAGCAAGCTCGCACCCAGCGCGCGCGCAAGCCGCTCATGGAGACCTCCATGCGCCGCGCCGCCGCGGGCGAGCACCGCTGGGCGCTCACCCTCTTCCCGACCCACAACTACGCGGGTGAGGCCGGCATGTCGCTCGGCGCCTACGAGGACTTCTACTACGAGGCCTGCCTGGTCAACGACGGCGATCCGGTTACCGCCTGGCAGCGCCAGTCCGACGAGGTCAACCGCCTCGCCGACTGGATCGAGGGCAAGGAGGAGGTGCACATCCAAGGGCCGGGCACCGACATCACGCTCGGCGTCGCGGGCCGCCACTGGATCCCCTGCACGGGCGAGCACAACATGCCCGACGGCGAGTTCTTCACCGGCCCGGTCGAGGACTCGGTGAACGGCGAGGTCACGTTCTCCTTTCCGGCCACCTACGGCGGCCGCGAGGTCGGCGGTGTGAGGTTCAAGTTCGAGGACGGTCGTGTGGTGGATGCCTCCGCCGAGCAGGGCGAGGAGTTCCTGTTGGAGACGCTCGACACCGACGAGGGCGCCCGCACCTTGGGCGAGCTCGGCATCGGCACCAACTACGGCATCGCCACCGGCACCAAGGAGATTCTGCTCGACGAGAAGATCGGCGGCACGGTCCACCTCGCCATCGGCATGGCCTATCCAGAGTCGGGCGGCCAGAACGACTCGGCCGTGCACTGGGACATGGTGTGTGACCTGCGCCAGGGCGGGTCCGTCACCGTCGACGGCACGGAGTTGCAGCGGGACGGGAGGTTCGTCGTCTGATGTCGGGACATTCCAAGTGGGCCTCTATCAAGCACAAGAAGAAGGCCGTCGACGCGAAGCGCGGCGCCGCCTTCACCAAGCTGACGCGGGCCATTCAGGTCGCCGCCAGAGAGGGTGGCGGCGACGTCGCGGGCAACCCATCGCTGGCGCTCGCCGTTCAGAAGGCCAAGGACGCGCGGATGCCGAAGGACAACATCGAGCGCGCTATCGCCAAGGGCACGGGCGCCGACAAGGACGCGGACGCGATCGAGGCCGTGACCTACGAGGGCTACGGCCCCGGCGGCGTGGCGCTGCTGGTGGAGGCGCTCACCGACAACCGCAACCGCACCGGCTCCGAGGTCCGGCACGCCTTCTCCTCCAGCGGCGGCTCGCTCGGCGAGCCGGGGTCGGTGGCCTGGATCTTCGAGAAGAAGGGCGAGCTGGTGGTCGACGGCTCCAAGCACTCCGAGGAGGACCTTCTGCCCGCCATCGAGGCCGGCGCCGAGGATGTCTCGCTCGACGACGACGTGTTCGAGATCGTGACCGGGCCATCGGAGTTCACGGCCGTCCGCGAGGCGCTCGAGGCTGCGGGCGTGGAGCTCGACTCCGCGGAGCTGGCCATGCGGCCGACCACCCGCACACCGGTCGAGGAGGAAAATGCCAAGCGGCTGATGCGCCTGATCGACACGCTCGAGGAGCACGACGACGTGGCCTCGGTGCACGCCAACTTCGACGTCGACGCCGAGGTCTTGGAGCGCGTCGCCTAGCCGCACGCCCACAGCCTCGATGAACGCCTGAGCCTGATATGGGGGGTCAGGCCGCCGGAGCGCGTCCCCTTCGGAAAAGTCACTCAGGCGCCTGAGTGATTTCTCGCAGGGGTGCGGCCCGCTCCCGCCCGCCTGGCCTCGCGCCGACGCCCGGCGAGGCGGCGCGGCGAAGCGGCAAGCCGGCCCGCTTCGATCGCGCGGTGAGGTCCCGCAACTAGGGCACGCGGTTGCGGCGCGCGATGCGCGCGAAGACGTTTGCGCTGGGCCGGGCGCGGCGCCTCAGCCGGGAGTCGATCCGGAACAGGCCGAAGCGCGGGTAGTAGCCGGCCGACCACTCGAAGTTGTCGAACAGCGACCAGTGGAGGTAGCCCTGCACGCGCGCCACGCGGTCGTTCATCGCCTGGCGCAGGACGCGCAGGTGACGGATCAAGTGCGAGCTGCGCTGGTCGTCGTCCGAGTCGGCCAGGCCGTTCTCGGTGATGATGACCGGCAGCCCGAGGCGCCCGGCGGTGCCCAGCACCGTTCGCAGCCCCTCGGGGTAGATCTCGTTACCGAACTCGCTGCATTCGGTCGGGCACGGCGGCGAGGTGGGCTTCTGAGGCGTCCGGTAGTCGGTCTGGGGGAGGAAGTCGAGCACGGGGATTCGGGAGGAGAGTGGCGTGGGAAGCCCCTGGACGCGACCGCGGAAGTAGTAGTTCACGCCGATGAAATCGGCCTTTCGGCGTCCGCGAGTGCGCACCTCGCTGGGCTCGATCGTCCCGTTCGCGTTTCGGTCCACGCGCCCGCGCACCGCGGCGTTCACGAACAGCCGGTTGAACAGGTAGTCGGCGTTGACGGCGCCGCGCCGGTCGGCATCGCTGCTCTGGTCGGCCGGCGTGAACGCCACCAGGTTCTGGACGAGGCCGACGCGTGAGTGCCGGTCCCAGCGCTTGATCGCGTCGTAGGCGGCTGCGTTGCCGCGCTCGAGGTTCAGGACGGCGGTGATCGCCGCCGTGAAGCTGAATGCCCCCGGCGGGAAGAAGCCGCCGATCACGCCGGGGACGTTCGCGTAGCCGTTGGTGGCCACCACCAGCGGCTCGTTGATCGGGGTCCAGATGTCCACCTGCCTGCCGAGCTTCCAGGCCAGGTAGGCGGCGTACTTGCGGAACTCGTCCACGGTGTCGGAGTCGAGCCATCCGGCCGGCCGGGACATCGGCGGCAGGGGGCCATCAGGGTCTCGGCCCTCGAGGGCCCGGCGGGCGGCGATGGAATCGTGGATCCAGTTCGGGAGGGTGAAGTGGTTGACGGTCAGCAGCACCCTCATCCCGCGCCGGCGCGCGCGGCGGATGACCGCCGCGTAGTGGGCCAGGGCGCTGCGGTTGGCCCGGCGGTCCAGGCGCCTCAGGTCGCGCCGGGAGACGTTGCGACCGGTCTCGATGCCGCGGGTGGAGCGAGGAAAGATGCGGCTCCACTCGACAGACATGCGGAAGGCGTTGGAGTGCAGGCGTCGCGCGGCGAGGTCGACGTCCGAGCGCCAGCGGCGCCAGTGGCCCGGGCCGCGCTCCGGGAGGTCGCCGCTTACCCGGCGCTCGGCGATGTTCCCGCGGTCGTGCGCCCAGGTCCACCAGTCAGAGCCGCGGTCGCGGTTGGCCGGGCTGCCGCCCATCTCGGTCTGGAACCCCGCCACGGCGGTACCCCAGAGGAACGAGCGCGGGAACTTGCCGCCGGTGGCCGCCGGCGCGACCGCGGGCCAGGCGCACAGCAGGGCGAGCACAAGGGGGAGCGGGCCAAGCAGGCGGCGCACGTTCCGGGCAACCTACACCGGGGAGGCATCCGCCTTTCCCCGCAGAATCAGGGCGATGGTGGTCGTCCTCGGCATCGATCCCGGCACCGCCCATACCGGCTACGGCGTGGTGCTCTCCCAACGCGGCATCATGGGCGCGCTCGACGGCGGCGTGATCGGCACCGGCTCGGGCGAGCCGCTGGAGCGCCGGCTCGTGCGCATCCACGCGCGCATGTCCGACCTCATCTCCGAGCACAGGCCCGACGCGGTGGCCATTGAGGAGCTCTACTTCGGCCAGAACGCCCGCAGCGCGTTCGCGGTCGGCCAGGCCCGCGGCGTGGTGCTGCTCGGAGCCGGGATGGCCGGGATCCCCTGCTTCTCCTATACGCCGCAAGCCGTAAAGAGCGCAGTGTGCGGCAGCGGCGCCGCCGACAAGGCCCAGGTCCAGCGCATGGTTGGCACCCTGCTCTCCTTGCCCGACCCCCCCGAGCCGGACCACGCGGCCGACGCCCTCGCGGTGGCGGTCTGCCACGCCAACGGCGCGCCCCTGCGCGCGGCGGTCCCGTCGTGATCGCCTCTGTCCGGGGCGAGCTCCTGTCGAAGGGACCCGACCAGGTGGTGGTCGAGAGCGCCGGGGTCGGTTACCGCCTTAGCGTGTCCGCCGAGACCCTGCGGGCCGTACCCGGAGTCGGGCGTGAGGCGAGCCTGCTCTGCCACCTGGTCATGCGCGACGACGCAATCCAGCTCTACGGCTTCGCCTCGGAGTCCGAGCGCGACCTCTTCCTGTTGCTGGTCGGGGTCCAGGGCGTCGGTCCCAAGGTGGCCCTGGCGGTGCTCGGCGGCGGCTCGGCAAGCGAGCTGACCGCGGCCATCGCCGCCGGAGACGCCGCCCGCTTCCAGGCCGTCCCCGGGATAGGCAAGCGCACCGCCGAGCGGATCATCGTCGAGCTGCGCGAGAAGGTCGCCGACGCGGTCGCGGAGCAGATCGTGGTGCGCCGCGGCACGGAGTCCGACGAACCGCGGGCGCTCGCGCACGAGGGCCTGGTCGGCCTCGGCTTCCAGCCAGCCGAGGCGGACGAGATGCTCGACGGCGTGAGCGGCGATACGCCCGAGGAGCTGCTGGCCGAGGCCCTGAGGGCGGCGGCGGCATGAGCCGGGGCCGGGTAACCGCTGAGGAATCCACGGTCACCGGCATTCGCACACCCGGGGTGGAGCGGCTGCAGGATCCCGAGCCCAAGGGAGGCGAGGAGGAGCTCGACCGCTCGCTGCGCCCCCGCCGGCTGGAGGACTTCGTCGGCCAGCGGGCGGTCAAGGAACAGCTACAGGTGTTCGTCCAAGCCGCCCGCGCCCGCGACGAGGCCCTCGACCACGTCCTGCTGGCCGGCCCGCCGGGCCTGGGCAAGACCTCGCTCGCCCTGATCGTGGCCGAGGAGCTCGGTGTGCCGATTCAGCTCGCGTCGGGCCCCGCCTTCGAGCGCAAGGGGGACGTCGCCTCGCAGCTGACCTCCCTCGAGCCGCGCAGCGTCTTCTTCGTCGACGAGATCCACCGGCTGCCGCGCGCGCTGGAGGAGACCTTCTACCCCGCGATGGAAGACCGCCAGCTGCCGATCACCGTCGGCCAGGGCGCGGGCGCGCGGATCGTGACGCTCAAGCTGCCGGCGTTCACGATGATCGGCGCAACGACACGGGCCGGGCTGCTGACCACGCCGCTGCGCGACCGCTTCGGGGTCACGCTACGCCTGGAGCTCTACGAGCCCGAGGAGCTGGGCCAGATCGTCACCCGCTCCGCGGCGATCCTCGGTACGGAGATCGAGACAGCGGGGGCTGAGATCATCGCCTCGCGCTCGCGCGGCACCCCGCGGGTGGCCAACCGGCTGCTCAAGCGTGTGCGCGACTACGCCCAGGTCCGCGGCCGCGGCGTAGTCGACGCCAAGACGGCCGAGGAGGCACTCGCCCTGCTAGAGGTGGACGAGGCCGGCCTCGACCGCCTGGATCGCGAGGTCCTCCGCGCCCTGTGCGAGAAGTTCGGCGGCGGCCCCGTCGGCCTTTCCACGCTGGCGATCTCGGTGGGGGAGGAGCCGGACACGATCGAGGACGTGCTGGAGCCGTTCCTGCTGCGCTCGGGCTTCCTGATGCGCACACCCCGGGGGCGCGTGGCGACCGACCGCGCCTGGGCTCAGCTGGGCCTTGAACGGCCCGGCGGTGGGCTGTTTTAGCCTGCGGCGCGCCTCGCCTACCCTTAGCGCCTGTGCCGAACTTCATCTGTCCCAACTGCGGCGAGCGCAGCCTCGGCACCGACCGCACCGCCGGCTTTCAGAACCGTCCGAAGGCCTGCAAGCGGTGCGGCTTCGGCTTTCTGTTCGAGCTGCTCGACGACTACTACCCGGCCCCCAACGCCGCCTTCTTCGTCTGTGACCAGCAGGGCCGCCTGATCGGCACCGGGCGAGGAGCGCGCGAGCTGACCGGGCTCGGCGACCTGGACGTGATCGGCCGCGACGCCCGCGAGGTGCTCGGCTTGGAGTTCGAGAACGGCGACGACCACATCTCGACCGCCCTCGAGTGGGGCGTGCGGGTGCTCGACAAGGGGGTCGTCGTGCACGCTGAAGGAGACCGCCCGGAGCCGGCGAAGGCCGACATCTTTCCCGCCTATGACGAGGACGGCGGGCTCCTGCTCGTGTTGACACCGAGGTGACCTCCCGCACCCGCAACCTCTCGATCCTCGGGGCGACGATCCTGCTGATCGTCCTGGCCCTGCTGGTGATCCTCCCCGGGACGCCCCTCTCACAGAAGACGGTGCTCGGCCTGGACCTGCGCGGCGGCGTCGAGCTCGTCTACGAGGCGCGGCCCACGCCGAAGGTCCCCCAGGTCACTCCCGAGGCCGTCCAGGACGCGATCACCACGATCCGCAAGCGCACCGACGCCCTTGGCGTCTCCGAGCCGGAGATCCAGCAGGCGGGCGCCAACCAGATCTCGATCGGCCTACCCGACGTCGACAACGCCGACCGCGCCATCGAGCAGGTGGGCACCACCGCCCAGCTGCAGTTCTACGACTGGGAGCCGAACATCCTCGGCAAGCGCGGACCCGACTCGCCGTTCACCGGATCCCGGGCGCTCTACGAGGCGGTGCAGCTCGCGTCGAAGTCGAAGCCCAAGGCGGAGAAGACCGACCTCCCGTCGGACAACCCGCGCAACCTCACCCCGGAGGAGGCCGACAAACAGAACGACTCGTCGAAGGACAAGTACTACCTCTTCGGCCCGGACAAGCAGCTGATCACCGGGCCCGACGCCTCCTGCAAGGAGCTGCTGTCCGACTACGAGCCCCGGGGCGACCCGGGCAACCGCAGCTACGCGAAGGGAACGGCGTGCGCGAAGGAGCTGCGCGCTCTGGGCGACGGCGGTCCCGCGCAGGCCAGCATCGTCCTCAAGGTGCCCCAGGGAATCGTGGTGGTGGAGGCCGAGCGGGCCAAGAACCAGCCCGCGCGGATCAAGAAGTACTTCGTGCTGGAGGACGACTCCGAGCTCTCCGGCGCCGAGATCACCAACCCCGAGGCGGCGACCGACCAGCAGACCCAGGAGCCGATCGTGTCGATGCAGTTCACCGACACGGGGCGCAAGGCCTTCGCGGCCGCTACCAGGCGCGAGGCCCAGCGGGGGGCGAACCAGCTGTTGCCCCCGGGCACGCCGCGCGAGCAGGCCTTCCAGCGCTTCGCGATCACGCTCGACAACAAGATCGTCTCGCTGGCGACTATCGACTTCGCCGAGAACCCGGAGGGGATCGACGGCCGCACCGGGGCGCAGATCAACGGCATCGGCAGCGTGCCGGAGACGCAGGACCTCGCCGAGAGCCTGCGCATCGGCGCGCTGCCCATCGAGCTCAAGCTGATCTCCCAAACGCAGGTCTCGGCCAGCCTCGGCCAGCAGGCACTCGACCAGGGCCTGACCGCCGGCCTGGTCGGCCTTCTGCTCACGATCGTGTTCCTGGTCCTCTTCTACCGCGTGCTCGGCGGGGTGGCCGCCGTGGCGCTCGTGATCTACGCGGTGCTGCTGTTCGCCGTGGTCAAGCTCATCCCGATCACGCTCACCCTGCCCGGCATCGCGGGACTCGTCCTGACCCTGGCGGTGGCCGCGGACGCGAACGTCGTCATGTACGAGCGGATCAAGGAAGAGGCGAGAGCGGGCAGGTCGATACCCGCGGCCATCACCGGCGGCTACGGCAAGGCGCTGAGGACGATCATCGACGCCAACGTCGTGACCATCGGCGTGGCGTTCGTGCTGTTCACGCTCGCCACCGCGGGCGTCAAGGGCTTCGCCTTCACGCTGGGTATCGGCACGATCATCTCGCTGCTCACTGCGGTGCTCGCCACCTCAGCGATCCTCGGGACCCTGGCGCGCTCGCGCCTGCTCTCTTCGCGCTTCGCGCTGGGCGCCGGGAAGCTGAGGGCGGGGTGGCGCTTCGACTTCATGGGGTACTCGAAGTTCTTCTTCTCGTTCTCGGGCGCAGTCCTGGTGGCGGGCGCGCTGGCGATCGCCGGCCTGGGGTTGAACTTCGGCATCGACTTCGAGTCCGGCACCCGTATCACGACCCCGCTCGAGCAGAAGGCCACCGTCGACCAGGTGCGCGACGTGCTCGGTCCGCTCGGCTACGGCGACGCCGAGGTCCAGTCGGTCGAGGACCCCGAGCTCGGGTCGAACATCGTGCAGATCTCCACCGGAACCCTGCGCCCGGAGGAGGTGGCCCGCGTCCAGGACACCCTGGACCAGCGCTTCGGGATCGATCAGTCGGAGTTCACGAGCTCATCCGTGGGCCCGACCTTCGGGACCCAGATCGCCAAGACCGCGCTGCTGGCGATCTTCGTCTCCCTGATTTTGATCTCGCTCTACATCGGGCTTAGATTCGAGCTCAAGTACGCCGTCCCGGTGCTCGTCGCGTTGTGCCACGACCTGCTGATCACCGCGGGCGTATACGCCCTGTTCGGGCGTGAGGTCACCACGGCAACCGTCGCGGCGCTGCTCACCATTCTCGGCTACTCGCTCTACGACACGATCATCGTGTTCGACCGAATACGCGAGAACGTGCCGCGCATGCCGCGGGCGACGTACTCGCAGATCGTCAACCGCTCGATGTCCGAGGTTCTCACCCGGTCGCTGGTGACCAGCTTCTCGGCGCTGATGCCGATCGCCGCGCTGATGCTGTTCGGCGGCGAAACCCTGCGCGACTTCGCCTTCGCCCTGCTCGTCGGCGTCTTCTCCGGCGCCTACTCCTCGATCTTCATCGCCGCGCCGGTGCTGGTGGAGTGGAAGGAGCGCGAGCCGCTCTACCGCCGCCGGCGCAAGCTGGTGCGCCAGGCCAACAACGGGACCATCCCCGCCTTCGCCAACGAGGGCGCCGCTCCCACCGCCGAGGAGGGGCGGCCGGCGCGCGCCGCCGCGGACAACCGCGCGCAGCGTTCGAAGCGCCGGGCGCGGGCCGCCGCCCAGACGCCTCCGGAGACCGCACCGCCGCCCGCCGCCGCGGCCACCGAGGAGCCTCCTGCCGCTGCCCCGGAGGGCGACGGGGACGGCGACACCCCCACGCAGCGGCCGAGCCGGACGACCAGCACCACCTCGAGCACGGGCGGCGCCCGCCGGTCCAAGCCGAAGAGCAAGCGCCCTCGCAACCGAAAGCACGGGAGGAGGTAGGCCGATGTCGATGCTCGTCTGGGTCATGATGGGGATCGCGGTCTGGCACTTCACCGTGTTCGTCCCCGACCGCTTCTACGGCGGCATCGTGCTGGCCTTCGTGGCCGCGGTGGTGGGCTCGGCCGTGTTCGGTCTGATCGTGAGCGGCTTCACCGTCCCCGGCCAGAACGACACCGACCTCGTGCAGGCTCTGATCGCCATCCCGGGCGCGGTCATCGCGCTCGCCGCGTTGTACTTCTACGGCAGCCGCATGGACGCGGCGGCCGGGATCGACCGCAGCATCTAGCCCGGGCGGGGCGAACCCCGGCGTTCCGTCGGCTCCGACTCGCAGAATGAGTCGGATGTCCGACCGCCCCTCCCGCTGGGTCGCGCCCCCATACTCGGTCGGGCGTGCCGTACGGCTCTCCGATGAGCTGGGGCTGCCGCTCGAGGTGGCCACCGTGCTCGCCCGGCGGGGGTTCGAGGCACCCGAGGAGGCGCGCGAGTTCATGGCCGCCGAGCGGCGCGAGGACCCGGCCGCGCTGCCCGGCGCGCCGGAGGCCTGCGAGCTGATCCTGAAACACGTCGGGCGCGGCTCGCCGATCGTGGTGCACGGCGACTACGACGTCGATGGAGTGTGCTCGACGGCGCTCGCCGTGGAGACCCTGCGCGCGCTGGGCGCCTCGCCGCGCTGGCGGCTGCCCAGCCGCTCCGAGGGCTATGGCCTCTCGCGGGAGACGGTGCGGGAGGTCGCGGCTCAGGGCGCCGGCCTTCTCATCACCGTGGACTGCGGCGTCACCGCCGTGGAGGAGGTCGCCGCCGCGCGGGACGCCGGGCTCGACGTGCTGGTCACCGACCACCACCGCCCGGGTGACCAGCTGCCGGACTGCCCGCTAGTGCACCCCGCCCTCGGGAGTTTCGGCACACCCGAGTTGTGCGCCGCGGGGGTTGCGCTGAAGCTCTCCGAGGCGTTGTTCTCCGCCGCGGGGCGCGACCCGCGAGAGGCCGAGGCCGGCCTGGACCTGGCCGCGCTGGCGACGGTGTGCGACCTGGTTCCGCTGCGAGGCGAGAACCGCCGCATCGTGCGCGAGGGGTTGGCGGCGATGGCGCGCTCGCCGCGGGTTGGTCTGCGCGCATTGATGAAGGTCTCGGCGCTGGACCCGGCCGAGCTCTCCGCCCAGGCGCTCGGCTTTCGCCTGGGCCCCCGCATCAACGCGGCCGGCCGGCTGAGCCGCGCCGACGCCCCGCTCGAGCTGATGCTCTGCCGGGAGCCCGAGCGGGCGGACGAGATCGCCCAGGAGCTCGACGGCCTCAACCACGACCGCCGCGAGGCGGAGACGCGCATCCTGTTCGCGGCCGAGGCGGCGGCCTCGGCCCACGCCAACCGCGCGGCGATGGTCGTCGCCGGCGAGGGCTGGCACCCGGGGGTCGTGGGCATCGTGGCCTCACGCCTGGTCGAGCGTTGGCACCGCCCGTGCGTGGTGGCCGCGATCGCCGAGGACGGGACGGTCAAGGGATCCGGGCGCTCGATATCCGCCTACGACCTGCACGCCGGCCTGGGCGCCTGCGCGCCGCTGCTCATCCGCTTCGGCGGCCACCGCATGGCGGCGGGCGTGGAGCTGAGGGCCGACTCGCTGCCCGCCTTCGCCGACGCGCTCGCCGAGCACGCAGCGGCGGCCCTGACCCCCGCGGACCTGATACCCGAGGAGCGCGTAGACGCCGTGCTGCCCGCCGGCGCGCTCGGCTTGGAGCTCGCCGAGGCCATGGAGGCGCTCGGGCCCTTCGGCATGGGCAACCCGCAGCCGACGCTGCTCGTGCCCTCGGCACGGGTCGAGTCGGTGACCGGCATGGGCTCCGAGCGTCAGCACGCGCGCTTCACCCTCACCTCGGGCGGCGCGCGGGCACGGGCGGTGGCCTTCGGGTCCACCCCTCGCTCGCTCGAGGCCTGCACGGGTGAGGGGCCCTGCGACGTCGCCTTCCGCCTCGAGCGCAACCGCTGGAACGGCGTGGTCGAGCCGCGGGTGCTGTTGCGCGCCGTCGGCCCGTCGCGTGCCGGCTCGGTGCGCTCCCTCGATGACGAGGAGCCGCTGTGGGAGGCGATTGACCACGAGCTGAGCGCCGACCCGTCGCTGCCCTGGCCGGCGCCCGGCGCGCCCACCCGCGCGGTCCTGGACCGCCGTGGCCGCGGCGTTGCCGGCGTGGCCGGCGACCTGCTCAGCAGCGGCGAGCCGACGCTGGTGGTGTGCGCGGACGTCGCGCGGCGGCGGGCCGGCCTCGAGCAGCTGGTCGCGGGCATGGCGCCCGGCGGATGTCTCGATGCGGTCAGCCTCGACCGCCTGGCGCGCAGCCCGGCCCTCGCCGAGGGCTACACGCACCTGGTCGCACTGGATCCGCCGCTCGCCAGAGGTGGCCGCGACCTGCTGGCCGCCGTGCCGGCCCGAGGCTTCGTCCATCTGGCGTGGGGCGCGCCCGAGTGGGAGTTCGCGCTCGCCGTCTGGCGGGCGGGGCTCGACCTGCGCCCGGCGCTGGCCGCCGTCTACCGCGCCCTGCGCGAGACCGGAGCCTGCCGCGGCGCCGAGCTGGAGCGTCTGCTCCGGGGCGACGGCGCCCACCCGCGGGCCGCGGGCACCTGCGGCCGGGTGGTGCGGGTGCTGACAGAGCTCAGCCTGGTCGAGGTGGAGGACGGGCCCGAGCCGCTGCTGCGGGTCACCGACGCGTCGCGTACCGAGCTCGAACGCTCGGGGGCCTACCGCGCCTACGCGGCGCGGCTCGAGGGGCTCTCCGCCGGAATCGCCGCGGCCGTGCCCGGGCGCGCCGCCTGACCAGCCGCTTAGGGTTCACGGGGTGGAGGAGGCGGTACGCGCGCCCGGGGGCGCGACGGTGTGGTTCACAGGCCTGCCTGCAGCGGGCAAGACCACGGTGGCCCGGGCGCTCGAGGTCAAGCTTCGGGAGCAGGGGCGGACGGTACTGTGGCTCGACGGCGACGAGTTGCGCCGCGGCGTCTGCCGCGACCTGGGGTTCAGCGCCGAGGACCGCGCGGAGAACGTGCGCCGGGCGGGCGAGATCGCATGCCTGGTCGCCGGGGCGGGCGTGGTGGCCGTCGTGTCCCTGGTCTCCCCCTACGCGGCCGACCGCGCCGCGGTCCGGGCTCGCCACGCCGAGCACGGCGCGCAGTTCACCGAGGTGCACGTCGCGACGCCGCCCGAGGTCTGCGAGCAGCGCGACCCCAAGGGCCTGTGGGCCCGCGCGCGGGCGGGGGAGCTGACGAGCTTCACCGGAGTGGACGACCCCTACGAGGCGCCCGAGGCACCCGAGTTGGCGGTGGGGCCGTGGCAGACCCCTGAGGAGGCCGCCGCGGAGGTGCTGGCCCGGCTGGGCTAGTAACCCCGCGCCACCGCCGCGAGCGCCTCGCGCAGGCTCGTGACGGCCGTCCAGCCGACCAGCTCGCGCGCCCCGGAGGGGTCGCTCAGCAACACCGGGCGGTCGGTGGGGCGCAGCCGGGCGGTGTCCGTCACAACGCGCAGCTCTTTGCCGAGCGCCCGTCCTAGCTCGCGCACGAGCGTGTGGCCGTCGACCGCTTCGCCCGAGCCCAGGTTGACCGTGGCCGGGCGGCCGGGGAGGGCCTGGAGGCCGGCCGCCACGTCGTCGACGAACACGTAGTCGCGGCGGCTGTCGAGGTTGCCCAGCCGCAGCTCGTCCCCGCGGGCGGCCTGGGTCACGATCTCGGGCACGAGGTGGGGGTTGGTCTCGCCGGGCCCGATCACGTTGAACAGGCGGGCGATGCCGACCGGCACGCCGGTGCGCCGCTCCCAGAGCCGAACGGCCTGCTCGGACCACAGCTTGGAGTGGCCGTAGACATCGTCGGGTGCGAGGGGGGAGGTCTCGTGATGGGCGCGCTCCGAGGGCTTGTAAACCGCCCCGGTGGAGGCCAGCACCAACGACTGGGGGAGGTGGCTTCGCTCCAGCGCCGTCAGCAGCGACTGCGTGCCCACCACGTTGACCGACAGCGCCGCCGGCGGGTCGGCGTTGCAGGCGGGCACGAAGTGGATGGCGGCGAGGTGGAAGACCGTGCTCGGCCGCAGGGCGGCGACGAGCTCCCCCAGAGCGCTGGTGTCGCGCACGTCCAGCTCGGCGAGCTGGACCCCCGGGGGCAGGCTCTCGGGTCGGCCGCGGCTGAGGTCGTCGAGGGCGACCACGTCCTGACCGGCTTCGAAGAGCCGGGCCACGAGACGAGAGCCCACGAAGCCGCAGGCGCCGGTGACCAGGGCGCTCACGGGGGTGAAGCTAGTGGGAGGGTCAGCGGCGCCGGCGCCCGCGAAGGCGCCGCGAGAGCAGGCTGCCCACGGCAAGCGAGGCGAGTCCCGAGGCCACGGCCGCGGCCTGGCGCCGGCGCCCAGGCACCCCGGGAGGTGGCTGAGCGGCGGGCTCGGACGCCCGCGCGCGGGGTGGCTCGGGCTGCGGCTCGGCGTGGGGCTGCGGTTTCGCCGCAGCGGGCTCCGCGGTCGCACCTGGCCCCGTCGTCGCGGCCTCCGGCGCTGCGCCCTCCGGCTCCGCTGCCGGTTCGTGGGGCATTGGCTCGCGCAGCTCGGGCTGACGAGGCGGGGGCGGGGTCCACCAGGCGGTGTCGCGCCGGGACGGCGTGTCGGGCGGGGCGGGCGTGGCCGCCTGAGGAGCAAGGGCGGCCGGAGCTGCGGGCGGCGCCGTGGGTGCCGCTGCCGGCGTCCCGGCCCCGAACACGGTGGCCGAGCGGCGCCGAACGAGGACGAAGGCAAGGGGCGCGAGCAGGACGAGCAGGAGGAGTAGCAGTGCGGGCGCCGGGCCGTCGCCCGCCGGCGAGCCTGTGTTCGACGCCGCCGCGACGGGCGGACCGTCGTCCTCGCTCAGTTCGTCGCCGGAGGCCGCGCGGGCGCCCAGCACCTGGCCGGCCGAGACGGTGTCAAGCTGGGCCGCGTCGGCGTCGGGGCCGCCGGCCATCGTGGTCACCGTTCGCAGGGCGGGCGCGCCGCCGGTCACGACGGCCACGGTTGCGATGGCCATCTGCTCCGAGCGCGAGTCGCCGAAGGACGCGGCCGAGCCGCCGAAGGACAGCGCCGAGCCGCCGGCGCAGCCGGTCGAGCGGGCGGCTTCGCGCAGGCCGCGCAGTCCCGAGCGCTCGCCGTCATGGACGCGGCGCGGGCTCGTACCGAGAGGGCGGGCGACCGCGGAACGGGAGCGGGCGGGTCCGGAGATGCCGGAGCGCATGATCAGCACCCGCCGCTCGAAGGAGGAGACGACGCCGAGGCAGCCACGCAGGCGGCGCACGCCGCGGCGCAGGGCACGTCGCTCGCGGGCGGCGCGGATGCGGCGCTGGCGAGGCGTGAGCCGGGGCGAGGAGGCTCCGCGCGAGCTGGCGGCCGACGCGCTGCCCGCGTCGCCCTGCGGCGAACCGCCGCCGGCCGAGCCGGCGCCCCCCGGGTACCCGCCGGCGCCAGGGCCGGAGACGCCCGACCCCGAGTAGCTGCTGCCGGCCGCGCCGCCCCCGCCGGGAAGCGAGCCCCCGAGGCGCTGGACCGGTCCGTCCGACCCGGTGGGCGACGAGGGGACGCGGACCTGGGGCACCTGGACGTCGGGCGTCCTGACCTGGACCTTCGGCAGGGAGGGCGAGAGCTGGGGCACGTCGACCTGGACGTCGGGCAGCTGGGCCGAGGTTCCATCCTGGATCCCCAGGGTCGCTGCGTCTGCGGAAGTCGCCGTTGCTGCCACGGCGATCAGGCTTGCGAAGAGCACCCTGCTGCGGCTCATTCAGTCTTCTCCCTGGGCTTGCGGGCACTCCCTGCCCGCGAAGGGGGGCTATACCCGGGGGTCGCTCGCCTCTAAACGGCCGCGCTCCGCCTAGAATCAGTGCAATGGCCAAGGCCACGAAGGCGTTCGAGCACGAGCACGTGGGCCAGGTCGCGTCCGACTCCGCGGCCGTCGATCACGCTGGGCTGAGCGACGACCAGCAGATGTTGCTCGGCGATCTGTTCGCCGTGGTCGAGGAGCACACCGGCGAGGTCGGCCGCTCGCTCGGCCGCGAGCTGGTCGAGAAGGCCTTCGTCTTCGCATGCGACCGCCACGCCGACCAGCGCCGGGTCAGCGGCGAGGACTTCATCGTGCACCCCGTCGGCGTGGCCAAGATCTGCGCCGGCATGCGGCTGGACACGTCGACGCTCTGCGCCGCCCTGCTGCACGACACCGTCGAGGACACGTCTGCGTCTCTAGCTGAGGTCGAGGCTGAGTTCGGCGAGGAGATCGCCGGACTGGTCGACGGCGTCACCAAGCTGAGCGGCGTCACCTTCCAGAGCCGCGACGACCGCCAGGCCGAGAACTACCGCAAGATGCTGGTCGCGATGGCCCGGGACATCCGGGTGATCCTGATCAAGCTCGCCGACCGGCTGCACAACATGCGCACGCTGGGCTCGATGCCCAAGCAGAAGCGCCAGGAGAAGGCGCGCGAGACGCTCGACATCTTCGCGCCGCTGGCCCACAGGCTGGGCATCCACGCGATCAAGTGGGAGCTCGAGGACCTGGCCTTCGCGACGTTGCATCCGCGCAAGTACGACGAGATCAAGGGCCTGGTCAGCCAGCAGCGCGCCGAGCGCGAGGAGTACGTCACCCGCGCGGGCGCCTACCTGGGCAAGGAGCTCGAGGCCGTCGGCATCAGCGCCGACATCTCGGGCCGCGCGAAGCACTTCTACTCCATCTACTCGAAGATGACCAAGAAGGGCCGCGAGTTCAACGAGATCTACGACCTGACGGCCATGCGCGTGCGCGTCGACTCCGTCAAGGACTGTTACGGGGCCATCGGGATCATCCACTCGCTGTGGAAGCCGCTGCCCGGCCGCTTCAAGGACTGGGTCGCGATGCCCAAGTTCAACCTCTACCAGGCGCTGCACACCACGGTGATCGGGCCCGAGGGGCGGCCGCTGGAGATCCAGATCCGCACTCACGAGATGCACGAGACGGCCGAGTACGGCGTCGCTGCCCACTGGCTCTATAAGGAGGACCCGAGCAAGCCCGGCGACGACAAGGTCGAGTGGCTCAAGCAGCTGGTCGACTGGCAGCAGGACGTCTCGGACCCGCAGGAGTTCGCCGAGACCCTGAAGGCCGACCTGTTCGAGGACGAGGTCTTCGTCTTCACGCCGAAGGGCGAGGTGAAGTCGCTAGCGGCAGGCGCCACCCCCCTGGACTTCGCCTACGAGATCCACACCGACGTGGGCCACCGTTGCGTCGGGGCCAAGGTCAACGGGAAGATAGTGCCGCTGCACTACGAGCTCGCCTCGGGCGACATCGTCGAGGTCCTCACCTCCAAGCAGGAGCGCGGGCCCTCCCGCGACTGGCTCTCGCTGGCCAAGACCACGCGCGCCCAGTCGAAGATCCGCGCCTGGTTCAAGCGCGAGCGCCGTGAGGACTCCGAGCGGGTCGGTCGCGAGACGCTGCAGGACAGCCTGCGCCGCCAGGGCCTGCCGCCCCAGAAGATCGCCGGCTCGCCGCTGCTAGCGGACGTGATCCGCGAGATGGGCTTCAGGAAGGCCGACGACTTCTACATAGCGCTGGGACAGGGGAAGATCTCGGCGAAGGTCGCGACCAACAAGATCATGCAGCGCCTCAAGCAGGGCGAGTCCGCCGTAGAGCCGCAGGGGGCGGGCGCCGAGCTGCTGGAGCGCCGCGAGTCCTCGCCCAAGAAGACCGCCGCCTCGTCGGCCTACGGGATCAAGGTCAAGGGCATCGACGACGTGATGCTGCGGCTGGCCAAGTGCTGCCGGCCGGTCCCGGGCGACCCGATCGTCGGCTACATCTCGCTGGGCAAGGGCATCACGATCCACCACGAGGAGTGCCCGAACGCGAAGGCGCTGAAGAAGAACCCCGAGCGCTTCGCCGACGTCGCCTGGGACGGCGATGAGGGCGCCAGCTCCTCCTTCCGCGTCGAGATCGAGATCGACGGCTGGGACCGCCACCGCCTGCTCGAGGACCTGTCGCGGACCTTCGCCGAGACCGGCATCAACATCCTCGAGGCACGCTGCACGACGGTGCACCCGATGGTCAAGAACCGCTTCGTGGTCGAGGTGGGGGACACCGCTGCGCTGAAGTCCTGCATCCACAGGCTGCGCAACATCGACTCGGTGTTCGACGCGTATCGGGTGACGCCGACCGGGTAGGGGAACCGGGAGGGCTCGTTAGTCGGTGTGGCGGTGGGCTTGGAGCATCCAGGTGGGCCCGGCGAGGCCGAGGATCAGCAAGGTCACAGGGTGTCCATCGCCAAGCCGAGTCGGATCAAGCGGCCGCCGGCGAGCTCACCCGTACAGAGCGTCGTGATCGGTGGAGTGAGCCGCACGAGGCTGGGATCCGCGCCGCTCGACCGCGGCCAGCAACGAGGGCGCCACCGCGTCCGCCTCACCGCGTGGGCTTGCCAGCATGATCGGCTCGTGTTCCAGCGCTCGGCTGATGGCACGCATGGCTTCCTCGGTCCTGTGCTGTCCGGGCACCGCGTGGGAGAGCAGCGCCGTCACCCCTTCCCCGCGCGAGAGGTGCCTCGGGCGCCATTCGGCTTCAGGGCTGTACGTCGTGACCACGACGGCGTCGATCGGAAGTGGATCGGGACTCGAGATCGCGGCTCGAACGTGGCCGTGAGCGTTCGTCTCTGGCTGAGCCTGGGCGGGCAGTGAGAGGGGTCGCGCGTACGGGTGGAGACGTCCCCGCTCGTCGAGTAAGGCGTACTGGTCGGAGTAGTAGACACAGCCGGCACGGACGAGGGCGGCGACCAACGTCGTCTTGCCGGAGAGGGCCTTGCCGGGGAGGAGAAGGGCGCGGCCGTTGCGGGCGACCGCGCCCGCCTCGATGAAGATGTGCTCAGGAGCGTGTAGGCCCAAGCAGCTTTGCACGTGGGTGTCGAGCAGTCCGAGCGCGAGCTCCAGGTCCACCTTGCTGGCCACATAGGACCCGGAGTCGAGCGGTTGCGCGGCCACACCATTTCGAACGTCGTATCGCACGGTGACCATGGTGCCCTCGTCGGTGCCGACGCTGAAGTGGTGCTCCACGTCGCCGAGACCGCATGGCCGCGAGTGAGGGGGGACCAGCTCGTCCAGCCGCGACCAGACGCGAGGGTCGTTCGTGCCCACCCCGATCCGCACGCCGAATGCCTCGAAGGCGGTCTCGTGCCCCTCCGACCACGTGCTCGAGACCGCCCCAGCCACGCTGTGCCCTAGGG
>DATHAQ010000067.1:0-4171 GCA_035296565.1 Thermoleophilaceae bacterium
CCCGCGGGGCCCCGGCGAGGTTTCGAGGTCGACGACCAGCGCGGCGAGCGCCGAGCGCGTCCGCCTGTTGCGCACCCACTCCCAGCTGGCACCTCCCGCCAGCAGGCAGAGCGTCACGGCCTGAACTGCCCACAAGAACTGGTCGAGTGAGTCATTGCCGAGGAAGCCCCTGCCGGCGCTGTGCTGGAAGCTCCAGGCGACCGCCACGAGGTACGCCCCCGCGGGAATGAGCACGGGCAGGATCAGCCGTCTTTCGGCTACCGAGCCGGATGCAACGCGCCGGGCGGCAAAGGCCAGCACAAGAGCTGCCCACAACGGCCCCAGTTGCAGCCCTGCGCGGTTGAGGTCGTGCGCAAGATCGCCGTGGGCGCTGACCAGGAGCAGGTTTTGCGGACACTGGGCGCAACCCTCTGCCACCGGGTCGAATAACGCCACAGATAGCACGCCCACCAAGCCGAGACACGCGACGTACGCCAGGCCGACGACGACGCGCCCGGCGGGCGAGCGAAGCCGACCGCCGGGATAGGCCAGCGCTGCGTGCGCCACCAGCGGCGGGCAGGCGGCAACGAACGCCGACCCAGCGCTGAACGCGAGCGGGGAGCCGATCTCCGGGTTGTTCCACTCCGGGAGGAACCACGCCACTCCCGCCATCCCAAGGAGCGGGCCGAATCGGCTGGCGGGATGGCGCTGCCAGGCGGCCACCCCAGCAGCGATCAGCCCAAGCCCTGCCAGCAGAGCGAGCGCCGACGCCGCATCCGACTCTCCTGCGAACCACCAGCCGGGGTGGGCGCGGCCCACAGCCACGGACGCGATCCCGAGCCCGAGCCCCGTCGCGAGAAGCGCGAGCGGGACGGCGCGGCGCGCCATCAGCCCACGACCCCCGCCCGAGCTGGCGCCGCAGGCATGGGCCTGTCGGCAAGTGGGATCTCGGCGCGGAGCCGCGTACCGGCCCCTGGGACGCTGTCCACCAGAAGCTCCCCGCCGAGCGCCTCGGCCCGGTCCGCGAGCCCTTGCAGCCCGGAGCCGCGCCCGACGTTGGCCCTGCCCGAACCGTCGTCGGACACCTCGACCACGAGGTTCCGGTCGAGGCGCCGCACGGCCAGTCGCACGTGCGACGCGCCCGCGTGCTTGGCGGCGTTCGCGAGTCCTTCAGAGCAGACGAAGTAGGCCGCGGCGGCCACCGCCGGCGGCAGCTGAGCTCCGTCCGCGCTCACCTCGACGGGAAGGGGCAGGCGCTCCGCGAGTTCTTCCAGCGCGGCGGCCAGGCCGGATTCGGTCAGTGTCCGCGGATGCAGGCCACGAGCAAGCTCGCCGAGCTCCTCGCGAATGGCGTCGAGCTCGTGCCCCATCTCGCGGGCCTCCGGTTGCGAATCTTCGAGCAGCCCGGCGATCACCCGCAGGCGCGGCTCGGCCGCTTCGCGCAGCTCCCGCTCGAGGCGCTTGCGCTCGGCATCGGCCGCCTCGACCAGCCGGCGCCGCGACGCCCGCACCTCTCCGACCTTCACCTGCACCCGAGCCTGGAGCCCGACGTTTGCGACCGCGATCCGCACCGCCGCTGTTACCGCATCGGCAAGAGCCGGCTCGTCGAGCACCGCGGGGTCGTGCAGGATGACCGCCGCCGGCTCATCCCCCTCGCTGCTGACGAGAAGAACGCCCCGGTCGCTCAGGGTCTGCGGGAGCGCGATCGTCTTGCCGGCTTCGTCAACGTACCCGACGAGGGCGGGGTCCCAGTAGCCGACCTCGAGCGAGGGATCGCCCACTGAGCGGGCCAGCCGGGCACGGAGGGTGGCCTCGCTCTCCAGGTCGCCGAGGTCGACCACCAAGCCCGTAACGGCGGCCTGCGTCCAGCGGCCCCAGAGGAGGTCGGCGCATAGCCCGGCCGCCACCAGCACCAGAACGACCTGGTACGTCCAGAGCAGCGCGCCGCTCGCTCCCGCGTCTGTGAGGCGGGTGACCGCGGCGGCCGTAAGCACCGCGACGACCCCCACCGTCGCGGCAAGCGCGGCGGCCCGCGCTCGGCGCTCGGGCCCGCCGGCCGTTGCGTAACGCACCAGGGCGGCGGCAAGCACGGCAGCGAGGAGAACGAGCGTCGCCAGCTTGGATCGCCCGAGTGCGTACACGAGGCCGTCCGCGTAGGCCGCGGCCACGACAACGCGATCTAACCGTGAGTCCAGCCTGCCCCGCGGGTAGGCGAGCAGCAGGTGCACGAGCGGGCCGCGGTGCAGGAATACCAGTCCTCCGGCGAGGCCCCCTACGAACCAGGCGAAGCCCGTCGCGGCCATGAGCGCTCCCGTGGCGGTCGAGCGCCGCAACGCGAGTGCTCCGCCGCCGATGAAGGCGAGCCCGACCGCGAAGTCACCGGCCGCTAGGTCCGGGCTGTCCAGCAGGTAGGCCGACCACTCGGCGGCGACGCCGAGCGCGACCCCGCCTGCCACCAGCGCGACCGCTGGCCGGCGCACGACTCACCCCACCAGTTCCGCGAGCGCAGCGCCGGAGAGCTCGCTCTTGGGAATGAAGCCGAGCGCGGGGCTGGCGGCCAGGCGACGGCGGTAGGCGCTGCCGTCGCGACTGGAGATCAGCACGGTCGCCGCGTCCACGCCCGCCTCCGCGAGGCGGCTGGCAACCTCGAACCCGTCGAAATCCGGCAGCTGCACGTCGAGCAACACGATCCTCGGCTGCAGGCGCCGCGCTGACTCGACAGCGGAAGTCCCGTTCTCGGCCTCACCGACCACCTCGAATCCGGCGGCGTCGAGGAGCCGACGCGCCTGAGCGCGAAACCCCGCATGATCGTCCACGATTAGAACTGTCTGCACGGCAAGATCATCCTCCCAGAGGTCCCGACCTCTGACATCAGGGCGTGCCCCTAGGCGCACGGTCTGCGTTTAGGGCCTACTCGGTGTCCAATGCTCGTGAGAACCGCGAAGATCGCCCCATGTCCACTCGGGTGCGAACGGTCACTGTCCTGTTCACCGACATCCTCGATTCGACAGAGCTTTTTGACGGGCTCGGGGCGGGCGCGGAGGAGCTGCGTGCCCGCCACTTCTCAGCGATGCGTGCGGCGCTCGCGGTACATCGCGGCATAGAGGTGAAGACCCTCGGGGATGGCGTGATGGCCGCCTTCGACGGTGCCGGCGACTCGCTCGGTTGTGCGGTGACGATGCAACGTGCCGTCGCCAGGCACCACCGGCGTCACCCCGAGCAGGTCGTGCGCATCCGCATCGGCTTGAGTAGCGGCGATGCGACAGAAGAGGACGGTGACTACTTCGGCGCGCCGGTAGTCGAGGCGAGCCGCCTCTGTGCCCGGGCAGACGCCGGCCAAATCCTCGTAAGCGGAGTCACGCGGACGCTCGTCCGAGGCGGCACCATGCATCGCCTCGAGCCGGTCGGCGAGATCCATCTCAAAGGATTGCCCAGTCCAACCTCGGCCTTCGAGCTCGACTGGGACCCCGACGAGGACTCCGAGCTGAGGGTGGCGCTGGCCGACGACTCCGTTCTCCTGCGCCAAGGGATCGCTCAGCTGCTCGAGTCCGAGGGCATCGCCGTCGTACTGCAGGCCGGCGATGCCGGCTCTCTGCTCGACCGCCTCGCCGCGACCGATCCCCACGTTGTCGTGGTCGATGTCCGCATGCCGCCGACCCACACCACCGAGGGGCTCCAGGCAGCAGAGTTCATTCGCTCCGAGTACCCGGACATCGGCGTCCTCGTGCTCTCGCAATCCATCGAGCCGGGCGCGGCGAGGCGGCTGCTCGAGGGCGCCACCGGAGGTGTGGGCTACCTGCTCAAGGAACGGGTCACCGACGTCGGTGAGCTCACAGCCGCCATCCGAACCATCGCCGGCGGCGGTTCGGTCATCGACCCGGGTGTGGTCGCCCGGCTCGAGGCCGCTCAGTCGGGCGCCACGCGCAGGTAGGCGAGCACCGCCATCGAGGAGTGGTGCCATGAGCTGTGCGCTGAATTCGCGTGCGACGGCTGCCGGCGGGATTAAGGCGAGTCCGGTTTCAGTCCGGAAACTCCCGTGATTTCCCAGTGAAAGCCGGACATCGGCGGCACCCGCTCGCGCGGCAGAAGCAGGCCTATTTGCAGGGACATTCAGCGGGCGCTCCGAGTCCCACCATCTGCTTGCCATGCAGAAGGTCGAGGGTTCGAATCCCTTCAGCCGCTCTTTCCGATC
>DATHAQ010000068.1:0-4469 GCA_035296565.1 Thermoleophilaceae bacterium
CTGGGCCGCCGTGGCGCTCAGCTTCCAGGGCCTCAAGGCGCTGGGCGTGCCCGCCGACACCCTCGCCAGCTTCCCGCAGGAGTTTCAGCAGGGCATGGCCGCGCGGGCGGCCGAGCTGGGCGACACCGGCGAGAGCGCGCCTGAGAACTGGGAGCCACCGCTCGGGGGCCCTGACGTCCACCTGGCGATCTACGCGCTGGCCCCGGATCCCCCGAGCCCGGAGGAGGTGATCGCCGGCGCCCGCGACGCCCTGCGGGAGATACCCGGCGTCGCGCCTATCTGGCTGCAGGACGCCTACATGCTGCCGACCGAGCGAACCTCGTTAGGGTTCAAGGACAGCATCAGCCACCCGGCCATCGAGGGCAGCGGCATCCCCGCAACCAACCCGCACGAGGAACCGTTCAAAGCCGGCGAATTCGTCCTGGGCTACCCGAACGGGAACGGGGAACTGCCACCGATGCCCCAGCCCGAGGTGCTCGGTCGCAACGGCACCTACGTCGTCTTCCGCAAGCTCCAGACCCGCGTGGCGGCATTCCGCCAGTACGTACGTGCCCGCGCCAAGAGCCGAGAAGAAGAGGAGCTGCTGGCCGCCAAGTTCGTCGGCCGCTGGCCGAGCGGCGCGCCGCTGGTGCTCGCCCCGGAGCGCGACGAGCCGGAGCTAGGGGCCGATCCTGGGCGGAACAACGCCTTTCTCTACGCCGCGGACGACGACGCTCGGGGGCTCAAGTGCCCGCTCGGCGCCCACGCCCGTCGGACGAACCCACGCGACTCGGCCATCATCGGCATAGCGCGCAATCACCGGATAATCCGGCGTAGCTCCAGCTACGGCCCAATGCTGCCCGAGGGCGTCCTGGAGGACGACGGAGCCGATCGCGGCATCCTGTTCTTCTGCCTTCAAGCGCGGCTCGCCCAGCAGTTCGAGTTCGTCAAGTCGCAGTGGATCAACGACGGCACCTTCTTCGGCACACCCGCCGAGATGGACCCGTTTGCCGGGCCGCACGATGGGACCGACCGGTTCACCATCCCCCAGCAGCCGATCCGCCGGCGCCTGACAGAGTTGCCCCAGTTCGTCGTCAACCGCGGCGGCGAGTACTGCTTCATGCCCGGCCTGCGGGCCCTGCGCTGGCTCGCCGACCTCGACACGTAATGACTGGAGCTTTCAGCCATGGATGATGTCTACGACCTGGTGGTGATCGGCGCCGGCCCGGCCGGGGAGGTTGCGGCCGAGTTCGCGGCCTCCTTCGGGCGCCGGGTGCTGATCGTCGAGCGGAACAAGCCCGGTGGGGTGGTCACGACCACCGGCGGCGCACCCACGAAGGCCCTGCGCGAAGCCGCGCTCTACCTGACCGGCTTCCGCCAGGAGGAGGTCTACGGCATCCGGGCGGTAGCGCCGCTGAATGTGGTGATGCCGACCATCCGCACCAGGGTCGAGCGGGTGCGCGACGTCCTGCAGGAAGTCGTCGCCACCCGGTTCGCCGCGCGCGGCATCGCCTACCTCCAGGGAACCGCCCGACTCGGCGCGGACCGCACCGTCCGCGTCACCTCGCCCGACGGGGTGGAGCACGAGCTGGCGCCGCGCGCGGTCCTGGTGGCGACGGGATCACGCCCGACCCACTACCCGGGGATTCCATTTGACGATCCCGACGTCTACGACTCCGACCAGATCTACTCGATCAGGACGGTGCCGAAGGACATCGTCATCGTCGGCGGCGGCCCGGTCGGCGTCGAGTTCGCCACGGTGTTCACCGCGCTGGGCATTCCGGCGACGCTCGTCAGCCAGTCAGATCGTCTGCTGCCGGCCATCGACGGCGAGCTGGCTGGGCTGGTGGCCGACGAGTTCGAGCGGCGCGGGGTAGGGCTCGTCCTGGGCGCCAGCGCGGACGGGGTGCGGCGGGTCGACCGCCGGCTGACTGTCATGCTCTCTACCAACACTGTCCTGGCGGCGGACGCCGTGCTGTTCGCCGCCGGCCGTACGCCCAATACCGAGGGCCTCGGGCTCGAGGAGGCCGGCGTGCGGCTCGATGCCCACGGGCGGATCGTCGTCGACCGCTACTACCGAACGACCGCTGCGGGGGTCTATGCCGCGGGCGACGTCGTCGATCCGGCGCTCGCCTCGACCGCGATGCAGCAGGGGCGTGCGGCGGCGTCGCACGCCTGCGGATTGGTGTTCGGCGTAGCGGTCGATCAGAGCCCGAGCACCGCCGTCTACGGCTTACCCGAGGTTGCCGGCGTCGGAGCGACCGAAGAGCAGGTCCAGGGTGCCGGCATCCCCTACGCGGTCGGCCGCTGCGACCTGGCCGTCACCCCACGCGGGGTAATCGCCGGCCACGGCGGACTGCTCAAGCTGATCTTCCGCGCCGACGACCGCAAGCTGCTCGGCGTCCACTGCTTCGGCGACATAGCCTCCGAAGTGGTGGGCCTGGGCCACGTCGTCCTCCACGTCGGTGGCAGCGTGGAGGTGTTCCTCACCCTGGCGCTGAACACGCCGACCTACAGCTACGCCTACCACGACGCGACGGTCGACGGGCTGACTCGGCTGGCCGAGCTGATGGAGGTCGAGCTGACGGCGAGCGCCCCGGCCACGCGTTAATCTTGACGATCGCCAAAAACAGGAGCAGCACATGTCGAACGAGATGAAATTCGCTGACCGCATCGTGATGGTGAGTGGCGCTGCGTCGGGCATCGGCAAGGCCGCCGCGCTGGAGTTCGCCCGCCAGGGCGCGCTCGTCGTCGGCGCCGACCTCGACGAGGCAGGAGGGCAGGCCCTGGCGGCGCAGATCCAGCAAGGCGGCGGGAAAGCCGAGTTCGTACGCACCAATGTCAGCAGGGAAGACGACATCGCCGCCTTGATCCGCGGCATCGGAGAACGGCACGGCCGGCTCGACATCGCGTTCAACAACGCCGGGATTTCGGCCGAGCCGATGCCACTGGTGAAGTGCACGCTCCAGAACTGGGATCGCGTCGTAGGAATCAACCTGACGGGCGTGTTCCTCGCGCTCCATTACGAGCTCGAGCTGATGCTTGCACAGGGCAAGGGAGCGATCGTTAACACGACCTCGCTCGCCGGGTTGACCGGCCCCGCACGGGCAGGGGCCTACTCCGCCTCGAAGTGGGGCGTAATCGGGCTCACCCGGGTGGCCGCGAACGAGCACGCTCGCTTCGGCATCCGGGTCAACGCGGTCGCTCCCGGGTTTACGCTGACCGCAATGGTGGACCGCGACGAAGCCATGATGCCCGGGTGGAAGCAGTCGCAGATCGAAGAGACGCCGATGCATCGGGGCGCCGATCCGGTCGAGATCGCCCGCGCTGTCGTGTGGCTGGCGTCAGACGACGCTTCGTTCATCACCGGACAGACGCTGGCCATCGACGGTGGAGTCACCGCCGGCGGGCCGGCTCTCACGGAAAACCCTCTGAACGTCATGAGCCGAAGCTAACCGCCGCGCGTCGTCACCGGCCAACACCAAGAAGAGAAAGGAGAAGTTCACCGATAGCTGCTTCCATCTCGACCAGGGAAAGGTCACCTTTCGAAACATCCGAAGGAGGAATGATCGTGAAGGCGGATGACACGGAACTAAAGGAGGGAGGCTACTCATGCGACTCGTCGTCGAGCTGAATCGGTGCCAGGGGTACGCGCAGTGCATCTTTCTCGCGCCCGAAGTTTTCGAGCTGCGCGGGAATGAGGCGCTGCACTATGACCCCAACCCCGACGATGCCCAGCGCCTGCGGGTCCTGCGTGCGGCGGCGGCCTGCCCGGTGCAGGCCATCCTGGTGGAGCAGCTGGACGAGGCGGTCACGCGCATCAAGGACATGACGCGGGGGCAGGGCGCGCAGCTCGTGTTGGGCATCGTCGGCGTAAACTCGACCCTGCGGATGGCTGCTCAGGTGGCCCGGATGCGTGACGACGTTCGCCGTGGTCGCTGGGGCTGTCGGCGGTGTGTTCTCGAGCGTCAGTCCACCAGGAGGACCGCGGACGAAGGGAGGCACTTCTTATGTCCTCAGAAGAAGAAAACAAGCAGATCGCGCTGAGCATTGTCGAAGCGCTCAACACCCGCGACCTTAGTGTGTGGTCGCGGCATCTAGCGGAGGACTACACCGCAGAGCATCCCGGTGTGTCGGTCCCACTGAACAAGACCATGACTATAGGCTACAACCAGCGCTTCGTGACAGCCTTCCCCGACATCCACTTCGAGGTGCTTAGCGTCTTTGCTGAGGGTGATTACGTCCTCATCCAGTGGACAGCGAACGGCACCCACACCGAACGGCTGGTTACCATGACAGGACAGACCATCCCCCCAACCAGGCGAAGTATGATGGTGTCGGGGGCGGCGCTTGGCGAGGTAAGGGATGGCAAGATCGTACGCGAGTGGATCTACTGGGATCAGCTCTCGCTCTTGGCCCAGTTGGGCATCAGCGAACAGCCTGGACTCTTCTTGTCTCCTGACAGCGGGTTGCGTTGACGTTGATCTACG
>DATHAQ010000069.1:0-43119 GCA_035296565.1 Thermoleophilaceae bacterium
GACCCCGTCGCCGACGCGCGCCGACTCCCCGGGCCCCGAGCAGAAGCGCGGGGAGACCCGGCGCGCCGGTCGCTTCGACCGCGTCTCGAGCGACGAGCGCCCGGCCGAGGGCGCCGAGGCGAGCCCGGCCGAGAAGGCGGCGACCGGACAGGGCCGCGGACCGGCTCCGATGGGCGGCGGCAGCTAGTCGTCGTGCACGGGCTCGAATAGGTTCCCCGCGCTCGGCGGCCGGCGCGCATCGCCGTACTGTCCGTCGGCTCGAACGCCGCTCGTAGGCGGCGATCTAGAGCGCTGTAGCGGAGGGGGAGGGATTCGAACCCTCGAAGGACGAAACCGCCCTTAACGGTTTTCGAGACCGCCCCGTTCAACCACTCCGGCACCCCTCCAAGTGCGGGCTTCAGGAGGCTAGCGGCGGATTTCGACCAACAGGACCCAGGCCGTGGTCACGCCGCCGCCGATCGCGAAGAGGAGGCCGCCGACGGCCCAGTAGAGGCCGCCGCCGCGCTCCCCGAGCAGGCTCAGCCCTGCCAGCAGGAACGGCAAGGTGCCGCAGAGCGAGATCGCGATGCGCCCGATCACCCATGAGCGCTGAGTGCGCTCGGGCAGCGATCGCCGTGCGAGCTCGACTGTCCACACCGCGCTGAGCGCCCCCTCCACCGCCAGCTCGATTCCGAGCGCGGTCGAGCTCTGGGGAATCAGACCCAGCACCGACACGACCACGGCTCCCATCAGGCGGACGAGCGTTTCGAGCGCCCGTGTGGGCAGCCCCTCCCCGGTGAGGATCTCCTCGATGTTGATGGAGACGGCCACGAAGACCAAGCCGGCGAGGGCCGCGGATGCGCCCGCCGCCGCCACGAACAGGTCGGACCACGCTGTGGCGTCGTAGGCGCTGCTCATCGGCGCGAGAGACTAGGCGGTGCCCCCATTGCGGCGCAGGCGGTCATCCGTGACCTCCCACCCGCGGAACGGTCGCCCCTCCGCCGTGGGCACAGCAGTCGAGCAACAGCGTGGCGTCGTCCGCGGCTACGGCGCCCCAGAGGCCTACGCGAGCCGGCAGTTCATGGTCGCGCCTCCTCCATGTCGTAGGTGAACTGCAGGAACGCTTCGGGCTGCTCGATCTGCGGCGCGTGGGCTGCGCCCTCGACCACGTGAAGCGGCCAGCCGAGCCGGGTTCCGGCCTCCTCCCCGAGGCCCAGCGGGGCCATCCGGTCGTGCTTTCCCCAGACGAGCGAGGCCGGGGCTTCGATGCGGCGGAGCTGAGAGTCCGGGATCTGCTTCGTGCCCGTCTTGATCAGTTGCTGCATCGTCCGCTTGACGTGCGTGACCATCGCGCGGGCCTGGGTGTAGGCGCTGAACGCGTCGAACCACTCCGGATCGCGCTCGCGGGTGCGGTCCCTGTCGAGCAGCGCGAACTGTTCGAAGCGCTCGGCGTTGCGGTCGGTGGGCCTGAGCGCGAAACGGATCGCGACGAGCCTCAGCTTCAGCGGCATGTGGTAGGGGCCGAGCCCGGGCGCGGCGCAGATCACCAGCCGGCGCAGGGAGGCTCCCCGCTCGGCGGCGAACCGGGCGGCCAGCGTGCCGCCCAAGGAGTGCGCGACCACCGTCGGCTCCTGCGAGCACGTCTCGCGGATCAGCTCGCCGAACCAGCCGGCGAAACCGGCCGCGTCCAGCCGGTCGAGCGGCTCCGACTCACCCAGACCGGGTAGGTCGGGGACGACGAGGTGGTGGCTCTCGGCGAGACGAGAAAGCACCGGCGACCAGATCGCGCCGCCGCACTCGATCCCTCCATGCAGCAGGACGAGCGGCGGGCCGTCTCCGCCCTCGACCAGGGCGGTGGATGCGCCGGCCAGCCTCAGCCGTCGCTCCCTGACGGGCGCTTTCGCGAGCATGCGCTCGCGGGCAACGGGAGGCGCGAGCACGGCGCTAGACCGTGTAGCTGTGGATGGGCCAGTACTGAGGCGCCGGAAGGGCCGGGGCGCCCACGGCCTCGACCGCCGCAAGCAGGCGCTCCTCGAAGAAACGGCGCGCTGCGGCCTCGGACTCCCATAGCTCGATCACCCGCCAGCCGCCGTTCGGCGCAGGCCCGGCGAGGTGAAGTACGCCGCCCAGAGGTCCTTCGTCGCCGAGCAGGTCCCTGACCCTCTCGTAAACCTCCTGCGAGCCCTGCGGGTTGTCGACCATCATCGCGGTCGTCATCTGTGACCTCCGTTTGTTCAGCAATGCATTGCCAACGTAGGGTTGGCTGGCGCGAGGCGCATCGGCTGAACCGCCCAACTTCGCCCAGGCGACGGCGTGGGTGATTGGACCCAGTGCGGCGGTCTAAACGAGCTGGTGCTGGTGTGCGTAGGCGGTGGCCGCCGCGCGCGAGGAGACCCCGAGCTTCGCGAAGATGTTGCCCGCGTGCCGGTCCACGGTCCTCACGCTGAGCACCAACTCCGAGGCGATCGCCTTGTTGGTCCGCCCCTCGGCGATCATGCGCAACACCTCGAGCTCGCGCCGAGTCAGCCCGTGCGCGTCGCTCGCCCGCGAGCCAGGCTGTAGCGCGTCGACCCGGACGAGGTCGGGGGCGGCGCGAAGCTCCGCGTAGGTGGCCCTCGCCGCCTCCAGCTCCAGTGCCGCGCCCTCCCCGTCGCCGAGCGCGCGGCAGGCCAGCCCGGCCAGCTCGCGCGCCCGCGCCACCTCGTACGGCGCCTGCAGGCGGTCCCAGGTCTGCGCAGCGCGCCGGAGGGCGGCCAGCGCTGCGCCGGGGTCCCCGCCCGCCAGCGCGACCGCACCCTGGGCGTGAGCCAGGGTCGCCGCCAGCGCGGGGCAGGCGTCGCCGTCGATGGAGCGCTCGAGCTCCGCCGATGCCGCCCGAGCCTCGTCGAGGTGGCCGGCCGCGAGCGTGATCTCGACGCACGCCGGCGCGAGCGCCACGCGCTTGCTCGGCTGGTCACTCTCAGCGAGCGCGCGGCGGATCGAAGCCAAGGCCGCATCGCCGGCGCCGTGCGCCAAGCGCAGCAGCGCGAGGCCGGGCTGCGGCTCGCGGCCGCGGCTGCTCGCCTCGCGGTAGGAGCGTTCAGCCGCCGTGTGCTCGCCGCGCAGGCGGTGGATCTCGGCCTGGCGGTACGAGGCTTCGCCGGCAGCGGACTCGTTCTGCCCCTCCACGCAGAGCTCGTGCGCTCGCTTTGCCTCGTCGAGCGCCTCGGACCACGAACCCCCGAGCTGCATGAGCTCCGCGCGATGGATCCGACAGCGGCCGCGGAACGCCACCAGGTCGGGCTGACTGTCGCACCACTCGGACAGGACGCCGGTCCACTCGCGCGCACGGCTGACCTCGTGGGCGTCCCGACAGGCGAGGATCACCCCGCAGTAGACGATGCCCGTGACGATCGGCGACAGCTCCCCGGCCGCGGCCGGCAACATCGCTTCGTCGAGAAGCGCCAGACCGTCGTCGAGGTCGCCGAGCCCGATCTTGATGCGCCCCTCCAAGTGGGCGGCCAGGGCGAACAGGTCACGGTCTCCGGCTGCCTCGGCGATCGCGACCGCCTGGCCGGCGAACCGTGCCGCGTCCTGCGGCCGGCCGGCGCCCAAGCTCTCGAACATGGCGGGCAGCAGCAGGTAGCCGCGCTCGAGCTCGTCCAAGTCGTGGCGCTCGAACAGACGGTGTGCTCGTCCCAGCCATCCGCCCGCTCGCGCCATCTCACCTCGCTGCGCGAAATGGGTTCCGATCCAGAACGCGCAGCGGACCGCGCGCCCAGGCTCGCCTACGTGGAGCTGTGCGGCGTGCGCGCGCTCGAGCAGCGCCAGGTACTCGTCCTCGCGGCCCAACATGTAGGCAGAGGTGGCGAGAAGCTCCAGGTCATCCGCGTCCAACAGCTCCGAGCGGTCGGCGGCGGACAGCGACTCGTGGGCGTCCGTCCACGCCTGACGGGCGTAGGACTCACGCCCGCGTCTGAGCTCGGCGACGACATCCGCCACGAGCTCATTATCGCCCAGCTCAGCGAAGCCCCCCGGAGGCTCATCGGCGTGACGCGAAGAAGCTTCTGAGCAAGCTCGCCGACTCCTCGGCCAGGAGGCCGCCGGCCGTCTGCGGGCGGTGGTTCAGGCGGGGCTCGCCCAGCACGTCAAGCACGCTTCCGCCCGCGCCGGCCTTGGGGTCGTCGGCCCCCCAGACCACACGGGGCACCCGGGCCAGCACCATCGCTCCGGCGCACATGGCGCAGGGCTCCAGCGTCACGTAGAGGACGACGTCCGCCAGCCGCCACGAGCCCAGCGTTCGCGAGGCCTCCCGCAGCGCGAGGATCTCGCAGTGGGCAGTGGGATCGCCGCGCAGCTCGCGCTCGTTGGGCGCCGCCCCCGCCACCTCGCCGCCCGCGGCCACGACACATCCCACGGGCACGTCGTCGTGCTCCAGCGCGCGCTCGGCCTCGCGCAGCGCCAGGCGCATGAAGTACTCGTCCCGTCCGAAGAAGCGGCTCACCGCGACACGAACTGGCGGCCCGTCCAGCGCCCGGCCAACCGCAGGCCGCCCAGCAGCCCCGTCCGCCCCGCCAGCTGCACGCCCCCGGCGGCCACCGACAGCGGCGAGGGCCGCGCACCCAGCGAGCCGCTCTCGATCAGCTCGCGGCACCAGGCGATCGTGTCGCGCAGCGTGCTGTCCAGCGAACGTGCGCGGAAGCGCAGCTCGCGCTTGGCCTTGGCCGAGGAGTAGCGCCAGTTCTGCCCCATGAGCACCAGCGCCTCGGAGGAGATCAGGCCGGGCAGGCCGAGCTGCTCGGCCAGCCGTGCCGGGCCGGCCATCTCCGGCGGGATGACGAGGAAGGGGTGGTGGACCTCCGACAGCTCGGCGACGCGCTCGACCAGCTCGACCCAACGCACCCCGTGGCCGCCGAGCACGTAACGCTCGCCCGGCCGGCCTTCGGCCGCGGCTGCGGCGTGGCCGGCGGCAACGTCGCGCACGTCGACGATGTCGACCTCTCCGTCGACCACCGCGGGCAGGCGACCGCGCAGGTAGTTGGCGATGGTCCGGGTGGAGGTCTCGCCCGGGAAGGACGGGTCCACCGGCGGCCCGAGCACGTATGTGGGGTTGACGCTCACGACGTCGACCCCCAGACGGGCGCCGGCCGCGAGCCCCTCCGCCTCGCCCTCGTGCTTGGCGTCGGGGTATGTGAGGTTGAGCGGGGCGCCGCGGTAGACCTCGTCCTCGTCGCCGGTCCGGCCCGGCTCGACCGGGCCGATTCCCGCGACGCTGCCCGTCAACACCACTCGCGCGACCCCTTCGGCCGCGGCCGCCTCGACGGCCAGCCGCGGGCCCAGCGCGTTGATCCGCCAGATCTCGTCCACCGGAGTGGCCCCCACCTTTCCCGCCGTGTGGAACACCAGCGAGCAGCCACGCATCGCCCGCCGCAGGGCGGCCCGGTCGAGGATGTCCGCCTTCACGGGCTCCACGGCGAGGCTCTCGAGGCGGTCGAGGCGCTTGTCCGAGCGGAAGGTGGCGCGAACCTGTTCGCCCCGTTCCACGTAAAGACGCGCGAGGTGCCCGCCGATAAAACCGGTGGCCCCGGTCACGCAGATGGTCACTTGTCGGGCCCGCCGGCGTACAACTTCCTGCGCGGGCGGGTGTTCTTCTGGACGTACACTGGCCGGCCCACCGTAGACCAATGCGCTATCGCCTCCTCCTGACCGCCCTTGCCGCTGCTCTCGTAGCGGTTCCGACCGCCTCCGCGGCGGAGTACGTGCCGCGCGAGGTGATCGTCAAGCGCGAGGACGGGGCCGCCAAGAAGCTGGAGATCCGCGATGGCGCAAGCGTGCGCGAGAAGGTCGCCGAGCTCGCCAGGAAGCCCGGCGTGGAGTACGCGGTGCCCAACTATGTCGCGCGCGTGAGCTTTCGGCCGAACGACCCCGGCTGGGAACTGCAGTGGAACTTCCGCGACGGCCTCGGCGTGGAGATGCCCACGGCCTGGGACACCGCGCGCCGGCTTGGAGCCGCAGGAGGCCGCGGCGCAACCGTGGCGGTGCTGGACACCGGCGTCGCATACCGCCGCACGCGTCGCTTCCGGCGGGCGCCCGACCTCGGCCGCTTCGTCCGCGGCCACGACTTCGTCAGCCACGACCGCTTTCCCGACGACCTGAACGGTCACGGCACTCACATCGCCGGCACCATCGCGCAGTCGACCAACAACCGCCGCGGGGCGTCGGGCGTTGCCTACCGGGCCCGGATCATGCCGGTGCGGGTGCTGAACTCACAGGGCGAGGGCGACGCCGCCACCATCTCGCGCGCGCTGCGCTGGGCTGCTCGCCGGCGCCCGGACGTGATCAACCTGAGCCTGGAGTTCGGCGGCGGCGTCCGTTCCGCGGACGTGCCGGACGTGATCAGCGCCCTTCGCTACGCCCGTCGCCGTGGGGTTGCCGTCGTGGCCGCCTCGGGAAATTCGGGCGAGGAGCACCAGGTGTCGCTGCCTGCTCGCGGCCCGGGCGTGATCTCCGTCGGGGCCACCACCCACCGGGGCTGCCAGGCCGAGTACTCCAACGCCGGCCGCGACCTCGACCTCGTGGCCCCCGGCGGTGGCGAGGACGCGCGCATGGCCTTCCTGCAGGGGGACCCCTACGACCGGCGGGTCTGCGAGCCCGACCAGCCGGGCCGCTGGATCTACCAGCAGACCTTCACGTCGAGCGTCCGCCGCTTCGGCCTGCCCCGCGGCTACGAGGGGACGTCGATGGCCGCGGCCCACGTGAGCGGGATCGTGGCCCTCGTGCGCTCGACCAGGAGGCTGGGCAGGCGCAGGCCGAGCCCCGGCTCGGTTGAGCAGCACCTCGAGCGCACCGCCCGCGACCTCGGCCCGACCGGGTTCGACTCCCGATACGGGCACGGGCTCGTGAGCGCGAAGCGCGCCCTGGCGCCCTGAGCACCAGCCCCTGCGGGCAGCTGTCTAGGTCGTGCGGATGATCAGCACGCTGCAGGGCGCGTGGTGGGAGACCTTGTTCGGCACGCTCCCCAGCAGGAAGCGCTTGGCGCCGGTCATGCCCTTGTTGCCGACCACGATGAGGTCGGAGTTGGTCTCCTCGGACACGTCGAGGATCGCGTCGGCCGGATCACCCTCGCGCGCGTAGCGCTCGACGGAGATTCCCTCCGCCTCGAGCGGCTCCGCCGCCTCCTTGAGCGCGGCGTCCACATCCTCGCGCGCGTTGACCATCCACTGCGCGTCCTCAGGGACCTGCCGGCGCTCGTCGCGCAGCCGGCTCTCCGACACGGGCTCGTACGCGCTGACGAGATGGATCGTCGCGTCCACCGTCTTCGCCAGCTCGATCGCCTGCCTCACCGCCTCCTGCGCGGTCGTGGATCCGTCGGTGCCCACCACTATCGATGCGAACATGCGGGCATCTTAGGCAGCGTTGGCGGAAAAGCGCTGCCTTCCCTACAGTCGTAGTGTGAGCGAGACCACCCGCTGCGTCGCGGTCGATGACCACCCCACGGTGCGGTCGGGGCTGTCGCTGCTCTTCGCCGAGCACGAGGACCTGGAGCTGGTCAGCGACGCGGACACGGGCGAGCGGGCACTCGAGGAGGTCGAGCGCCACGATCCCGAGGTCGTGATCATGGACGTTCGCCTGCCCGGCATCGACGGGATCTCGGCGGTGAAGCGCATCGCCGAGAACGCGCCGAACGTCAAGACGGTCATCTTCTCCGCCTACGGCGACAAGCGGCTGCTCTCGGACGCAATCACCGCGGGGGCGCGCGGCTACGTCATGAAGGGGTCGCCGCCCGAGGACCTGGTGCGCGCGGTGCGCGCGGTGGCCTCGGGGCGCCCGTTCGTGGACCCCTCGCTCTCCCCGGCTCTGATCATGACCGGCCCCGCCTCCGACGCCCCGCTATCGGAGCGCGAGCGGGAGATCCTCCAGCTGTTGGCGGGCGGGCTTCACACCGAGGAGGTGGCCGCTCGGATCGGCCTCAGCGCCGAGACGGTGAAGTCGGATACCAAGCGGGCGATTCAGAAGCTCGAAGCCGACACCCGCGTCCACGCCGTGGCGATCGCGCTGCGCAAGGCCCTCATCGAGTAGCCGTGCAGGGTCTTCCGCCCTTCTGGGTGGCGATGCAGGTGGTGATCGTGGTCTGCGTGCTGATCTCGGCGGTGATCGCCGTGATCAAGCTCTAGGCGAGACCGACGGGAGGGGTACGCAGGGCGGCCCGACGAGCGGGCCGCCCGCGCCCTCCCTCTCAGGTCTTGCGCTCGAGGTTCGAGACCTCTTCGGCCTTGCGATCGGCCTGGTCCTGCTTCTTGGCGAGCTCGTCCTTGGCCTCGCCCTTGCGCTCCTCGTTCTTGCCTTCTCGGCGAGTCGAGGCGTCTCCAGCGATGTCACCTGCGGCCTGCTTGGCGCGGCCGCTGATCTTGTCCATTAGTCCCATACCGATTGACTACCCACCACGCCGACGGCGAAACTGACCGGGGCGTGCGCTCAGCTCGAAAGCCAGGCGGCCACCTGGTCGCAGCGGGCCAGCCACAGCTCGCCCTCCTCCGCCCGATCCGCCGCTTCGGCGAGCAGCTCGTCGACCAGCTCGTCCTCCATCTCGATCATGCCGTTGTGGAGGACGATCGCCGCGTAGCCGCCCTGCTCGGCGGCGCGGCGGACGGCTCCGAGCAGGTGCGCGCGGATCGCCTCCAAGCCGCCGGCCTCGGCATCGCCCAAGAGCTCGCGACGGCGGTCCTCGAACACGGGGAGCACGTGGAAGGCGTCGACCTCCGGCCAGCGAAAGGGCAGCACGGCCGCCGTGCCCGCCGACGCCTCCTCCCCAGCCTCCTCCCCAGCCGGCGAGACGTAGGCGAACCCGGTCTCGGCCAGAAGGTCGAGCGAGTGCTCGCTCAGCTCTCCGCCCGGCGGGCGAAAGCCACGCGGCTCGAGCCCGAGCCGGCCCATGGCCTCCCTCCCCCGCCGGAGGTTCTCGCTCTCCTCGGAGGGGTCGAGCTCCCCCCACTGCTCGTGGCACCAGGCGTGGTAAGCCACCTCGTGGCCGGCGCCGTCGATGCCGCGAAGCACGTCTGGGTAGCGCTCGGCGTTCAGCCCTTCGACGAAGAACGTCGCCGTCACGCCGTGGCGTTCCAGCGCCTCCAGGACCAGCGGCAGCGAGCGGGTGACCGACTCGTGCTCGCCGGGATCGGGGTCGGCGCCCAGCTGGATCTCGGCCGCCTCTCCGAGGTTGTCGAAGGTCACGCTCAGGGCACCGCGCCGCCCATCGGGCCAGGCTTTCATCGCGGCGGTCCCTGGTGAAGCAGCTCGGGGCTCCAGCTCTCGGGGTCCCGGCGGGCCTGCTCGCGCGCCCAGGCGAAGTGGTGGCGCGCCGAGGCGCGCAGACCCGGCGCCGTGGCGAGGCCGAGCAGCAGCCAGCGGCGGTCGCCGCGCTCGGTCTCGCCCAGGCCGCTGGCCACGCCACCCACCAGCCACACCCAGAGGATCGTGTTGTAGGCCGGTACGCGCTCGGGCGTCAGCCCCTCGGCCGCATCGAGCCAGGGCAGGAAGCCCCACTTCAGCGACCAGGGCCAGTCGGCGAAGTGCACGGCCGCCCCCGCCACCGACATGCCCGCGCCCCACGCGCGCCAGGCGCCCGCGCCCTCGCGGCCGGTGAGGGCCTCGGTCAGCCACCAGCTGAAGATCGCCGTCCAGAACAAGTTGGTCCGCCGCCGGCCCAGAAACGGCTCCAGCACCATTCCGACACCGGCCCAGCGCTCGAAGCAGTGGTGTCCGGCGGTGCCCGCGAGGGCCAGCAGGCTCCAGCCCTTCACGCCCGCTCGCCGACTCGGTTGCTGAGGGTGCCCACGCCCTCGATCTCCAGCTGCACCTCGTCGCCCGGCTGCAGCCGCCGGTCGAGCTCCAAGCCGCAACCGCGGGGCAGCGTGCCCATCGCAAACACGTCGCCCGGCGCCAGGCGCTCGCCCCGCGAGGCGTAGGCCACGAGGTCGCCGGGAGAGTGCGCGGCACCCGCGGTGGAGGTCTCGCTCCAGGTCTCGCCATTGACCGCGAACGACGCGCCCAGGCAGTCCCAGCGCGGCAGGACCTGGCCGGCGTCGACCACCTCCGCCCCCATCCCGGTGGCAAAGCTCTTTGACTTCACCGCCGGGCCGAACATGCCCTCGCGGTACTCGCGCGCCTGCACATCGCGCGCGCTCCAGTCGTTGATCACGAAGAAGCCCCCGATCGCGGCCAGGCCCTCCTGCGGCGAGGCGGCGGCCACCTCGCTGTCGAGCACGAAGCCGAGCTCCAGCTCGAGGTCGAGCCAGTCGGTGTGGCTCGGCCAGGGCAGGATCTCGCCGTCGCCGATGAAGCTGGTGTGGTTGCCCACGTAGAACGACGGAAGCGTGTAGAAGCCCTTGCCCGGCTTGAGCGCAGGGAACGTCCGGCCGGTGACGCGCTCGAAGCCGACCATCGCCAGCTCGGCGGGACGCGGCCAGAAGCGCCGCACCAGCGTGCGGGCAGCGTTGACGTTGTGCTCGGGGTAGATCGAGAAGGCCCGGAGCGAGCGCGGCTCGAAGGGGAGGGCCATCAGGGCCGGTTGCGGCCCAGCAGGTCGTGCGCCTCCACCCACTCTTCGGCCACGATGGCCGAGCCCAGCGAGATCTCCCCGCACAGCACGGTGGCGGCCACGATCTCGGCGAACTTGTTGACCTTGTCCTTGCCGTAGCAGCCCAGGACCTCCAGACACTCGCGCTGAGTCGGCAGGCCGGTGCCGCCTCCGTAGGTGGCCACGATCAGCGACGGGATGGTGATCGAGTAGTAGTAGTCGCCGTTCTCGCTCAGCTCGGTGTAGACGAATCCCGCCGAGGACTCGGCCACATTGGCGGCATCCTGGCCGGTGGCGATGAAGATCGCGGTGATGCCGTTCGCCGAGTGCGAGCCGTTGTTGGTCACGCCGGACATGAAGCCGCCCAGCTGGGAGACCTGCCTGGCCTGAAACATGAGCCGCGTGTCGGACCGCATGACCCCCTGGATCAGGGAGTTGGGGATGACCGCCTCGGCCACCACCCGCTTGCCGCGCGTGCGCAGCATGTTGACCTGCGAGCTCTTCTTGTCGGTGGCGAAGTTCGACTCGAGGAAGAAGTGCTCGATGGTCGGATTGTTCTCCATGATCCAGCGGCAGGCGGCCTGGGTGGCCTTGCCGGTCAGGTTCTGGCCCGCCGCGTCGCCGGTCGTGTAGTTGAAGCGCGTGTAGAGGATGCGGCTCGCGGGATAGAGCTCGATGTCCAGCAGGCGGCCTGAGCTGGTGGTGGACTCGGCGGCCTCCTTGATCCTGTCGTAGTTCTCGTTGACCCAGTCGCGGAAGTCGCGCATCTCGCGCGCGCTGGCGAACAGGAAGGCGGGCGCGCGTTGCATGCGGTCGTCGAGGATCGTGGTCTTGACGCCGCCGGCTTCGTGGAGCAGGCGCATGCCGCGGTTGTAGGAGGCGACCAGCGTCCCCTCGGCGGTGGCCATCGGCACGTAGAAGTCGCCCTGGGCGTGCTCGCCGTCGACCCTCACCGGGCCCGCCAGCCCAAGCGGTACCTGGGCGACTCCAGTGAAGTGCTCGATGTTCCCGGAGGCCTCCACCGGGTCGAACGAGTAGCTGCCCACGTGCTCCAGCGAGGCGCCCGTCTGCTCCGCGGCGAACTCGACGCGGGCGCGCGCGGCCTCGCGCGTGTAGTCGTCTTCTCGGTTGCGGGGTACGGGCTTGCGCTCAACCATGGAGCGGCAGTCTGACGGTGAAGCTGGTGTCGCCGGGTCGCGACTCCACCGCGACGTTGCCGTGGTGGTGCTCGACCACGATGCGGTAGGTCGTCTCGAGGCCGAGGCCGGTGCCCTCCCCCGGCCCCTTCGTGGTGAAGAAGGGCTCGAACACGCGCGCTTGGTCGGCGTCGGGGATGCCCGGGCCGTCGTCGGCGATGGTGACCGTCACGGCATCGTTCTCGCGCGCGGTGGAGATCGTGATCGTGCCGCTGTCGCCGAGCGCACCGATGGCGTTGTCCAAGAGGTTGGTCCAGACCTGATTGAGCTCGGATCCCGAGCCGGGCACCGGCGGCAGGTCGGCGGCGTAGCGGCGGTCGACCTCGATCTCGGTCCGCTTGAGCTTGTGGCCGAGGATCGTGAGCGTGTTGTCCAGGCCGTGATGGATGTCCACGTCCTGCTGTGGCGCCTGGTCCACGTACGTGTACTCCTTGAGCGCCCCCACCAGCCGGGACATGCGCTCCGTGCTCTCCGACAGCTCCTCGGCCAGCCCGCGCGCCGTGAGGATGGCGGTCAGCGAGTTGAGCGCCGCGGACAATGCCGCGCCCGCGGCGTCGGCGGCCTCCTCCAGCCAGGCGCTGTCGATGCCGGCTCCGACGAGCGTCGGCGCCAGCCGCCAGGGATCGGGGACCTCGCGCCGCTCGAGCCAGTCGAGCAGCTCGTCCTCGCGATCGGCGGCCTCCAGCTGGTCTACCGGCTCGCGTGAGGGCGCCTGCTCGATGACGCTCTGCTGGAGCTCGGCGAAGCGGGCTGCGTCCTCACGCTCCACCCCGCTCTCCACGAACGAGCGCAGCGTTGCCTGGATCGCATCGAGCGCGTCGGCCAGCTCAGCGGCGCTGCGGCGCGCCGCCGCCGCGGGGTTGTTCAGCTCGTGGGCGAGGCCGGCGGCCATCTGGCCCAGCGCGGCCATCTTCTCGCGCTGGGCGCTCTGCGCCCCGACTCGCTGGTAGACCGGAGCGAAGACGCGGAACAACCGCCGCTCGATGTCTTCGTCGGCGTGCATGACCTCGCGCAGCGCTTGGCGCGGGACCAGCCCGACCCTGCTGGGCACGAGCGCCCGGGTGCCGCCGGGAAAGGGGTCGCCGGTCAGCACCGAGATGGCCCCGATGAAGCCGCCGGCCTCGTGGGTCATCTGCGGCACCAGTTGCCCGTCGATCGTGGCCAGGCTCTCCATTCGGCCCTCGAGCAGGACGAACAGCTCGTCGGCGTGGTCGCCCTTCTGGAACAGCCACTCGCCCTGCGCGTAGTCGCGCTCCGCGCTCGCCGCCGCCAGGCGCTCCAGCGCCTCGTCGGGCAGTCCGCCGAAGAGGTTGATCGCGCGGAGGTCCTCGGCGTTCACGTGTCGGCCAGGTAGCGGTGGATGAACTGCACGGCCATGGAGCCCTCGCCCACCGCCGAGGCCACGCGCTTGATCGAGCGGTGACGGACGTCGCCGGCGACGAAGATGCCGGGCACGCTGGTCTCCAGCAGGAACGGGTCGCGGTCCACGTCCCAGCCGCGCGGGCGCGCGCCGTTGCCGCCCAGGTCCGCGCCGGCCAGCAGAAAGCCGCGCTCGTCGCGCTCGACGACCCCGTCCAGCCACTCGGTTCGCGGGTCGGCGCCGATGAACACGAACATCGCATCCACGGCCTCCCGGGTCTCGCCGTCGGGTTCGGCGACGGTGATCTCGCTCAGCTGCTCGGCGCCGTGGGCGGCGGCCACGCTCGCACCGGTGCGAACGTCGATGTTCTCCTTGCCGGAGATCTGGTCGATGAGGTACCGGGACATGCTCTTCGCGAGCGAGTCTCCGCGGTAGAGGATCGTCACTTGGGCCGCGTAGCGGGCGAAGTACATGGCCGCCTGCCCCGCCGAGTTCGCTCCACCGACCACCACCACGCGTTGGTCGGCGCAGGAGACCGCCTCGGCCACCGCGGCGCCGTAGTAGACGCCGCGCCCGGTCAGCTCGTCCACGCCCGGCGCCGCCAGCCGCCGGTAGGAGACGCCGGTGGCGACGAGCACGGCGTGGCAGGCGAGCTCGGTGCCGTCGCCCAGCCGCAGCAGCCGTGCGGGGCCGCGGCGCTCGATGCCGTCGACCCCATTGACCGAAATGATCTCCGCGCCCAACCGGCGCGCCTGAGCGGTCGCGCGACGGGCCAGGTCGCTCCCGCTGAGCCCGCTGGGGAAGCCGAGGTAGTTCTCGATGCGCGAGCTCTGGCCCGCCTGCCCGCCCGGCCCCTCTCGCTCGACCATCACCGTGCGCAGCCCCTCGGAGGCGCCGTACACCGCCGCCGCCAGGCCGGCGGGCCCTCCACCGATGATGACCAGGTCATAGAAGGGAAGCTCGGCGCGCGTGGTCAGGCCGAGCTTCTCGGCCACCTCCAGCGCGCTCGGGCGCTCGAGCACCGCGCCGTCGGAGAACAGCAGCACCGGCAGGCGCTCCGAGCTCACGTCGGCCACCTCGAGCAGCTGCGTGGCCTCGCGGTCGCGCTCGACGTCGAGCCACGAGAAGGGCACCTGGTTGCGGGTCAGGAAGTCGCGCAGCTCGTGCGCCTCGCGCGAGAAGCGGTGGCCAACGATCCGCACCGCATGCTCGGCGATGCCACCCGAGGCCAACCAGTCCGCCAGCAGGTCGTCGAGCACCGGGAACAGCTGCTCCTCGGGCGGGTCCCAGGGCTTGAGCAGGTAGTAGTCGAGGTCCACGTCGTTGATGGCCTTGATCGCCGCCTCGGTGTCGGCGTAGGCGGTGAGCAGCACCCGCTTCGCCGAGGGGTAGAGCGAGCGCGCCTCCTCGAGCAGCTCGACCCCGCTCATGCCCGGCATGCGCTGGTCGGCCAGCGCCAGGGCCAGCGGCGAGCCGCGCAGCTTGAGCTGGTGCAGCAGGTCAAGGGCGGCCGCCCCCGAATCGGCCCGGAGCACCCGGTAGTGCTCGCCGTAGTGGCTGCGCAGGTCGCGCTGGACAGCCCGCAGCACGGCCGGATCGTCGTCCACCGCCAGCAGCGAAGGGCGCTCGAATCCGCCGCTGCGTCCCTCTTCGGCCACCTCTTCTGAAGGTACCGCAGCCCCGTCGGGGCGCTGGACCGGGTGTCGAAGCGCGGCGCCGGCATCTTGGACCGGGGGCCAAAGGGCGAGGCCCCCGCTGCGGGCAACATTCGGGGTATGTTCGGCAGAGGCTCAGTACGCGGTGGCCACCTGGCCGTAGCCGCTGTGGCCGACTGCTTCGGCCGCGACGTCGAGCGGTCGCTGGAGCGCATCGACGGCATCGTGTCTCGCGCGCGCGCGCGTGGCGCGCGCCTGGTCGTGCTGCCCGAGTCGGCGCTCGGCGGCTACCTGTGGGAGCCGAAGGTCCCGGGCATTATCGACCTGGTCGGCCCCGTGCCCGCCCTCGAGCGGAAGGGCCCCCACATCGAGCGACTGCGCCGGATCGCCGCGGACGCAGTCGTGTGCGTGGGCTACACCGAGGCCGCGCTCGGCGGGGGGGTCTACTCGAGCGCGGTCTGCGTGAGCGGCGACGGCGTTCTTGGCCATCACCGCAAGGTCCACATCCCGCCCGCCGAGCGGGGGGTCTTCCTCTCGGGTGAGGGCTTCGAGGCCTTCGACACTCCCATCGGCCGGCTCGGGATGCTCCTCTGCTACGACAAGGTGTTCCCCGAGGCCGCGCGCAAGCTGTCGCTGGACGGCGCCGAGGTCATCGCCTCCATGGCCGCCTGGCCCGCTTGCCGGGAGAGCAACACACGCCGGCTGGGCCGCGACGTCCAGACGCGTCACTTCAACGTGCTCGATCAGGCGCGGGCGGTCGAGAACCAGGTCGTGTGGGTGTCGGCCAACCAGGTCGGCAAGCTGGGGAGGCTTCGCTTCCCCGGCCAGGCGAAGGTGGTGAGCCCGGAGGGCAACGTGCTGGCGACCACGCGCTCTCGCCGCGGGCTGGCCATGGCGGGCGTGGACCTCGCCGGCGCGGTGAGCGCCGCCCGCACCGCCATCTCGCACCTGGGCGACCGCCGTCCGCAGGCCTATGCGGCTCTAGGCTGAAGACATGTGCGGAATAGTCGGGGCGCATGGTGCCCTCAGCCCCGAGGAGTTCGAGGCCATGCTCACCCGGGTCGCGCACCGCGGCCCCGACGACCAGGGAACGGTCCGCGTCAACGGCAGCTGGCTGGGCCACACGCGGCTGTCGATCGTCGACGTGGAGTCCGGCCGCCAGCCGCTCGGCGGCGACGGCCTTGGCATGTGGCTCGTGGGCAACGGCGAGGTCTACAACCACGAGGACGTCCGCGCGAGCCTCGACAACGCGCCCTACCTGACCAAATCGGACAACGAGGTGGCGCTGCACCTGCTGCGCGAGCGCGGGCCGCACGCGCTCGATGAGCTGGAGGGCATGTTCGCGTTCCTGGGCGCCACCGAGGAAGGCGACTTCATCGCCGCGCGTGACGCCGTGGGCATCAAGCCCCTCTACTGGGCCAGGGAGGACGGCCGCGTGGTGTTCGCCTCCGAGATCGCCGCCTTCACACCCGAGCTCCAGGGCAAGGTCGAGTCCTTTCCCCCCGGCCACCTGTGGACCCCGGAGAACGGGGTCGAGCGCTTCGCCGAGGCCGTCCCGCTCGACGGGCGCGACGCCGTGGAGGGCCAGCAGCAGCCGCCCTCCAACTCCGACCGGATCGAGACGCGCGAGACGCTGATCAACTCCGTGCGCCGCCAGCTGATGGGCGACGTGCCGGTGGGCGTATTCCTATCCGGCGGGCTGGACTCCAGCCTGATCGCCGCGATCGCCGCGAAGCTGCAGGCCGAGGAGGGCGAGACGCTGCAGACCTTCGCCGTCGGCACAGAGGGGAGCTCCGACATCATGGCCGCGCGCCGGGTCGCCGAGCACATCGGCTCGGAGCACCGCGAGCGCCTCTACGACGCTGCGGAGGCGGTCGAAGTGGTCCCGGAGGTGGTGCGCGCCATCGAGCACTTCGACCCCTCGCTCGTGCGCAGCGCGGTCCCCAACTACCTCTTGGCCGAGATGACCGTGCAGCACGTGAAGGTCGTGCTCACCGGCGAGGGCGCCGACGAGCTGTTCGCGGGTTACGACTACCTGCACAACCACATCGAAGAGGGCGGCCTGCACGACGAGATCGTGCGGACCGTGGAGGAGCTGCACGGCCTCAATCTGCAGCGCGCCGACCGGGTCACGATGGCACACGGCTTGGAGGCGCGCGTGCCCTTCCTCGACCGCGAGGTGATCGCCTACGCCGTCGGCCTGCCCGCCGCCTGGAAGGTCGCCGGCCCCGACGATCCCGAGAAGCGCCTACTGCGCGAGGCCTTCGACGGCTGGCTGCCCGAGGACCTGCTGTGGCGCGGCAAGGAGCAGTTCGGCGACGGGTCGGGCGCCTCCAAGGTCCTCACGGAGGTGCTCGAGTTGCGCATCAGCGAGGAGGAGTTCGAGGCCGAGAAGGACCAGCTCGATCCTCCCGTGCGCACGCGGGAGGAGCTGGCTTACCTGCGGATCTTCCGCGAGTACCTACCGCGTGTGCGGATCGACCGCACGCTCACGCGCTTCGCCACGGCCTAGGCACAGGCGCGCAGAGGACGGCCGGGGGAGCCCGACCGGCAGCGGACGACGTTTCGGAGCGGAGGTGCTGCGGCTCTCGGAGCAGGTGTTTCGCGCCGGTGGCGGCGCGGTACACGCACGGGATGCCATCCCCATTCACCAAGACCGTCCGCGGCGTTGAGGTTCCCACGATGGGTTTCGGCGTCTTCGAGGTTGATCCCGCCGAGACCGAGGAGGCGGTTACCGACGCCCTGCGCGCGGGCTACCGCCATATCGACACCGCCTCGATGTACGGGAACGAGGAGGGGGTCGGCCGCGGGCTGAAGGCCTCCGCCGCGGACCGCGACGAGGTCTGGGTGACCACCAAGGTGTGGATGGAGGACCTCGCGCCCGAGGACCTGCGCGCGAGCGCTGAGCGCAGCCTGAGCAAGCTCGCCCTCGAGCACGTCGATCTGCTGCTCATCCACTGGCCACCGTCAGACCAGGAGGAACTGGCCCCGGCGCTCGAGGAGCTCGCCACGCTGCGCGCGGAGGGCAAGACCCGCGAGCTGGGCGTCAGCAACTTCCCCGGCTACATGCTGCGCGAGGCGCTCGAGCTGCAGCCGGAGATCTTCGCCGACCAGGTCGAATACCACGCGAAGCTCTCGCAGCGCGAGCTGCTGGAGATCGCCGACGACAATGACCTCCTGATCGAGGCCTACGCGCCGCTGAGCGGAAGCGGCGGCGACGTCGTCGAAGAGGAGGTGCTCGCCGAGATCGCCGAGGCCCACGACGTCACGCCGGGCCAGGTGGCCCTGGCCTGGCTGGCCCGTCAGGACCGCGTGGTGCCGCTGCCCCGCTCGACCGACCCCGACCGCCGGCGCGAGAACCTAGCGGCCCTCGAGATCGATCTGAGCGACGAGGAGGCTGCTCGCATCGACGAGCTCTCCGAGCAGCGGGAGCGCAACTTCGACCCGAGCTTCGCGCCCGATTGGCGAGACTGACCTGTCCGCGGTCGCCGGCGGGCGGCCGGGCTGCGAACCACGGCAGTGGTCCGGCGAATCCGTCAGCTTCCTGACGAACTCGCCGGGCGGGTGACGCCCTCTCTGCGGCGTGGTCTCGCCGCTCGGCCGGGGCGGGCGGGCGGGCGCGGCAAGGATCGTCGTTACGCCCTCAGCCAGCCCTCGATCAGCCTGCGGGCGATGGCGGCTCGCGGCGGCAGGAGCAGCGGCGCGTCGCCGTCCGCGGGGTCGCTCCACGAGTCCTCGGTCGCCGCCTGCGCCACCTGGTCGCGGTCGAACCAGCGCTTGTCCTCCAGCTCGGGGTCGCTTCCGCCCAGCTCGCCGCCCGCGTAGGGCACCGTGAAGCCGAGCATGAGCGAGGCCGGGAAGGGCCACGGCTGCGAGCTGCGGTACTCGGGCCGGCCGACCCTCACCCCTGCCTCCTCGAGGACCTCGCGCGCGACGGCCTCCTCGAGGCTCTCACCCGGCGACACGAAGCCCGCCAGCGCTGAGTAGCGCCGCGGCGGCCACACTCGCTGGCGGCCGAGCAGAAGGCGGTCACCGTCGGTGACCAGCATGATCACCACCGGGTCCACGCGCGGATGGTGGTGGGTACCGCAGACCCCGCACTCGCGGAGGCTGCCCGCCTCGGCGACCTCCGTGGGCGCCCCGCAGTTGGCGCAGTGACCGTGGCCGCGGTGCCAGTTCAGCAGCGCGGTGAGGTAGGCGACGAGGCCGCCCTCGGACTGGCTGAGCAGCTGCACGGCCTCACGGAGGTTCACCCGATCAGGCGCCTCGGGCGCGGGCTCGCCGCGCCGGCCGCCCGCCCCGATCATGGCCGCGCGCCGGCCGGGCTCGCGCGGAGGCCCCTCGTCGACGGCGAACAGCGGCCCCTCCTCGTCGATGCCGAGCAGCAGGGAGGGCTCGGAGCCCAGCTCGGCGAGCGGCACGCGGCCCAGCCGCTCGCCGTCGATGAGCACCCCGGCGTCGCCCGCCACCAGCGCCCGTGCCCGGTCGTGCCCGCGCTGCTCGGCCACCCACTCGGGGTCGCGCCGGCGGCCGTCCTCGGCGCGGTCGAGGGACGCGCCGGTCAGGGCATTGGGTCGGTCAGAGCGCCTCAGCCAGCAGGACGATAGTCCCGAACACCCCGGCGACGGCGGCGACGACGGCCACCAGCCCGGTCGGGAAATCGCCGTGGTGGCCGGCCTCGTGCACCACTGCGTGGCCCTTGCCGCGCGCGATGAGGTAGCGGTTGACCGGCACCGCGAGCGCGCCGGCTATGACCAGTGCCACCGACAGGCTGCCCCAGAACAGCAGGTCGCCCAGGCCCGCCTCCATGGCGCCCGGGATGAACACCAGGATCAGGTTGTCGACCACCTCCATGGTGGCGATGCTGAGAGTGTCCGAGGCCAGCGCGATGGGGATCACCGCCGCCAGCGCAAAGCCGGCCCGCAGGAGGGGGAGGCTCGTAAGGGAGTATCCGAATATGAAAGCGAGCACGATGGCCAGCGCGATCGTGATCCCGTTCGACAGCCCGAGGGCGGTGCCGATGATCACTCCCAGGATCTCGCCGATCGCGCAGCCGGTCAGGCAGTGCAGCGTGGCGCTGAGCGCCATGGACGTGAGCGCGGAACCCGAGGTGGGCAGTTCGTGGTCGTGATGTTGCGTAGCGGCTTCCATGCGCCCCACTATACCCCCCAGGGGTACCAGTGGGTTGAGGCGAAGTGAGAGGCCGTCTCACCACGGTCGGGGTCTACGGCTTCAGCGCCGAGTCCTTCCTCGACGCCCTGCGAGCCGCTGGCGTGGGGCGGGTGATCGACGTCCGTCAGCGCCGCGGGGTCCGCGGGACCGAGTACGCGTGGGCCAACTCGAAGCGGCTGCAAGCCGCGCTGGCCGAGGCGAAGGTCGAGTACGAGCATCGCCCTGAGCTGGCGCCTACGACCGAGCTGCGCCGGCTCCAGTACGCCGAGGACGCCCGGCGCGGCGAGGGCAAGCGCTCACGGAGCGAGCTTGCCGCGGAGTACGTGCGCCGCTACACGGACGAGATCCTCGAGCGGGTGGGCGTCGAGGAGCTCGCACGCTCGCTCCAAGCGGGACCACTCGCCGCCCTGCTGTGCGTGGAGCGCGATCCCGAGGCGTGCCACCGCTCGCTCATCGCGGCGCGGCTGGCGGAGGAGCACGGATTCGAGGTGGAGGACCTCAGGCCCTAGCGCCGGCGGTCGCGGTCGCGCTTCTCGCTCTCCGGGGTGGCGGCGCCCTCGGGCAGCCGCCACTCCCTCGCCCTGCGCTCCTGCTGATCCGGCCAGCGGCCGTGGCGGTCGAAGAAGTCCCGGGCCTCCTGCTCGCGGTCGCGGTCGGCCTCGCCCTGAAAGCTCATCCGGAAGAGCACGTTGAGCAGCAGGACCGCGATGCCGGCGCCCACGAACCCCGCCCAGGCCACCCAGGCGTCGTTGTCGAGCACGAGCACCACGAAGCCCGCGAGCACGAACGCGGCGGGAATCCCGTAGCGGACCGCGGGGGCGAGCATGCGCTCGTTGTACCGCGAGCCTGGCACTCTGAACCCGTGCCGGCCGCGCTCCCCCCGCCGACCTTCCAGCTCGAGGGCGGCCGGGTCGCCCCAGCCCGCGTCCTCTACGGCGGCCGGCCGCTGGCGGTGCGCGTGCGCTTCAGCGCCCCGGGGCCGGCCGACGTGCGGATTCAGATCGAGCGCCGCGGAGGGGGAGTAGCACGGCGCTTCGACCTGCGCGCCGCGGCCCCGCGGCGCCTGGTGGAGATCCGCTGGGACGGGCGCGGCGGGAACGGACGCGAGGCGCGCGAGGGCCGCTACCGCGTCCGCGCGGGGCGGCGCGGCGGCCGGCTGAGGAGCATCGGTGGCTTCACCTTCCGCCGCCACGTCTACCCCGTGCGCGGGCGCCACTGGTTCCGCGGTGCGATCGGGCGCTTCGGCGCGCCGCGCTCGGGGGGGCGCACCCACGAGGGCTTCGACATCAACGCCCGCTGCGGGACGCCGGTAGTTGCCGCCCGTGTGGGCCGGGTGAAGCGGCAGCGCTACGACCCCGTCCTCTACGGCAACTTCGTGATCGTGAGGAGCGCCAGCGAGCGGCGCGACTACTGGTACTCCCACCTGCGCTCGCCGGCGCGGGTCCGCCGCGGTGCCCGCGTGCGGACCGGCCAGCGCCTCGGCTCCGTCGGCGCGTCGGGCAACGCCCGCAGCGTGGGCTGCCACCTCCACTTCGAGCTGCGCGGCCGGGGCGGCCCGTTCGACCCGCAGCCGCGCCTGAGGGCCTGGGACCGCTTCTCGTAGCTCTGACCGGGCATACTGCCCGCGTGGGGCTCGTGTCGCTAGCGCTCATGCCCGCTCGCACGGCCATCGCCGCGGCGGAGGTGATCTTTGCCGCGCGTGAGCTCGCCTCGCCCGAAGGACCGCTACGCGAGGAGGGCGGCTATGGCGACCGGCTTGACGTGCTGCTCGCCGAGGACGGGGCGCTGGAGCAGCTCGGCCGCCTCGGGGACCCGGACGGCCCGCTGGCCCGCATCGAGCAGCTCGCGCTGCTCACCGCCGACGACCGCCCGCTCGGGCGTGCGCTGGCCCCCGGGGGCCCGCTGGACCGGCTGCTGGCCGAGCAGGGAGTCGTCGACAGGCTCGTGGCCGACGGCGGCCCGCTCGACCGGCTGCTCGCCGAGGAGGGAGCGGTCGACCGGCTGCTCTACGAGGGCGGCCCGCTCGACCGCCTGCTGGCCGAAGGCGGCCCGCTCGACCGGCTGACCGAGCGCGACGGCACCCTCGACCGCGTGCTGCAGCCCGACGGGGTGCTCGACCGCCTGTTCGCGCCCGAGGGCCTGGTCGAGCGCATGCTCGCCGCCGACGGAACGGTCGAGCGCGTGGTCGACCCCGACGGCACGATGAACCGCCTGCTGGCCGAGGACGGTGCGCTGGACCGGCTGCTCGAGCCGGGCGGGCCCGTCGATCGCCTGCTGGCCGAGGACGGCCCGCTGTTTCGCCTCGCCGATCTCTCCGAGACACTCTCGCGCCTCGCCGACCTGGAGGACACGCTGCGCCGGCTCGGCGCCCTGGAGGAGAGCCTGCGCGCACTGGGCGCCCTCGGCGAGTCGCTGGACCGCCTCGCCGCGGTGTCCAGCGCGCTGGAGCAGCTCGCCGAGGCCACCAAGGGCCTGCCCGAGCTACCGGACCGGGTCCGGGCGGTCGAGGACCAGGTCAACTCGATTGGCTCGCAGCTCGGACGTCTGGAGCCGGCGCTCGACTCGCTCGGTCCCAGCGTCGAGGGCCTTCAGGAGTCCGCCGAGCAGCTCAGCGGAGCCGTGGAGCCGCTCGGCCGGATCATGGAGCGTCTGCCCGGCAGCCGCCCCGCTCGGGCAACGGCGACGACAGCTAGAGACCTCCGGTCCGCTGCGGGTCGATTAGGACCTTGGCGTGCTGCTCCGGCTCGCCCAGCGCGGCGAAGGCTGCTTCCACCCCGTCCAGGCCGACCTGCCCGGTGATCAGCGGCCGGGGGTCCACGTCGCCCTCGGCGAGCATGTGCAGCGCGTCCCGGAACTCGAGCGGCGTGTAGCCGAAGACGAAGCGCAGGTCTATCTCCTTGTTGACGGCCATCGCCGGCCTGAAGCGGTCGGGCCCCACGCAAACGCCGGCCACCACTACGCGCGAGAACAGCGGCGCACTGTCGACGATGCTCTCGATGACGCCGGGCAGGCCGACGCACTCGAACACGACCGGGTGCTTGGGCGCGGCCCCGAGCTTCTCCGCCACGCGCCATACGTGCCACCAGCCGACGGGCAGCCGCCCGAGCTTCTCGCGGGTTCCAACGGCCAGCTCCAGCGCGTCGGGGAGGTTCTCCAGGTGACCGCTCTCGACCACCGCCGAGTAGGGGGATTCCTCCGCGGGGTCGACCACCACGTCGGCCCCGCAGGCTCTGGCGAGCTCGCGGCGCCCCACTGAGAAATCGCTGGCCACGACGGTGCGCACGCCCTTCGCCTTGAGCATCAGGATCACGCCGAGACCGATCGGCCCGCAGCCGATGACGACGGCGACCTGCTTCTTGCCGACCTCCCCGCGGCGCACGGCATGCCAGGCCACGGCCATCGGCTCGGTGAGCGCCGCGCCGTCGGGCGCCAGGGCATTGGGCACCGGGACCATGAGCGACTCCTGGGCGAGCATCTGCTCGGCGTAGGCGCCGGGCGCGTGGGCGGAGAAGCCGATGGTGTCGATACCGCCGGCCGCGCGAATCAGCGGCAGGGCAACCACCGGCGTGCCAGTCGGCAACTCCTGCTCGCAGCCCGGCCCGTACTCGGCGACCCGGCCGGAGAACTCGTGTCCGAAGACGACCTCCTCGGTCGAGCGCCCGAAGCGGTCATAGCCGGCCTGCTCGGCGAGGTCGGCCCAATCGTCGATGCCGTGACGGGCGTGGAGGTCCGAGCCGCAGATCCCGCAACGAAGCACTTCGAGGCGGACCTGGCCCGACGCCGGCGTGGGCTCCGGCCGCTCGACGACGTCCAGCTCGGCGTTCTGGCAGACGACGCTCCGCATGGCCTCATACTCCCTCTCCATGGCGGTCGACGTCGCGACCAACACCATTATCGAGCGCCCGCGCGAAGCGGTGGCGGCCTTTGCGTGCGACCCCGACAACGCGACGGCCTGGTACGAGAACATCGAGGAGGTCAGCTGGGAGACCGGGCCGCCCCTCCAGGTGGGCTCGCGAATGGCCTTCGTCGCGCACTTCCTCGGCCGTCGGCTGACCTACACCTACGAGGTCCGGGCGCACGAGCCGGGTGAGCGGTTCGTGATGGCGACGGCCGAGGGCCCATTTCCGATGGAGACCACCTACCTCTGGGAGGATGCGGCCGCCGGAGGGACGCGCATGACCCTTCGCAACCGCGGCGAGCCATCGGGCTTCTCGCGCGTGGCGGCGCCACTGATGGCCTGGGCCATGCGCCGGGCCAACGAACAGGACCTCCGGGCGCTGAAGCGCCTGCTCGAGGACCGCCCGTGAAGGAGACCATCGAGTTGCGCGAGCGCGGCGTGCGGCTCGCGTTCGGCTTCGACGACCTGGTCTACGACGTCATGGCTCGATGACGTGGGACGGGTCCGGCCGGCGCTCGGGCGGGGCCTGGCTGTAGTCACCGAAGGGCGCGTCGCGCTCGCCGATCGCCTCGCGCACCCCTCTCTCGGCCGCGGTCTCGATCCATTCGTGCGCGTCGGGGGTATTGCGCATGAGGCCGTCGAGCATCGGGCCCATGAGCTGCGTGGTCGCCAGGCCCATGTTCTCGTAGGCCTGGTTGACCACCAGCTTCATGGCGGCGAGCTGAGAGGCCGGGATCCCGGCGAGCTGCTCGGCGCGGCGAGCCACCTCGTCCTCGAGCTCGGCGAAGGGGACCGAGGCGTTGATCAGCCCGAGCTCGGCCGCCTCGGACCCCGAGAGGCCCTTGCCGGTCAAGGCCAGCTCCTTGGCGCGCGTGAGCCCGAGGCGATAGAGCCACATGCCGGTCAGGTACGCGCCCCACATGCGCGAGTACGGCGTGCCGATCACTGCGTCGTCGCTGGCCACTACGAGGTCGCCGCAGAGCGCCAGGTCGCTTCCGCCGCCGACGCACCAGCCGTGCACCTGCACGATCACGGGCTTCAGCGTGCGCCACAGGCTCATGAACTTCGGAACCGGGCCGGTGGCGGGCTGGCTGGACCACTTGAAGTCCTTGCCCGGATCCCAGGCGCCGTCCGTGTCGATCCACTCCTTCCAGTGCTCGAAGCCGCCGCCGAAGTCGAATCCGCCGCAGAACGAGCGTCCGGCGCCGCGGAGCACGATGACCTTGACCGAGTCGTCGCGCGTGGCCACGTTGACCGCGGCCTCGAGCTCGTCGGGCATGGGCGGCACGATCGTGTTGAGGCGCTCGGGGCGGTTGAGGGTGATCGTTGCAACCGGGCCGTCGACCGCGTACAGGATGGTCTCGTGGGTCACCAAGGCGGCAGCATAGGTTGACTGTGCCCGTGGCCACCCTTGCCGACCCCGTCGCCGCGCTCCGCGCCGCCGGGTGCGTGTTCGCCGAGGACGAGGCCCGCCTCCTCGCCGAGGCAGCGGACGACGGCGCCGAGCTCGACGCGATGGTCCGGCGGCGCGCCGGCGGCCTGCCCTTGGAGCATGTACTGGGCTGGGCCGAGTTCTGCGGGCTGCGGATCGCGGTCGAGCCCGGCGTGTTCGTGCCGCGGCGGCGCACCGAGTCGCTGGTCCGAGAGGCCGCCGACGTGCTCCGGCCAGAGATGGTCGTGGTGGACCTCTGCTGCGGCTCGGGCGCCGTCGGCGCTGCGCTGGCGACCCTCGAGCCCTCGATCGAGCTCCACGCAGCCGACGCAGATCCGGCCGCGGTGCGCTGCGCACGGCGCAACGTCGGGCACGTCCACGAGGGTGATCTCTACGAAGCGCTCCCCGCCACGCTTCGCGGGCGGGTGGCCCTCCTGATGGTCAACGCGCCATACGTGCCCACCCGCGAGGTCGCCCTGCTCCCGCGCGAGGCCCGCCTCTATGAGCCACGCTTGGCCCTCGACGGTGGCGCCGACGGTCTTGACGTCCTCCGGCGGGTGATCGCCGCGGCCCCCGAGTGGCTCGCGCCGGGAGGCCGCCTGGTGACCGAAGCCGACGAGTCACAAGCGCCCGTCGTATCGACCGCCGCGGCTGAGGCCGACGTCGCGGCAACGGTGGTCGTCATATAGCTGTGACTACCGGTCGGGCTCGCGCTCCAGCCCGTCGAGGAGCTCGTCGTGGGTATCGGAGCCGGGCCCGGGCGCTTGGACTGAGGGCGGCAGCTCCACCCGGAGGCGGCTGCTGTGGTCCAGCTCGGCGATGCCGCGCTCGAGGTCGCAAGCGAGCACGTGGCCTCCAGACGCGCGGTCGGCGGTCGCGAAGTGCAAGTGCCAGCCGCGGACCTCCAAACCGTCGAGCGGGCCCGGGAAGCGGAAGCCCATCAGCGTGCCCTCCACCTGCTCCAGCTCGGTGACCTGCTGCTGGGCGATCACATCGGCGAGCGGCGGATACGGCGGCTGCTGGCGGGGCACCGAGCGCACCTTCAGCCGTACGAAGCGCCCCTCGACCCGCACGGCGGCCCCCGCCGCCCCCGAGCGGTCCGCCGAGTCCAGTCGCTCGGCCAACGCGTCGAAGTCGAGCGGGCCCTCGAGCTCCATGCGGTGGTCGCAGGCAAAGGGAACCACGACGGCAAAGGGCGTCATCGCCGCGCCGGGCACCGCAGCGAGCGAGCCGTCCAGGCGCGCCTGCCACGCCCGCCCGTCGAGGACGATGAGCTCGCCGTCGCAGCCGTTGAGCGTTCCCAGCCCGAGGTCCCCTCGCGCTGTGAGCTCGTCGACGGTGACGTCGCCGTCGAAGTGACCCGAGAGCAGCGCGTCGATCGTCGACGTCTGGAACAGGGCATGGTCGCGCCGCTCCGGCCGGAGCTCGGCGTGACGCAGCAGCTCGACTCGCAGCGCATCGAGGAAGGCTTCTTCGCTCACGTTCGCGCAAGGCTAGGCCGTGGCATGGTTGTGCGCATGGACGACGAGGAGCGGCGCCGGCTGATCCGGCGGTACTGGGACGCGACCGGAAGCGAGGACATCCACGACGAGCTCTACACCGAGGACGCTGTCCTCGAGTTCCCCCAGTCCGGCGAGCGCTTCGATGGCGTTTCGAACTTCAGGGAGTGGCGAAGCCGCTACCCGGCGGGCGTGACCCTGGAGCTAGGCGAGCTGCGCGGACAGGGAGAGCTCTGGGTGGTCGAGGGGACGATCAGCTACGACGGCGGATCGCGCCAGCCGGCGGTGAACATCCTGGAGTTCCGTGGCGACAAGGTCGCTCGCGAGACCATCTACGTGACGGAGGAGTGGGAGGCGCCGGAGTGGCGCGCCCCGTGGCGCGCGGCGCCCTAGCCGACTGGCTTGCGGCGGAGGCGGCCCGTGGCGACGACGGCGACTGGTGGCCGATGCGACCGAGTTGTCGCCGATTCGCTCGAGCGCGCGCGTATGACCGGCCAGGAGGGCCAGGAGCCTGCCTCGATCAGGTGCCGCTGGGCCGCGCCGGCGACGCCCGCGAAGTGGCCGAGCTGATCGCCTGGCTGGCCTCCTCGCGCGCGAGCTACGTAACGGGCGCTTCGTACGTGATCGACGGCGGCCTGACGCTGCTCGCCGCCCAGAACCAGTAGCCCCCGCGTCAGCGTGTGGCGTTGTATTCCTCGTCGGTGACGTGGTCGCCCCAGGTGACGGGGCTGCCGGAGTCGTCGGCTTCCTGCATGGCGAGGTGGGTCATGAAGCGGTCGGGGGCGGCGCCGTGCCAGTGGTCTTCGCCAGGCTCGAAGAAGACGCTGTCGCCCGCACGGATGGGCTCGATCGGCCCGCCGCGGCGCTGGCAGAGGCCGACACCCTCGGTGACGTAGATCGTCTGGCCGAAGGGATGGGTGTGCCACGCCGTCCGGGCGCCGGGCGTGAAGTGGACGCTCGCGGCCGCGACGCGAGAGGGGGGCGACGGCGTCGCGACGGTGTCGATGTAGACAGCGCCGGTGAACCAGTCGCTCGGGCCGGGGGTCGTCTCGAGGGAGTTCCTGGTGATCCGCATGTGAAGAGACGTATCACTGCTCCGGCATCCGCGGCTGCCATCGCAGGGCGCGTCTCTGCGTTCGTGGCGGCTAGCGGGCCTGAAGCTGGCGGCCCAGGGCAGGGATCCCTGGGGCTACCAGGCAGGGAATGTGGCGGGCCGCCGTTACGGGCGACCGCGAGTACGTTCTTCCCCGGGACGGCGCCGGGCATCCCGCCGGTGTCGATATTGCGTCGGTTCTCTCGCCATGGAGCAAAAGGAACCCCCGCAGCCGCACGCGACTGCGGGGGCCGCACGGCGGCGTGACCCTCCGTGCACGGGTTGAAACGCCTTCTCCCGCGCAAGGTTGATCGGTTTCCTTCCGTTTTGGGTAGGGCCTCAGCACGGCGTGGCCCTCATTCCTGAGAGGACTCAAGGATGGGAGGTGAGATGAGCAAGGGACGCAAGACCATGGCCGCCTTCTTGGCAGCCGCGGCACTCGGCGTGACCGCAGTGCCCGCCGTGTCGGCCAACCCCGCCCCGCCCACCAACGGCGGCAACGGCGCCGGCAGCAGCGGCAACTGCACCGGTAACCCCGACGACCGGCCCGCGTCGTGCAACAGCGCGACCGACAAGGGCCCCAACGCAGTGCCCTAGCAGTCACGGAAGATCACAAGCGATCAATTCTCAAGGAGGAGACATGAAGAAGAAGTCAGCAGCCGTGCTCAGCATCTGTGCCCTCGCCCTCACCGCGGCCGCACCTGCGTTCGCCGATCAGAACGAGGGTCCCGGTAACGGCGCTGGCCAGAGCAAGCAGTGCACCGGTCCCCAGGCCGACCGCCCGTCCAGCTGCACCAGCCAAGGCGGCCCCGGCGACCAAGGCAGCAACTAGTCCGGACGATACGGCGGGCGCTCGGATACACGCACAGGTATCCGGGCGCCCCGTCGCTTGCCCCAGCGACCGAAGTACGCCGTCCGAACCATCGCCGGCTAGCCCGCCGTCGGTGCGTCGGTGTCCACCACACGCCGGGCGCTAGGGAAGGGGATGGGCTCGTCCGGCTCGGGACCGGCGTCGGCGGCCGCAGCCAGGGCGGCCCGACCGAGTTCGCCGGCGCTGGAGTGGCGCGCCTGGGCGTCGCGGGCCATGGCCGTCCGCACGACCTCGTCGAAAGCCTCAGGGACGTGCGGCGCCGTCGCGGTCACCGCGGGCGGTGGTCCGGTCACGTGCGCCATCAGCTTGTCCACGTCACGCTCGCGCGGGTAGGGCACGCTGCCGGTCAGTGCCTCGTGCAGGACGCAGCCCAGCGCGTAGACGTCGGTGAAGGGCCCAGTGTCGCCGGCCTGCACCTGTTCGGGTGCGGCGTAGTCCACCGTGCCCACCCACTGCCCGGTTCTGGTTAGGCCGCTCATCGAGTCCATGTGCTTGGACAGGCCGAAGTCGCTGAGCAGAGCGTGGACCCCGATGGCTCGACGCTCGAGCAGCACGTTGCCCGGCTTGACGTCGCGGTGCACGAGCCCCTCCGCGTGGATTGCGTCGAGGCCGGCGGCCACCTGGGCGACCACCTTCGCCGCGGTGGCCGGGTGCAGCGAGCCGGAACCCGCCAGAACCCCCTCGAGGTCGACTCCGTCGACGAAGGCCATGGCGATGAACGGAATGCCCTCGTGGGTGCCTACCTCGAGCACGCGCACGAGGTGGGGATGGTCGAACGACGAGGCGACCCGTCCCTCGCGCTCGAAGCGCTCCTGAAATCCGAGCTCGCCCGAGCGCTCTCCCAGCACCAGTTTGAGCGCTGCCGGCGAGCCGTCGGACAGGCGGGTGGCACGCAGCACGGCACCCATGCCGCCTCGTCCGATCAGCTCCTCGACGCGGTAGTCGCCGAAGAACGATCCGGGTGTGGGTTCGCCGGCCATTCAACTGGCACCCTAGCCCGCTCGGGGTTAGGGTCTGAGGGTGGAGATATCCGCCCCCGCTTCTCTGCTCCACGAAGGCCGGCGGCTTCCTCTCGACGAGGAACTGACCCTGGGCCGCAGTGAGGAGAACGACATCGTCCTCGCGGACGAGCGCGTTTCGCGAAGGCACGCCCGCGTCTTCGCCGAGGACGGCGGCTACGCCATCACCGACCTCGGGTCCCGGCACGGGACCCGCGTCAACGGGGAGTCGCTGGGCGAGGAGAGCCGAATGCTCGCGCCTGGCGACGCCATCGAGCTCGGCGACCACCTCATCCGTTTCCTCTCCGGCCAGCTGACGCGGATGGCGTCGCGTGAGCAGGCGGTCATCGGCGTGCAGACCGTCGACTTCGAGGGCAAGCGTCTCACCCTGGGCCGCGATGAGAAGAACGGGGTCGTGCTGCCCGACCCCAACGTCTCCCGCTTCCACGCCGAGCTGGTGCGCGACGAGGACGGCGGCGTCGAGCTCGTGGACCTCGGCTCCCGCAACGGCACCGGGCTGAACGGCGAGCTGACCACGCGCGCCCGGCTCGAGCCCGGAGCGGAGATCGGCATCGGGCCCTTCAGGATCGTGTTCGACGGCTCCTCGCTGACCGCTCGTGACGACCGCGGGTCCCTGCGCCTGGACGCCGTCGATGTCGCGATGCGGGTGGGGGACAAGCAGATCCTCCATCCGACCTCGATCTCCATCGAGCCGGGCGAGCTGGTGGCGTTCATCGGCGAGAGCGGCGCCGGCAAGACCACCCTGCTGAAGGCGCTGGCCGGCGTAACACGACCCACCGGCGGCCGCATCACGCTCAACGGCGAAGACCTCGCCACCCGCCTCACGGACGTGGGCTACGTCCCCCAGGACGAGATCGTCCACCGCCTGCTCGACGTGGACGAGGCGCTGCGCTACGCCGCGCGGCTGCGCCTGCCCCAGGATGTCTCGGACGAGGAGATCGACTCCGCCGTGGCCAGGGTGCTGGGAGAGCTGTCGCTCGATGAGCAGGCGACCACCCGCATCGGCTCTCTGTCTGGCGGCCAGCGCAAGCGCACGGGAGTGGCGGCCGAGCTGCTCAGCCGCCCGAGCATCCTCTTCCTCGATGAGCCCACGACCGGCCTCGACCCCGGCCTCGAGACGCAGATGATGCAGCTGCTCCGCGAGCTGTCGCGCGGCGGCCGGGCGGTGGCCGTGGTCACGCACGCCACGAAGAACCTCGCACTGTGTGACCGCATGGTCGTCATGGGCCGAGGCGGCTACCGCACCTTCGACGGTCCGCCCGAGGAGGCCGTGAGCTTCTTCGAGGCCGGCGACCTGGACGGCATCTACACCGCCCTGCCCAAGCGCGAACCCAGCGAGTGGAAGCAACGCTTCGAGGGAACCCGCGAGCGCCCCGTCTTGGCGCCGCAGGAAGAGCAGGCCGCCAAGCAGGACGAGCGGCCGCGACCGAGCGTCTTCCCGCAGCTGGCGGTGCTGGTCGGCCGTTACCTGAAGCTGTTCTCGCGCGACCGGCGCAACGTCGTGCTGCTGCTCGGCCAGGCGCCGGTGCTCGCCTTGTTCGGCGTCGCGTTGTTCGAGCCCGGTCTGTTCGACCGCCCGGGAGGCTCACCGGGAGACGCGGTCAACATGCTCTTCCTGACCGCAATCACGATCATCTGGCTGGGTGCCATCGACGCCGCGCCGGAGATCGTGAAGGAGCGCGGGGTGGTAGAGCGCGAGGCGGCGATCGGCACCCGGCTCAGCGCCTACATAGCCTCAAAACTGGTCGTGCTCTTCGGCCTGGTGTCGCTGCAGACCCTCCTGTACGCGGGGCTGCTGCTCGCCTTCCGCCCGCTCAACGAGGGCCTGGACACCTACCTCACCGTGTTCGGGCTGATGCTGGCGACCGGGTTCGCGGCGGTGGGCATGGGGATGCTCGTGTCGAGCCTGGTGACCACCCAGGACCAGGCGATGAGCCTCATCCCGCTGGCGGTGATCCCGCAATTGCTGTTCGCCGGCGCGATCGTGACGCTCGAGCGCATGGGTGAAGCCGCCAAGGGGATCGCCGAGGTGATCTTCGGGCAGTGGTCGCTGGCGGGACTGGGCACGGCGGTCGACATGAACGCCCGGCTGGCCGAAAACGCCGAGTTCGCCAAGGTCAACCGTTTCGGGACCGACTTCTTCGACGTCTCTGCAGGCACGGCCTTCGCCGCGCAGGGGATCTTCCTCGTGGGGTTCGTGGCGGCTACCACGCTGCTCCTGCGCCGGCGCCTGCGGGCCTAGCCGGCGCGCGTCCCGACCCGCGTCACATCCTGCCCGGGCTCGGCGAGCGCAGTTACAGCCAGGTCGGCAAACAGCATCGCCCTCTCCACGTCAGGAGGCCGGTAGCCGCCACCGTCGCGGCGGTCGAGCAGCGAGAGCGCGCCGATCGCCTCGCCCTCGCGAACCAGGGGCACCACCAGCATGGTGTGCGGCACGTAGCCGACCTTGCGGGCCACGTTGGAGGCAAAGCGCGGGTCGTTGCGGCAGTCGGGAATGGCCAGGCCCTGGCCGAGCTTGACCACCGAGCCGGCGATGCCTCGGCCCGGCGGCATCCGGACTCCCACGATCTCGTGGGCGGCGGCGCCCCAGGCGGACTGGTAGACCAGCTCCGAAGTGGAGGGATCGACGAGGGCCACCGAGGCCGCCGCGGCGTCGAAGGTTCCCGCTGCGGTGTGCGCGATGGCTTCGAGCAGATCGCTGCGCGCAGCGGGCTTCGAGACGCTCAGGGCCAGCCCGCGACCCTCGGCGCCCTCGAGCGAGACCCCGAGCCCGTCGGCCAGGGCAGCCACCGACGCCAGCCGCCGCTCTGGACGGATGGCCAGCGCCGCCCGCAGCGTGTCCTCCAGCTGGGGCGGGGCGCCGGGGACGGTCTCGCTGAGGGGCGTGGGGTCGTCGTAGGCCGGCGGTTTTCCAAGCAGCAAGGCCCAGATCGTCGCCGCCAGGCTGTAGACGTCGCTGCGCGCTGAGACCTCCTCGCCCACCAGGATCTCCGGAGCCATGTAGAGCGGCGTGCCGATCGCGCGCGTGCCCCCCTGCTCGGCCGCTTCCTCCCGCGCGATACCGAAGTCGACCAGCACCAGCCCGTCGGGCCCGCGCACGAGGTTGTGAGGCTTGACGTCGCGGTGCACCACGTTCTGGTCGTGCACGTAGGTCAACGCCTCGGCCGCCTGCTGTGCGTACTCTAGGACGTTCTCCAGGGGCAGCCCCGGTGAGCCCTGCTCGCGCAGCTCACGGTCGAGGTCGATCCCCTCGACCAGGTCCATCACGAGAAACTGTCCCGCGGGCTCGGACAGGTGCTCGATCACCCCGACCACCCGGTTGTGGTGCAAGCGCTCGAGCAGCCGGCCCTCTATCTCGAAGCGGGCGGCCTGCCCGGGGTCGAGGAGACGCTTGATCGCTACCGGCCCACCCTCGTCCGCCGAGCCGCGGTAGACCGCGCCCATGGCGCCTTCGGACATGCGTTCCACCAGGGTGTAGCGGTCGGCGATACGCGTGCCCGCTGGCAGCTCTTCGGCGACCTCGCTCACGGACTCACCCTAACCGTGCGGTTGCGCGCTGGTAGGCCCTCCCCGTTCAGCCGTGCCACCCGGCGGTCAGCGGCTCCGGGACGCCGTGTGTCAAGGTTCGCCGCAGTACCGGCCACGACATTTGGGAGGTGCATCGTTCCCGGCAATCAGACGCCTCGGACCGGCCACCGCCTCGCAGACATCTGGGAAGAGCTGCCCCACCGCCTTTCCCCTCAGCGCCGGCGGGAGCTCGTCGAGGCCTCGCCGATCCGGTCACGGGCGACGAGTGGGCTCGCGCGTATCCGCGCTTCCGGGCTGACCTTGCTCCAGATACCCGTCGCGGCGGCAATCGCATGGCTGATCGCGACCGAGGTGTTCGGCCACGAGCGAGCGTTCTTCGCGCCCGTGGCGGCCATCGTGGGGCTCGCGGCCACGCGCGGTCAGCGTGTGCGGCAGTCGCTGGAGCTGATGGTGGGCGTCGCGGTGGGAGTCGGGGTGGCCGATCTCCTCGTGCGAGTCACCGGCACGGGCGCTTGGCAGCTCGCCTTGTTCGTCGGGCTGGCGCTGTTGCTGGCCCTCGTCTTCGGACGGCGACACGTGCTTACGACGGAGGCGGCCGTGTCCGCCACCCTGGTGGCAACGCTCGCGCCAGAGGCACAGGGCTTTCCGCCCACTCGCTTCATCGACGCGTTGACCGGGGGCGCGGTGGCGCTCGTGTTCAGCCAACTGCTCTTCCCCGTGCACCCCGTGCGGGTGGTGCGCGAAGCGATCGAGTCGATCCTGGCCGATCTCGCGGCCACCCTCAACGAGATCGCCGAAGCCCTCGAACGCCGTGACCACGACGCGGCCTGCGGGAGCCTCGTGCGCGCACGTCGGATCAGCGACGATTGGAGCGAGGTGGAGCGGGCCCTCGACGCAGGCCGCGAGGCCGCCCGCTTTGCGCCCCGCCGTCGCCGCCTCCAGGCTCGCTTCAACGATGTGGAGGATGTCGGTCTGCCGCTCGACCTGACGGTGCGCGACGCCCGCGTGCTGGCACGCGGCGCCGTCCGTGCGCTCACGATCGGGGACGAGGTACCCGACGCGGTCCCCGCGGCCATCCGCGATCTGGCTCGGGCGGCTCGCGACCTGACCGGTGAGTTTGCAGCGGGACAGGAAGACGCGGAGGTGCGCGAGGAAGCGCTCAGGGCCACCAGGCGGGCCACTGCCGTGCTTCCCAGCGAGGAGAACCTCTCGACGAGCATCTTGGTCGGGCAGGTGCAGGCCGCATCGGCCGACATGCTCCGCAGCCTCGGGGTCGGCCGAACGCAAGCCCACGCAATGGTCGGCGAGGCGGCTGTCGAGGCCGCGGAGGTCGAGCACTCGAACGTCGGGGGTTAGCGACCGCCGGGCTCGCCCGTCTCCAAGTCCGACAAGCCCAGGGCTTCGAGGGCGCCTGTTCGGTCACCCTCGCGTGTATTCCGCGACAGCGTCGATGCCCGAATACGTCCCGGCGTCGGGAAACTCCGGACGCAACACGAAAACCACGTCCGGGTCGAAGAACTCGACGCTGGCGCGAAAGTCGCCGTCGCTCCACCGCTGATGAATGGCCCGCACGGTCTCGACATTCTCTTGCGACATCGCCCACGAGTATCCCCTGGGCATCTCGCGCGGCACACGTGGCGGCGAGCTCGGCGCGTGCCGAGTACCTTGGAACACGTGCCTCTCTTCGCCTACATCCGCGCGCCCGAGCCGTGGGGGCGCCCCGTTTGGAAGCCTCGCTGGCGCGTGTGGCGGTGGGTGCTCGCGGCGATGTTGGTGGCTTACGCCGCCGCCCGCGCGGACGGCGCTGTAGGGGTCCTGCTGGTGTTCGTCGTGTTCGGGCTGGTCTGCCAAGCCCTCGCCGAAGCGCTCCCCTACGGACGCGGGCTTACGGAGTGGCGTCAGTAGCGGGACGAGCCCGCGCACGAGTGTGACCCGGGGTGATAACTGCCGGGCCACCGACAGGGAGTGCCGTATCGCAGATACCGAGGGCCGCTTCGCCTTCTCGCGCGACCGTTCGAAGGCGCACACCCGGCCGTCTACGCATCCACAAGCCGCCCCGTTTGGGGACGTGTCAGGCGTGTACTACGACCTCCCGCACCTCGAGGTCCTGGAGGGTGACGGTGTCAGGAAGCATCGAGGGGACCCTGTCGGCCATGACCTCGGCCGCTTCCTCGGACTCGAAGGCGACCATCGCCAAGCCCGAGTCCTCCTTCCTCGTCCAGTACCCGCCGACGAACCCTGGCGCCTGCGATACGCCAGGTACCACCCGCTCGCGCAGATTGATCTCGGAAGCCTCGTGCTCGTGGATCGTGACGCTGACGACGACGGCGTGCATGGGCGCGCCTCCTTGCAGCTTGTTGGCAGGGCGAACCTATCCGACGACCAGGGCCGCAGCCAAGTGTCCCTGCCCTGCTCAGCGCTGCAGAAGACTGATGCCGGCGTACTCGCCCCCACCCCCTCGGCCGCGACGCGACCCCGAGACCGTTAGCGCTGCGCTGCCTAGCGACCGACGTGGCGCGGGAGGGCGAGTGAAGCCCGTGTCGAAGATTCCCGCAGCGCCGGGTGGCTCGGGCAAAGAGCCTGGCCGCCTCCCGCGATATTCCTACCCCCGGAGGCGGTCAGCCGGGACCGCCCGGCGCCGCTATGAGAGGACGCAGTGGAGGCCGCCGAGCTCGAAGGGCACGAACGACCCCCGCCCGTGCTCCCGCGACATCGCTCACGCAGTATCCCTGCAGGCCGCGCCGGCAGCGGGCGACCCCTCGCAGGGACCAGCCCGCGAGGGGCCTCCGCCGGTGACTTACGTGTGGCCTGCCTCTCGGTAGGCCACCGCGTCTGAGCCTAAGCCAAGTTCGCGAGGCGCGCCAGTCGAGTAGTCCCCCGCCGCCCGCACGAGGTGTGGGCGAACGCTTGACTACCAGCTCGGCCGGGTGTCGAATAGGCCACGTCGGGCAACGAACAAAGGGAGGACCCATGAACACCTACGCAATCCTCCGGCGCCGGGGCTGGCGCTCGCCGGGTGATCTAGAGGAGGCGGGTAAGCGTTCGCAGCAGGTCGGCGATGAGCAGATGTCCGAGGACATCCGCTGGATCCGAAGCTACGCCCTCAGCGAGGAGGACGGGTCCGTCGGCACGGTCTGCATCTACCAGGCGAGCAGTCCGGAGGCGATCCGCAAGCACGCCGAGGTCGCTGATCTGCCGGTCGACGAGATCATTCCGGTCGCTGACACCGTCATCGTGCGGCCGGATCCCGAGCCCGCAGCCGCGTAACTCGGGGCCCTACCACCCTGCGGGTGGCTTCTCCCCCTAGCGCCGCTCGGTCTCGGTAGGAATCGGGCGTACGCTGGGTCGAGGGCGGGACGGGTCTGCCCCGGGGAAGCCCTTCCAACTCGGGAGCACGGCCCGCCCCGCACCCGTTGGTCATCGGCCGGCTAGGGGTTCCGTTCCGCCTTTCGCGTGTCTGTGCTGGCCGAATCGCGGAGCAGAAGCTCCCGCTTGAGCGACCTCCTGACCCCCATCAAGCGCCTCGTGCAACGGGAGTCCCCGGCGGGTTTGTCCCAGCGCCCCGCCGGGGCCCCGCAAGGCAACCACCAGAAGTTGCCCCGTCGCCGCTTCCATGCGGACAACCGACCCTAACCCGGGATGGGGCTACGTGCCACGTCCATGGGCCGACGAGCCACGCGCCCGGACGCCAGCGTTTCTGCCCGCTCAGGTGGGCTTGGCCCTACCTCAAACCGTCACCCGAGTCGGTAGCCGCCGGAGTGACCGACTCGCCGACTCCGCCGCTCAAAGCGAGAGGGGCCGCGGGGTTCGGCGCGGCCCTCTCGCGTGACCAGGTCGGGTCGCTACACCCGGCGAAGCGCCCTCGCCAGCACGCGGACGCAACCGCTGAACTCCCTACCGCCCTCGAACTCGGGCCGGCGGCAGGCTATCCGGGCCTGACGTCGATCGGACTTCGTCTTGCTGCCGGCGCGGAGGCCCTTGGCGAGCTCGGAGACGCAACGGCTGAAAGGGGTGCCGCGCTCGGTGTCGCCCTCGGGGCGCTGCTTCGGCTCGCCCTGGCAAGCCTTCTTGGTGACCTGCGCCAGAGCCTTCACGCAACGGCTGAAGGGGGTGCCGCGCTCCGGATCATCCTTGTTGGACTTCGTGGCGCCCTCGCGGCTGCACACGACGCCGAGCGCCCTCTTCGAGCGTGGAGAGGGAACCGACTCCGGGCGTCCCGACTGGCGATGCTCGGTACCGGGGTTGTCCGAGCCGTTGTACGCGGGGGTGCCGCTTGGCAGAGACTGGTCGCCGCTCCCTGGACCAAGGGCCAGCGCCGGGGATGCCGTCGCCGCAAGCACCCCGATGACGCAGGCAGCCTTGACAAGTTTCCTCATGTGTTCCCTCTCTCGACCGATTCGTCCAGTCGCTTTAGGGAACGCACCGGGGGCGGACAGGTTGCGAAGTTACCTTGACCGAAAGCGGGTGGCTCAAGCTCGGGATGAGCAGTGGGGAGATCGGCTAGGCATCAGCGCACCCCCTGCGTCAGAGGCGCGGCCTCGACGGCGTAGTGCCGAGGAAACGACTAGAGCGCGCGAAGCCCATGTGGGCGGTCTTGCCCTGGAGCTGGCGGTTGCGATCCCCCCTCCCGGGTAGAACTCCGTCGGCGGGACTGGGGCAGGGGCCACCGGCAACTCGCATCCCGGGACCGCCTTCGACTTTTCTCCGGCTTGGGACCCTTCAGCGGCTGGCCGATTTCTTACTTCCTCGGCGGCCTTTCCCGCCCCACTTGAGCTCGACTTCGAGCTCCCATTCGTCGTCTTGGAGCTCGATCTCGATCTTGAAGTCGAGCTCGTCCGGGACGTGCAGCGAGAAGCGCAGGTCGCCGCGCTCGTACTCGACCTCGTTCTTGCGGCCGAGTGCGGTCGCCAGGGCGCGTAAGCGCTTCGCGGCCTCCTGACGGCTGACCCTTTCCTTCTCGGTGACCTCGAGCAAGTCCATCTCTCTCCCTTCGCGGCTGCTGAGCGAGACCCATCGTATGGCTACCGGTGCTCGCCGGCTCGTAGCGGCGCTCAAGCAGCTTGTTGCCCGATTGATGCCCGCTACTCGGCCCTCTCCACGTTCTCCCTCGCCGCCGCCTACTCCGCCACTCCCACGGCTTCCAGGGCTTCCGAGATGCTCCGGTAAACGTCACCTCGGACCACCTTGCCGCCGCCGAACACCCACACGTGCGCGAGACGCGTCTCCATCACTGCCCCGCTTGCTCTCCCGCGACCGAAGATTCGAACGCCTACGACAACAGCCTCACCAGCGTCGATGAACTCCTCGGCGTCCACGCGATAGTCCTCGAACGCCTCCAGCGCCTCCTCGCTGGACCGAAGGAATCCCTCAGGCCCGTACCGAGTGCCCGCAGCCGTGTCAGCGACTCCGAGGCCGCCACCATCCGCCAGCTCCGCATCATCAGCGAACAGACTCGCCACGCCCTCGAGGTCGCCGGCTGCGTACAACTCGTAGCCGCGGCGCACGATCTCCACGTTCTCCTGCGACATCGCCTACCCAGTATCCCCTGCTCGAGTGGGGGTGTGGACGCCCGAGTCAAGACCGGCGACGGGACACCGCCCAAGGTTGGGTTCCGCGAAAAAAGTGCGCGAGGCTACCCGAAGGACGGGCTCTCGGTAGCTCACGGCCGAAAGGAGCAGAAGGAAAGCGCGGTCCCGAATCTGAGTCTCAGCAAAGGTCCCCTGGCGCAGTCCCGCGTAGAACAGACCACCCCTCCGAGTAGCACTTCTCTACTCCCAGGTAGGCGGAGCACCCCCGGTGGGGTAGGACCAGTACCGACCCCCCGGTGCGCCACCGCCGGCGGTTACGGCTGGCCGTTCGTCTGGCTGGCCGCGACGAGGGCTGGGCCTACAGCCCCGTGTCGATAGCTGATGTCCGGGTGTACGGTGGCCTGTCAGCCGGGTTCACCCCTCCCCGACCGGGGTTGACCTCGCCGCCGAAGTTCGCTGGGGCACGCCCTCGCTCCTCGATCAGCTTGAGGCCGGGATTCTTCCCACCGACGTCGGTTGAGTTCGTTTCCACCCCGTGGAGCATGTTGCCCGGAAGTTGCCCCACGGCAAGTCAAGCTCTTGAAGCGTTAGCCCGCAGCGGCGCGGATCCGCTCGATGGCCTGGTCGCGGGTCACCACGTTGTCGGGGTTCTTGATCCGGGCCATTCGGCCGGCAACGACGTTGACGTTGCGCGACTTGCCGTCCGCCGTTTCGATTCGAAGCTGTGAGCGTCGCTCCGCGACGGGCTCGACCCTGCGCACCTCTGAGAGCGGCACGATCCAGCTGGGTGATCCCTTGGTCATCAGGATGACGTCGCCGACCACCACTGGCGTTCGAAGCGGCTTAAAGAGCAGATGCCGCTCAGTCAAGACCAGATTGCCCCCCTCCTTGGCGAGGTCGAAGCGTCTGAACGGGATCGAGGCGACCCAAGAGCCCTCGACTCGCTCGCCGCCCTCGCCGGTGGAACCCTCTCGGCGGGACCTGAGAAACCCGATGGTCTCCCATCCTGTCAGCGCGGCCCGAAGATGGGCGCGGCCAAGACCAGCGCATCGCGCCCCGGCCAGCACAGTTCGCTTCCTCGCTGATTCGAACGTCCGCTGCGGTGGACGAAGAAGACCTAGTCAGCCCACCAGTCGCGCTGACCCTCCACGTCGTCGCGCGGATTCTCGCCGAGATTGGGCGCACCGAAGACGAGGATCTCGAGGCCCTCCGGCCCGCCCTCGTAGCCTCGCCACGTTCCGGGCGGGACGCGCACCACGTCCCACTGCTTGAGCTCGACGATCTCGTGGTCGAGCTTCATCCGCCCGCTCCCGCGCGCGACCACGTACACCTCCTCCTGGTCCTTATGCGTGTGGCCGTACGGGAAGCGATAGTCGGGCGGGATGCGCTGATAGCTCAGGCCGGACTGCTCGAGCTCGAGCGCCTTGGTCGCGAGGCGGAACTCCAGGTCCGGCGCGCCGTCGAAGTTGGACCCGTGATCCTCCAGATCCTCCCTGAGGTTCCTGAGCGTGAACGGCACGGCCGCGATTCTACGGTTCGATCTCCGTCCCGCCGGGCCCGCTGGGTCTATGTGCGCCGGACCCGTCAGGATTCGAACCTGAACCCTTCGGTGCCGTACCCGTCCCCGCAGTCTCGGCGTAGTCAGGTGAAGTCGGCACCTTTCGGCACCAGTCATCGCTGATGCTGACGATCAGGTCGGGCCAGCCGCTCTCAGCCTCGGATTGCACAGCTCGCTTGCCAAGGCGGGAATTGCTTCCTTCCCGGGAGCGGCCGAGCGGGTACGGGGACGTAGGTGCGGAGCGACGCCGAGCAGAAACAGGACGCCGAGGGTCGCCCCGAGCAGGTCGTAGCCGCCGGTGGCCAGGGCCGCGCCACCGGCGGCGGCGCCGAGCAGGTAGCCGAACTGGACCGCCGCCGCGCGCAAGCCCATCACGGCCACGCGCTGATCCGGCGCTGCGTCGAGCCCGAAGGCGCTGCCGGCGATCGTACGGCCGCCGATCGCGGCCATGCAGGCTGTGAAGAGGACGAGGCTGGCCGCTGGCGAGGGCCGCACGAGCCCGAGCAGGGCGGTGCCCACGGCGGCGGTCAGACCGAGGCCGACGAGCAGGGTACGCGCGTGCTGCTCGACGTGTCTACGCGCGAGCAGCGTGCCCGGGAAGTAACCCAGGGCGGCGGCGCCGAGGATCAACCCGGTCTCGGCCGCCGACAGTCCGTAGGACTGGATGAAGAGCGCACCGGCGTAGACGAGCGTCGCGCCCCAGCCGGATTGGGCGAGCAACTCGCCGAAGGCCCAGCGCGCCACCGGCGGTCGATGCCAGACCGGCTCCGTTTTGACCCGACTCGCTTCGCCGGCGCCCGGGAGGCGCCCGGCACGCCCCGGCCGCAGGGCCACCGCCGTCAGCGCGACGAGGCTCGCCCCGAGCGGAACCGCAAGCCAGGCGTAGCGCCAATCGAGCTGAGAGATGACCCCGATCAGCGGCATCCCTGCCACCCACGCGGCCGGCTGGCCAAGGAGCGTCCAGGAAAGCACTCGCGCGCGCTCCCCCGCGCGAGCCCACTCGCCGGCGGCCGCCACGGCCGCGGACAGGAGGATGGCCGCCGCCGCTCCGATCGCCGCCTGTGCGCCGGCGAAGGCGGCCAGGCTGGGGGCGACGGCGCTCGCCAGGGATCCGACCGCTACGAGACTGAGGCCGAGCAGTAGCAGCTCGCGCACGCCCAGGTGACGCCCGAGCTGGCCCAGCGCCAGCGCGGTGGCGCCGCCCGTTAGCGCGGCGAGCGTGCGCACCTGACCGGCTGTGGCCGCCGAGACGCCGAAGTCCCCGGCAAGGTCCGGGAGGATCGCGGTCAGCACCAGGAGGCTGGCCTGGGAGGCGAACATCGTCGCGAAGAGCACCGGAGCGGGACGGAGGAGAGTCATCGCAGCAACCGTACGTCCGGCCGCGCCGCCCGCCATCGGCGCAACCACCCAACTTCAGGCGTGCCCGGTGACGGGATTCACGTACGAGCTCAGCCCAGTTGCGAGAAGCGCGCCGCGGCCGCGGCGCGGGCGGCCTTCCCCGAGATCCGCAGCTTCGCGTACACGTTGGAGAGGTGGCGCTCGACCGTGCGCACGCTCAGGTAGAGCCGCCCGGCGATCTCCTCGTTCGAGAGCCCGGCCGCCACGAGCTCGAGTACCTCGCGCTCACGGGCGCTCAGGTCGGCGAGCGCCTCCGCTGGCGCCCGCTCGGGCTCCGGTGCGCCGAGGAAGTCGTTCAGCTCGTCGATGAATTGGCGCCAGGCGGGCTCCTGCTCGAGCAGGATGTGGTTGTGGCCCTCGAGCGGCACGAAGCGGGCGCCGGGGATGAGTGTCGCCAGCAGCCGTCCCTCCGCGAACGGCACCGCCTGATCGTCGCGGGCGTGCAGGACCAGCGTTGGGACCCGCAGCTGCTCGGCCATGCCCGTCACGTCCAGCTCCTCGCGGGCCCGTCGCAGCCTGGCCGCGATCTCGCCGCTGGTCGATGCCCGTTGCAGCTCGTCGAACCATGCGAGCTGCTGCGGCGTTCCTTCGGGCAGGAACATGTCGGTGAACACTTGGCGGAACAGGGGGGTTGGGTCGTCCCAGGCGAGCCTGATGATCTGGAGGACGAGCTCCGCACGCTCGACCGCATCGGGGTCGCGGCGCCGGCGCCTACCGCGCCCGCTGGCTCCGTACAGCACCAGGTGGCTGACGCGCTGCGGGTGTCGCAAGGCGTACGCCACGGAGCTGAACCCGCCACCCGATACCCCGAGCAGGGCGAAGCGTTCTACCCCGGCGGCATCCACCACCGACTCGAGATCGCCCACCCATTGGTCGAGTGACAGCTCGCCCAGCTCGCGGTCGGATAGCCCGCAGCCCCGCTCGTCGTAGCGAATCACGGTGTGACGTTGGCCCAGCCCCTCGAGCCAGTGGCGCCACACCAAACTCTGCCAGTCGTACTCCAGGTGCGTCAGCCAGGTGGCCGCGCGCACCAACGGCGGCCCCCGGCCATGGGTAGCGTAGGCCAGCGTCGCGCCGTCCACGGCTCGGCAGAAGCGGATCTCCTGGTCCACCTAGCGGGCCAGCGTACCCAGCCGAACGGTGCCCCCGGCCGTGGCCACCCGGTCAGGGTCAGCGGGAAGACCTCCACCGCCTGCTCGAGGCCCGACCACGGGAAGCGGCGTGACGTCCCTACTCCGACAGCCCCACGGCTTCGAGGGCCTCGGCCTCAGTCGAGAAGCTCCGCCACCAGACGGCCAGGTTGTCGCGCCACTTCGCGACATGCCACGCCGTTTGCTCCATCTGAGTGCCGCTCCCACTGCTTCGGGCCCGAAACTGTTGC